>JBIIVD010000043.1:0-19560 GCA_044339635.1 Steroidobacteraceae bacterium | reverse complement strand
GGCGCCGCGGGAGGCGCCGCGCGGGGGCGGCGGGCCGCGGTCCGGCGGACCGGCCGGGACACGCCGCTCGAACGCCGGCGTCGGCAGCACCGGCACGGACTGCCGCATGGTGCGCTCGATGTCGCGCAGCAGACCCGCCTCGTCGGGCGCGACCAGGCTCACCGCACGACCGGTCGAGCCGGCACGCGCCGTGCGGCCGATGCGGTGCACGTAGTCCTCCGGAACGTTCGGCAGCTCGTAGTTCACCACTTGCGGCAACTCTTTGATGTCGAGGCCGCGCGAGGCGACCTCGGTGGCGACCAGCGCCGCGATCCGGCCGGACTTGAAGTCCTCGAGCGCCCGCACTCGCGCGGCCTGGCTCTTGTTGCCGTGGATGGCGGCGGCGCGGATGCCCGCGCCCTCGAGCTGCTGCGCGAGACGGTTGGCGCCGTGCTTGGTGCGCGTGAACACCAGCGCCTGGTGCCAGCTGCCCTCGCCCGACGAACCGGTGTTGAAGAGGTGCACCAGCAGGTGGCGCTTGTCCTCCTTGGGGACCCGGAAGGCGACCTGCTCGACGCGCTCGGCCGTGGTGTTGCGCGGCGCGACCTCGACGCTCACCGGGTCGCGCAGCATGCGACCGGCGAGCTCGCGGATGTCGTCCGAGTAGGTGGCCGAGAACATCAGGTTCTGCCGCTGCGCCGGCAGCATCTTGAGGATGCGCTTGATGGCGTGGATGAACCCCATGTCGAGCATGCGGTCGGCTTCGTCGAGCACGAGATGCCGCACCTGCGAGAGGTCGGCCGCGCCCTGCTCGACGAGGTCGATGAGCCGGCCCGGCGTCGCGACCAAGAGGTCGCAGCCGCTGCGCAGGCCGTCCATCTGCGGCCGTTCGCTGACACCGCCGAAGATGACCAGCGTGCGCAGGTCCTTGTAGCGGCCGTAGGCGCGCGCGCTGTCGGCGATCTGTGCGGTGAGTTCGCGTGTGGGGCTCAGCACCAACGCACGCGGCGCGCGGCCGCTCGCCGCACCGAGCTTCTGCAGCAAGGGCAGCACGAAGCCTGCGGTCTTGCCGGTGCCGGTCTGCGCGCCCGCGAGCACGTCGCGGCCGGACAGCACGGCCGGGATGGCCTTGGCCTGGATGGGGGTCGGCGTGTCGTAGCCCTTGTCGGCGACGGCACGCAGCAGCTCGGGCTCGAGCCCGAGATCGGAGAATGTCATGGAGTACCTTCGGGGATGTCCCGGGAGAGGCTCGCGAAGCGGAACATGTTCCGCTGCGGTCAGGCGCGAGCTGATTGAGTAGGGGCGCTGACCGCGCAACCCTTCTGGCGGCGCACTATACACGACACGCCGCGCGTGCCAACACTTATCTCGCCGGGCCTTGTCCCGCAGCGAGCGCCTCGAGCTCCGCCCAACGCGCATACGCCGCTTCGATGTCGTCGCCCTTCTGCTGCAGCTGCGCGAGCGTCGCACGCACCGACGCATGGTCCTGCGCATAGAACCCCGGCTGTGCGACCAGCGCGTCGAGCGCCGCCTTCTCGCCCTCCAAGGTCTCGATGCGCGCCGGCAAGGCGTCATGCTCACGCTGATCTTTGAACGACAGGCGACGGCGTTGCGTCTTCGGCGACGCCTGCGCCTCGTCCGGGCGGGGCGCCGCGGCGCGCGATGCACCCTCGCGCGCAGTCGCGGGTGCGGCCTCGCGGACGCCCTGCGCCTCGCGCCACCGCACCCAGTCGCTCCAGCCACCGACGAACTCCTGCACGCGCCCGTCGCCCTCGAGCACCAGCAGGCCCGTCACCACCCGATCGAGGAACGCACGATCGTGGCTCACCAGCAGCAGCGTGCCGTCGAACCCCGCCACGCGCTCCTCGAGCAGTTCCAGCGTGTCGATGTCGAGGTCATTGGTCGGCTCGTCCATCACCAAGAGGTTCGCGGGCCGCGCGAACAAGCGCGCGAGCAACAGGCGGTTGCGTTCACCGCCCGACAGCGCGGAGGCGGGCGTGAGCAATTGGTCAGGGCGGAACAGGAAATCACGCAGGTAGCCCGATACGTGGCGGTTCTCGCCCGCGATCGGCACGAAGGCGTTGCCGTCGTTGACGTTGTCGGCCACCGAGGCGGAGAGATCGAGCTGTTCGCGCTGCTGGTCGTAATAGGCGGTCTCGAGCCGGCCGCCGCGCTGCACGTGGCCGCTCGACGGCTCCAGCGCGCCGAGCAGCAGCTTCAGCAGGGTGCTCTTGCCGGCGCCGTTCGGCCCGACGATGCCGATGCGGTCGCCGCGTTGGATGCGAACGTCGAGGTCGCGGATGACCACGTGGTCCCCGAACGAGACGCCGGCGCGCTCGGCCTCGAAGATGCGGCGTCCGGGATCGCCGGCTTCGGCGACCTCGAAGGCCGCCTGTCCGATGCGGTCGCGCCGCTCCCGTCGTTCGCGGCGCATCGCCTGCAGCGCGCGTACCCGACCCTCGTTGCGGGTGCGTCGGGCCTCGACGCCCTTGCGGATCCAGACCTCCTCTTGCGCGAGCTTGCGGTCGAATTCGGCGTTCGCCTTGGCCTCGATCTCGAGCTGCAAGGTCTTGCGCCCGACATAGTCGTCGTAGTTCCCGGGCCAGGAACTCAAGCGGCCGCGATCGAGCTCCACGACACGGGTGGCGAGCCGGTTGACGAACGCCCGGTCGTGCGTGACGAACAGCAGCGCGCCGCGGAACGCGGACAGCGCCGCTTCGAGCCACTCGATGGTCGCGATGTCGAGATGGTTGGTCGGCTCATCGAGCAACAGGATGTCGGGCTCCGCGACCAAGGCGCGCGCGAGCAACGTGCGGCGGCGCCAACCGCCCGAGAGGTCCGCGAAGCGCCGCTCGCCGTCCAGCCCGAGCCGCGACAGCATCGCCTCGACGCGATGCGTCGTCTCCCACCCCTCGCCTGCATCAGGCGCGAGACCGCCGCGCACGATGTCCGCGACCCGATCGTCGGCCACGGCGTCCAGGTCCTGCGCCAACGCCGCCAATCGCGCGCCCGGGCGGATCCAGACGCTGCCGTCGTCCGGCTGCGCGAGGCCCGCGACCAAGCGCAGCAACGAGGACTTCCCCTCGCCGTTGCGCCCGACCAGACAGACACGCTCGCGCTCGCCGACCTGCAGCGAGGCCTGCTCCAGCAAGGGTCGCGATCCGAACGCGAGGGAGACGTTGTCGAGGCGCAGCAGCACGGTGTCACTGTCCGATCGGGCGGCTCTGGGTCAGCCGGTCTTGGGTCAAGCGGTCTTCAACGTCAGGCCCCGACCCGCGAAGAACCCGATCGCTTGAGCGAACGCCGCCTCCGCGTCCTCACGACGGTACGACGCCCGGTAATCGGCGTAGAAGCCGTGCCCGGCCTCGGGATAGACGATGATCTGCGAGCCGGCGGCGGCGGACGACGCGCCGGGTGCCGACAGCGCTGTGCGCATCGCCGCCACACCATCGAGCGGGATCCCCGCATCCTTGCCGGCGTAGAGCCCGAGCACCGGGGCCTGCAACGCGGCAGCGACATCGACGGGATGTGAAGGCTGCAGCGCCGAGGGCTGTCCGACGAGCCGCCCGTACCAGGCGACGCCCGCAGCGACCTCTGCACTGTGCGCGGCATAGAGCCACGTGATGCGCCCGCCCCAACAAAACCCCGTGACGCCGACCTTGCCCTCGATGCCGCGCGCACGCGTACGTGCCCACCGCAGCGTGGCATCGAGGTCTGCCATGACCTGCGCATCGGGCACCTTGGAGACGATGTCGCGCATCAACGCCTGGATGTCGGCCACCTTCGAGGGGTCGCCTTGGCGCGCGAACAGCTCGGGCGCGACCGCGATCGCGCCGCGCTGCGCGAAACGACGGCAGACATCGCGGATGTGCTCGTGCACGCCGAAGATCTCCTGCACCACCAGCACCACCGGCAGCTTCGAGCCGCGCGCCGGCCGCGCGTAGTACGCCGGCAGCGAGCCGTCCGCGACCGGTATGCGGACCTCGCCGGCATCGAGCCCATCCAATGGCGTGACGAGGGTCTCGGCGCTCACGGGCAGCGTCGCCGCGGCGAAGCCGCCCGCCAGCGCCGTGGTGACGAAACCGCGACGGTCGAGCGTGGCGAGCGGTCGCAGGCTGCGCAGGTCTTCTTTCATGGGGTGCTCCATCCGTGACGGCGCCCCGTGACGGCGTCGGGGCCGCCCGGATAATATCCCGCCCGACCGCCCCTACGAAGGATCCTTCCCATGCACGACCTTGGCCGATCGCCCGCCCCCCTCTCGCTTGCCGCGCCGTTCGCGCTGGCGACGGCCTTGGTCATCGCGCTCGCCACCACTTTCGGGACCTATCCGGCCGCAGAGGCTTCCTCGCCTGCAGCTTGGGCGCAGCTCGAGAAAGATGCCGCGACCGCCTGCGCGACGGCCTCCAACCTCAAGGATCCGGTGGTGCATCCGGCGACGGCGCGTTTCGACGACACGGCGGGCATCGATGCGCGGCTCGTGACCGGCGCCTGGAGACCCGCGCACATGAAGGGTGCCAAGACGGTGATGCTGTGCCTCTACGACCGCAAGACGCGGCGCGCCGACGCGCAGGAAGTGGCCGAATGGCGCAGCGCCTGGGCCGCTCCCGCCGCACGCACCGCGACACCGGTGCCGCAGACGACCGCGAAGCCGCCGGTCAAGCCCTGAGCAGGCCCCTGATCAGGGCGCCGGTTTCGCCGCCGTAGGCGGCTCCAGCAGCGGGATGAGCACCTCGTTGCGACGCATGAACCAGGGGATGAAGGGCGCGTCGTAGCGCGCGATGATCGCGCTGTCGCCGGGGACGGGCTTGAGCCCGAGCGCCGCGATCTTTGCGCGCAGCTCCTGCTCGTAACCCCGGAAGTTCTCCTCTGTCCAACGTCCCGAATAACGCCAGGCGGCGATCGTGCGGGCCGGGACCTCGCGGATGCGTACGGTCGGGTCGGTGGGCTGAGGGACCGTCTCACGCGTGAACTTGCGCGGCACCACGAACGCGACCCGGTAGGTGTCACCGTCACGCGCCTGCTCGACCGGCGCCGTCATCGCGATCTTCTCGCCGCGGCCGGCGCCCGCATCGCGCGCCTGCTCGACCGGCGCTGTCATCGCGATCTCGGTGCGGGTGGTGTTGGCGCCGCTGATGTAACGGAACAACCGGCCGAAGGCGACGTTGCCGGCCGACATGAAGCCGGCATCGACCTCCGTTTCCGCGAGCAGGTACGGCGCGTAACGGCGCAGCTCGAACGCGCCTTCCTCGCGGACGACCGTGTACTCGGGTTGCTCGATCGCCATCGCGACCTCCGCCGACGCCAGGCAGGCCAGCGCCGCGAGCGCGGCGAAACGCCCCGTGCGGCGCACAGGGCGCGTCATGGCGACCTCCGCATCACAGGACCTCGAACAGACCCGCCGCGCCCATGCCGCCGCCGACGCACATGGTGACGACGACGTGCTTCGCACCGAGCCGCTTGCCGGCGAGCAGCGCATGGCCGACGAGGCGTTGTCCGGTCATGCCGAACGGATGGCCGACGGCGATCGAACCGCCGTCCACGTTCAGCCGCTCGTCAGGGATGCCGAGCTGGTCACGGCAGTAGATCACCTGCACCGCGAACGCCTCGTTGAGCTCCCAAAGGCCGATGTCGTCCACCTTGAGGCCGGCTCGCGCGAGCAGTTTCGGGATGGCGAACACGGGACCGATGCCCATCTCGTCGGGTTCGCAGCCCGCGATCGCGAAGCCGCGGAACACGCCGAGCGGCTTGGCACCCGCGCGCTCCGCCTCGGCGGCGCTCATCACCACGCAGGCGCCGGCGCCGTCGGAGAGCTGGCTCGCGTTGCCGGCGGCGATCACGCCGCCCGGCATCGCAGGACGGATCTTGGCGAGCGCCTCGACCGTGGTGCCCTCGCGGATGCCTTCGTCCTGCGACGAAGTGACCTCGCGCGTGAAGAGTTTGCCGCCCGCGGCCTGGTCGACGCCCGCCATGCGCACGGTGATGGGCGCGATCTCTTCCTTGAAGTGCCCGGCCGCCAGCGCAGCGCTCGCCCGCTGCTGGCTGCGCGCGCCATACGCGTCCTGCAGTTCGCGGGAGATCTTGTAGCGGGCCGCCACCGTCTCGGCGGTCTGCAGCATCGAGTGGTAGATGCCGGGGATCTTCTCCGACAGCCACCCTTCCCGGCCCATGTGCGTGTTGAGCTCGCCCTGCACGCAGGAGATCGATTCGAGGCCGCCCGCCACGTAGACGTCGCCCTCGCCCGCGATGATGCGCTGCGACGCCAACGCGATCGACTGCAACCCGGACGAGCAGAAGCGGTTGACGGTGACCCCGGACACCGAGACCGGCAGGCCGCCGCGCAGCGCGATCTGGCGCGCGATGTTGGCGCCGGTCGCGCCTTCCGGAAGGCCGCAGCCCATGATCACGTCCTCGACGCTCGCCGGGTCGATGCCCGCGCGCTCGATCGCGGCCTTCACGACATGGCCGCCCATGGTGGCGCCGTGGGTCAGGTTGAGGGCGCCGCGCCAGCTGCGGGTGAGCGGCGTGCGGGCGGTGGAGACGATGACGGCCTCGCGGCCCGATGCGGTGCGGCTCATGCGCCACCTCCGTTGAAGCTGCCGCCCTCGGCGGCGAGGCGCGCCAAGAGCGGCGCGGGGGTCCAGAACTCGGTGTCGGCGCCTGGCAGCGCGGCGAAGCCCTGCATGCGTCGCGCGACCTCGTACAGCGTCTGCGAGTCGGCGTATTTCATCGGACCGCCGCGCCAGACCGGGAAGCCGTAACCGGTGAGGTAGACGAGGTCGATGTCCGAGGCGCGCTGCGCGATCTTCTCGTCGAGGATGCGCGCGCCCTCGTTGACGAGCGCGTAGACCAGACGGTCGACGATCTCGGCATCGGTGATGCGGCGCAGCGGCGCGCCCGCCGCCTTGCGGGCCTCGTCGAGCACGCCCGCGACCACGGGCGACGGGTAGGCCGTGCGATCGCCCGGCTTGTAGTCGTACCAGCCGGACCCGGTCTTCTGGCCGAAGCGGCCGAGCTCGCAGATCCGGTCTGCGACCACCGCCTTGCGCTTGAGCTTGCCCTCGGCATACAGACGCTTGCGGATATGGAATCCGATGTCGTTGCCGGCGAGGTCGCCCATGCGGAAAGGACCCATCGCGAAGCCGAACTTCTCGATGGCGCGATCGACCTGCTCGACGCTCGCGCCCTCGTCCAACAGTTCCATCGCCTGCGCCGAGTACTGGTTGATCATGCGGTTGCCGATGAAGCCGTCGCAGACGCCCGAGACCACCGCGGTCTTGCGGATCTTCTTGGCGAGCGCCATGGCGGTCGCGAGCACGTCGGGCGCGGTCTGGGCGCCGCGCACCACCTCGAGCAGTTTCATGACGTTGGCGGGGCTGAAGAAATGCAGCCCGATGACGTCCGACGGCCGGCCGGTGAACGAGGCGATGCGGTCGACGTCGAGGGTGGAGGTGTTGGTGGCGAGGATCGCGCCGGGCTTCGCGACGGCATCGAGCTGCCGGAAGACTTTTTCCTTGACGCCCATGTCCTCGAACACGGCCTCGATGACGAGGTCGACATCGCCGAGGTCCGCATAGGACAGCGTCGGCTTGAGCAGCGCCATGCGCGCCTCGAGCTTGGCGGCATCGAGCTTGCCCTTCTTGACCTGACCATCGTAGGTCTGGCGGACGCGGGCGACGCCCTTGTCGAGCGCCTCCTGTCCGACCTCCAGCAGGCGCACCGCGATGCCCGCGTTGAGGAAGTTGATGGCGATCCCCGTGCCCATGGTGCCGGCGCCGATCACCGCGACCGACGCGACGCTGCGCGGCTTGATGGTCTCGGGCAGGCCGGCGACGCGCCCCGCGGCGCGCTCGGCGAAGAAGACGTGGCGCAGCGACGCCGACACCGGGCCGTCCATCAGCTGCTTGAAGAGGCGGCCCTCCTCGGCGAAACCGGCGTCGATGGAGCGCGTCGCGCCGAACTGCACCGCGTCGATGATCGACACCGGTGCGGGATATTCTTTGAACGCGGTCTTGACGGTGTTGCGCGCGAACTGGCAGAGCGCCTCGAGATCGGGTTCGCGGACCTTGCGGTCGCGGACGCGCGGCAGCGGCTTGCCCTCGCGCAGCGCGGCGGCCGAAGCCTCGGCGACACCGACCGCGGCGCCGAGGAGGTCGGACTCGACGACCTTGTCGAACAGCGGCGACTTCGCGAACAGCGTCACCGGCAGCGGCTCGCCCGACAGCATCACGTTGAGCGCGTTCTCCACGCCGATCAGGCGCGGCAGGCGTTGGGTGCCGCCGGCGCCGGGCAGCAGGCCGAGCTTGACCTCCGGCAGGCCGATCTTGGCGGTGGCGAGCGCGACGCGGTGGTGACAGCTCATGGAGAGTTCGAGACCACCACCGAGCGCGATGCCCTCGATCGCGGCGACCGCGGGTTTCGGCAGCGCATCGAGCGCGGTGTTGAGGGTCCAGAGCGACGGACCGCGGATCATCTCCGGCGAACCGAATTCGCGGATGTCCGCGCCTGCGCTGAAGGTGCCGTTGCTGCCCGTCAGCACGATGCCGTCGACCGCCGGGTCGGCGGCGGCGCGGTCGAGCGCCGCCAGCAAGCCGACGCGCAGCGCGTGACCGAGACTGTTGACCGGCGGCGCCTGGAACGCGATGACCGCGATCCGTCCGCGCAGCGAGTAATCCACCATTGTCATGTGTTCACCTCGAACATGAAGGACGTCACTGGTTCTGGAGTCCGCCGGTCAGCACGATGCGCATCGCCGCCTCGACCGTGAGATCGGTGGGCTCGATGCGGTCGCGGGGCAGGTACAGGGTGTAGCCGCCGATCTGGTAGCTCATCGGCAGGTAGACGGCCACCAGCGACTCATCGGTGCCGACGCCGGGGATTATCGCATTTTCCTGCGTCACGAACCCGAGCACCTTGCCCGGCCCGACGCTGACCAGCACCACCCGTTCGAGCTCCCGGCCACCGTCTCCGCCGCGCATCAGCCCGGTGAGGTCGCGCAGCGCGGCGTACACCGTCTTCACCACCGGGATGCGCAGGATCAGCGACTCGCCGAGCCCGAACACGCGGCGGACGACGTAGGCGTTCACCAGCAAGCCGACGATGAACAGCACCAGGAAGCCGGCGACGAGCCCCATGCCGGGCCGATAGAACCCCTCGGGCAGCATCCATTCAAGCGTGCCGGACAGCAGCGACTCGGCGGTCACGCCGAGCCAGTAGATGAAGTACAGGGTCAGCCCGATCGGCAGGATCGTGAGCAGTCCCTTGAGCAGAATCCGGCCTATGCTTTTCATAATGTATGTCATTTTATTGATTATACTAAGGGGCGGGCGTGACGTCGGTCCCGGACCGGAAACGATAAGAGGAGCGGACATTCCATGGGGATCTCTAAGCCTTCAATCCTTTTCAGCGTCCTCGCCTTCACGGCGGCGATGCTCGCCCTCGGCGCGCCGCCGGCCGCCGCCCAGAACTGGGGCGTCAGCGAACAGCGCATCCGCTGCGAATCTTACGGTGCCGGCGAACAGTTTTGTCGTGCGCCGAACGACGGGCGCGTGCGCCTCGTCCGCAACCTGAGCACCGTGCCCTGCAACGAAGGCCGCAACTGGCGCGCGGACCGCAACGGCATCGTCGTGCGTGACGGCTGCCGTGGCGAGTTCGCCTTCATGGGCACGCCGACCAGCGGCTGGAACGACCAGGGTTCCGGCGAGGTCGAGGTGCGCTGCGACTCCGAGGACGGCCGTGACGCGTTCTGCGCCATCAACAACCGGGGCATCCGCATCGTCCGCACCCTCTCCCGCGCGCCCTGCGTCGAGGGCAACACCTGGCGGGCGGACTCGCGAGGCGTCTACGTGCGCAGCGGCTGCCGCGGCATCTTCCTCGCCCGCACCGGCAACGACGGCGGCTGGGGCGCTGGCGGCGGCGGCTGGGGGAACACCGGTTCCGCGCCCTATCAGATCCGCTGCCAGTCCATCGGCGGCCGCTGGGGCGCCTGCCCGGTCGAGATCCGCGGACGCGTGAAGATGGTGCGGCGCGAGAGCCATGCGCCCTGCAACCGCGGCATGACTTGGGGAACGATCCGCAACGAGGCCATCTGGGTCAGCGACGGCTGCCGGGCCATCTTCGAGGTCGAAGGCGGGCGGCCGTATGCCGGCCGCAGCAACACCGACGGCGTGGGCCTCGCCCCCCCGGGCGTGTCGCGCATGGCGATCCCCGAGGATTCGGACGGGCCGCCCATCCAGGGTCCCGGCCAGCAAGGTCCGGGCATGTCGCGCGACGCGCCAAAATAATCCCGCCCGCGGGACCTGCGCGCACCCAACAGCGCAGGGATTTTTGATAGCGTCGGGGCGTGCAAGCGCCCCGACGTTTTTTTGGGTGGACCCTTCCGCTGCTGGCCGTGGCGATCGCGATCGCCACGGCAGCGATCCCGCTTTCCGCGCAGGACTACGTGCTGCCGGGGCGGCGGCTGCGCATCACCGACGGCGACACCGTGCGCGTGCAGCTCGCGTCCGGCCCCATCAACGTCCGCCTGCACGCCATCGACGCGCCGGAACTGCGCCAACCCGGCGGCCGCGCCGCGCGCGATGCCCTCGCGCGCAGATTGCCGGTCGGCCGCGAACTGCAGCTCGACGTGACCGACCAGAGCGACGGCTACGGCCGCATGGTCGCGCGCATCCTGTCCGAAGGTGAGGACCTCAACGCCTGGATGGTGCGCGCCGGCCATGCCTGGGTGTACCGCCAGTATGCGGACCCCGCCCAGGATGCCGGCCTCTGCCGGCTGGAGCACGAGGCGAGACGCAGCGGTCGCGGCCTCTGGGACCAGCCGCCCAACCGCCGCATCGCACCCTGGGAGTGGCGTCGGAACCAGCGAGGGCAAGCGAGGAGCTTCACCGACTGGTCCCGCGAGACACCCGACAACTGCCGCGCCAACCTGCGCAAGACGCCGGATCGCATGCGGCCACCGGCCGGCGCCCTGTTCATCGCGCCGTCCACCGTCGCATCCGGATCTGCCGCAGCGCCCCGCAGCGGCGCCGCATCGAGGCCACCCGGCGCTTGCGCCATCAAGGGCAACATCAGCCGCAGCGGCCGCATCTACCACCTGCCGAGCAGCCCGCACTACGCGCGGACCACCATCGACGAGTCGAGGGGGGAACGCTGGTTCTGCAGCGAACGCGAGGCGCGCGAGGCCGGCTGGCGACCGCCACGATGATTCTCGGCCGTTGACACCCGTCCTTCGGGCAGGTATCTTTATTAAACAAGGTACTTGAACCCATGAACAACCCCACCGAAACCAAGCTCGCTCCCCTGCGCAAGGGACTGCTCGAGTTCGTCGTCCTCAAGATCGTCGGCGGCGAGAGCCTCTACGTGCCCGACATCCTGCGTCGCCTGGCGAACACCGAGTTCGCCACCCAAGAGGGCACGCTGTATCCCCTCTTGAGCAAGCTGCGGCGAGAGGACCTCGTGCAGTACGAGTGGCGCGAGTCCGAGGTCGGCCCGCCCCGCAAGTACTACCGCCTGACCGCTTCGGGCGAGGCCCAGTTGGCCACGCTCGACGACTACTGGACCCGCATCAACCGCACCCTCGCCGGCCTCGGCCGCTCCACGGAAACGCCATCATGAAACGCGTCATCACCGCCAGCCTCAACCGCAACGCCTTCCAGTTCGAGGAGGACGCCTACGCACGCCTCGAGGGATGGCTCGCCGACGCCAGCGCGCGCCTGATCGGGGATCCGGATCGCGCCGAGATCCTCGCCGACCTCGAGCAGTCCGTCGCCGACAAGTGCAGCCGTCGCCTGCCGACCGGTCGCACCGTGATCACGCTCGACGAACTGGTGCCGGCGCTGCAGGAGATCGGACATGTCGAGGCCACCGAAACGACCGGCGCGGCAGCGGCGGTCGCGGCAGGCGCGTCCGCCGAGCGCAGCACGACCGCGGGCGGCTCGCCCCCCTCGGCATCGGCCGCGCTGCAACAGGTCAGCCAGGGCGCATGGATCAGCGGCATCTGCCTCGGCCTCGCACGCAGCGCTGCGATCGACGTGACCTGGATCCGCGTGCTCGCGATCGTGCTGTTGTTCGTCACCGGCGGCGGCTTGGCCCTGATCTACGCCGTGTTGATGCTGGTGATCCCGTTCGCCCCGATCGATCCGGCGCAACCGCCGATGGGCGCCGTCCCCGCGAAGTGCCGCGAGGCCGTATCGCTCATCCGCGAGAAGCTGACGGCCGGTCGATGACGTAGTAGGCCATGTCCTTGTCGCCGAACGCCGGGTCAGCGGTGACTTCGTGGCTCAGCAGGGCGCCGATCCGCCCGATGGCGGTACGGGAACGGATGTTCTGCGCGCCGATGTGGAACCACACCCGGTCGACGAAGCCGAACGCATGGTCGAGCAGCAGCCGCTTCATCTCGTGGTTGAACGTGCCGCCCCAGCAGCGCCGGGCGAGGAAGGTGTACCCGATCGCGACCGACGGGTCCTGCGGACGAAGATCGTAGAACCGCGTCGAACCGATGACCTCGCCCGTGGCGACCTCGCGCACGATCAAGGCGCCCCCCGACGCGAGACCGCTGTCGAACATCGGCCGGAACACCTCGGGTTTGTAGCGGTCCCATGACGGGTGCTGCTCCCAGATCAACGGATCACGGGCGACGGCGTAGAGCGCGTCGTGATCGGCCGCGCACAACGGCGCGATCTGGACGGACTTGCCGGCCAGCGTCGGCTGCAACAGCGCGGAGAAAGATGCGGTGGTCGTCACGGGCCGCACTGTAGGGCATGCGGGCGGCGCACGCGAGCCCTCGCGGCGAGACCTCGCTTCACAACTCCACCTGCGCACCCGATTCGATGATCATGTGCACGGGGATGCCGAGATGCCCGCCGGCGAACTCCGCGTTGCGTGACATGAACGCGAACACGGCCTTCTGCGGCGCGGACATCCGCGAACGGCCGGTGGTGACGATATCGTCGCGCCCGATCACGTAACGGACCTCCGGCGGCACGATCTCGCGGTAGACCTTCTGCACCTCGCGCAACATCTGCGGCACGTCGATCGGGTCCATGAAGCCGACCCGCGACTGCACTCGCACCAACCCCGGCATCAGCTCGGTGATCCGGCAACGCGAACCCACGAGCACGTGCGGCACGGGCGCGACCTCGACCGTCATGACGATCGTCAAGGCATGCATCACCCGGTTGGTCCGCAGGTTGCGCACCAGGGTGCGCGGCAGGTCGTCCGGGTTGCTGCTGAGGAACACCGCCGTGCCGTCGATGACGGTCGGCTGCACACGCTCGATGAGCTGGCGGAACTCCGGCAGCGGGCAGTCCTCGCGCTGCGTGAGCCGGTGCAGGGACTCGCGCCCCTCGCGCCAGGTCTGCAACAGCCAGAACACCAGCAGGCCGAACACGAGCGGGAACCAGCCACCGGCCGCGATCTTCTGCAGGTTGCCCGCGACGAACAGGGCCTCGAGCAGCATGATCCCGCCGAGCGCGGCGACCATCCACCGCCAACCGCCCCGCCGGGTGGCGAGCAGCAGCACGACCATCAGCACCGAATCGATCAGCATGGTGATCGACACGCCGACGCCATAGGCGCCGGCCAAGGCGTCGGAGCTGCCGAAACCGATGGCGAGCGCGATCGTCAGCAGGCAGAGCGTCCAGTTGACGAACGGGACGTAGACCTGCCCTGCCGCCTCCGCGGAGGACTGCACGATCCGCACGCGCGGCAGCAGGTCGACCTGCAGGCACTGGCGCGCGATCGAGAACACGCCCGAGATCACCGCCTGCGAGGCGATCACCGTGGCGAGGGTCGCGAGCACCACGAACGGCAGCAGGAACTCCGCGGGCATGAGCCGGTAGAACGGGTTCTTCAGGGCCGAGACATCGCGCAGCAGCAACGCGCCCTGTCCGAAATAATTGAGCAGGAGCGCGGGATACACGGCGAGGTACCAGGCGCGCGCGATCGCGCGCCGGCCGAAATGCCCGAGGTCGGCGTAGAGCGCCTCGCCGCCGGTGACGCACAGCAGCACCGTGCCGAAGATCGCGAGCGCCACACCGGGATGCACGCCGAGCAGCGCCAGCGCGTGCGCCGGGTTGACGGCGGCGAGCACGCCCGGATGCTGCAGGATCGACATCAGACCGAGCACGGCCAGCGTGGTGAACCACACGACCATCACAGGTCCGAACAACCGACCGATCGCGCCGGTACCCCTGCGCTGCAACAAGAAGAGCCCGAGCAGGATCGCGACCGCCAAGGGCAGCACGACGGGCTCCAGCGCAGGGGCGACGAGCTCCAGTCCCTCGACGGCGCTGAGTACGGAGATCGCGGGCGTGATGACGCCGTCACCGAAGAAGAGCGCGCAGCCGGCGAGGCCCAGCGCCATGACCACCGGCGACCAGCGACGCGCCACCGACGTCGTGACCAGCTGCATCAGCGCGAGGACGCCGCCCTCGCCTTCGTTGTCGGCACGCAGCACGATCGCGACATACTTGATGCCGACCACGAGCGTGATCGACCAGAAGATCAGCGACAGGACGCCGAGGACGTTCCCGAGCGAGGCCGGGTCGAGGCCCGACACGGTGAACACCGCGCGGAAGGCGTAGAGCGGGCTCGTGCCCACGTCACCGAACACCACTCCCATCGCCGCGACCACCAACGCGAGCGTGACGGGCCTGCGATCGAGCGGCGACATGCGCGGATGATACGCCTCCCCCCATCGGCGTGATACCGTCGACGCACCATGTACATCCCCGGACCTTTCGCGGAGCATGACGCCGCGCGCATCGCCGCGTTCGTGGCGGCCCACCCGCTCGCGACGCTCGTGAGCATCGAGGACGGTCGGCCGGTCGTCGACCATCTGCCCGTCCTCTGCGCCGACCGGCTCGCGCCGGGCGGCACGCTCATCGCGCACACCTCCAAGAGCAATCCGACGTGGCGTCTCGGCGAGCGCGGCGCCGAGGCGGTCGTCGCGTTCACGGGCGCCTCGGCCTATGTGTCGCCGTCGTTTTATCCGTCCAAGGCACGCACCCACGAAGTCGTGCCCACATGGAACTACGTTGCGGTGCACGTCCGCGGCACGCTCGCCTGCACGCACGACCGCGACACGAAGCGGCAGCTCGTCGATCGGCTGACGCGCCACATGGAATCGCAGCGGCGGGAGCCTTGGGCCGTCTCAGACGCGCCCGCCGACTACATCGAGAAGATGCTGCAGGGCCTCGTCGGCCTGACGCTGACGATCAGCGAGGTCGTCGCCAAGACCAAGGCCAGCCAGAACCGGACGGCGGAAGACCGCGCCGGCGTGGTCGCGGGACTGTCAGCCGATCCCGCGAGCACGGAGGCTGCGGCATGGGCCGCTAACGCAGAGTTCCCTAGGCGACTTTAGGTTGGGCGGACACCGCCCCAGCGACGCCGCGCGACTGCGGCGCTTCTGCCAGCGCTTTACGGTCGACCACATCCTTGACCATGCGAGCAAGACGACCCACCGCATCCCAACCGTATTGCGTCACTCGGACGCTCTTCGTGCGCCGGTCGACCCGGTCCTTCTCCTGATCGATCTCGATGTATCCGATGTCTCTCAGCTGGTCGATCAGGCCGCGGCAGACCCGTTCGCCCCCGTAGCCATTCAGCCGCAGGGTGAGGATGAGATAGGTCACCGGCCCACCTTCGCATTGCGCCGCGATCATCAGGGCGGACAAGAGGTTGAGTTCATCGAGCTTGGATATGGACATCCGCACGCCCTTCCTATCGCCCGCTCAAGGGAACCGATCCCCTCTCGATGTGTCTCTCGACCTTCGCGATATCGACTTGAGTTCTCCAGAAGGACTCGATGAGGAACAAGTTGACGCGTACATCGGCAGCGACATCGAAATCGACCGCTGCCACATCGTCCAAGGTCTCGCGCAGTTCACGGCCTTCAGCGGTGAACATCCTGAATCGGCTCGGCCCACCGGTCGATAGGCAGAGGTACTGATCGACATGCTTGCCATGGACAGAGGACCGATGAGCGAGCACGAGGACAGGGTCCCCAGCCATCGCGGCTGGATCAATCCCCGTCGACTCTGAACGACCAGCGTACTGATCCATAGGTTGGATACCGTACAGAGTCCCACTCTAACTGTCTTGGTATATCGTTCGCCTGAATTATGTGTATTTATGTTGTTGTTTTACATGACAAAATCATCGACAATACGCTTTGCGTATAGTGTCGAGGCTTGTCGTCGCGCGGAAAAACATCCGTTTTGTGCGATTGTTTTGCTCGAAACAAGCGCCCAGCGCAACGACGTCATGCGCGCGACCCTACTCCACCAGGGTTACCTGCAGATCACCCACCCCGACCTTCACCTCGATCGGCTCGCGGCCCTTGCCCTTGCCTTTGATGCTGCCGCCGACCATGTGACGTTCGACCGTACCGTCGACACCCGTGACCGTGAGCCCGCCGACGCCGGTCGTGCCCTCGACGGTGCCCGCATTGGCGCGCGTCGAGCGGATGTCGGCATCGCCGGTCCCCACGTTGACCGCGATCGCGCCGGCCGGCGCCGTGATCGTCGCCTCGCCGACACCCAAGTCCACCTCGACACGGCGCGCGTTCGTCGTCACGGACGCGTTGCCGACCCCGAGATTCACCTCGATGGCGGAGAACACTTTCTTCGGCAGGCGCAGCACCCAACGCTCTTCGATGTTCTTGGAGTCCACCTCGAGCCGCAGCTGGTCGCCGCGCATCGTCGCCGACATCTCGAGCTTCGAGACATCCGGCAACTTGCCGACGGGACCCGTGTTGCGCTTCGGGGTGATCGTGACGCGCACATCGATGGCGTTGCCCTCTCCCTGCTCGATGCGTACCTCGCCGACGCCAGCCTCCACCACGATGGAGGCGACCGGGTCGGTCGCGAGCATGCGCGTGCGGGTGACGGAATCGGCGGCGGGGGCGATGGCCGGCGCGAGCGCGAGGAGCGTAGCCAGCAGCGGTCGGGACAGGCTCATGGGGCTCTCCATGTCACAATGGGGGTAAGTGATGTAGTGAACTATAACACCAGTCTAGTCAATAGTACCGGATCCGTAATGGCGCTCGACCCGAGCGATGGTGACTTCGTACGCCGAGTACCACGAATCTTTGCCCTGCTGCTGCGCCGCCGCGTGGTCGACATCCTGCCGCCACGCCGCGATGGCGTCGGCTGACGACCAGTAGCAGACCGTGATGCCGACTCCGTCGTCGCCGCGCACGCTCCGCATGCCGAGGAACCCGGGCTGGGCCCGGGCGAGCTCGACCATGCGCTCCGCCATGGCCTCGTAGCCCTCCGGGTCGCCGGCGGTGCGATGGCTGACGAAGATGACGGCGTACGAGCCGGGTGTCATGGCGCCGCCGCGCCGCGCTGCGACCACAGCGCGACCGCGGCGATGATGAGGCAAGCGAGCGCGACAAGGTCGGCCGTGACCACCCGGCCTATGGCAGCGTTGTAGCCGCCGACCGACCACGCGATCGCGAGGAAGGACACGACGCTCACGAAGCCGGCGACCAGCGCGATGGCTTGGAGCTCCGGACGGAACGCCGCGTACACCAGGAACGCGCCCAACAGGCCGAACAACACCGCGCGATGGCGCATGAGGATGGCGAGATCCGGCTCGCCGATCGGGATGCCGTAGAGCGCTTCGAGCCTCGCGCCGCCGAGCACGCCCGACAGCGGCAACAGGTGGATGACACCGACGATGACGAGCATGGTGGAGACGAGATGACGCATCATGGACGACCCCCGGAACCGGACACGTTGAGCAAAGATACCAGAGCGCTGCGCGCGGGATGGCAGCCGGACCGTACGCTTGATAGTCTCGGTCGATGGGTACACGTCATCGCTCGACCGACCGTCTCGTGATCGTCTACGGATCCCATGAGTCGGCCCTGATCTCACCGTGCGACCACGAGGTCGTTCATGAATGACCCAGGCTTGATCGCTCCGGTCATCGCCCTCGTCTGCTGGACCTTGGTCGTGATGGTCTGGCTCGGCTTCGAGCGCGTCTCGAACATCCGGCGCCTGAGACTGTCGCCGGATGCCGGGAAGTCCGCGCGGGCGCTCGACGCGTTGATGCCGGACCGCGCGCGGCAGGTCTCCGCCAACTACATGCACCTGATGGAGCAGCCGACGGTGTTCTATGCCGTCTGCCTCAGCCTGCAGTTCCTCGGACAAGGTGCGGACCCCGCCAACCTCGGGCTCGCGTGGGGCTACGTCGGCTTGCGGGTCCTGCACTCGCTGGTCCACACGACCTTCAACGATGTGCGCCTGCGGTTCGCCCTGTTCCTCGCCTCGAGCGCGGCCCTCATCGCGCTCAGCGTGCGCGCGGCGCTCGGGGTGCTCGCGCTCTGACAGCGCAATCGAAGAGGAGACGCGTTCACCCTCGCTGGACCTCACGTTGCGCCTCGCGCGCGTGTTCCCCCTTGTGACACACGACGGCTGAGCGTCAGGTCATGTCGCGGCCCGGCTGTTACGCGCGATGTAGTATCCATAGCCCACGTGGGACCGGTGCCGCTCGTACAGGTCCATCTCCCGCTCTTCGGCCGCGACGATCGCCCGCGCCGCATCGCTCGAACCATGCGCAGCCAAGAAGGCCGCGAAGCGCGCCTGCATGGGACGGTAATAGGCCTCGAGCCAGCACTGCTCCGGGAGCACAAAATAGCCCAATGGCGCGTAGCCGTTCCGCTCGAGCACCGCCATCTTGGCGGAGGCGGTGGCGACCTCCGCGTACTGGGACCGCCAATGCACCTCGAGTTCGGCGGGCGGATGGTCCGTCAGCCAAGTCAGTTCGGACACCGCGAGGATGCCGCCGGGCTTGAGGTAACGACGCCAAGCTTGGACGCCCTGCTCGAAACCCATGTTGTAGATCGCGCCCTCGGACCAAATCGCGTCGAAGGCGCCCGCCGGGAAGGGCAGCGAGGTCATGGATGCACTCACTGTGGTGATGCGACCCGCGACGCCGGCCTGCTGCGCGCGCCTGTCGAGCGCGGCCAGGAACTCCGGCACGAAGTCGATCGCGACGATCTGCGCATCGAGTTCGCGCGCCAGCACGAGCGTCGAGGCCCCGGTCCCGCACCCGATGTCTGCGATCTTCAGGCCATGCCTGTCCCGCAGGCAGGACAGCTCGATCGCCAGGGCCGTCTCCGTGTCGCCGCCAGGCCCCTGCCTGTCGGCCTCACGATGCAAGTCGACCAGGAGTTGCAGATCATCCATGTTGGGATGTATGAAGATTTGGAGCGGGTGATGGGAATCGAACCCACGTTAGCAGCTTGGGAAGCTGCAGTTCTACCATTGAACTACACCCGCACCAGGTGAGACGGCATGATACGAGGCTGCGCCCTCGGGCGGCTACCGCGGACCCGCCGGAACATCCCTTACCCCATGAGATCTTTGCTGTTCTGGAGCGCCCTGCCCTTCGTGCTGCCGCAGGCGATGTGGGTCCGCCTGCGGGCACCGCGTTTCGCGGGGCCTGCTGCCGCCGCTGAGGGACTGGCGTGGCCGGGCGCTGTCGCACCCGCTGATGCCGGAGCGCCGCTACGCCTGGTCGGCCTCGGCGACTCGCTCATCGAGGGCGTGGGCGTCACCCGCGCCGAGGACTGCC
>JBIIVD010000042.1:0-19618 GCA_044339635.1 Steroidobacteraceae bacterium | reverse complement strand
TCTATTTCGCCGCGCCGCGGCCGGTGGTGGAGCGTGACGGGCAGTGGATCGTCCGGGACGACGATCGGATGCCGCTCGCGCCCGGCGAGACGCCGCGGATGCTGCAGGTCCGGTTCCGCACGCTCGGTTGTTGGCCGCTCACCGGCGCGGTGGAGAGTTCGGCCAGCACCTTGTCGGCGATCATCGAGGAGATGCGCGACAGCCGGTTCTCCGAGCGCCAAGGGCGAGTGATCGACCGCGATCCCTCGGCCTCGATGGAGCTCAAGAAGCGCGAGGGGTATTTTTGATGTCGGCCGCGCGGGGGCAAGGGCAGGGCGGACGCCGCGTCCATGGCGGCAGCGGCGGACTCCTGCGGGTGCTCGCCTGCGGTTCGGTGGATGACGGCAAGTCCTCCCTGCTCGGGCGGCTGCTGCACGAGGTCGATGCGATCCCGGACGACCAACGACGGACGCTCGAGGCGGACTCCCGCCGCGTGGGGACCCGGGGCGGCGCGGTCGACTATGCGCTGTTGTTCGACGGCCTCGATGCGGAGCGCGAGCAGGGCATCACCATCGACGTGGCGTGGCGGCAGTTCGCGACGCCGCAGCGACGATTCATCGTCGCTGATGCGCCGGGCCACGAGCAGTACACCCGCAACATGGCGACCGGTGCCGCGACGGCCGACGTCGCGATCCTGCTGGTCGACGTGCGCAAGGGGCTGCTGCCGCAGACCTTCCGGCATGCGCGCATCGCCGCGCTGTTCGGCGTGCGGCACGTCGTGCTGGCGGTCAACAAGATGGACCTCGTGGGCTGGTCCGAAGAGGCCTTCGCGCGCATCGCCGCCGCGTTCCATGCCGTCGCGCCGCGCCTCGGCGTCCGCGACGCGGTGGCCATCCCGATGTCGGCCGTGGAGGGCGATGGCGTGGTGGCCATGGGCGACCATATGCCCTGGTACCACGGCCCCGCGTTGCTCGGCTGGCTGGAGTCCGTACCCTTGCCCGATGCGGTGGCCGAGGGCGGCGCCTGCCTCCCGGTCCAGTCCGTGATCCGTCCCGATGCCGATTTCCGCGGCTATGCGGGACGGCTCGTCCGTGGCGCGTTGCGGCCGGGCGACCGGGTGCGTGTGCAGCCGGGCGGGCGCGAGACGCGCATCTCGAGGCTGGTGACGATGGGCGGCGACCTGCCCGAGGCGGTGGCCGGTCAGTCGGTGACCGTGGTCACCGAGACCGATGTCGATATCGGGCGCGGCGATCTGATCGTGGCGGCGGACTCGATGCTGGAGGTCGCCGACCAGTTCGAGGCGACGCTGGTCTGGGTCGATGACGTACCGTTGCTGCCCGGTCGCCAGTACGACCTGAAGCTCGGTACGCAGTGCGTGCGCGCCAGCGTGAACCCGCTCAAGCACCGTATCGATCCCGCATCGGGCGACCGGCTCGCTGCGGAGCGTCTCGAACTCAACGACATCGGCGTCGGCGAACTGTCGCTCGACCGCGCGATCGCCTTCGCCCCCCATGCGTCCCATCGTGAGCTCGGCGGCTTCATCCTCATCGACCGCACGACGCGGCGCACGGCCGCCTTCGGCCTGCTGCATTTCGCGCTGCATCGCGCGCGCAACGTGCGTTGGCAGGCGCTCGGCATCGACCGTGCGGCGCGCGCCCGCCAGAAGCGACAGCAGTCTGCGGTGCTGTGGTTCACGGGCCTCTCGGGCGCCGGCAAGTCGACCATCGCGAACCTCGTCGAGCAGCGCTTGGTCGAGGCAGGACGGCATACCTACCTGCTCGACGGCGACAACGTCCGTCACGGTCTGAACCGCGATCTCGGCTTCACGCAGCAGGACCGCGTCGAGAACGTGCGCCGGGTGACCGAGGTCGCCGCGTTGATGGCCGATGCGGGGCTCATCGTGCTGGTGGCGATGATCTCGCCGTTCCGCGCCGAGCGCGCGCAGGCGCGTGAGCGCCTCGCCGACGCGGGGTTCCTCGAGGTGTTCATCGACACGCCGTTGGCGGTGGCCGAGACGCGCGACGTCAAGGGGCTCTACGCCCGGGCCCGCGCCGGCGAGATCCGCAACTTCACCGGCGTGGACTCGCCCTACGAGGCGCCGCTCGCGCCGGACGTGCGCATCGACACCGGGGCGGTCGGTCCGGAGCAGGCCGCCGATCGCATCGTCGAGACGCTGTTGGCGCGGCAGTCGACGGGAGGCGCCCCGTGAGCAGGGCGCCGTCCGCCGCCGCCGCGGCGGAGGTCGGTGAGGGGCTGCTCGAGGCGGTGCGCGCGATCGCCCGCGAGGCCGGTCGTGCGATCACGCAGATCGAGCAGGCCTTCCGCGCCGGCGACGCCGGTGCGCTCGACGTCCAGACGAAATCCGATGCGTCGCCGCTGACCGCGGCCGACCTCGCGGCGCACCGTATCATCGCCGACGGGCTCGCCGCGCTGCGGCCGGAGTGGCCGGTGGTCTCCGAGGAGGGCGCACAGCTTGCCTTCGAGGAGCGCCGGCATTGGCGGCGGTTCTGGCTCGTCGATCCGCTCGACGGGACGCGCGAGTTCCTCTCGGGCAACGGCGAGTACACCGTCAACATCGCCCTGATCGAGGACGGTGCACCGCGCCTCGGCGTGGTGCTCGCACCTTCGACGGGGCTCGAGTACTCGGGGCTCGAGGGTGGTGGTGCGTGGCGCGCACGGGGCGGGGCGGCTCAGGAAGCGATCCGCGTGGCCGGTCGCCTCCCGGGCGGGGCCGCGTTGCGACTCGTCGGCAGCCGCTCGCATCGCGGCGATTCGCTCGATGCGCTGCTGGCGCGCATCGGTCCGCACGAGTTCGTGCCGATGGGCAGTTCCCTCAAATTCTGCGTGCTCGCCGAGGGTGGCGCCGACGTCTATCCGCGGCTCGGTCCGACCAGCGAATGGGACATCGCGGCCGGGCATGCGGTGTTGTTCGGCGCGGGCGGCCGCGTGATGCGGCTCGACGGGACGCCGCTGCGCTACAACGCTCACGATGGTTGGCTCAACCCGGATTTCATCGCCTGTGGCGATGCCGAGGCGGACTGGCCGCGATGGCTGCGGGAGCACGGCGGATGATCTACAGCATCGACGGACGGCATCCGGAGATCTCGCCCGACGCGTGGGTCGCGCCGTCCGCGGACCTCATCGGCAGCGTGCGCCTCGCGGCCGGTTCGAGCGTCTGGTTCAACGCGGTGCTGCGCGGCGACAACGACTGGATCGAGGTCGGTGAGGGCAGCAACGTCCAGGACGGCAGCGTGTTGCACACCGACCCCGGGGTGCCCTTGGTGGTCGCCGCTGATGTCACGATCGGCCATCAGGTGTTGCTGCACGGTTGCACGGTCGGCGAGGGGTCGTTGGTGGGCAACGGTGCGCGGGTGCTCGACGGGGTCGTGATCGGACGCGGCTGCGTCATCGCCGCAGGCGCGGTGCTGCCGCCTGGCAAGCAGTATCCCGATGGCGTGCTGGTCATGGGCGCGCCCGGTGTCGTGGTGCGCGAGCTCACGGCGGAGGACCGACTGCGCGCGCGTCGCGCGGCGGATGTCTACCGGTCGCGCATCGCCCGTTATCGCGCGACGCTCACACCTTGGGTGCCGAGCGGCGCCTGAGCCCTCGTCGCTGCCGATGCCGGGGTCTCGGGCAGCGCCTCGATGAACGCGAGCATCTCGGCGAGCAAGGGCGCTGTCCCGGACGGGGCGAGGATGTCGCCCGCGAGCACATGCTGTGAGCGGTCCTCACCGGGTGCGGCGCGATGCAGGCGCCGTGCCGGCATGGTGAGGCGGGCGTAGGCGTCCTCGATGCGCTGCGGGCTCACCACCTGGTCGAGCGGCGAATACACGACCAGCGTGGGCACGCGGATCTGCTCGAGCGGCGAGGCGCGCACCTCCTTCACGAGCGCCATCATCGGCACCAGCGCACGCGCCGGATAGCGCCAGGTCCAGAACTTCGCCTGCTCGGGGTTCGCCGGCTGCCAACGGTGTTCTTCGCCGATCAACCACTGCTGCAATTGCGCGCCCCACGGGCCGGCGAGCAGGTCGGCGTTGGGGTCTTTGGGTCCGAGATTGGGTGAGACCAGCAGCTGCGCGGCGATCGACGACGCTTCCGGCTGCTGCGCCAACCACAGGGCCAGCGTGCCGCCGGTCGAGGTGCCGACCACCAGCACGCGCTCGCCGATCCGTCGCCCGATCGCGAGCGCCTCGGATGCGTCCTGCAGCCAATCGTCGCCGGTCACTTCGCCCATGGCGGCGGGCGCCCGGCCGTGGCCGCTCAGCCGGGTGTAGAAGAGGTTGGCGCCGAGCCGCGCGGCGAGCAAGTCGCAGAAGGGCGCGATCTCCTGGCGGGTGGCCGAGTAGCCGTGCAGGTAGATGATCGAGAGCGGTGTACGACGCCGGTCGGCGTGGGCCCAGACGATCGTCTTCTCTGCGCCCGGCACGATGTCCGGGTGGACGGCCTCGCGCGCCGCGATCCAGCGCTCGAGGACGGTGCCGTCGGCCGCCTCCGCGGGCAACGCCGGCGGCTCCGCGGGGGGGGCGATGCGGTATACCGGGCCGACAAAGAATAAGAGGGCGAGCGCGGCGACGGCGAGCGCGATCGCGGCCAGGATGCGTCGGAGCATGGCCCGGATGGTAACGCAGTCGGTCGCCGTCGCGGCGCGGGGACGGTAGGATGCGGGCATGCCGGCCCTGCGCGCACCCGACTGGGAGACTGACGGACTCGACTGGCCGAACCGCGAGGCGAGCCGGTTCGTCGATGCCGGGGGCCTGCGTTGGCATGTCCAGGTCATGGGCAGCGGGCCGGTGCTGCTGTTGTTGCACGGCACCGGCGCCTCGACGCATTCGTTCCGCGACCTCTTGCCCTTGCTGGCGGCGCGGTTCCAGGTGGTCGCGCCCGACCTGCCGGGACACGGGTTCACCGCGCGTCCTGCGGACCCCGCCGGCCTTTCGCTGCCCGGGATGTCGGCCGCGGTCGCGGCGCTGCTAAGCGCCCTCGCGCTGCCGCCGCAGATCGCGGTGGGCCATTCGGCGGGCGCGGCACTGCTGTGCCAGATGCAGTTGACGGGGCAGTTGCGATCGCAGGTCTTGGTCAGCCTCAACGGCGCGCTGCTGCCGTTGCCGGGCCTTCGTCACCCGGCGTTCACGCCGCTGGTCCGCTCCGTCGTGTCAGGCGAGTGGTTGCCGCGGCTTTTCGCGCGCCGCATGGAGTCGCCGCAGGAGGTCGAGCGCCTGCTCGAGCGCACGGGGTCGGTGCTCGATCCGCGCGGCCGGGATCTGTATGGGAGGTTGTCGCGCAACCCGGTGCACACCGGGTCGGCGCTCGCGATGATGGGGCACTGGGACACGCGGCCGCTCGAGGCGGGACTGCCGGATCTCGATGTGCCCTTGCTGCTGCTGGTCGGTGCCGAAGACCGCATGATCCTGCCCGGGGTCGCCCTGCGGGTGCGGGCCCTTGCGCCGCGCGCCGAGCTGCTGCAGGTCTCCGGGCTCGGGCACCTCGCGCACGAAGAGGCGCCGCAGCTGGTCGCCGACGAGATCGTCCGGTACGCGCGCGCCCAAGGCATCACGGTTCCCTCCTGAGCGCCGCCGCGCTATCTTTCCCACCATGAAGCACGCGATCGTCATCGGCAGCGGATTCGGCGGACTGGCGGCGGCGGTGCGCCTCGGCGCGCGCGGCTATCGCGTCACGGTCCTCGAGAAGTTGGACGCGCCCGGCGGCCGCGCCTACGTGCACCGTCGGGACGGATACACCTTCGATGCCGGTCCCACGATCATCACCGCCCCGTATCTTTTCGAGGACCTGTGGACGATCTGCGGCAAGCGGATCGAAGATCACGTCAAGCTGCGGGCGATCGATCCTTTCTACCAGGTGCGCTTCGATGACGGCGATGTGTTCCGCTATACGGCGGACCTCGAATCGATCCGCTCCCAGATCGCGCGCATCGAGCCGCGCGATGTCGATGGCTTCGACCGCTTCCTCGACAAGAGCCGCCGCATCTTCGAGGTCGCCTTCGCGCAGCAGGCCGAGCAGCCCTTCCACGAGATCGGCGCGCTGCTCGCCGCGGCGCCCGGATTGGTGCGGCTCGGCGGCTACCGCTCGGTGTACCAGGAAGTGTCGCGATTCTTCCGCAGCGACAAGCTGCGCCTGCTGTTCAGCTTCCATCCGCTGCTCATCGGCGGCAACCCGTTCACCACCACCGCCTACTACTGCCTGATCGCGCACCTCGAGCGTACCTACGGCGTGCACTACGCCGAGGGCGGGATGGGCGCGCTGATGGAGGGCATCGTCGAACTCGTGCGCGGCACGGGCGGCACGCTGCGCTGCGGGGCCGAGGTGGCGCAGGTCCTGGTCGAGGGCGGCAAGGCGCGCGGCGTGCGGCTCGCCTCGGGCGAGGTCATCGAGTCGGACATCGTGGTGTCGAACGCGGACGCCGCGTGGACCTACGGCAAGCTGCTGGGGCATCACCCGCGCCGTCGCTGGACGGACGCGAAGCTCGAGCGAGCCCGCTATTCGATGAGCCTCTTCGTCTGGTACTTCGGCACGCGCCGGCGCTACGAGGACGTCTACCACCACACCATGGTGCTCGGGCCCCGTTACCGCGGCCTGCTCGACGACATCTTCAAGCGCAAGGTGTTGGCCAAAGATTTCAGCCTCTACCTGCACCGTCCGACCGCGAGCGATACCTCGCTCGCGCCGCCGGGGCACGACGCCTTCTACGTGCTCGCGCCGGTGCCGCATCTGGGCAGCGGCACGGATTGGCGCGAGCGCGCCGAGCCGTACCGGGAAGCGGTGCAGCGTCGTCTGGAGGACACCCTGCTGCCCGGGCTCGGCGAGTCGCTGACGACGTCCTTCGTGCTCACCCCGCAGGACTTCCACGACCGTTTGTCGTCCTGGAAGGGCGCGGCGTTCGCGATGGAGCCGCAACTCTTCCAGAGCGCGTGGTTCAGGCCGCACAACCGCAGCGAAGAGGTCGAAGGGCTCTACCTGGTCGGTGCCGGTACGCATCCGGGCGCGGGTTTGCCGGGCGTCGTCTCCTCGGCCCGCATCCTCGACAAGATCGTCCCGGATCCCTGACGCGCGCCGTCGCGCGTTGATGATGACGCGCGCCGTCGTGCGTCGATGAGGACGCGCGTCAGCGCGCGTCGGCGAGCAGCCGCGCTGCGGCAAGGCGCCCCGAGAGCGTCGCCATGGGCACGCCGGG
The DNA here is from genome assembly GCA_044339635.1 of Steroidobacteraceae bacterium. Lineage (GTDB taxonomy): Bacteria > Pseudomonadota > Gammaproteobacteria > Steroidobacterales > Steroidobacteraceae > UBA964. The sequence goes on along the minus strand of JBIIVD010000042.1, from coordinate 12,450 downwards.
GCCGGGATGAACGGACCCGCCCGCGAGATAAAGCCCCGGCACGCCGCTCGCCGCGCCGAGGCGACTGAAACTGCCCATCGCACCGTGGTTCGCGCGGCCATAGAGCGAGCCGCCGGTCGCCGGGAACAGTTGGTCCCAGTCCTGCGGGCGCGTGACCACCGCGTCTGGCGGCGCGCCCTGCGCACGGGCGCCCTCGAACTCGAGCCCGCAGTCGCGCATCAGGCCGAAGGCGTCGCCTGCGATGCGGTCGAGCAGCGCATCGTCGATGCCGCCCCGGTCGCCGTCGGCGGGTGCATTGACGAGCAGCAGCAGCCGCTCGCGCGCGCCGGCGGACAGGTCGGCGCGCAGGGCCGCCTGTTCCGTCGCGTCGCGGTCCTGTGCGCAGACATACACGGTCGGTGCGCGGCTCACGGTACGACCGCGGAAGACCGCCTCGAACTCCGCCGGATAATCATCACCGAAGAACACGGTGTGGTGGGCCAGCGGGAAGCCGCGGGTCGGCGTGTGCAGGCACCAGGTGACCGCCGACAGGGCGCGGTCGCGCGGCGACGTTACGGGCAGCGCGCCGCGCAGGTCCGCGCCGAGCGCGCCGCTCGCGATCGCGCTGACGTCGCCGTTGAAGACCACCGCATCGGCGTCGATCTCCTCGCCCGAGTCCAGCACGACCCCCGACACGCGACGGTCGCGCACCCGCAACCGCGCGACGTGCGAACCGTAGCGGTAGCTCGCGCCGTGCTCCTGGCCGAGCGATTCGAGCGCTTGCGCGATGCGGCGCATGCCGCCCTCGACGAGCCATACGCCTTGCTGTTCCACATGGGCGATGAGCATCAGCGTCGCCGGCGCCGCGAGCGGCGAACTGCCGACATAGGTCGCGTAGCGCGCGTAGAGCTGGCGCAGGCGAGGGTCGCGGAACTGCGTGCCGAGCGCCTGCCACAGCGTGCGCCACGGTGCGGTACGCCACATCGCGCCGAGACCGTGCAGGCCGAGGCGCGCGATGAGCTGCGCGGGACTCGGGCGTTGCGCCTCCATGAAGCTGTGGCGCAGTGCCTGGTGCAGGCCGCCGCTGCGCGCGTGGAACGCGCGGAACGCGCGGGCGTCGGCGGCGCCCGCGAACTCGCCGATGGCCGAGGCCGAGCGCTCGATATCGACGAAGAGGTCCAGTCGGCCGCCGCTGCGCCAGGCATGGCGCGCGAGCAGCTCCGCCCGCACGAGACCGAGGCGGTCCTCGAGCCGGACACCCGCGTCCGTGAACAGCGACTCGAACACCGCTCGCATCGTGAACACCGTCGGGCCGCCGTCGATTGCCGCGCCGTCCACCTCGACTTCGCGCAGCTTGCCGCCGGGCCCGGCGGCGCGTTCGAGGACAGTGACCTCGCAGCCGGCTCGCGCGAGGTCGATGGCCGCGGCGAGCCCGCCCATGCCGGCGCCGACGACGATGACACGACGCATGGCGTCAGCGGGCGCCGTCAGGCGCGCGAAGCGGCGTCCGCTGCGCGTGCGGGACGCCGGGCCGCGGGCATGCGGGCCACCGCGAGACGCTGATGGATGATGATGGCGAGCCCCACCACGAGCGGGATCGCCCACAGGCCGGGATGCAGCGCGAGTTCCGGCACCGTGCGCACGGCGCCGAACGCCAGGAACGCGGTGTAGACCGAGATGCCGGCGCCCACGAGCGCCTTGAGGTGTTCCTTCAGCCAGTCGAGCGGTCCCGGGTCAGGGTGGTAGAGGAACCAGAGGTTGCTGGCGACGGTGGCGAGGCCGATGGCGGGCATGCCGAGCATCAGCGGCAGGTCGGCACGCCAGGCCTGCACGATGCAGTTGACCGACGCCGCGACCAGCAGCGCCTGCAGCGCGAGGTTGCGCCATTCGCGCTGGGCGGCGCGGTCCTCCTTGTGGCGCACGGCGAGCCAGCCGTACCACGCGAGGTTGATGGTGAGGAGGGCGAGGCCCTGCATCATCCAGCCGAAGATGCCGCGGATCCAGGTGGCGCCTTCCTCGACGAGGTGCGGGTGCGTGCCGAGGGGGTCGATGAGCGTGCAGGTGCTGATGCCGATGGCCGCCGCGCCGGTGACGAGCATGGTCCAGGTGAACACCTTGCCCCAACGCTTGTGCGCCGCGCCGCCCTTGAGACCGATCACGGGCACCCAGAACGCGATGAGACCCACGCTGCCGAAGGCGATATGCAGCGCGATGAGGGTCTTGAACGCGGCCGGCACGAGCGGTTCCATGCACGACCATGCTGCGCCCGTGGCGCGCGGCTTGTCAAAGACGCCCTTCACGCCGCCGCCGTCAGGCGGTAGGGTAGCCGACCATGTACTGTCCGCCCCGGCCCACGCCGCTCGCCGCGGTCGTCTCGCTGTTGCGCTCGGCGGCGCGCGGCGGGGGCGACCTCATGAGCCTGCTGCCTGCCAAAGCCTATCGCGTCCGCGCCGGTTGGCTCGGCTACTCGCGCCGCGGCATCCTCATCGTCAACGATCCCGAGCTCCTGCGCGAGGTGCTCACGGACCCCTCGGGCATCTACCCCAAGAACGACCTGATGGCCGGCGCGCTCGAGCCCTTGGTCGGCAACTCGATCTTCGTGTCGCACGGCGACGTCTGGCGTCGCCAACGGCGCATGATCGACCCGGCGTTCTCGCACATGCGCCTCGGCAAGGCCTTCGTGTCGATGTCGGCCGCGGTCGATGACTACGAGCAGCGGCTCGATGCGCATTGCGGATCGGGCGAGCCGTTCTCGCTCGATCTCGCGATGAGCCACCTCACGGCCGACATCATCTGCCGCACGGTGTTCTCGACCTCGTTGCGCTCGCAGACGGCGGTCGACGTGTTCGAGTCGTTCACGGTCTTCGAGCGTACCTGCGCGCAGGTCGAGCTCAAGCGACTGATCTTCGACAAGCCGTTCGCGGCCATCCCCCAGCATCCGGAGGTGCTCGCCGCCTGCGAGCGCATCCGCCACCACCTCGGTGAGCTCGTCGACAGTCACTTGGGTGCGTCGCCCGGGGACGGCGAGGGCGCCGCCTGGGACGACATCGCCGCCGAGGTCATCGCCGCGCGCGACATCGAGAGCGGCGCGGCGTTCACGCGCAAGGAACTCCTCGACCAGTTGGGCGTGATGTTCCTCGCCGGACACGAGACCACGGCGAGCGCGCTCATCTGGACGTTCATGATCCTCGGCCTGCAGCCGCAGGCGATGGCGCGGGTGCGCGCCGAGGTCGATGCGGCAGGCGAGGGGCCGCTGTCGCTGGAGCAGGTGCGGCGCATGGCCTTCGTGCGCAACGTCTTCAAGGAGACGCTGCGCCTGTATCCGCCGATCCCGTTCATCCCGCGCGTCGCTGCCGAGGACGGTGTCATCGGCGGCCACCGCGTGAAGCGCGGCACCATGCTCATGATCGCGCCCTGGACCATCCATCGGCACCGCGACCTGTGGAAGCATCCGCACGCCTTCGACCCGGACCGGTTCTCGGCCGAGCGCGAACACGAGCTGATCCCCGGCGCTTACCTGCCGTTCGGCCTCGGGCCGCGGGTCTGCATCGGCGCCGGCTTCGCGCAGCTCGAGGCCAGCCTGATCCTCGCCCGACTGTGCCGCCGGTACGATTTCGAGGTGCTGGACGCGGATCGCATCCGCCCTGTCGCGCGGCTCACCACGCGGCCCGAAAAGCAGCTGATGTGCCGCGTGCGGCGGAGGTCGGCGTGAGCGGCCCTGCCGTGCTGCTGACCCTCGGGCGCCTGCCGAAAGCGCTCGAGGTCGCGCGTGCGCTGCACGGTGCGGGGTGCCGGGTGATCGTCGCGGAACCTTTCCGTCGGCACCTGACCGGCGCGTCGCGCGCGGTGGCGCGCAGCGTCGTGGTCACCTCACCGGTCGAGGACCGTGAGGCCTACCTCGGCGAGCTCGCCGCGCTGGTGGCCGCGGAGGGGGTGTCGTTGGTGCTGCCGGTGTCGGAGGAGATCCTGCACGCCTCGATGCTGCGCGGTCGTTTGCCCCCAGGGGTGCGGCTCGCCACGATGCCCCACGAGGCGCTGCTCGCGCTGCACGACAAACTGTCGTTCGCCGAGGTCTGTCGCGCGGCGGGCGTCGCGGCGCCCGCGACCTTCGCGCTCGGCGAGCCGAGCGCCACCCTGCTCGCCGCCCGGGCACGTACGGTCGTGAAGCCGCGGTTCTCGTGTTCCGGGCGCGGCGTCCGTTTCATCGAGGCGGGTGCGGCGTTGCCGCCTGCGGACGGCGAGCCCTCGTTGGTGCAGGCGTTCTGCGCCGGGCGGTTGCTCAGCACCTTCACCTTGGCCCGCGCCGGCGCGCCGCGCATCACCGTCACCTACCGGGGTGCCGTGATGCAGGGCACGGTGGCGGTCTGTTTCGAGCGCATCGATACGCCGCCGGCGGTGGAGGCCTGGGTGGGCGCGATGGTCCGGCACACGGGCTTTGACGGCTTCATCTCCTTCGATCTTGTCGAGGACGCGGCGGGCGCCATCCGCGGCATCGAATGCAACCCGCGTGCGACCAGCGGGATCCATTTCGTGGACCCGTCCGACCTCGCCGCCGCCTTGCTCGCGCCGCAGTCGGATCGGCCCCTGCGCTTCAAGCCGGAGCGGCTGATGCAGCAGTTCTATCCGTGCCTGACCGAGACGCAGCGCACGATGTTCGGTGCGGGGCCGTTCCGGCAGAACCTGCGCCATCTCGTCGCCGCGCGCGATGTCACCTGGTCGGCACGGGATCCGTGGCCGCTCGTCAGCCAACCCTGGACCTCGTGGCCCATCATCGAGATGTCGATGCGTCGCCGTTGCACCTTCGGCGAGGTGGCGATGCTGGATCTCGCCTGGGGCGGCGGCTAGCGTGGCGGTCCTGCCTCCCGGGGACGATGCGCCGGCGCCGCTCGCGACCGCAGCGGACCTTGATGCCTGTCACGCGGCGATCCGGGTCGGATCGCGCACCTTCCATGCCGCCTCGCGCCTCTTGCCCGAGCGCGTGCGCGGCCCTGCGCTCTCCCTGTACGCCTTCTGCCGCGAGGCCGACGACGCCATCGACCAGAGCGGCGAGCCGCGCGCGGCGCTGCGGACCCTGGAAGACCGCCTCGACCGGGCCTACCGTCGCGACCCGATCGACAACGCGGCCGATCGCGCACTCGCCGATGTGGTCGCGAAGTTCCAGATCCCGCATGCGGTGCCTGCGGCGTTGCTCGAGGGTTTCGCTTGGGATGCCGAGGGCAGGGTCTACGACGACCTGCCGGCGTTGCGGGCGTATGCGATGCGCGTGGCGGGCACCGTCGGCGTGATGATGTCGCTGTTGATGGGCGTGCGATCGCCAGGGGCGCTCGCACGCGCCGCCGATCTCGGGGTCGGCATGCAGTTGTCGAACATCGCACGCGATGTGGGTGAGGATGCGCGGCTCGGGCGCGTCTACCTGCCGCGGGACTGGCTGCGCGAGGCGGGGATCGACGCCGAGGAGTGGCTGTCGGATCCGCAGTTCGAACCCGACCTCGGGCGCATCGTCAGCCGTCTGGTCGCCGAGGCGCAGGGGCTCTACGAGCGCGCGGCGGTCGGGGTCGCCGAGCTGCCCCCCGAATGCCGTCCGGCGATCCACGCCGCCCGGCTGATGTACGCCGAGATCGGTCGCAAGGTGGCGCGCGCCGGCGGCGATTCGGTCTCCTCGCGCGCGGTGGTGTCCGCCCGCCGCAAGCTCTTGTTGCTCGCGCAGGCGATCACCGCCTCGGTGACGGCGCCGCGGGCCGCGGGTTCCTTCGAGGTGCTGCCGGAGGCGCGGTTCCTGCTCGATGCGGTCGCGGAACACGACCTGCGGCACGGCGTGCGCGGGGATGCGCTCGCCGGCGAGAACCTGCTGGTGCGGGAATTCGCGCTCGCGCTGTCGGCGTTCGAGCGCCTGGAACGCCAGGACCGCGACGGCGTCGCCTGACGACGGCGCAGCCTCGCATCGGCGCCGCCTAGCGTCGGTGTCCGGATCCCGGCGGGTGCGGCGTCGTGGCGCGCTGCAGCGGTCGTCGCGGCAGTCGGACCGGCAACAGGCATTGCACCCAACGTGCGGCGAAGCGCCGCAGCGAGACGCTCTCGTGGAATCCCTGCACGACCTTGCCGTCGACCTGCGAGGCGAACCGTGAGCGGGCGTAGAACGGGCCGTCCTCGAGCGTCGCGAGGGCGTGTGGTCGCGCACCCGCATCGCAGCGCGTCGCGCGGCGGATGCCCCAGGGCGTGGTGTTCATGGTCTGCATCGGCGGGGGCGTGATCGCGCGGGCGCGGGCCGCCGCATCGAAGGCGAGCGCGAGGCGCGCGCCGGGGGCGGCATCATCGGCGGCGGGCCTTGCCCACTCGGTGTCGTAGAAGATCAGCGTGTCTTCGCCGTGATGCGCGCGCGACCAGTTCCAGGATGCGAAGTCGTCTTCGAGCGGCGCACTGCCTTCGTTGCGGTCGAGATACGCCCAACCGTCCCAGCGCAGCGCCGGTGACTCGAACACCGCTTCCACGCGGCAGCGCGGCGCGATCGGTTGCCAGCGGTGGCGACCCTCGGCATCCAGGGTATAGAGGCGATCGGCCATCGCGTCCGACCGCAGTCGTACCGTCCCTGTCAGGCGGCGGGGCAGGGGCGCGCAGACCTCGTCGATGTGGACGACCAGTCCGTCGTCCTGCCGGAGGATCGAGCTCGGACCGATCGCGAGCGCCTGCGGGCTGCGCTGCAGGTCGGCCGCGCCGCGCTCGGTCAGCGCCCAGCGGTGGCCCGCGTCCCCGTAGAGCGCGACGTTGAGTCCGGAGTGCTCCAGCGGGTCGACCGCGCCCCGGCGCCGCGCGGCGGCGTACCAGGGCGAGAACACGCAACCCAGCATGGCGATGATCGTGAGCCCATGGCGGCCGCAATCGCTCCACGCGTCGAGGTACCACCAGGCATAGCCGCGGTCCGCGACCGGCGCGGCGAAGTCGATGCCGGCCGCGGTTTGACTCGTCGGCAGGTGGTGTCTATATTCCATGACGCCCTAGTGTGACAACCAGACTGGACATCCGCCAGTCGCAGACCCGCAAGATCGGCGCCGTCACGCCGCCGGTCGTCAGGAAGCAGCCATGGAAAGCGTCTCGGCGATCGAAGAGGCCTTGGAGACCGCGGTCGCCTCCTGCGACACCCTCGGCTGCCCACCGCGTCTGGCAGCGGCGATCCGCTACGCCGTCTTCCCGGGCGGCGCGCGCATCCGGCCGCGGCTGTGCCTCGCGATCGCGGCGGGCTGCGGCGAACCGCATTCGCCGCTCGCCGAGGCCACGGCGGCCTCCATCGAGCTGCTGCACTGTGCCTCATTGGTCCACGACGACCTGCCCTGTTTCGATGATGCCGATACGCGCCGCAGCCGCCCCTCCGTGCACCGCGCGTTCGACGAGCGGATCGCGCTGCTGGTCGGCGATGCGTTGATCGTGCTGGCGTTCCAGAACGTCGCGCGTGCCTTCGCCGATGCGCCGCAGCGCTTGCCGGGCCTCGTGCTGGCGCTGGCGCGCGCGGCGGGCGCGCCCGGCGGCATCGTCGCCGGACAGGCCTGGGAGTGCGAGGCCACCGCGCCGCTCGAGGAGTATCGCCGCCTCAAGACCGGTGCGCTGTTCGTCGCCGCCACGGTCGGAGGCGCGCTGTCAGCCGGTGCCGACCCGGCGCCGTGGCGCATCTTGGGCGAGCGTTTGGGCGAGGCCTACCAGATCGCCGACGACATCCGTGACGCGCTCGGCACCGACGACGAACTCGGCAAGCCGGCGGGCCGCGACGCCGATCTCGACCGGCCCACCGCGGTCCGCGAGCTCGGCGTGGCGGGCGCGGTCAAGCATTTCGACCGGCTCATCGCGGAGGCGAACGCCTCGATCCCGGCCTGTCCGGGTGGGGAGTTCCTCCGCGAGCTCGTCGACCTCGAGGCGCAGCGCCTGCTGCCCGCGCAATTGCTGGGTCGCGCTGCTTGAGCCGCCCCGGCGCAGCAGTGTGGGCGCGACGGACGCGCCGCCGCTGAGCTTCGCTGCCATGTGGCGCGACTGGCGCAACCGTCTGCTCATGAGTCCGCGCTTCCAGCGCGCGGCAGCGTCATTCCCGCTGACGCGTCCCTTGGCGCGGCGCGAGGCACGGGCGCTGTTCGACATCGTCGCAGGCTTCGTCTACTCGCAGGTGCTGCTGGCCTGCGTGCGCTTGGGCGTGCTCGAGCGCCTGCGCGCGGGCCCGGTGGGCGAAGCCGACGTGCTGCCTCCCGGCGCGCTCGCCGCGGCGCCGGCGGCCGCGCTGCTGCGCGCGGCGGGGGCGCTCGAGATCCTCGAGTCGCGTGCCGGCGGGCAGTGGGCGCTCGGTGCCCGCGGTGCGGCGCTGCTCGGCAATCCCGGCGTGCTTGCGATGATCGAGCACCACGCGGTGCTCTACGCCGACCTGGTCGACCCGCTTGCGATGCTGGCCGCACCGCGTGGCGCGACCGGTCTCGCGCGCTACTGGCCGTATGCCGCGGCCGGTGAACCGGGCGCCGTCGACGAGCCGTCGACCCGCGCCTATACGCAGTTGATGTCCGCCTCGCAGGGCCTCGTCGCCGAAGAGATCCTCGATGCCTACGACATCGGGCGCCACCGCCGCGTGCTGGACGTCGGCGGCGGTGATGGCACTTTCCTGCGGGCGGTCGCGCGCCGTGCGCCCGGGGTCGCGCTGGCGCTGTTCGACCTGCCGGGCGTCGCCGCCCAGGCCGAGCGGCGTTTCGCCGAGGCGGGTCTCGCCGGTCGGGCGGCGGTCACCGGCGGCGACTTCAGCCGCGACCCGTTGCCGACCGGGGCGGACCTCGTGACCTTCGTGAGGGTGCTGCACGACCACGACGACGAGCGGGTCGACGTCCTGCTCGCCGCGGCCTTCAAGGCGTTGCCCTCCGGCGGAACATTGCTGATCGCCGAACCTTTGGCCGGTACCCGGGGTGCGGAACGCATGGGCGATGCCTACTTCGGCATCTATCTCTGGGCGATGGGCAGCGGGCGCCCGCGCACCGCGGAGGAGCTGGCCGAGCGTCTGCAGCGGGCCGGGTTCCGGCGGCCGGTCGAGCGCCGCACCCGGGTGCCGCTGCAGACCCGGGTGCTGGTCGCGCGGCGACCCTAGAGGCGGGGCCGTGGCCTTGGGGTGGCGGTCAAAGCCGAGTTGTCATTTAAAGTTGACACTAGAGAGCGTAAGCGTACACTGACAAGTGGGGGAGCAGGTCGGGGAGGCCTGATGGGTCAGGGAATGAACACTCTGGCAGTGGTTTTGGAGGCGCCTGAGCGCCTGGCGCTCACGCGCCTGCCGCTGTGCGAGCCGGCTTCCGAGGATGTCGTCGTCGACATCGAGTGGAGCGGCATCAGCACGGGTACCGAACGCCTGCTGTGGTCGGGCCGGATGCCGCCGTTCCCCGGCATGGGCTATCCGCTCGTGCCCGGCTACGAATCCGTCGGCCGGATCAGCGCGATCGGCGCGGCCGTCGGCGGCACGCATCGCGTCGGCGATCGCGTGTTCGTCCCCGGCGCACGCTGCTACGGCGAGGTGCGCGGGCTTTTCGGCGGCGCCGCATCGCGCGTCGTCGTCCCGGCCGCACGGGTCACCGCGGTCGATGAATCTTTGGGTGTGTCCGCGGTGCTGCTCGCCCTGGCCGCGACGGCGCGGCACGCGTTGGCGGCGCCCGGCGCGCGTGCGCCGGACCTCATCGTCGGTCACGGCGTGCTGGGACGGCTGCTGGCGCGCGTCGCACTCGCCGAGGGCGCGATGGCGCCGACCGTCTGGGAGCGCGATGCCGCCCGGGCGGACAGCGATGGCCTGTATCCGGTCTGCACGCCGGACGACGATCCGCGGCGCGACTATCGTGCGATCTACGACGTCAGCGGCGACGCCGGCATCCTCGATGCGCTGATCGGTCGCCTCGCCCCCGGCGGCGAGATCACGCTGGCGGGCTTCTATGCGGGCGCGCTCAGCTTCGATTTCCCTGCCGCCTTCATGCGCGAGGCGCGGCTGCGCATCGCCGCCGAATGGAAAGACGCCGACCTGCAGGCCGTGCTCGCGCATCTCGCCGCGGGTCGCCTGTCGCTCGACGGCCTCGTGACGCACCGTCTGGACGCGGCGGACGCCGCGCAGGCGTATCGCCAAGCGTTCGAGGACACCCACTGTCTCAAGATGGTCCTGGATTGGAGGCACGCTGCATGACGCCCCCCGCTGATACGGTCTCGATCCCTGTGGAGCGGCTCAAGCGCAGTACCCGCGCGGAAGCCGCCATCGAGCCGCCGCCGGTCGCACCGACCGCGGTCACCAAGGAGACGCAGATCATCGCGATCTACGGCAAGGGCGGCATCGGCAAGAGCTTCACGCTCGCCAACCTCAGCTACATGATGGCGCAGCAGGGCAAGAAGGTCCTGCTGATCGGCTGCGACCCCAAGAGCGACACCACCTCGTTGCTGTTCGGTGGCCGGGCCTGTCCGACCATCATCGAGACCTCGTCCCGCAAGAAGCTCGCGGGCGAGCAGGTCGAGATCGGCGATGTCTGCTTCAAGCGTGACGGCGTGTTCGCGATGGAGCTCGGCGGCCCCGAGGTCGGCCGCGGTTGCGGCGGTCGCGGCATCATCCACGGCTTCGAGACCCTCGAGAAGCTCGGCTTCCACGACTGGGGCTTCGACTACGTGCTGCTCGATTTCCTGGGCGACGTGGTCTGCGGCGGCTTCGGCCTGCCGATCGCGCGCGACATGTGCCAGAAGGTGATCGTCGTCGGCAGCAACGACCTGCAGTCGCTGTATGTCGCGAACAACGTCTGCTCGGCGGTGGAGTACTTCCGCAAGCTCGGCGGCAACGTCGGCGTCGCCGGCCTCGTCATCAACAAGGACGACGGCACGGGCGAGGCGCAGGCTTTTGCGGACGCCGCCGGCATCCCGGTGCTCGCCGCGATCCCGGCGCACGAGGACATCCGTCGCAAGAGCGCCAACTACGAGATCATCGGCCGGCCCGAGAGCGAGTGGGGCGGCCTGTTCGCCGCGCTGGCCTCGAACGTCGCCGAGGCGCCGCCCGTGCGTCCGAAGCCCTTGTCGCAGGACGGGCTGCTCGGCCTCTTCAAGGGCGAGGCGGTCGGCCGCGACTACGTGCTGCAGCCCGCCAGCTTCGAGGACATGTGCGGTGCCTCGCAGGTCCACAAGCCGTCCCTCGAGGTCGTGTACGACACGGTATGACATGAGCGCGCTCGATACCGACAGCACCGCCGTGAACGAGGTCGTCTATGACGGCCCAGGCGCCGCCTTGGCGGCGCCGGTCGCGGGCGCTGCCGCGGCGTCGGGCTGCCACGGCGGACGGGAGACGATGCGCGCGGCCGCGGCGGCGGCCGGCAAGAGCGACACGCTCGCGCAGTACGCCAAGGACTACCCGGCCGGTCCGCACGACCAGCCGCAGAGCATGTGCCCGGCGTTCGGTTCGCTGCGCGTCGGCCTGCGCATGCGCCGTACCGCGACGATCCTCTCCGGATCGGCCTGCTGCGTGTACGGCCTGACCTTCACCTCGCACTTCTACGGCGCGCGCCGCACCGTCGGCTATGTCCCGTTCAATTCCGAGTCGCTGGTGACCGGCAAGCTGTTCGAGGACATCCGCGACGCCGTCCACGCGACCGCCGATCCGGCGCAGTACGACGCCATCGTGATCACCAACCTCTGCGTACCGACGGCGTCGGGCGTGCCGCTGCAGTTGCTGCCCAAGGAGATCAACGGGGTGCGCATCATCGGCATCGACGTGCCGGGTTTCGGCATCCCGACGCACGCCGAGGCGAAGGACGTGCTGGCGGGCGCGATGCTCAAGTACGCGCGCACCGAGGTCGAGGCGGGCCCGGTGCAGGCGCCGCGCAACGCGCGTGCCGGTCTGCCGACGGTGACGCTGCTCGGCGAGATGTTCCCGGCGGACCCGGTCGGTATCGGCATGCTGCTCGAGCCGATGGGCCTCGCGGCCGGCCAGGTCGTGCCGACCCGCGAGTGGCGCGAGCTCTACGCCGCGCTCGACTGCGAAGCCGTCGCCGCCATCCATCCTTTCTACACCGCCGTATGCCGCGAGTTCGATGCCGCGGGCCGGCGCATCGTCGGGTCGGCGCCGGTGGGCCACGACGGCACCGCCGCCTGGCTCGAGGCGATCGGCAACGCCTGCAACGTGCCGCGCGCGAAGATCGAGGCCGCCAAGGACCGCGCGCTGCCGGCGATCCGCGCCGCGCTCGCCGCAGCACCGGTCAAGGGGCGCATCACGCTGTCGGGCTACGAGGGTTCGGAGCTGCTGGTGGCGCGCCTGCTCATCGAGAGCGGCGCCGACGTGCGCTATGTCGGTACCGCCTGTCCGCGCACGCGCTGGTCGGATCCGGACCGCGAGTGGCTCGAGGCGCGCGGCGTGCACGTGCAGTTCCGCGCCTCGCTCGAACAGGACCTCGCGGCGTTCGCCGAATTCAAGCCGGACCTCGCCATCGGCACGACGCCCGTCGTGCAAAA
>JBIIVD010000041.1:0-19735 GCA_044339635.1 Steroidobacteraceae bacterium | reverse complement strand
CCGTCCACGCGGTTGCTGTGCGCTGCCGGCGAGAACGCCTCGCGCGACGGGTCGAGATGCGCGACGAGCTGGTGACCGAAGAAATCGAAATCGACCCACTCGGCGGCGGAACGGCCTTCCGGACAACCGAAGCGCGCGCCATAGAACGCGCGCGCGGCGGCGAGGTCGTGGACGGGGATGGCGAGATGGAAGGGAGACAGCATGGGGACCTCGACGATGCGACCGGAGATGCGACCGGCTGTGCGGTCAGCGCTTGAAGAGGCGCGGGAAGATCTGGTGCCAGCGCTGCGGCGCGAAGCGCTTCAGCCACCAGAGGCCGCGATACTTCGGCGGATAGACGAAATGCGTGCGGTCGCGCGAGGCCGCCATCAGGATCGCCTCGGCGACCTCCGAAGCCTCGATGCCGGAGCGCTCGATCAGCTTGCCGGCCGCTTCCTGCATCCGCGCCGGGCCGCGGCCGTTGGCGACGATGTTGGTGCGGAAGAAAGCCGGCATCACCACCATCGTGCGCACGCCGTAGGCGCCGTACTCCTGCATCAGCGTCTCGCTGAGGGCGATCACCGCCGCCTTCGAGGCGTTGTAGGCGGACATCTGCGGCCCGGCGCAGAAGCCGGCGACGCTCGCGATGTTGATGACCAGCCCGCCCTGCCCGCGCGCCATATGGCGGATCACGGCCCGGCAGGAGTTCGCGACGCCGAGCACGTTGATGTCGAAGCACCACGCCCAGTCTTCCGGGGGCGTCTCGTGGAAGCGCCCGGCCACCGACACGCCCGCGCAATGGATCGCGACGTCGATGCCGCCGGCCATCGCCACGGCCGCATCCACCACGGCCTGCAACGCGGCCGCATCGCGCACATCGCAGGGCGAGGACACGACCTGCGCACCATCGCGTCGGAAGCTCTGCGTCACGAGATCGAGACGCGCCGCGTCGGCATCGGTCAGGAACAGCTGCCAACCCTCGCGCGCCAAGGACTCGGCGCAGGCCAGGCCGAGGCCGCTCGCGGCGCCGGTGATGAAGGCGCGACGCTTCGGGAAACGCTGGGTGAGGTTGTGTGCGGACGAGGTCATGCGCCTAGGGTACTACGGACCGCGCAGCGCGGTCCGCAGCGCGCCGGCTTGCTGACGGATCGCCGCGCGGGTCTCCGCGTCGAGCCGGCCGAGGTTGCGCACCTGCATCCCCATGCGAGGGTTGGCCGCGAGCCTCGCCTCGTGGCGCAGCAGGAAATCCCAATAGAGCGTGGTGAACGGACAGGCCTTTTCACCGGTGGAGAGCGCCGGATCGTAGCGGCAGCCCGTGCAGTGGTTGCCCATGCGCGCGATGTAGCGGCCGGAGGCGATGTAGGGTTTCGAGGCCATCACGCCACCGTCGGCGTACTGCGACATCCCGAGGGTGTTGGGCAGCTCCACCCATTCGTGCGCATCGACGTAGACGGCCAGATACCAGCGGTGCACCTCCCGCGGATCGACGCCCACCAGCAGCGCGAAGAGCCCGGTGACCATCAGCCGCTGGATGTGGTGCGCATAGCCGTACCGCAGGGTCTGTCGCACCGCGTCGCGCAGGCAAGCCATGTCGGTGTCGCCGGTCCAGTACAACGCCGGCAGCGGCTCGGTCGCGCCGAGGGTGTTGCGGTCGATGTAATCCGGCATCTGCAGCCAGTAGATGCCGCGCACATACTCGCGCCAGCCGAGGATCTGGCGCACGAAGCCCTCCACCGCAGCGAGCGGCGCTCGGCCCGCGCGGTAGGCCGACTCTGCCGCGCCGATCACCTCCCGCGGGTCGAGGAGCTTGAGGTTCAAGGCGGCGGACAGGCGCGAATGGAAAAGCCACGGCTCTCCCGACCACATCGCGTCCTGCCAGTCGCCGAAGGCCGCGAGCCGATGGTCGATGAAGTCGGCGAGCGCCTGCAGCGCCTGCGCGCGCGTGACCGGCCAGTCGAAATCGGCGATGGACCCGGGATGGTCGGGACAGGCGGCCGCGACTTCCTCGAGTACGGCCTGCGTGAGCGCATCGGGCGGAAACGCGACCGGCGCGGCAAGACCGAGCGCGCCCGGGCCGTCCCGCCCGAAGGACTTGCGGTTCTCGGCGTCGTAGTTCCACTCGCCGCCCTCGGGTCCGCCATCGGCATCGAGCAGCACCCCATGCTTGCGGCGCATCTCGCGGTAGAAGAACTCCATTCGCAACTGCTTGCGGCCGCGCGCGTGCGCGGCGAAGCCGTCGTGCGAACACAGGAAATGGCGGTCCTCGCGCTCGATGAGCGCCACCCCGGACCCGCGGACCGTCCGACGCAGCGCTTCGCGCAAGCCCCAGTCGCCGGGCTCCATCAGCACCACGGTCTGCGGTCGCAGCCGTGCGAGGTCCGCACCCAACCGCTCGACGAGAGGGCCCGAGCCGCGCGGGTGGTACTCGACCCTCAGACCCTCGGCGTGCAGCGCGTCCCGGAAGTGGCGCATGCAGGCCAAGAACAGCGCGATGCGGGGCAGACTCGAGCGCAGGGCCGTCGACTCGTGCGGCGCCTCGGCCATCCATGCCGCGTCCTGCGCCGGATCGAAGCCGTCGAAGGCCGCGGAACGTCGGTCGAGTTGGTCGCCCAGTACGAGGACAAGGTTGCGCATGCCGCATTATCGCGCCCCGCGACCCTTTACGTGCGACGGCACGCATGTCACGGTCGCGAACGCCTCTCCTCGCCGCACCGGAGCCAGCCATGAGCGTGTGCCGCCGCGACCTTCCCGCGCCCCCCGGCCTGATTGCGACCGCGGTGGCCCGTCCATGACCCCGGACAGCCCGCCGCTCGCGCTCGACACCCCGCGCCTGGCGCTGCGCGGATTCATCGAGGACGACGCGCCGTTCGTGCTGCGATTGCTCAACGAACCGTCCTTCCATGAGTTCATCGGCGATCGCGGCGTACGCTCGATCGGCGATGCCCGCCGCTACCTGCGCGAGGGGCCGATGGCGAGCTGCCGCACGCATGGCCATGGTCTGCTGCGCGTGGCGCTGCGCGCCGACGGCACCGTGATCGGCATGTGCGGCCTCGTGCGCCGCGACACGCTGCCCCTGCCCGACCTCGGTTTCGCGCTGCTGCCGGAACACTGGGGCGCGGGCTACGTGCGGGAGGCCTCGCGCGCGGTGCTGGAGCACGGCCGCACCGCGCTCGGCCTCACCGAAGTGCTCGCCATCACGTCGACCCACAACCAGCGCTCCATGGCGACGCTGCGCGCGCTCGGGATGTCGCTCGAGGACACGCGCGCGCTCACGCCCGGCGCCGACCCGGTCAACGTCTTCCGGCTCGCCTTGGACGCCGACCCACCGGCCATGCGGTAAGATTCCCTCCTCCATCCGCGTGCGCCCGCACCAGAGGCTCCGATGCTCGAACGCCAGATCGAAAGACTCCTCTTCGCCTGCCGCTGGCTGTTGGCGCCGATGTACCTCGGTCTCGCGTTGGCGCTGCTCGCGCTCGGCGTGAAGTTCTTCCAGGAGGCGATCCACCTCCTGTTCGCCGTCGCCTCGCTGCCCGAAGACAAACTGGTGCTCGTCACCCTGACGCTGATCGACCTCGTGCTGGTCGGCAGCCTCATCGTGATGGTGATGTTCTCGGGCTACGAGAACTTCGTGTCGCGCATCGACGTCGCCGACCAGGGCGAGAAGCTCGGCTGGCTCGGCAAGCTCGACGCCGGCACGCTCAAGCTCAAGGTCGCCGCCTCGATCGTCGCGATCTCGTCCATCCACCTGCTCAAGGTGTTCATGGACGCGAAGACCATGCCGAACGACAAGATCTTCTGGTACGTGGTCGTGCACCTCACCTTCGTGGTGTCGGCGCTCCTGCTCGGCGTGCTCGACCGGATGTCATTTGCGGGCCATCGCCGCGCCGATCACAGCTGACGGCCGGCGGCGCGTGGCCGCCTCGCCCGAGAGGCGCGGCGCCCTCAGCGCATCGTGACGAATTCCTCGGCGCTCGTCGGGTGGATCGCCACGGTGTCATCGAAGTCGCGCTTGGTGGCGCCCATCTTGAGGGCCACGGCGAAGCCCTGCAGCATCTCGTCGGCACCGGCGCCGATCACGTGGCACCCCACGATGCGCTGCTCGGACCCCACGGTGACGAGCTTCATCTCGGCACGCGGCTTGCGCGGAGTCATCGCGTGGTACATGGGGACAAAACCGGAGGTGTAGGTCTTCACCGCCGATGCGCCGTGACGGTCGATGGCTTCGGCCTCGGAGAGGCCCACCGTGCCGATCGGCGGATGGCTGAAGACCACGGTCGGGATGTCCGAATAATCGAGGTGCCGGTCCGTCATGCCGCCGAACACGCGGTCGGACAGACGCCGACCCGCGGCGATGGCGACGGGCGTCAGCTGAGCGCGGCCGGTGACATCGCCGATGGCGTAGAGGCCGCCGATGTTGGTCTGTTGCAGACGATCGACCGGGATGAATCCGGCCGCATCCATCGTCACGCCAGCGCGCGCCAACCCAAGGCCCTCGACGGCGGGCTCGCGGCCGATGGCCCACAGCACCGTGTCGAACGGACCTGCGACGCGCCCGTCCTGCAGCAGCAGGCGCAGCGTACCGTCCGCATCGCGCTCCAGCGCACGCGGCGCGGCATGGTCGAGGAAGGCGACGCCGTCCCCTGCCATGATCTTGCGCAAGCCGTCGCCGAGCATGGCCTCGAAATGCCGCAGCAGCCGGTCGCGGCGCAGCACCATCGTCACCTCGCTGCCGAGCGCGGCGAACACGCCGGCGAGTTCCACGGCGATGTAGCCGCTGCCCACCACGGCGATGCGCCGCGGCCGCTCCGCGAGTTCGAAGAATCCGTCCGACGTGATGCCATGCCCGGCGCCCGGGATCGGCGGGACCGACGGGCGGCCGCCCGTGGCGATCACCACGTGCGGCGCCTCGAGCAGGCGGTCGCCGACCCGGACCTCGTTCGGCCCGGCGAACGCGGCATGACCGCGCACGAGCTCCACTTTGCGGTTGGCGAGGTTGCGCTCGTAGATGCCGTTGAGGCGGGTGATGTAGGCGTCGCGCGCCACGCGCAACGCGCCCCAGTCGTGGCCGGACAGCGTGAGGTCAAAACCGTAATGCACCGCGTCGTGCGCGGCATGGGCGATCTGCGCCGCGTTCCACATGACTTTTTTCGGCACGCAGCCCACGTTGACGCAGGTCCCGCCGAGGCGCGCCGACTCCACCAAGGCCACGCGGGCGCCGTATTCGGTCGCGCGCTGCGCACAGGCGAGCCCGCCGCTGCCGCCGCCGATCACCACCAGGTCGTATCTCAAGGTCTCCATGGCGGCATCTTACACAGGGCACGCGCGGCGGGACGCGGGGTCGATTACCCTATGCGCCATGGACACACTGCGCATCGCCACCTGGAACGTCAACTCGCTGCGGGTGCGGTTGCCCCAGCTCGCCGAGTGGTTGTCGGCATCGGCCCCCGACGTGGTCGCGCTGCAGGAGACGAAGCTCACGGATGCCGACTTCCCGGCCGCCGAGATCGCGGCGCTCGGCTACCACTGCGGTTACGCCGGCCAACGCACCTACAACGGCGTGGCCGTGCTGTCGCGCGAGCCGGTGACGGTGCTCGCCACGGAGCTGCCCGGATTCCCGGACGAGCAGCGCCGCGTGCTGGCGGTGGAGACCGCCGGACTCACGGTGCTCGATCTCTACGTGCCGAACGGCCAGGCCTTGGGCAGCGACAAATTCGCCTACAAGATGCGGTGGCTCACCGCGCTCGCCGACTGGCTGGAGAGCGATTTCGGGCGCCGCGCCAACCTGGTGGTGCTCGGTGATTTCAACATCGCACCCGAGGACCGCGACGTGCACGACCCGGCGGCTTGGGCGGGCAGCGTGCATGTCAGCCCCGAGGAACGTGCCGCGCTGCAGCGGCTGCACGATGCCGGGTTCACGGACCTCTTCCGGCGCTTCGAGCAGCCGGAGGGCAGCTACAGCTGGTGGGACTACCGGCAGGGCGCCTTCCGCCGCAACCACGGCCTGCGCATCGACCTCATCCTCGCGCATGAGGCGCTGGCAGCGCGTTGCAGCGCCTGTCGCATCGACCGCGAACCGCGCCGGGCCGAACGGCCCTCAGACCATACTCCCGTGATCGCCGAGTTCACGCGCTGACGCATCCGCTTGCGCGGCCGCCAGTGCGATCGCCGGCGGATCATCGACCCCCAAGACGAAGCGTGCGTGCCAGCCCTCGAGGCGGGCCGCGATCTCGGGCGCACCCTCGAGCGCCGCGGTGGCCAAGGCCTCGCGCAGCACATCCGGCGTGAGCCGCGACAGACAGTCCATCGCGATCGCGGCATGGCTGATGTGCCACGGTTCGGGTGCGACGCCCTCGCGTAAGGCATCTGCCGGTCCGACACCGTACGGCCGGAAGAACCCGAAACGCGCCGCATGCGCCGCGAGCCAAGCATCGAGCCGGGCGAACGGGCCACCCGGCGCGTACTCCGCCGGTACCAGTTGCGGTCGCTCGCCCGCGGGCAACGCGGCGCCGTCATAGACATCGAGATCGGTGCCCCAATGATGGCGGCTCGCGCCCGGCAAGGCCGACCAGCAGAGGATGGCCTCGACCCGTTCGGCCGGCGACAGCGCCAGGGCGTCGAGCAGCTGTCCCTGCCGGTCGAGCAGCGCCCGCTCGCCGCGGTACTTGCCGTTCCAGATAAGGCACTGACGGTCGAAGTCGCGGAACGAGGACGCCGGTTCGAGCACGATACCGTCCTGCAATGCCGCCGCCCGCATCGCGAGGAAGGGTTGCACCACTGCGGCATGCAACAGGCAGTGCGGATCCTCGAGGACGACGAGGTGGCTGCGCGCGCGCCCGGTGAGCTCGTCCACAAAGAGCGGTCGGAAGCTGCCGGACGCGGCGGATGTCGCGGTGTCGGAGGTCACGCCGCGGAGCATACCGGAACGGTCGCGGCGGACGGTCCGTCGCCCTAGAATCCGCGGGTGATCCACCTGCGCGATGTCCGGCTGCGGCGCGGCCCCGAACCCCTCGTCGAAAACGTCACCCTCAGCCTGCTGCAGGGCGAGAAGATCGGCGTGGTCGGCCGCAACGGCTGCGGCAAATCCACGCTGCTCGCGCTGTTGCAGGGCGGCCTGACCCCCGACCAAGGCGAGTTCGAGCGCCCGCCGCGCCTCGCGGTGGCCTCGGTGTCCCAGGAACTCCCGCAT
Source organism: Steroidobacteraceae bacterium (assembly GCA_044339635.1). Lineage (GTDB taxonomy): Bacteria > Pseudomonadota > Gammaproteobacteria > Steroidobacterales > Steroidobacteraceae > UBA964. The sequence goes on along the minus strand of JBIIVD010000041.1, from coordinate 12,570 downwards.
TCGCAGCGACCCGTCGTCGAACACGTGATCGATGGCGATGAAGCCCTGCGCGCCTGCGAGCGGGCACTGGCCGCGGCCCAGGAGGCCGGCGACGGCTTGGCGCAGGCCCGCTACCTCGCCGAGTACGACCACCAAGGCGGCTACACCGCGCGCAGCCGGGCGGCGGCGCTGCTTGACGGTCTCGGCTTCGAGGCCGCCGCGATCGATCGGCCGATCGCCGAGTTCTCGGGCGGCCTGCGCATGCGCGCCAACCTCGCCCGCGCGCTCATGTGTCCCTCGCAGCTGCTGCTGCTCGACGAACCGACCAACCATCTCGACCTCGATGCCGTGCTGTGGCTCGAGCGTTGGTTGCAGGCTTATCGCGGCACCTTGGTGCTGGTCTCCCACGACCGGGATTTCCTCGACGCGATCGTCGGGCGCGTCCTGCACATCCAGGGCGGCCGCATCGACTCGTACGCGGGCAATTTCAGCCGCTTCGAGGCGATGCGCGCGGCGCGGCTCGCCCAGCAGCAGGCCGCCAACGAGAAGATCCGGCGCGAGACCGCACGCATGCAGTCGTTCATCGACCGCTTCCGCGCACAAGCCACCAAGGCGCGCCAAGCCCAGAGCCGCATCAAGTGGCTCGAGCGCCTGCCGGGGATCGTCGAGCAGCAGGCGGAGAACGCGTTCGAGTGGTCGTTCGCCGAGCCCGCCCGGCTGCCCGAACCCCTCGTCGTGCTCGACCGCATCGAGGCCGGATATCCCGGGCGCCCGGTGCTCGGCGGCATCCGTCTCTCCGTGCGTCCCGGCATGCGGCTCGGCATCCTCGGCCGCAACGGCGCCGGCAAGTCGACGCTGGTGAGGACGCTCGCCGGCGACCTCGCACCGCTGCAGGGCACGCGCACGCCTGCGCCGGATCTCGAGGTCGGTTTCTTCGCACAGCTCGAGGTCGACCAGCTCGACCCGACCGACAGCGCACTGCACCAGCTCGCCCGACGGGGCGGTCCCGCCGCCGACTGGACCCTGCAGCAGCAGCGCGACCACCTCGGCTCGTTCGGTTTCCGGGGCGACCGGGTGTTCGAGCCGGTGGGCCACTTCTCGGGCGGCGAACGCGCGCGGCTGTCGCTCGCGATCCTGGTCGCGCGCCGGCCCAACCTCTTGCTGCTCGACGAACCCACCAACCACCTCGATCACGAGATGCGCGACGCGCTGCTGATCGCGTTGCAGGAGTTCGCGGGTGCCGTGGTGCTCGTCTCGCACGACCGTGGTCTGCTGGGCGGGGTCTGCGATGAGTTCGTGCGCGTGCGCGCAGGTCGCGTCGAGGCCTACGACGGCGACCTCGCGGACTACGCACGCTGGCTCGGCGAGGCGGATGACGCGACGGACACGCCCACCGCAGCGGATGGCGCGATGGGCCGCGCCACGCCTGCATCGGCCGCGGCGCCCGCCACGGCCGCCGACCGGCGCGAGCAGCGACGTCTCGAGGCCGAGCAACGCAACCGTCTCGCCCCGCTGCGCGCGGAGCTGCGTCGCATCGAAGAAGACCTCGCACGCTGTGAAACCGAGCGCCGCGACCTCGAGGCCCGGCTCGCCGACCCCTCGCTGTATGCCGGCAACGCCGACGCCGATCGGCGCGGGTCGGGCGATGCGGCGCGGGACCTGCCGCTGCGGCACGGCCGACTGCTCGGGCAGATCGCGACCTTGGAAGAACGATGGCTGGAGATCGGCGAACAACTCGAAGCCGCGGCCGTCGCCCCAAAAGAAAAGGGCGGATCTTTCGATCCGCCCGAACGGGGGTCACTCGTCAGAAGGGACGGTTGACGCCCCAAATTCTACCGAACCGCGATTGCGCGTCAAGCATTTGCACAGCGTATTTCTGTACAGGCACTATACAAACTGCGCCAAACCGGTGTTGGTTCAATAAAATCAACGACTTAGATAGATGCGCCCCGTGCCGCGTCCACCCCGGTGGCCCTGCGGGCCACCCCCTCCATCGCCTCGCCCGCAGCCCGCTCGAAGGCCGCGACGATCACCGACATCCGGTCTTCGGAGGCCGCTGCCGACGCCTCGACAGTGAACGCCGCCAGCAGCACGCGATCGCTCCGCCTCACCACCGTCGCGTCGATCACCACGCGCACCGTGGGCGCGCGGCCGAGGGCCGCATACTCGGCGTCGAAGCGTCTCACCGTCAGGCGCAGCAGCTGCGTCGCGGCGATCGGCGCCGCAGCGTCATGCACCGCCGACCACGCGCCATGCTGTCGCAGCGCATCGACGGCGAGGCGCTCGACGACCGTCGGCAGCGCGTCGGGCCAACGGCTTGCCGCGTATTGGCCGAGGCGGCGGTCCGGCTCGGTCCGCAGGATCTCATCGCGCGCGTAGCCCGGCGCCACCACCACGCGCTGCACCTGCAGCGAGGGCGCGGCGGATGCGGCCGACGTCGCCACCGACGCGACGACGGGACGCAGCACATAGGTGACCGGCGCCGGCTCACGGCTGCCAAGCAGCCCGCTGCAACCGGCGAGCGACGCAGACAGCGTCAGCGTCAGCGCGACCTTGAAGGGAGTCCGTCTCATCGGGGCACCTCGACGCCGCGCGGCGACGGCGGATAAAGCAGCTGCGAGGGGTCATCGCGCAGCGAACGGCTGAGGGCGCGCAGCTCGTCCGCGGCGGCGCGGCTCTCGTCCACCAAGCGCTCGATCTCCGGCAGGCCGTTGCGGGTGAACTCGGTGACGTTGCCCGCGTTGTCGGTCATGAAGCGGTCGAGCTGCGTGCTGGTCGAGGCGAGGTTGTCCGCCACCACGCCGAGACGCTGCACCGCATCACGGATGCCGGGCGCCGTCGCATCGGTGGTGCTGCGCAAGGTCGCCGCGGCAGCGCCGAGCTCCTTCGCGGTGTCGCGCAGGTCGCGCACCAGCGCGTCGGTCTCGCGCATCGTCGCCGGCAGGTCGCGGCCGGCCCGGTCCAGGTTCGCGGCGAGCCGCGAGATCGCCTCGATGTTCTCGTCCGACAGCAGCCGCCCCGCGCGCTGCGCGACGTCGGAAGCCCGGCCCATCATCTCCGGGACCCCGCTCAGCAGCACGTCGAAGTTCGAGCGCACCGAGCGGATCACCGGATACTGCTCACCGGGCACGGCCGCCGCGAGGCGTTTGTTGCCGGCGTTTCCCAACAGGTCGATGTAGAGCAAACCGGTGACGCCCAGCAGCGAGAGCTCCGCGACCGTCTTGTCGGAGATCGGCGTGGAATCGTCGAGGTCGACGATGACCTGCACCCGCGCCGCGGATCGGCGGTCGATGCGGATCGCCACCACGCGTCCGACGTCGACGCCCAGGTAGCGCACGGTGCTGCCGACGGTGAGGCCGCTGACCGACCCTTCGAAATAGATCTCGTGCCGCTCGTAGGAGCGGGCGTTGCGCGCGTCCGAGTACCAGTAGACGAACGCGGCCGCGAGCGCCGCCACCAGCAGCACGAAGGCGCCGACCGCGGTGTAGTTCGCCTCACGCTCCATGGGACACCTCGAAGCGGCGAGCGCGGTCGCCGTGGAAATAGGATTGTATCCAAGGATGCGGATGGGCCGCGATCTCCGCGAGCGTACCCGACACCATCTTGCGGTCGACGATCACGCCCACGCGGTTGCAGGTGCGGAAGATGCTGTCGAGGTCGTGGGTGATCATGACGATCGTCAAGGACAGCTCGCGCTGCAGTCCCATCACGAGCTCATCGAACGCCGCAGCGCCGATCGGGTCGAGCCCCGAGGTCGGCTCGTCGAGGAACAGCAGCTTGGGGTCGAGGGCCAGCGCCCGCGCCAAGGCCGCGCGCTTGATCATGCCGCCCGAGAGCTGCGCCGGATACTTGAAAGCGGCCTCCGCAGGCAGGCCGACGAGCCGCACCTTGAGCATCGCGAGCTCATCGAGCGCGCGGGGCGACAGCGCCAGGTGCTCGATCATCGGCAGCTGGACGTTCTGCAGCACGGTCAGCGAGCTGAACAGCGCGCCCGCCTGGAACGTGACGCCGTAGCGCGCCTTGACGGCACGCAGCTCGCGGTCCGGCAGGCGCGTGAGGTCGGTGCCGAAGATCCGCACCTCCCCACCTTGAGGACGATGCAGCCCGAGGATGGTGCGCAACAGCACGCTCTTGCCGGTGCCCGAGCCGCCGACGATGCCGTAGACCTCGCCGGGCTGCACCGCCATGTCGAGGCCGTCATGGACGGTCTGTGCACCGAACCGGTTGACGATGCCGCGCGCCTCGATCGCGGGCTCCGCAGGCGCGGGAGCATGCGCGGGCGCGATGGCCGCCGGGGGAGGCGCCGCGGCGCTCATATCCCCATCTCCATGAAGAGCACCGCGAACATCGCGTTGGCGAGGATCACGAGGAAGATCGCCTGCACCACCGCCACGGTGGTGAGCCGCCCGAGCTCGCGCGAGGAGCCGCGCACCTGCATGCCGCGGTAAGTGCCGGCCGCGGCGATCAGCAAGGCGAACACCGGCGCCTTGATGATGCCGACCCAGAACGTCCACGGCCCGACGGTCTCGTCGACGCGCTGGATGTACTGCACGAAGGGCATGTCGAGCAGGCTGTAGCAGAGCAGCGCACCGCCGAGGATGCCCACCCCGTCGGCGATCACGGTGAGCAAGGGCAAGGCGATCACGAGACCGATCACCCGCGGCAGCACCAGCACCTCCATCGGCGAGATGCCGATGGCGCGCAGCGCATCGGTCTCTTCGTTGAGCTTCATGGCGCCGATCTCGGCGGCGAAGGCGCTGCCCGAGCGGCCGGCGACGATGATGGCGGTCAGCAGCACGCCCATCTCGCGCAGCACGGCGATGGTGATCAGGTCCACCACGAAGATGTCGGCGCCGAACTTGAGCAGCTGCTCGGCGCTCATGTACGCGAGGATGACGCTGATCAGGAACGCGATCAGCGCGACGATGGGGATGGCCTTGATGCCGGTCTCGTAGACATGCCGCACCACGGAGGTCGGCCGCCAGGACTTCATGCTCGGGATACCGCGCACCAGCCGCAGGGCCGCCTCGCCGGTGAACGCGAGCCCGTCCTGCACGCCGTCCCAGCGCGCGACGACCGTGCGCCCGAGGCGCGTGACCGGGCGGAAATCGGGCGCGGTGGGCGCGGTGAAGGCCGCACCCGGCCCCGTGCCGAGCGTGCCGTCCACCAAGGCCACGGTCGCCGGCGGCGCCCCGCCCTTCCACGCGACCTCCAAGCCCGCCGCGCGCGCGCGCTGCGCGAGATCGTGCAGCAGCCAGGCGCCGGACAGGTCGAGGCGGCCGAGACCCGAGGTATCGATCTCGACGAGGCGAGCGGCGGCAGCCTCCAAGGCGGCGTCGACCTCGGGCTCCACCGCCGGCAGGCTGCGCGCCGTCCAATCGCCCTCGGCGGCGAGCTGGAGCACGTCCTCGCGGCGCGTGGCCCGCAGGTGCATCGCCGGGCTGCCGTCCGCCGTCAGGGCAGCTTCTTGTGGGCGCCGTCGCAGAGCGGCGCGTTGGCGGTGTGCTTGCAGGCGCAGAACCAGACGGTGCCGGTGCGCGGGGCGTCGTACTTCAGCGGCGTGAACTCGGAGCCTTTGTGCGAGCCGTCGCAGAACGGCTGCTTGGCGGACTTGCCGCAGGTGCACCACCAATAGGACTTGCCTTCCTCGACGTCGACGGCCATCGGGGTGCGGCTGGCGATCTGCGGGTCTGCCATGGGAGTCTCCTTGCGGCTGCGGTTCCGGGGAGACAGTCTAGCGCGGTGCGCACGACGCCGGCCATCGGTGATGGCCGGCGTCGTGCGGGACGGTCATTGCAGGTGCGCCTCGATGAACCAGAGGTCCTTGTCGAGGCCGGCGGTGATTTCATTGAATAGGTCGGCGGTGACCTCGTCGTCGAGGTCGTCGGCGACCTCGATCGCCTGACGCGAGGCGCGGGCGGCCGCGGCGAGCGCATCGGCCAGCGCCGCAAGGTGCTGCGGCCCCGTGAAGATGTTCTCCGGGTAGGGCTTCAGCGAGCTCTTGGCGGCGACCGCCCGCACCGTGCCGACGGCCGTGCCGCCGAGCGCCGTGATGCGCTCGGCGAGCGCGTCCACATGCCCCTCGGCGTTCTCGGCGACCTTGTCGAAGAGCTCGTGCAGCGCGATGAAGTTCGGGCCCTTGACGTTCCAGTGCGCCTGCTTGGCCTGCATCGACAGGTCGATGGCGTCGACGAGGCGGGCGTTCAGCAGCTCGACGACCTTCTTGCGCGTCTTGGCGGGGATGTCGTTGCGGGTCTTGTGCATGGTGAGATCCTCAGATGGTTTGCTCTGTCCTTGGACATCATTCTCGCGCCGCCGTGCCATAGACGCCAGTCGGCTTTCTGCATCGGCGCCATAGACGGCCACTATGATTCTGCGGCCGAAGCCCTGCGGCCGCCGACCGCCCCCGGCCGATCAGCTGTCGTCGCTGCGCCGCCGCAGCCAGATGGCGGCGTAGACCAGCGCCGCGCCGACCACGACCCCAAGCCACAGCTCAGGGCTGGCCAGCAGCGGGAACTCGCTCACCATGGCCTGCGAGCGCGTGATGCTCTCGCCGACGCCCGTCACATCGATGGCGCTGCGCGTCACGGATAACGAGACCTCCTCCCCGAACCCGAACAGGCGCCGCGCGACGAGCGTACCCACCTCATTGGTGCCGAGCGTCATGCGTTCGGCGATGGAGAGCACGAGGAAGGGCAAGGTGGCCCAGACGAACGGCGCGCGCTTCGCGATCACCGACACCAACAGCAGCCATCCGGCGACGGGCAGATACCACAGCGCAGCGATCGCGAGCTTGCCAAGCATGGACGCCTGCACCAAGAGCCAGGTGTCGCCATGCCATGTGCCGAGCCCGGCTGCGGGGGTGCCGGAGACCTGGGCGGCGATCACACCGAACACGACCAACCCCACCACGAGCGACAGCGCCCAGATCCACAGCGGTATCGCCACCAAGGCGACGAACAGCTTCGACAGCACGGTCTTCGTGTCCGACACCGGCATGCTTTTCCAGAACAGGATGCTGCGGTCACGGCGCTCCGTGAACAGGCTGTCAAGCAGGTAGAAGAACACCACCACGGAGCCGACCAGGAGCTGAGGCAACACGAGCCCCGCCATCACCATGCTGAAGATGCCGCGCTGTTTCTCCGCGTCGCTGAACAGTTCCGGCATCGGGCGGTTGTCCCCGAGATCGATGTTGACGCCGCCGTGCATCGCGCTGCTGACCAAACTCAGCACGATGATCGTGAGCGCCATCGCAAGCGGCGCCCAGACGAGACTGCGGTGTTCCCACAGTTCCCGGCGCACGAGGGTGATGAACGGTCCGTTCATGAGGGACGAGGTCATGGCGCGTCTCCTGATGGGGCGGATGACGATGCGGCGGCAGGCACAGCACCGGTGGCCGGCGCAGCGTCCTGCATGACGGCGACGAAGAGGTCGGGGAGGGAGGGCGTTCTCACCTCGCCGAACGGAGCGAGCTCCTCGGCGCTGCGCCCGTCGAACACCATGCCGACGCGACCGAACACCTCGCGTTCGTGCAACGGTCCGAGCCGACGCGCGGCCTCGGCCTGTTCGCGGGTGGTGACGAGCTGCTGGAAACGCGACGGCAAGTCGTCGACAGCGGTGTCGAGGACGATCTTGCCGCGACGGATCAGCAGCAGATCGGTGAGCAGGTGCTCGACCTCCTCGACCTGATGCGTGGTGACGAGCAGCGTTCGCTGGTGGTCGAAGTAATCGTTGAGCAGCGCCTCGTAGAACGATCGGCGGTAGAGCAGGTCGAGACCTAGCGTGGGCTCATCGAGCACCAGCAGGCGCGCATCGATGGCCATCACCAGCGCGAGGTGCAGCTGCGTCACCATGCCCTTCGAGAGTTCGCCGACCTTGGCGCCCATGCGCACGGCGGACTTCGCGAGCACGGCCTCGGCGCGCGAGCGGTCAAAACGCGGATGCACGCCCTGCACGTAGTCCAGCGCCTGGCGCACCTTGAGCCACTTGGGCAGCACGGCGACATCAGCGATGAAGCAGACCTCTTCCATGATCCGGTCACGCTCACGCCGCGGGTCACGGCCAAGCACCGTCAGCTCACCGTCGAAATCGGTGAGGCCGAGGATGGCTTTGAGGGCGGTCGTCTTGCCGGCGCCGTTCGGGCCCATGAGTCCGACGATGCGGCCGGGCTGGACCGTGAAATCGACGCCATCGAGGGCGACCACGCCACCATAGGCCTTATGGAGACCACGCGCCTCGATCACGGGTGCAGAGGTCATCGGCCATCCTCCTTGCGGGGTGCGGCGAGCAGTTCATCGGGCGAAAATCCCAAGCGCTCGATGGTGGCGTGGATCCGCGGCCATTGGTCCCGCAGGAACCGTTCACGCTCATCGCGCAGCAGCGCCGCGCGGGCGCCGGTGCGCACGTACATCCCGCGGCCGCGCAACTTGTCCACCAACTGCTCGTCGGCAAGGCCCTGGTAGGCCTTGAGCACGGTCAAGGGATTGATGCGGTACTCGGCGGCGACCGTCCGCACGGAGGGCAAGGGGTCACCCTCCTTGAGGACACCCTCGAGGATCATGGCCACCACCCGCTCGCGCAGTTGGCGGTAGATCGGCGAGCCTTCGCTCCAAGCTGGGTCCACGGTGACCTCCGGCAAAACATGGGTTTCGATCCCGCCCACGACCGTTCCGGGGTCATCCCGGCGCCACGGTGAAGGCCGAGGCTGCCAAGAACATCCAGACCATCAAGGCCGTGACCACAGTCGCCACGGCCACCGAGACAGATCGTTGGGAAAGCATCATGGGGCAAAGCTCCGTCAAAGTCCATTGGTGATATATATAACTACAACACCAACACGGAGTCAAGCCCCCCTGAGAGAACCGGTGGGCGCAGGGTCGATGGACTAAAATCAGGCAGTTACCCTCTTGGAGACCCTGATGAAGCAGCCCTTGAATGTCGCGATCACCGGCGCCGCCGGCCAGATCGGCTACGCCCTCGCCTTCCGCGTCGCCTCCGGTGCCCTGTTCGGCGCCGACCAGCCGGTGAACCTGCACCTGCTCGAGATCACCCCGGCGCTGCCGACGCTGCAGGGCGTCGTGATGGAGCTCGACGACTGCGCCTTCCCGACGCTCGCCAAGGTGGTCGCCACCGACGATGCGCGCGTCGCCTTCAAAGATTGTCATGCGGCGCTGCTGGTCGGTGCGCGGCCGCGCGGCCCCGGCATGGAGCGCAAGGACCTGCTGCTCGCCAACGCGCAGATCTTCTCGGCGCAGGGCAAGGCGCTCGACGCCGTCGCCGCGCGCGATGTGCGCGTGCTGGTGGTCGGCAACCCGGCCAACACCAACGCGCTGATCGCGATGAAGAACGCGCCGTCGCTCAAGCCGACGAGCTTCACCGCCATGACGCGCCTCGACCACAACCGCGCGCTGTCGCAGCTCGCCGCCAAGACCGGCGCGCACGTCAACGACATCCGGAAGATGGTCATCTGGGGCAACCACTCGGCCACGCAGTACCCCGACATCAACCACTGCCTCGTGAAAGGCCAGGCCGCGCGCACGCTCGTCGACCAGGACTGGATCGAGAAGGACTTCATCCCGACGGTGCAGCAGCGCGGCGCGGCGATCATCAAGGCGCGCGGCGCCTCGTCCGCGGCCTCGGCGGCCTCGGCGGCCATCGACCACGTCCGCGACTGGGCCCGCGGTTCGCTGCAGGGCGACTGGGTGTCGATGGGCATCCCGTCCGACGGCAGCTACGGCATCCCCGAGGGCGTGATCTACTCGTATCCGGTCATCTGCCGCGGCGGCCAGTACGAGATCGTGCAAGGCCTCGACATCGACGCCTTCAGCCGCGCCCGCATGGATGCGACGCTCAAGGAATTGCTGGAGGAACGGGACGGCGTCAAGGACCTGCTCGGCTGAACGCTCCGCGGCTTCCGGCCCACAAGAACGACAACGACGCTCGGACATCACCGCACCACCCAGGATCACCGCCATGGCCCACGCACTCGTCGCCCTCCTGCTCTTCGGTCTCGCCGTCTGGACGCTCACGCTCCCTGGCGGCTGGATCGGGCTGCTGTTCGTGGCGGCGGTGCTGTTCCTCGCCTACAAGCGCCTCAGCCTGCTCGCCTTCACGGCGACGGTGCTGGCGCTGCTCGTGGGGTACACGCTGTTCGCCAAGCCTCCCCTGTGGTGGAGCGGGATCCTCTGGGCGGGCACGGCGCTGCTGGTGCTCCTCAACATCCGCCCGCTCCGCAAGGCGGTGCTGACGCGTCCCTTCCTGAAGGTCTACCGGCGCATGCTGCCCGCGATGTCTGACACCGAGCGCGAGGCGCTCGAGGCGGGCACCGTGTGGTGGGACGGCGAGCTCTTCACCGGCAAGCCCGACTGGTCGAAGTTGCTCAGCGCAAAGGCGCCGCAGCTCACGGCCGAGGAGCAGGCCTTCCTCGACGGCCCCTGCGAGGAGCTGTGCGGGATGATCGACGATTTCGACATCACGCACCGCCGTGGCGACATGCCGCCCGAGGTCTGGGACTTCCTGAAGCGCAAGGGCTTCTTCTCGATGATCATCCAGAAGAAGTACGGCGGCCTCGAGTTCTCGGCGTACGCGCATTCCTGCGTGCTCGCCAAGCTCTCGACCCGCAGCGCCACGGTGTCCTCGACCGTCGCCGTGCCGAACTCGCTCGGCCCCGGCGAACTGCTGCAGCACTACGGCACCGAGGCGCAGAAGGACCACTACCTGCCACGGCTCGCGCGCGGCGAGGACATCCCCTGCTTCGCGCTCACCGGTCCCCGGGCGGGTTCGGATGCCGCCTCGCTGCCCGACAGCGGCGTGGTCTGCAAGGGCATCTGGCAGGGTCGCGAGATCACCGGACTGCGCCTGAACTTCTCCAAGCGCTACATCACCCTCGCGCCCGTGGCGACGGTCATCGGCCTCGCGTTCCGCATGTTCGACCCCGAGCGGCTGCTCGGCGGCGACGAAGACCTCGGCATCACCTGTGCGCTGATCCCGCGCGAGACGCCGGGCATCTCCATCGGCCGGCGCCACTTCCCGCTCAACGTGCCGTTCCAGAACGGGCCGCTGTCCGGCACCGACGTGTTCGTGCCGCTCGACTTCATCATCGGCGGCCCGAAGATGGCGGGCCAGGGCTGGCGCATGCTGGTCGAGCAGCTCTCCGTCGGGCGCTGCATCTCGCTGCCCTCGAGCGGCACCGGCGGCGGCAAGGCCGCGGTGTTCGCGACCGGCGCTTATGCGCGCATCCGCCGCCAGTTCAACATGCCGGTCGGCAAGTTCGAGGGCATCGAGAGCGTGATCGCGCGCATGGTGGGCCTCACCTACACCATGGACGCGGCGCGCTCGGTCACCGCCGGCGCCATCGACGGCGGCGAGAAGCCCTCGGTACCCTCCGCGATGCTGAAATACCACGTCACCGAGATGTCGCGGCAGATCGCCAACGACGCGATGGACGTGCATGGCGGCAAGGGCATCTGCCTCGGCCCCAAGAACTACCTCGGCCGCGGCTACCAGGTCGTGCCGGTGGCCATCACCGTCGAAGGCGCGAACATCCTCACCCGTAGCCTCATCATCTTCGGGCAGGGCGCGGTGCGCTGCCATCCGTTCGTGCTGCGCGAGATGGAAGCCGCCAAGAACCCGGACCGCGTCCGCGGCGTCGACGATTTCGACCGCGCGCTGTTCGGCCACATCGGCTTCACGATCAGCAACGCGGTGCGCTCGCTCATCATGGCGCTCACCAATGCGCGCTTCACGGCGGCGCCGGACCGCGGCGAGGCCTCGCGCTACTACCAGCACATCGTGCGCTTCTCGGCGAGCTTCGCGTTCGCCGTGGACGTCGCGATGCTGTCGCTCGGCGGTTACCTGAAGAAAAAGGAGAACCTCTCGGCGCGCCTTGGCGACGTGCTCTCCTGCATGTACCTCGCCTCGATGGTGCTCAAGCACTACGACAACCAGGGCCGGCGCCCCGAGGACCTGCCGATCGTCGAGTGGGCCTGCCGCAGCCTGCTCTCCAAGGCGCAGGATCAGCTGCACGGCTTCCTGCGCAACTTCCCGAACCGCGCGCTCGCCGCCGTGATGCGCTTCTTCATCTTCCCGCGCGGCCTGCAGTACTCGGCACCGGATGACCGCCTCGGCCGCCAGCTCGCCGAGCTCGTGTTGTCACCTGGCGAGGTGCGCGACCGGCTCTGCTATCCCGTCTACCGCAAGGTCGCGCCCGACAATCCGCTCGGCCTGCTGCAGGAAGTGCTCGAGATGGCGGAGCGCGCCGAGGACCTCGAGAAGCGCATCCGCGTCGAGGGCGTCAAGACCGGTCGCATCCGCTCGCTCGACTTGCCGGGGATGATCGCCGAAGCCCAGGCGCTCGGCATCGTCACCGGCGCGGACGCCGCATGGCTCGCCGAGTACGACCGCAAGGTCATGGACCTCGTCAACGTCGACGATTTCGCCCCGCACGAACTCGGCACCCAGGGCGCGACGCTCGCGCGCCTGCCGCGCGCCGCCGACGAACAGGACGAGCGGGACGAACTGCCGGCGTGAACTGCGCCAATTGCGGGGTGACCCTGTACGGGCGCTACTGCGCGGACTGCGGACAGCGGCGCG
>JBIIVD010000077.1:0-5632 GCA_044339635.1 Steroidobacteraceae bacterium | reverse complement strand
GCCGAGCGGCAATCGAGGCACCAGTGGACGGGCTTGGCGCCCTTGTAGAGATGGCCGTTCTCGACGATGCGGCCGAAGGCGCGGATCTGCTGCGCCTCGAACGCGGGCGCCATGGTCATGTAGGGGCGGTCCCAATCGCCGAGCACGCCCAGGCGCTTGAAGTCGCGCCGCTGCTGTTCGACCTGCTCGGTGGCGAAGGCACGGCAGGCGGCACGGAAGGCGTTGACGTCGAGTTTTTGGCCGGGGCGGCCGTGCTTCTTCTCCACGGCGTGCTCGATGGGCAAGCCATGGCAGTCCCAGCCCGGGATGTAGGGCGCGTCGTAGCCCTCCAGCGAGCGCGCCTTGACGATGATGTCCTTGAGGATCTTGTTGAGCGCGTGACCGATGTGGATCGCGCCGTTGGCGTACGGCGGGCCGTCGTGCAGCACGAAGCGCGGACGGCCTTGCGCCACCTTGCGCAGCTGGCCGTAGGTGTCCTCCACCTGCCAACGCGCGAGCAGCGCCGGCTCGCGCTGTGCGAGGTCGGCCTTCATGGGGAAGCCCGTCTGCGGGAGGTTGATCGTCTGTTTGTAGTCGGTCACTGGATCATCCGTTGAAAGAACTCGGCCAAGCGCTCGCGCGCCTCGGTCACATCGGCGTGCATCTGCACCACCATGGCCTCGAGCGACTCGAAGCGGGCTTCCTCGCGCAGGTGCGCGATGAATTCCACCTCGAGCTCGCGGCCATAAAGATCGCCCGCGTAGTCGAACACGAACACCTCGAGCAAGGGCTCGACGCCGCCCACCGTGGGCCGGGTGCCGAGGCTCGCCACACCGCCGTAGGTCGGCGCGTCCGGCCCGTCGCCGATGCCGCGCACACGCACCGCGCAGATGCCGCTGAGCGGCAGCCGCCGGCGCCGTACGCGGATGTTAGCTGTCGGGAAGCCGAGCGTGCGACCGAGTTGCTGCCCGGCGACCACCCTGCCCCGCATGCTGTAGCGCCGGCCGAGCAGGCCTGCGGCCGCATCGAGGTCGCGCGCCGCGAGCGCGGCGCGGATGCCGGAACTGCTGACGCGCGCGGCACCGGCCGCCACCGGGTCGATGACCTCGACGCCGAACCCGAGGCGCGCGCCGGTGTCGCGCAGGAACGCGGCGTCGGCCGCACCGCCGCGACCGAAGTGGAAATCGTGCCCGACCACCACGCCCGCGGCCTGCAACTGCCGATGCAACAGCCCGACGAAACCCTCGCCGTCCATGGCGCGCAGTCGCGCATCGAAGCGCAGTAGCACCATCGCATCGAGCTCGGCATCGCCCAGCAGGCGCACCCGTTCGCGCAGGTTGGTGAGCCGTGCCGGCGGATCCGTCGGCGCGAGGAACTCGCGCGGCAGCGGCTCGAAGCTGAGCATCAGGGCGGGACGGCCCTCACGGGCGGCACGCGCCCGCGTGGCCTCGATCAGCGCCCGATGCCCGAGATGCAGGCCATCGAAGCTGCCGATGGTGACGATGCCGCCCCGGTGCCGCTCGCGCAGGTTGTGGATGCCGCGGATGAGTTCCATGGTTCAGGCGCCCCCTCCCGAGCCCTTGGGCGGCCCGCCCGCGGCGTTGCGCAGGTGCGCGGGCCGTAGCCCGCCGAGCCACAGCACCGCCGCGTAGGCGGCCGCGCCCGCGGCGATCAAGGCGAGCAGATGGAAGGCGCGATGGAGCGGCGGCGCCGACAGCCAACGTGCGAGGTCCTGGGAGAGCGCGAGCAGCAGACCCGCCATCACCGCGTTCGCCACGAGCACCCGGCCGATGAGCGCGCCCCAACCGGCGCGCGGCGCATAGACCCCCGAGCGCCGCAGGCCGCGCCACAACAGGAAGGCGTTCACGGCCGCCGAGATGCAGGTCGAGGTGGCGAGCAGCACGAAGGGGGTCGCGAAGCCGGCGTAGTGCGCCGGCAGCACCACGAGCAGGTTGATCGTCATGTTGACGCCGAGCGCGATGAGCCCGACGCGGACCGGCGTGCTTGTATCCTGGCGCGCGAAGTAGCCGGGCGCGAGCACCTTGACGAGGCTGAAGCCGATGAGCCCCCAGGAGTAGGCCATCAGGCCGTACTGCGTCATCTCGACGTCGCGCGCGGTGAAGTTGCCATAGCCGAACAGCGTCGCGGTCATCGGCCCGGCGAGCACCAGCAGACCCACCGCCGCCGGCACCACCACCAGCACCACCAGGCGCAGCGACCAGTCGAGCGTCCCGGAGAACCGCTCGGCATCACCCACCGCATGCTGGGCCGAGAGGCGCGGCAGGATCACGGTGGCGAGCGCGATGCTGAACACGCCGAGCGCGAACTCCATCAGCCGGTCCGCGTAGTAGAGCCAGGCGATGCTGCCGGTGACGAGGAAGGACGCGATCAGGGTGTCGAGCAGCAGGCTCACCTGCGCCATCGAGGAGCCGAAGATGCCGGGCAGCATGAGTTTGCCGATCCGGCGCACGCCCTCTGCAGCCGGGCGCCACCGCGGCCAGGACAGCAGCCCGAGCCGCGCCACCGCGGGCAGCATGAACAGCAGTTGCGCCACGCCCGAGACGAACACGCCGATCGCTAGCGCCACGCCCGGCCGCGCCGACTGCGCGGCGATGACCACCGCGAAGAAGATCATCACGAGGTTCATGATCACCTGCGTGAACGCCGGCACGGCGAAGCGCCCGTAGCTGTTGAGCACGCCGCTGAAGAGCGCCACCAGCGACACGAAGAAAAGGTACGGGAAGGTCCAGCGCAGCATCTCGACGGCGAGCTCGTATTTGCCGGGCTCCTGCGTGAAGCCCGGGGCGAAGCCGAGGATGATGAGCGGCGCGGCGACCACGCCGATCGCGGTCACGCCGATCAGCACCGCGCCCAAGGTGCCCGCCACATCGCCGACCAGCCCGCGCACCTCGTCATCGCCGCGGCGGACCTTGTACTCGGAGATGACCGGCACGAAGGACTGCGAGAACGCGCCTTCGGCGAACAGGCGGCGCAGGAAGTTCGGGATCTTGAAGGCGACCAGGAAGGCGTCCATGAGCGTGCCGGCGCCGAAGGCCTGCGAATAGACCATGTCGCGCAGCAACCCGGTGACGCGGGACAGGAGGGTGGTGAGGCCCACCACCGAGGTGCTCTTGAAGATGGCGCGGCTCATGGCGTCCCGGACGGGGAATCAGCCGGACATTGTACCGAAGGCGGGGCATCATCGCCGTTGACAACCCCCGGGTGCGCCACCAAAATACGCGCCTTTTTCAGCACCCAGAGCACCCTAAGTGGCCAACACCAAGTCCGCCGAGAAGGCCGCCCGCCAGGCCGTCAAGCACCGCAACCGTAATGTCGCCCTCCGATCGCGCCAGCGCTCGGCGCTGCGCAACGCCAACGAGGCCATCGCCTCGGGCAAGAAGGACGACGCCACTGCGGCCGTCCGCAAGGCCGCCTCGTCGGTCGATTCGCTGGTCAACAAGGGTCTGGTGCACAAGAACAAGGCCTCGCGCCACAAGAAGCGCCTCGCCGCCAAGCTCAAGAAGCTCGCCTGATCCTGTGTCGGGCGGGGCTCAACGCCTCGCCCGGCCCGACCGGCCCGGCTTGCGAGCGGCCGGTCTCCGGGGCGCCTCGAACGGCAATCCCGGCACCCAAGCAACGCTGTCCTCCGGCTCCTTCGCCGGGTCGGCCCGGGCGCCCTGCGCCGGCGCGATCCCTGCGGCCTCCAAGGCCTGCCTGCGCGCGCCCTCGCGCGTCTCCAGCGCCAGCATCAGCGGCAGACGGGCCTCGCTGCTGGCCACCTCCCGCCAGTCCCGACCCTCGGGCCAAGGCTCGAGCGCCCCCACGAGGGCCCACAGCAGGTTGAGGGAGCCCCTGGGCTCACCCCTGCGGCGCACCGCCAGGTAGGCCTCGAGCGCACCCCGGCGGCGCAGTTCCTCGGCGGTGAGGATGCCGACCTCGGCGAGCATCTGCTCGGCACGCGGCCCGAGGTTCCGCAGGTCGCGGATCCGCATCCGCAGCTTGCCCGCAGCGATGCGGCGGCGGACTTTGGTGTTGCGGTCGGGCATCGGACGCTGCCGCCCGTCTCAGGATCCGGCGTCAGGATCGCCCGCCGGGCCCTTGCCGGCCGAGCCCTTGCCGGCCGCCGCGTCGGCGGCCTCGGCGGCGGCGCGCTCCTCGAGGAACCGCATCACGGCCTCGGTGAGATCGCGAGTGCCGGCGCCGGTCACGCCCGACACCAGGAACCACGGCCCCTTGAAGCGCAGCGAACGCACGATGGCCTTGGCCTTCTTCTCCGCCTCGTCGGGCGGCAGCAGGTCGGATTTGTTCAGCACCAGCCAGCGCGGCCGCGCGGCGAGGTCCTTGGAGAATTTCTTGAGCTCGGCGACGATCGCGCGCGCGTCGCGCACCGGATCGGCATCCGGGTCGATGGGCGCGATGTCCACGAGGTGCAGCAGCACCCGCGTGCGCTGCAGGTGCCGGAGGAAACGGATGCCGAGCCCCGCGCCTTCCGCCGCGCCCTCGATGAGCCCGGGGATGTCGGCCATCACGAACGAGCGGTGCTCGCCGCAATACACGACGCCGAGGTTCGGGTGCAGGGTCGTGAAGGGATAGTCGGCCACCTTCGGTCGCGCCGAGGACACCGCACGGATCAGCGTGGACTTGCCGGCGTTCGGGAAGCCGAGCAGGCCGACATCGGCGATGACCTTGAGCTCGAGCTCGAGCAGGCGTTTTTCGCCCGGCAAGCCCGGCCCGAACTGCCGCGGCGCGCGGTTGGTGCTGGTCTTGAACTTCGCGTTGCCCCAGCCGCCCTTGCCGCCGCGGGCGACCATCAGCGTGTCGCCAGCGCGCACCAGATCGCCCAGCTGCTCGCCGGTCTCCGAATCGCGCACCACGGTGCCGACCGGCACCGCCACGTAGAGGTCGTCGCCGCCGCGGCCGGTGCAGTCGTTGCCGCTGCCCGCCTCGCCCGATTGCGCCTTGAAATTGCGCTCGACGCGGAAGTCCGCGAGGGTGTTGATGCCCTCCGCGGCGCGCAGCCACACGCACCCGCCGTGGCCGCCGTCGCCGCCGTCCGGCCCGCCGAAGGGCATGAACTTCTCGCGCCGGAAACTGAGGCAGCCGCGCCCGCCGTTGCCGGCCTGCACCCGCATCTTGGCCTCGTCGACGAATTTCATCGGCTCATGCTCCCAAAATCAGGCCTGCCAACCGTCCTCTGCCCCTCGCCCCGCCTCCTGAAACGAAAACCCCGGCGCGGGGCCGGGGTTCGCGATGTCGGCGAGCGCTGCGACCGATCAGTCGGCGAGGACGCTCACGAACATCTTCTGCTCGGCACCACGGCGCTTGAAGGCGACCTTGCCGTCCTTCAGGGCGAACAGCGTGTGGTCCGTGCCGATCCCGACGTTCTCGCCGGGGCGGTACTGCGTGCCGCGCTGGCGGATGATGATGTTGCCCGCGACGACCTGCTCGCCGCCGAAGGCCTTCACGCCGAGGCGCTTGCTGTGGGAATCGCGGCCGTTCTTGGTACTGCCGCCTGCCTTTTTATGTGCCATGAGGGTGTGCTCCGGAAAACGGTCCGATCAGCCGGCGGTGATGCCGGTGACCTTGACCTCGGTGAACTTCTGACGGTGGTTCTTCATGCGCAGGTAGTGCTTGCGACGGCGGAACTTGACGA
>JBIIVD010000011.1:0-60069 GCA_044339635.1 Steroidobacteraceae bacterium | reverse complement strand
CCGAACCGGAGCTCTGCCGGATCTTCGGCGTCTCACGGATCACCATCCGCAAGGCCATCGCGGCGCTCGAGGCGGAAGGATGGTTGGAACGCAAACAGGGTCGCGGGACGTTCGCATGCGTGCCGGCGGGCGACCGTGCCCTGCCGCTCGACCTGAACGCGGTGGTCGGTCAGGTCTCCGACCTGGCCGCACGCACCACCGTCCGCGGCTTCGTGTCGACCGAGGTGCTGCCCGATGAAGACACGCGCAGCGCGTTGCGCCTGCAGGCGGGCGAGCGGGTTCGTCGGGCCGTGCATGTCCGCGAACTGGATGGCGCGCCGCTCGGATTGATCACGACCTTTGTCCCGCTCGACATCGCTGCGCGCTTGACCGACGCCAACGAGCGCGAACAGCCGATGTTCATGCTGCTGCAGGCCGCGGGCGTCCCCTTGGCGAGCGCGGAGCAGTACCTTGGCGCCACCCTTGCGGGTGTCGAGGCGGCGCAGGCTTTGGACGTCGAAGTGGGCGCGCCCTTGCTGCGGTTGGTCCGCGTCGTGAAGGACGACGGCGGTCGCCCCGTCGAACGCGTCGTGGCGCTGTACCGCGCAGACCGATACCAGTACCACCTGCACCTCGAGGTGCGACCGACCGCACGCCGGCCGTAGCGTCGCGGCGTGTGGTCGCGGCGCAGATTCCGTGCCGGCGTCGCCGCATAATCCCGGACACCGGGGCCTGACCCGGTGCGATCTTTGAGAGGACCCCATGACCGCCAAGCAGCCCAAGTACGACCTGCTCATCAAGAACGTGCGCGTCGCGCGCCCCCGCAAGGACGGGCTCGTCAAGTCGGACATCGCCGTCAAGGACGGACGGATCGCGAAGGTGGCGCCGGGTCTCGCGGCGTCGGACGCTGCCGAGGTGATCGACGGCCGCCAACGGATCGCGTTCCCGGGACTCGTCGATGCGCATATGCACACCGGCATCTACGGGCCGCTCGCGCAGGATGCGCGCAGCGAGAGCCTCGCGGCCGCGCAGGGCGGCGTCACCTCGAGCCTGAACTACATGCGCACCGGCGGCTATTACATGGGGCGCGGCGGCCCGTACGCCGAGGTCTATCCGGAGGTGCTCGCGCAGTCGGACGGCAATTTCTGGGTCGACTACGCCTATCACTTGGCGCCGCTCGATCGCACCCACATCGGCGAGATCGACTCGCTGATCGACGACTTCGGCGTCACCTCTTTCAAGATCTTCATGTTCTACGGCGGTTACGGCCTGCATGGCGCCTCGAACTCGCAGCGCGAGTTCCTGATGATCGGCGAGGACGAGAAGTACGACATCGCGCACTTCGAGTTCGTGATGCGGGGCATCCATCGCGCGATGCTGCGCCGGCCGAAGCTGCGCGACTCGATCTCGCTGAGCCTGCATTGCGAGCTCGCCGACATCCTCAACGCCTACACCAAGATGGTGCAGGGTGGCGCCAAGGTCACGGACCTCGACACCTACCTCACCGGCGAGACGCACGATCCCGAGTGCGCCGATTGCAAGCCGCTCTCGGGCTTGCGGGCCTATAGCGCGGCACGTCCGGCGCACTCGGAGGGTCTCGCGATCACCATCGCGGCGTACCTCGCGAACGAGACGAACTGCGCCAACATCAACCTGCTGCATCTCACGTCGCGCAAGGCGGTCGAGGCGGCTCTCAAGATGGCCAAAGCCTTCCCGCACGTCGATTTCCGCCGCGAGGTCACCATCGCCCACCTGTGTCTCGACTACGACACCAAGGTCGGAAGCCTCGCAAAGGTGAATCCGCCGATCCGTTCCCGGGACGACGTCGAGTTCCTGTGGGAGGCGTTGTTGGACGGCAAGCTCGACTGGGTCTGCTCCGACCACGCCTGTTGCCGTCTCGAGGACAAGCTCGGGGCGGCGAAGCAGGGCAAGAAGGATATCTTCCTCGCGAAATCCGGGTTCGGCGGCAGCGAGTTCCTGCTGCCGGCGCTGATCACCGAGGGGCGTCCCCGCGGCCTCAGCTGGAACCGGATCGCCGAGCTGACCTCCTGGAACCCGGCACGCCGCTTCGGCCTGAACGCCAAGGGCGATATCGCGCCGGGCTTCGATGCGGACATCGCGCTCGTCGATCCCAAGCGCAGCTTCATGGCCGGGGGCAAGGGTTCGGAGTCCGATCAGGGCTTCTCGGTGTTCGAGGGGATCGAGATGGCGGCCACCGTCACCAGCACCTTCCTGCGCGGCCGCCTGGTGTACGACGAGGGCAAGCCGGTGGGTACGCCGAGCGGCCGATATCTGCACCGTCCCTACGTCTGACCTCCCGCCGGGGCGGCAGGGCGGGGGGTTGGGGTATCATCCCGTCCCTTCCAATCGATTCCCCACAACCGATCTCCAAGGAGTTCACGCATGACCATCAAGGCTGGCGACAAGCTGCCCGCGGGCACCTTCAAGACCCCGACCGCCGAGGGCATCAAGGAGCTCACGACCGACGCCCTTTTTGCCGGCAAGACCGTGGTGCTGTTCTCGGTGCCGGGTGCGTTCACGCCGACCTGCGACGCCAAGCACCTGCCGGGCTTCGTCCAGCACGCGGCCGCCTTCAAGGCCAAGGGCGTCGACACCGTCGCCTGCACGGCCGTGAACGATGCCTTTGTGCTCGGAGCCTGGGCCAAGGCGAGCCATGCCGCCGATACGGTCACGATGTTGGCCGACGGTAACGGCGACTACGCCCGTGCGCTGGGCCTCGCCCTCGACGCCCGCGGTTTCGGCATGGGTGAACGCGGCCAGCGCTTCGCCCTCGTCGTCAAGGACGGCGTCGCGACGCAGGTGCTCATCGAAGCGCCGGGCAAGTTCGAGGTGTCCTCCGCCGAGCACGTGCTCTCGGTGCTCTGACACGGGATGACCGCCCGAAACCGCCGGATCACGTTCTACCGCAGCCCCGTGGGGCTGCCGGTGCCCGAGGATTTCGGGGTCGATGAGACCCCGATCCCGGTGCCCGGGACCGGGCAGTTCCTCTCGCGTACGGTTTACCTGTCGCTCGACCCGTACTACCGCAACGTGATGAAGAACAGCCCGATCTACGCCGATCGGCTGGCACCGGGCGACGTGATGGTCGGCGAAACGGTCGCCGAGGTCATCGAGTCCCGCCACCCGGATTTCGGCGTCGGAGACTTCGTCGCGGTCCGCAATGGCTGGCAGCAGTACGCGCTGTCGTCGGGGCAGGGGGCGCGGAAGCTCGACCCCGTCCTGGCGCCGCTCTCGACGGCGTTGGGCGTGCTCGGCATGCCCGGCTTGACGGGTTGGGCGGGGATGATCCACCTCGGCGAGCCGCTGCCCGGCCAGACCGCGGTCGTCTCCGCCTGCACGGGTCCGGTCGGCAGCACGGCGGGCCAGGTCGCAGCCCACATGGGCGCCCGGGTGGTCGGCATCGCCGGGTCGGCCGAGAAGTGCGACTACGCGGTGCGCGAGCTCGGCTACGCGGCCTGCGTCAACTACAAGGACGGCGACCTCGTCGCAGCCCTCAAAGATGCCTGTCCGCGTGGCATCGACGTCTACTTCGACAACGTGGGCGGGGACATCCTCGCCGCGGTGCTTCGTAACCTCGCGCTGGGGGCCCGCGTGGTGCTCTGCGGGATGATCGAGGCGTACAGCATGCCGTCGCCGCCGCCGGGTCCTCCGCTCGGCGCCGTGGTCGGAGCGAGGGCGAGCATCAAGGGTCTCGTGGTCTACGACCACCTGCACCGGGCAGCCGAGATGGAGCGTGTCGTCTCGGGCTGGATCCGCGACGGCAGTTTCCGGTATCGGGAAGACATCACCGAAGGCCTGGACAACGCGCCGGCCGCGTTCTGCGCGCTGATGCGCGGCCAGAACTTCGGCAAGGCGCTGGTCCGCGTCGCGCCCGAGCGGGTCTGACGGTCCCGGAGGCTCAGGGCTCGGGCGTGTCGGTATCCCGGACGCCTTTCGCGTTGCCCTCCCGGGCGGCCTTCGCGATCGCAAGATAGCGGCCGCGGAACGCGTCGAGCTCGTCCTGCGTCAATTCCTCGAGATCGAGCAGCGCATTGTGCGCACCCTCGGTGGCGCGTATGAGCTCGTCGAGCTTGATGTGCAGCGCCTCGGTGTCCCGGTTCTGGGTGTTCTGGATGAGGAACACCATCAGGAAGGTGACGATGGTGGTGCCGGTGTTGATCACCAACTGCCAGGTATCGCTGAAGCCGAACAGCGGACCGGTGACCACCCAGATGAGCAGCACCGAGAGCGCGACATAGAAACTCGCCGGCCGGCCCGCCAGGCGCGCTGAGGTCTTCGCGAGGGCGGCGTAAGAGCGCGTTTTCGGTGACCGTTGCATGGGAACTCCTCGGAGGGCCTCGGAACGAGGCCCCACCAAGGATACTCCGACGCTGCCGGCGGTCTGTGCCCTGGCGCGGTCTGCCCCGCGCGCGGAAGGTCAGGCGGGCGTGCCGAGCAGACGCTCGATCTCGGGGACCACCTGGAACAGGTCACCCACCAGACCGATGTCCGCGACCTCGAAGATGGGCGCTTCGGGGTCTTTGTTGATGGCGACGATGGTCCGCGCGTCCTTGATGCCGGTGAGATGCTGGATCGCGCCCGAGATGCCGAAGGCGAGATAGAGCTCCGGCGCGATGATCTTGCCGGTCTGACCGACCTGCATGTCGTTGGCGGCATAGCCGGCATCGACCGCCGCACGGGACGCGCCGACCGCCGCGCCCATCTTGTCGGCGAGCTTGAAGAGGATCGTGAAGTTCTCGGCGCTGCCGAGCGCGCGACCTCCGGAGACCACCTTTGCGGCGGTCTGCAGATCCGGGCGGTCCGAGCGCGCCGAGGACACCGACACGAAACGCGTGTGCGTGTCCGGTGCGGCGGCGACGGTCGCGGCCTCGATGGGAGCGGGGGCGACCGAGACGCCCGCGGACTCGAAGGACGCGATGCGGACCGTGGCGATGGTCCGTGTGCCCGCGGCGACCTCGACCGTGACGATGGCGTTGTTGGCGTAGATGGGCCGACGGAAGCGGGTGGCGCTCTCGACGGCCATCAGGTCGGAGACCTGCGGCGAGTCGAGCAATGCGGCGACGCGCGGCATCAGGTCCTTGCCGAAGGTCGTGGAGGGCCCGAAGACATGGGAGTAGGCGGCGGCGAGCTCGGCCAACTGCGGGGCGATCGCCGCGGCGAGCGGGTTGGCGTGCGCGGCGTGGGTGACCGTGAGGACACGGTCGACACCGGCGACGGCCGCTGCGGCACCCGCCACGACGGCGGGGTCGGCGGCGAACACGGCCACGGTGACTTCGGCGTCCGGGATGGCTCGGGCGCAGGTCACACACTTGGCGATCGCGGGATTGAGACGGGCGCCGTCGTGTTCGGCGACGATGAGGATACGGTTCATGCGAGCCCCTTGCGACGCAGCGCGTCGACGAGTTCTTGTGCGTCCTTGACCATCACGCCCTTCGAGCGGACGGGCGGCGGGTCGAACTTGACCGCCTTCAGGCGCTCGACCGGCGCGATGCCGAGCGAGGCCGGATCGACGGTGTCCAGCGGCTTTTTCTTCGCCTTCATGATGTCGGGCAGCTTGACGTAGCGCGGCTCGTTGAGGCGAAGGTCCGTGGTGATGACCGCCGGCAGGTCGACCTCGATGGTCTCGAGCCCGGCGTCCACCTCGCGGGTCACCCGCGCGGTGTCGCCCGTCAGCTCGACCTTCGAGGCGAAGGTGGCCTGCGGCCGGCCCCACAGCGCAGCCAACATCTGTCCCGTCTGGCTGCAGTCATCGTCGATGGCCTGCTTGCCGAGGATGGCGAGGATCGGCGTCTCGCGGTCGCAGACCGCGCGGAAGATGCGCGCGGCGTCGAGCGGCTCGATGGCGGCATCGGTCTGCACGAGGATCGCACGGTCGGCGCCCATCGCGAGGGCCGTGCGCAGCTGCTGTTGGCAGTCCGCCGGGCCGATCGAGACCGCAAGCACCTCTTCCGCCAGGCCTTTTTCCTTGAGGCGCAACGCTTCTTCGAGGGCGATCTCGTCGAACGGGTTGATGCTCATCTTGACGCCATCGGTGATGACGCCCGAGCCGTCCGGTTTGACGCGGATGCGGACGTTGTAATCGACGACACGCTTGATCGCTACGAGGATGCGCTTCATCTGGCACTCTGCAGGTGGGGGAGCGGGGATTCTACAGCCCCCGCGAGCCGGGGTTAAGCCTCCGCTGGGGGTCGAGCGGCCGCCTCAGGTCGCGGACGAGACCCGCCGTCGCCGGGTCGCGCCTGCGCATGCAGGGGTGGAACGTGCCGCCCCCTCAGCGCACCGCGGTCAGCCGTGGGGTCAGCTGCGTCTGGTGCGGGGGGTCGCGCTGCTGCTCGGCGAAGGTCTGGCGGATCTTCTGGGCCGTCTCGCGCAGCTTCGGCAGGAAACGGTCCACCGCCGACTTGAGCGGCACCGCAGTGCCGCTGAATCGGATGGTCACAGCGGCGAGCACGCGGTCATCGACCATGATCGGCACCGCCATGCTGATCTCGTCCGACACCCTGCGCGCGCGGACGGCCGAGGCGTAGCCCTGCATGCGCGTGTCGTTGAGGAGCTTCATGAGTTCGGGGCGGTCGCGGGCGAGGGCGTCCTCCTCGCGGGTGGACCGCGCGAGGATATCGAGCAAGGACTCCCGGTGCGTCGGCGACGAGAACGCGAGGTAGACGCGTCCGGAGGCTGAGGTCAGCACGGGCACGCGGAACCCGGCGGAGTAGCGCTCGACCGCAAGCGGGCTGCGATGGTCGGTGGACTCCCGGACCATCATCGAGGTGCCGGACAGCGAGGCGAGCGCCACCGGCCAGACGATGTCCTTGCCCAGTTCGTGGATATAGGGGCGCGCGATCTGCGTGACCCAGGCTTCATCGTCATAGCCGTCCGACAGGCCGCGCACCATGATGGTGAGCCGGTACCGGTCGTCGGTGGCATCGCGGTACACGAAACCTGCGTGGCTCAGCGTCTCGAGGATGCGGTACGTGGTGGTGCGCGGCAGGCGGATCTCTTGGGCGACCTCGGAGACGGTCGCGCCATTGCGCAGGTTGAGCACGGTGAGCGCGTCGAGCCCGCGGACGAGCGCACGGATCGGACGTGTGGATTCCATCGTGTGATACCCCCGTATCGAGAATCTTGTTGTTCGCGGGAGTGTAGACAGCGGCGCCGCGCAGTGTCCACATGGTGGTCGCACAACCGAAGCGCGGGAACCTGGCCAACTGTCCGCGGCCGCCATGCCATCCCTGCCTACCAAGCGGTCGTTGCGATCAGTTGGGCGACTCGATCAGGTGGGCGAGGCGATGGCCGCGGCGGCAGTGCCTGCGATCCGGCCGAGGGTGAGCGCCATGCACAATCCGGCGCCCGGCAGGTAGCCCGTGACGGCAGGGCCGGAGATGCTGCGCGCCGCGCCGCCGCCCGCGAACACGTTGGGCAGCGCGCGACCATCCGCGCGCAGCACGCGGGCATCGCTGTCGACACGCAGGCCGCCCTGCGTATGGAATAAGGCGCCCGTGACCCGTACGGCGAAATAGGGCGGCTCCAGCGGGGCAAGCCCGGAGAAATCGCGACCGAGCCGATCGGCCCGTCCTGCGTTGCGGGCGGCTGCGATGTGGGCGTCCTCAGCCGCGAGGCTGCCCGCGGGCAAGCGGCAGGCCTGCTCGAGCTCGCTCCAAGTCGTACCACGACGCAATGCGCCCACCTCGACGAGCTGGCGCTGTTCGACGGAGTGCGCGAGGCAGACCTCGTGTCGCTGGGCATCGAAGACCACCCACGCGAGGCCGCCCGGTTGCGCGAGCACCGGTACGCACATGCCGGAGATGTTGGCGAGTTCGTGGGTGAAGCGCGCGCCCTCGGCGTTGACGAGGAATCCGCCCTCGATGAGCAGCGGATGCGGTACGACGACCTGCTGCGGGTCGGCGAGCGTACCGAGGCCCTGATAGGCGCTCATGTCGGCGAGCGCGCCGCCCAAGGCTGCACCGAACCGGATGCCGTCACCCTGATTGCCTTCGTGCCCGAAGTAACGGGCGTTCGCCATCTCCGGGATGTGTTCGGCCACCATCGCGTGATCGCCGCCGAAGCCGCAGGTCGCGATCACGACGGCATCGCAGCCAATCTCTTCGATCTCGCCGCCGGGCCGCTCGATGCGCAGCCCGCGGACGCGATCGTCGGTGTCGGCATACAGATCGACCACGCGCGCCGACGTCATCACCTCCGCGCCTGCGCGCGCGCAGGCATTGAGCAGCAGCGCCAGCAGCTCCTCGCCGTTGCGGCCGGGCGGGATGTGCAGACGGGGGCGCGAGTGTCCGAGGCCCGTCCACTTGAAGTCGAGCTGCATGGGCACTTGTTGCGCCGTCAACCAGTCCATCGTGGGACCGGAGCGTTCCGCCACCACCTTCGCGAGCTCCGCATCGGCGCGTCCGTCGGTCTTCGCCATGACATCCGCGAGGAAGAGCTCTGCGGAGTCCTCGACGCCCGCGTCACGCTGTGCGGTGCTGCCTGCGGCACACGCGGCACCCAGGGACATGGAGGTGCTCCCCCAAGGGCGTTCGTCACGCTCGAACACGATGACGTCACGGCCGGCATCGCGCGCGGCCAGCGCGGCGGCGAGGCCACAGGCGCCGGCGCCGATCACCGCCACCGGGATGTGGGACTCGAAGTCGGGGATGCGGTCGCGGAGGATGCCCATGATGGCTCGCGGTATGGCCGGGAGACGGACGTCGATTCTAGCACCGACCGTGAGACCTCCTCCCGCAGCGCATCTCGCCCTTCCGCTCGGCTAGACTCAGGCCGTAGCCCCCTCGCGGAGAAGCCCTCATGAGCCAGTCCGTCCACCTGATGCCCGGCGCGGTCGACGGCGCTTTGGCGGAATTGCGCCGCGTGCTCGGCGTCGATCGCGTCATCACCGATCGTGCGGAGCTCGAGTTCCACGCGCAGGATGTCTATCGGGCCGGTCAGCTTCCCGCCGCGGTCATCCGCCCGCCTGATGCTGACGCGCTTGCGCGCGCCCTGAAGGCGATCGCGTCCGCGAAGCTGCCGATCGTCCCGCGCGGGGGCGGCATGTCCTATACGGACGGCTATCTGCCGAACCGACCGGATTCGATCATGGTCGACCTGCTCGAGATGTCGCGGGTGCAGGTCATCGATGCCGACGATTGTTTCGTCACCGTCGAATGCGGCGCGACCTGGAAAACGCTCTTCGAGGCCTTGGCGCCGCACGGTGTACGCACGCCGTACTATGGCCCCTTGTCGGGACTGCGCTCCACCATCGGCGGCGCCCTCTCGCAGGGCAGCATCTTCCTCGGTTCAGGGCGATATGGCGCGGTCGCCGAGAGCGTCATCGGTCTCGACGTGGTGCTGGCGGACGGGCGCGTGCTCACGCTCGGCAGCCACGCCATCGCGCACGGCAAGCCGTTCTTCCGTCAGTTCGGTCCCGACGTGCTCGGGATGTTCCTGTCCGACTGCGGCGCGCTCGGCATCAAGACCCGTGCGACGTTCCGCCTGATCCGCCCGCAGCCGGAGTCACGCTATCTGTCGTTCTCGTTCCGTGAGCCGGCGCCGCTGTTCGACGCGATGGCCGAAGTCGCGCGCGCCGACGTGGTGTCCGAGCAGTTCGGATTCGATCCGGGTCTGCAGGCGGTGCGCATGAAGCGCAGCAGTCTCGCCGCGGACGCCAAGGCGCTCGGTGCGGTGGTCCGCAATTCGGGCAGTGTGCTGAAGGGTCTCAAGGAAGGCGCCAAAGTGGTGATGGCGGGCCGCGGCTTCCTCGAGGAGGGCACGTTCTCCATCCATCTGTCGCTCGATGGCCGGGATGCGGCCGATGCCGACGCGAAGGCCGCGATCGTGCGTCGCATCATGTCCGTCAGCGGCACGGAGGTCGAGAACACCGTGCCCAAGGTCATGCGCGCGAACCCGTTCGCCGAACTCAACAGCATGCTCGGGCCGAACGGCGAGCGCTGGGTGCCCGTGCACGGCACCGTGCCGTTCTCCCGTGCGCTCGCGATGTACCAGGCCTGCGAAAAGGTGTTCGCAGACCATGCGGAGGCCATGCGTCGTCACGACATCGACCGCGGCTATCTCGTTTGCACGGTCGGTGGAGCCGGCACGCTGCTCGAACCGGTGCTCTATTGGCCGGAGGCCCGCCAAGCCTTTCACGATCGCGTCCTCGACGCGGGCTACCTCTCGGGTCTGCCGACCTATCCGTCCAACCCGGAAGCGACTGCGGCGGTGGCCCGGTTGCGTGCCGATCTCGCGACCGCATTCATGGAGCACGGTGCCGTGAGCTTCCAGATCGGCAAGTTCTACCGTTATCAGGAAGGTCTCGCGCCGAGCGCCGCCGGGTTCCTGGCGGAGCTCAAGCGGCTCGTCGATCCGGACGGACGGATGAACCCGGGCGCACTCGGTCTTTGATCTCACCTCGGGCTATGATCGGCCCATCATCCATTTCGTGGAGGCTCCCATGGCCAAGATCATCGTGCTCTTCAACCTCAAGCCCGGCGTGAGCGTCGCCGACTACGAGGCGTTCGCGCGCGACACGGACCTGCCGATCGTCAACGCGCTGCCGTCGGTGCGTCGGTTCGAGGTGCTGAAATCGCAGGGACTGCTGGGCGGTGGCGCTGCCCCGTATCAATACGTCGAGATCATCGACCTGCACAGCCTCGAGGCCCTGGGGGCGGATGTCTCCAC
The DNA here is from genome assembly GCA_044339635.1 of Steroidobacteraceae bacterium. GTDB lineage: Bacteria > Pseudomonadota > Gammaproteobacteria > Steroidobacterales > Steroidobacteraceae > UBA964. The sequence continues at coordinate 49,401 of JBIIVD010000011.1, read as the reverse complement.
GGAGACGATGCAGAAGGTGGCGGCGACGTTCCAGTCGATGGCCGCCGACCCGCAGTTCATCATCACCGAGTCTCTCTGACCCCTTCGACGATCTCGAGGCGTTCGCCCGCCGCGCCGATGAGCAGCCCGGCCCGTCGGCCGGCGTGCGGTTCGTCGTCGGTACGAAGCCGCGGCGCGGTCTGCCAGGGCAGAGTGTGCGGCAGGGCCGACGTTGCGCGCAGCCCGATCATCGCGATGCCGGGCGGCAGGTCGCCCGCGTGCTGCGGGCGGGACGTCGCGGTGACGGGGTATTCATCCAGCTCGAGCGCATAGGCGGGCGAGAGCGCCACCAGCGCCATCGGCGTCGCATGTCCCGCAGGGAGACCCTGGGCGGTGTTCAAGACGTCCACCGGCGCTTCGAACACGGGCGATACCGTCTGGCCGAGCGTGTCGCGATAGAACGCGCTCATCGCCGAGATCGAGGGCCCGCCCAGCACCACGATGAAACTGCGGTCGACGGCCGTGCGCGCGGGGGTCTTGATCAGGCTGCCCCCCTCGGGCGGCAGACGCGTGAAGTAATCGATCTCACCGGCAGGGCCGAGCGCTTGCAGCGCGACGATGCGCGGGTTCGACGCCAACGGCGCAGGCGGGCCGATCACCCGGAACGGCGACCCGGGCAGGGCAAACCGGGCGGCGAGGGCGTCCGGATCCTGGCACAGCATCTCGTTGGCGTTCCAACCGTGATGCCGGAGCGGGGCGAATCCGTCGACCGCAGGACGTTCGACGAGCCGCAGCACGCAGTCGGCCCCGGATCCGCCCGCAGAGGGGGCACACAGCTCGATCCATCGGCTGCCGGCGGCCTGCGGCGCGAGCCAGTCGGCGGCGAGTGCGGGCGTGACCTCACCCTCGGCGTTCACGCGGTAGCCGAGCCACGCGACATAGGCGTCCGCGACCGGTGCGATGCGGGGCGCGGTCAGGGTGACGGACAGCAGGGCGTCGAGCAGAGGTTCGGGGCGACCTGCGTCCATCGGGGCGGGTGATATCCGGGCCGCAGCCTCAGCGCCAATCGTCGGCGACCTTGCGCTCGTCGATGAGGGTGCGCTGCAGGATGCGTCCGTCGCGGATCCAGTGCCAGACACGCGAGCGCTGCCGGCATTCCGCATCGACCTGGATCATCTCGTAGAACCGGGTGTCGGGCTCATCACTGCGGCGCCACTGCAGCAGCAACGATCGCCGCTCCGGGTCGAGCGGGCTCTCCGCGGCCCAGCCGTCGATCGGGCCATCCTCGAACCACAACCGGTCGTCGCGCCAGCGTCCGTGGAATTCCCGGGTGTCGGTGCGCCCATCGGCCCAGGTGTAGAGGTTCGTCTGGTGGTAGTCCCAGCCGCTCCCCTGCACGAGGCGGCAGGTGAGGCGCGAGGCATGTTCGTCGACCATCCGACCGTCGAAATCGTAGTAGCGATAGACCCCTTCCCAGACGCCTTCCTGCTTGGCGAGCAGGGGCATTTTCGATGCCAGATTTTCCATTCCAAAGAGCTCCTTTTGCCGTGGAAGTCCAGTCTTGACCCTCCGCCGGACGCTAACATGCGCGGCGCGGAACGCAAGTGCGGCGCGGCCGGGCTTCGCGGTATCCTTTCGCGCTTGGCCGGCCTGCGGGCTGGCGACTCCGGAATCCGACCATGAACAGTCCCGAGGCGCTGATCCGCACCAGCGACAGCCTCCGCAACGTCCGATACGAGATCCGCGGCAAGTTGGCCCGTCGCGCCCAAGAGCTCGCGCGCAAGGGCTACGAGATCATCTCGCTCAACATCGGCAACCCGGCCCTGTTCGGGTTCCGTACGCCCGAGACGATGCGCCTCGCGATGATCGAGAACTTCCCCGACAGCGAGGGGTATTGCCACCAGAAGGGGATCTTCCCGGCGCGCGAAGCGGTGGTGATGCAGCAGCAGGCGCGCGGGGTCACGGGTGTCAGCGCCGAAGAGGTGTTCATCGGCAACGGCGTGAGCGAGCTCATCGATCTTGCGCTGCGGGCCCTGCTCAACGACGGTGACGAGGTGCTCGTCCCGAGCCCGGACTATCCCTTGTGGACGGCGGCGGTCAACCTCAACCGCGGCCGCGCCGTCCACTATCCCTGCCGTCCCGAGAACGGGTTCATCCCTGATCCCGCGGAGCTCGCCGCCCTCGTCACGCCGCGTACCCGCGCGATCGTGGTCGTGAACCCCAACAACCCGACCGGCGCGGTCTACCCGCAGCCGGTGCTCGAGGCCATCGCGCGCTTGGCGGAGCGTCAAGGGCTCGTGGTGCTGAGCGACGAGATCTACGACCAAGTGCTCTACGATGAGGCGGTGTTCACGCCGATGGCGACGCTGGTGCGTGACACGGTCTGCGTCAGCATGTCGGGCCTCTCCAAGGTCTATCGCGCCTGCGGCTATCGCGTCGGGTGGGCGGTGGTGTCCGGCAAATTGCGGGCCGCACAGGGGTTCCTCGAAGCGATGGAGCTTCTCGCCTCGCTGCGCTTGTGCAGCAACGTGCCCGGTCAATGGGCGGTGCAGACGGCCTTGGGCGGCCACCAGAGCATCCGGGAGCTGACGGCTCCCGGGGGCCGTTTGTTCGAGTCTCGCCGTGCGATCCTCGATGCGGCCGCCGCCAATCCGCTGCTCAAGGTGTCGAGGCCCCAAGGGGCGCTCTATGCGTTCATGGGCGTCGATACGGAGCGGGTGCCGGACTTCGACGATCAGGCCTTCGCCCTCGAGTTGCTCGAGCGCAAGCACGTGCTGGTCGCGCCCGGGGTCAGTTTCAACGTGCCGTATCGTGACCACTTCCGGGTGACGAACCTGCCGGACGCGTCGACCTTGGCGACGGTGTTCGGCCGCATCAACGAACTGCTGACCGAGATGGCGGAGCGGCCGCGCCCCGTGATGTGAGCGATTGAAATCCGGGTCGTCCCCACGCTGCGGGTGACAGGTCTGCCGCTCAGCGGCCCTCGACGGACACCGGGTAGCGGCCCTGCGTATCGGGTACACCAAATACCGCAAGACGCGGTGTCCAGACGGGATCGCGCGCGCGGAGGGTGCCGCTCAAGACCCAAGCGGGCGGCGTGTCGAGGCGCAGGGTCGCGCGGACCTCGAGCGGCCCGCCCAAGTCCACGACCTCGCCCTGCAGCGGCGCAGCCGGCGTCCCGGCGAACGTGACGCGCAGATCGCCCAAGTCCCAGCGCTCACGGCCTTGCCATGCGATCGATCCACCCTCGAGCGTCCCCCGCAGGGCGGACCAGCGCCCGCCGCGCATCTCGACCGAGTCGAGATCGATCCTCAATCGTCCATCCAGCCGCGACAGTCGGCTCGCGAGCCCCGGCGGCAGCACGGGCAGTGTGCGCAGCGACCCCGCATCGAGCTGGCCTCGAAGGTCGCTGAGCGTCAGATCCCGTCGGGACAGCAGGGCGTGTCCGGCGAGTCGGTCCTCGGCCCGCGACCAAGTGAAAGTCGCCGCGAGGTCTCCGCGCAAAAGCGTCAGGGCCTGCCATCGCCATGCGACCTCACCGGCCTCCCGACCGTCGGCGAGGAGCCGCGCGCAGCGACCGCGCCATACGGTGCCCTCGGCGTGTGCGCAGGCCCAGGGCGCGGGCAGGGCGCGCAGCGCGGCCCCGGCCGGGAACCAGAGGACAGTCCCGATCAAGGCACCTGCGAGCGACAGCGCGGTGATCGCAGCGAAGGGGCGGCTCACGGCACCCGCAACACCAACGACGCTTCCACGCGACCCGGCGAGGACCGGGCCAGCGACGCCGACACGATCGTCACACCCTCGCGTTGCGCGAGGCGGGCGAGCTCGCGGACGAGGGCGTCGAATGCGACATCGCGCAGCGCCAGTTCTACTTGGGCGGCGTCGGGCGAGGCGGCCTGCAACGAGACGAGATGATCCTGCAGACCCGCTGCGGCGATGGCGCGGGCGATCCTATCCGTGGAGGCACCGCGGGGACCGTCGACCAGCGATGCGCCCGCCGCCAGCCTTGCGGCGATCTCGGCGTTGGCGCGTGCGGCGAGCGCCTGCGCCTCGTCGATCGCGAGGCGTCGTGCCGCCAGATGGTCGCGGAGGGTCAGGCCGAGCATGATCAGCAGCAGAGGCAGCAGAACGCCGCCGCCCAGGCGCAGCGCGCGCCGGTCACGCTCGGCGAGTCCGTCGATGCGCACGCGGATCTGCTCGAATATCGGCTGCGTGAGCATCAACGGCGCTCCGCGGTACGCGGCGGCGAGCGCCACGATGCGGCGAAGGCGCCGGCATCGGACACGGAAGTCGTCGTCGACGGGTCCGATCCGGCATCGTCACGCGTCCAACCGCTCGCCGCCAACGCGGACGTCGCAGCCGTGAGCGCCGCGTCGTCGCCGGCGGAAAAGCGAGCGCGTACACGACCCTCTGCGTCGGTCGCCAACGTCACAAGCTGCATCGAGGGTGACGCGCCCTTGGCGGCGGCCAACTGTGCGAGGGGCGCGAGCACCGGCGCGGTGGCAGGATCCGCCGCCGCGCGCGACCATGCGGCCAGTCGCTCGCGCAGCAGGGTGCGGGCGGCCTCGGGGTCGCTGAGCCCGGGTTGCAAGGGACGCGCAGCCGCCAGCATCGCGGCGTCTGCCACGCCGGCGGCCCGGTGCAATCGCCACGCCTCCAGCGCGAATCCTGCGAGCTGCAAGAGCACGACCGCCGCCACGAGCCGCAATGGCCATCGCCACGCGCTGCGTCGATCGCCCTCGGCGGCGCGGCGTGGCGCGAAGTCGGCCTGCAGCAGATTGACCGCCTCGGTGTAGGTGGGCGCGAATGCCGCCAACGCCCCGTCGGTGAGCTCGATCCGCTGGACGGGTGCGATGCGCTGACGCAGCGCTGCGAGCACGGGCGCGATGGCGGCCTCGTCGGCTTGCGCGTGGAGGACCAAGCCGAGGGTGCCGGCAGGCCGTGTGCCAAGTGCCGCCGCCAGTCCCGTCTCCCAGGATCCGTCTGCGGGCAGCGTCAGCGGGGCATCCCCCGGCGCGCGCCAGTGCGTCTCGTCGCCGTCCCACCAGAGCATCAGGTCGCCGGGCTTGTCGCGCAGCCCATCCGCCGCACTGACCACCGCCTGCGGTTCGATTCCAGCGCCCCGCAAGAGGCCGAGCCAAGCCTCGAGCCGTGCGCGCGCGATGACGCGTACCGGCCAACGGCCATCCGCGCCGCGACTGCCCAAGGCGCAGTGCTGCGCCTCGATGTCGCCCGCGACCTGTTCCTCGAGGGCGAACGGCAGGCTCGCCCGCAACTTTGCCGGGGCCGCCTCCGGCAAGGTGAGGGTGAGCGCGAGGATGTCGGCGGCGGGCAGCACCGCGACCACGCGCCGCCCGGTTGCCTGCGACGCCGCCTCGGCGAGCCCAAGCCGACCGAGGGGGCGTGCGGATGCCGGACCGCCGTCCCACAGACAGGCCTCGACGGCCGCGTCGCTCGAAGGGGTATGCAGGCGGAGGAGGAGGGTCTCGGTCATTCGGCGAATTGTCGGCTCATGACGCGCACCCGGGTGGGTCCCTCTGCGGCGGGCGTGGCGCGCATCAGACTATACAAGGTGAATCCGGTGCTGCCCACGGCGGTCTCCACGTCCAGACGGAAGTGGGTCGACCGGTCACCGAGACCGATGCTGCGCTGCAGGGCCTCGAACCGTTCCTGACCGAGCGTGGTCCGCCACGCATCGAGGCTCGGGAAGCATTCGCGCTCGCGCCCGCGTCGCAACGCCTCCGGCGCATCCCGCCATTGACGCTCGCCCGAGAGCGCATCGAGCAGTTCGGCGCTCGCCGTGCACACATTGACGACGGCGTCGCGCGGCAAGGCGGCGACGAAGGGTGCGAGCTTGGCGTAACGCTCGGCGCCGAAATCACCGAGCGCGAGGAGCTCCGTGATCGAGGTGACCGGCCGGTTCGGTGTGCGATACGAGGGCAACGATCCGGAATACACCGCGTCCTCGGCCCCGCCGGGCAGTGCCTGGTCGTCAGCGTCGATCCAGTCGGCCATGCGCTCGGCCCACTCCGGCTCGAGCCCGAGGCCCGTCAACAGCCGTCGGAACACCTCGATCGCCTGCGGCACGGCCCGCCCGTCCGCGTCCACGAGGCTGTTGAGGTTGAATCGCCCCTGCAGGTCGGTCAGTTGTGCGGTCAGGCGCACGCCTTCCAAGGGCTCGAGCGGTCCGATCGGATTCCGCCAACGCTGCCCGTCGTGGATCGTAGTGGTGCCGGAGGCGAGATCCTCGACAAGGATCTGTGCGGCGATGGCTTCGGCGCCCGCCGCCAGCTGCAGGGCCTGGTCCTGCGCGGCGCCGCCCTCGGCACGGCGCAGCCCGAGGCCGGTGTCGAACACGATCGCGCCGGCGATCGCCGTCGCGAGCGCGACGAGGATCAACGCTACGAGCAGCGCGATGCCGCGCATGCGATTCATCCGCCGACCTCGATCACGCGACGGATGATGCCGAGCGACCCGTCGTCGAGGGTGATCTCGACCGCCCTCGGGCGCAGTCGTCCCTCGGCGGGCCCGGCGTCGCGGTCCGCGACACCCGGCCATTCCGTCACCCATTCTCCGCTGGCGCCGAGGAAACGCAGACCGAAGGCGCGTACACCCTCACGCATCACGCGGCGGCGCGCCGGTGTCGTCTGCGTGCGGTCCGCCGCCGACCATGCGGTGCGCACCAGCGCGCCGTCCTCGAGCCGCCACTCGATGCGCTGCAGGGCCGGTCCTGCGCCCGCCAACACCGGTGCGCCGAGCGAGCGGGTCAGCGACACGCCCCCCGCGTTGCGCGCATCAGCGAGCAGCGCGGGCTCAAGACCCCGCCCGAGCGGGTCTCGCACCGGCCGCGCCGCGGCCTGCGCGAAGTCCAGCGTCATCACGCGCAGCGTGCGCTGCAAGTCGTCGAGCGCCCGTTGCTGGGACTGCACGCGCTCCCGTTGCGCGATGACCTGTCCGAGCGCTGCGTAGCCGAGTGCGAACATGATCGCGGAGATGAACACCGCGACCAGCAGCTCGATCAGCGTGAAGCCGGTCGTCCGTCGGGACGGGACGTTCATGGTGGCGACCGCCGTGCCGTATCCCAGGCCCGATCGCCGAGCGGATCGAGGCTGACGGCTGCACCGCGCGCGCCCGTGATCGCCACGAGCCATGCCGTGCGGTCGTCCGGCGCCGCGCGTCCCGGATCATCGCTGCGCACCCGCACGGTGATCTGCAGCACGCCCTCGACCGGCGTCCGCGCGATCTCTTGGCGCCACGCCCAGCGCGCACCGCCCATCTCCGCCGTGCCCTCGAGGGTGCCCTCGGCCGGGAACTCCGGCTCGAGACGGGTCTCGGTCAAGCGGTTCAAGGCGACATACGAGGCGAGGGTGCGTTCGCGGATGCGCTCGGCGGCACGGGCGGAGTTGCCGAGGGCGGTGAGCATCGCCGCGCTGCCGAGCGCCACGATGATGAGCGCGACGAGCACCTCGACCAGCGTGAAGCCGCGGTTCATCGTCGCTCCTGCGCGCGTTCGAGGCCACCCGTGCTCGCCGGGCGGATGATCTCCGTCAAGGGATCGCCTTCGCGGCGCAGTCGCAGCTCGAACGCATTGAACTCGCCGCGCGCATCGACGCCGAGCTGCGGCGGTGCCGACGGGTCGCGTCGCTTCGGAAGGACGATCGGCCGTCCATCGATGCGCAGCTCGGCGCCGAGTCCGCTCGGCCACCGTCGCGCCCGCAAGGCGTCGTCCCGCGCGGGCTGCCATTCGCGACGGCGTGCGTCCCAGACGAGGAACTCGTAGCCGTCGTGCTGGACACGCAGGCCATGATCGCGCACTTCGAGCTCGGCACGATCGGCCGCGAGGCCGAGCAAGGCGGTCAGACGGCCCGCCTCGTCCGTAAGCCGTCGGTCGCTGCCGAGCAGCCCGAACGAGAGCAGCACGCCGCCCGTCACCACACCGATGATCGTGAGCACCACCAGGATCTCGACCAGCGTGAAACCCGACGGTCGCGCCGCGCTGGAGGGCGGCGCGGAGCGGGGGCGCCGCCGAGCCTGGTCAGTCGCCAAGGTTCCAGTTGCCGATGTTGTCGCGGTCCGTCTCGGGCGTCCCCTCGGCGCCATCGGGCCCCATCGACCAGAGGTCGTACTCGCGCCCACGCTGGCCGGGGAACTGGTATCGGTAGTCGTTGCCCCAAGGGTCGCGGGAGACGCGAGCGAGATACCCACCGGCCTTCCAGTTGCGGATCGAGGGATCCGTGGGCTGGGTGACCAAGGCCGCGAGCCCTTGCTCGGTGTTCGGCAGCCGCGCCGTGTCGAGTCGATACATCGCGAGCGCCGTTTCAAGAGACTGGATGTCGCCACGGGCCTTGGTGTTCCGCGCGTCGTCGACGCGCCCCATGACCCGCGGCACGATGAACGCCGCGAGCAAGGCCAAGATGACGACGACCACGAGGATCTCGATGAGTGTGAAGCCGCGGGCAGGGCGTCGGAGGAGGGTCACGGGCGGGCTCCGGGGGATGGGCCCGATCGGACGATCAGGCGGTGCCCGGATGATAGCAAAGCGGGGACGGACACCCTGTGACAGGCCGCACCGCCGAGTGGCCATCTCCGTCGTCGTCACTTCGGGCGGCAGGCCACTCCGGGCAACGGATGCAGGGTCTGTTTTTGCCGCTCGCGCAGGAAACAGGCCTTGCCATCGGTGACGAGCTCGAAATAGGTCGGCATGGACGGGCTGTTTCCCTCGTAAGGCCCTGGTGCAGGGGGCAATACGGTGATCGTCGGATCCCGGGTGGGGTCACCGGGCCCGAGCGCCACGCGACCCTGTCCGGTGACCTTGGCCAAGACTTGAGTGACCGCTGCCATGGTCTTCGGGCTGGCGTCCGACAGCACGGCAGGCCGCACCGAGTCGCCGGCCACGGTGTGGCAGGCGGCGACACTGGCCGCCAAGAGCGACGCCAGCACGAACCGCGGCAGGCGAGGTCTCATGTCAACGGCGCCCCGTGTAGCCCGGCGGCAGGGTCATGTCGTAGTTGGTCTCCATCAGGGACGGCTCGGGCGGCGTCAACGCGAGACCCGACGCGCTGCTCGCGCGCTCCGCATCGCTCGGCGCAGCGCCTGAGGTGGCCGCCGGGCAGCTGCCGTTGGCGCGGAACTGCAGCGCCGCGGCGAGCAGTCGCTCGGCGGGATCGCCGAGCTCGCGGGTGAGGTCATCCGCCACCTGGCAACCGGGCGTGCGTACGCCGAAAGCGGCGGTGGAGTTGTTCGGGATGAAGCCGTCGGCGTAATCGCCGAACGACTTGTTGTTCGTGGTCTGGAACTGGATCGTGTAGTAGGTCTCGCCGCAGTTGTCCTGCGGATAGAACCCGAAGGGCTTGCCGCAAGTGGTGGCGCCGATCAGATTGACCTCGAAATCGATGCCTCGCAGACCGTTGACCACAGCCTCGCTCGCACTGCAGGTCTCGGCGGTCGAGAGCACGAAGACGCGGTTCAGGTTGAGGGTGGGGAGCGCCGTGCCGCTCGTCAGGGTGAAGCCGAGCGTCTGGTCGTAGAACGGGGTCGGGTTGTTGGCCTGCCCTGTCACGGGGTTGATCGCGCCCGCCGCGGCATTGAACCGCAGGCGCGAGAACGCACGACCCGAGGTGCGGGTGCTGCCGGCGATCATGTACGCGAGCTGCGAGGACACGGCGAGGAGTCCGCCGCCGTTGTACCGCAGATCGACCACCAGGTCGGTGACGCTGTTGATGCGCATCTCGGTGATGGCCTGGACGATGGCGCGTTCGCTCTCGAAGGGGCTGAAGGTGTTGAAGAGGATGTAACCGACCTTGCCCGTGGGTGTGTCGATGATGCGGGTGCGGTTGACCGGGCTCGGCGACAGATTCACCGACGTCAGCGTGATGGTGCGGTCCGCCGTCGCGCCCGGGTCACGCACCACGAAGGTCGTGGTCGTGCCGGCGTTGGCGGGGAACAGTCCGGCGTTCAACTGGTCGATCTCGGCCTGTGTATTGGCGTTGACGAGATCGACGCCGTTCACGCGCAACACGCGCGATCCGCGAACGAGCGCCGCTTGTCCGCCCGTGACGGCGGCCGCCGGAGATTGCGGCTCGGTGTAGGTCACGCGCAGATCGCGGGGCGGACGGTTGGCGATGAACGCCCAGTCGGCGCCGAAGGTCGCCTGCGGCGCGGAGTTCTGGCGCCGCTGGTAAGCCTCGGTGGATTCGCTGAAGTGGAAGTCGTCCTTGTCCTTGGCCGAGGGCGTCTGGGCGGTGGTCTTCAAGACCGCGAAATACGCGGTCCGGGAGCTGAAGTTCGCGGGGTTCTGGTCCGTGACCTCCGTGTTCCAAAGATAGGTCTCGTTGGTCCAAGACCTCAGCCAGAAGCGCTCCTCGAGCGCGGTGCCTGCCCGGTCGGTGAACGGCCGACCGTTGAGGTCGTTGCCGCTGCGCGGGATCTCGCAACGGTCCTTGAAGGTGCTCGCGGCCGCGAAGACGCCGGGCGACCAGCTCGGGCCGCTCGGCGGCGGGGGCGGAGGAGGAGGGGGCGGGGGAGGCGGAGGCCCCACGACCGGAGGCGGGGGCGCGGGTGTGCTGCCGCCACCGCCGCCGCCGCAGGCCGTCAGGCCCATGGCGGTGACGCAGACCGCAGCGGCGAGAAGTCGGGCGCGTGCGATGCCGTTCGTATGGTGGTCGGATGTCGTCGTCACACAGCCCCCTTCGGCGAGATCAAAAAGGGTTGGAGAAGGTTATGGCGCCGGCAATCGAATCGCAATCCTAGAAGTTCGCCCGGCGTTCGCCCGTATACTCTCGCCGGTTTGGGCACCCGATGGGGGGATGATGTCGAGAGCGTTCGTGTTTCCGGGGCAGGGGTCGCAGTCGGTCGGCATGATGGCGGCCTGGGCCGGACCGCATCCGGTCGTCCGCGAGACCTTCGATGCCGCATCATCGGTGCTGGGCTACGATCTTTGGGCGCTCGCGCAAGAAGGTCCGGCTGAACGCTTGGCGCTGACGGAGATCACGCAGCCCGTGATGTTGGTCGCCGGGGTGGCGACCTTTCGCGCCTGGCGCGCCGCGGGCGGCGCCGTACCCGATTGGGTGGCAGGCCATAGCTTGGGCGAGTTCACCGCGCTGGTTGCGGCGGGTACGCTCGGCTTCGACGACGCTGTGGATCTCGTCCGGGTGCGCGGCGAACTCATGCGCGATGCGGTGCCGGGCGGTCAGGGTGGCATGGCCGCGGTGCTCGGGCTCGAGGACGCTGACATGGAGGCCGTCTGTGCCGCCGCCGCCCAAGGAGAAGTGGTCGAGGCGGTGAATTTCAATGCGCCGGGGCAGGTGGTCATCGCCGGTCATCGCACGGCGCTGGAACGCGCCATCGAGGATGCCAAGGCGCGAGGCGCGAAACGGGCGCTGCCGCTGCCGATCAGCGTGCCCTGCCACAGCAGCCTCATGCGTCCGGCGGCCGAGCGGCTGCGTGCGCGGCTCGCGAGTTCGCCGATCGCCTCGCCGCAGTGCCGGTTCATCAGCTCGGTCGATGCCACGGAGTATCGCGACCCCGAGGCGATCCGCGACCTGTTGTACCGTCAGCTGGCGAGCCCGGTGCGCTGGGTGGCGACCGTGCGTGCGATGGTCGCCGCCGGCGTCACGACGTTCGTCGAGTGCGGACCCGGAAAGGTGCTCGCGGGGCTCCACCGGCGGATCGACAAGACGCCGGGGGTGACTGCGACCGCGCTGGAGGAGCCGGCTTCATTGGGTGAGATGCTGGTCGCAGGAGGTGCGCCATGACCGGAACATTGGCAGGACAGACGGCATTGGTCACCGGGGCCTCGCGCGGCATCGGTCGTGCGATCGCGGAGGCGCTCGCCACCGCCGGCGCCAAGGTCATCGGCACGGCGACGACCTCCGGGGGGGCGGAGGCGATAGGCAGCTGGCTCGGCGCAATGCCGACGCCGGGACGCGGCGCGGTGCTCGACGTGGCGGATGCGGCCTCGGTCGAGGCCCTGCTTGCGGGACTGGAGGCCACCGGGGACATGCCGGGCATTCTGGTCAACAATGCCGGGATCACCCGCGACGCCCTGCTGTTGCGGATGAAGCCCGAGGACTGGGATGCGGTGCTGCTGACCGACCTGACTTCAGTGTTCCGCCTGTCCCGGGGCTGCATCAAGCACATGGTCAAGCAACGCCAGGGCCGCATCATCAACATCACCTCGGTGATCGGTGCGATGGGCGGGGCAGGGCAGACCAACTACGCGGCCGCCAAGGCCGGGGTCATCGGATTCACCAAATCGCTGGCCAAAGAGGTCGGCAGCCGTGGCATCACGGTCAACGCCGTGGCGCCCGGGTTCATCGATACCGACATGACCCGGGCGGTGGACGAGGCGCAGCGGACCGCATGGATGACCTTGATCCCGCTCGGGCGATTTGGCGATCCGGCGGACGTGGCGTCGGCGGTCTTGTATCTGGCGTCACCGGCAGGGGGGTACCTTACGGGTCAAACCCTGCACGTCAACGGTGGAATGCACATGCCCTGACGGGCATTTTAATCAATAGAAACAAAGAGTTGTCTGGGTGGGTTTGGCGTAGCCCCGACCTTCCCCTACAATAGCCAATCGGCGGGGCCTCGGTCCGGCCGCCATACCAAGAATCTCAGAGAGGTCTACGCACTGATGAGCACCGTCGAACAGCAAGTCAAAGCGATTGTTGCGGAACAGCTTGGCGTCAAGCTCGAGCAGGTCACCAACAGTGCCTCGTTCGTCGATGACCTCGGAGCCGACTCCCTCGACACCGTCGAGCTCGTGATGGCGCTCGAAGAAGAGTTCGAGACCGAGATCCCGGACGAGGACGCCGAGAAGATCACGACGGTCCAGCAGGCCATCGACTACGTGACGGCGCGCCGCAAGGCCTGACCGTCTGACGATCCCCGGCGGGGCCGGCCCAGCGCCGGCCCCGTGCGTTTCCACACCGGAGCGCGCATGAGCAAGCGGCGAGTCGTCGTCACCGGCCTCGGGATCGTCTCCCCGGTCGGCAGCACCATCGGATCGGCATGGCAGGCCGTCCTGCGGGGCGAGAGCGGTATCGGGCCCATCACCCGCTTCGATACCACCGGTTTTGCCACGCGCATCGGCGGGGCGGTGCGCGGTTTCACCATCGGCGACTACATCCCCCCCAAGGAAGCCCGCCGGATGGACGAGTTCATCCACTACGGCGTCGCGGCCGGCATCCAGGCCATCACCGGTTCCGGCATCGATTTCAGCGGACTCGACCCGGAGCGCTGTGGCGTCATCGCCGGGGCCGGCATCGGCGGTCTCGCGACCATCGAGGCGGAGTGCGAGACCTACGCCCAGACCGGCGGTCCGCGCAAGATCTCGCCCTTCTTCATCCCGTCGTCGATCATCAACATGATCGCCGGGCACCTCTCCATCCGCTACGGCCTGAAGGGTCCCAACCTCGGCGTCGTGACGGCCTGCACCACCTCCACCCATGCCATCGGTTTGGGCTACCGCACCATCCAATACGGCGACGCTGATGTGATGCTCGCCGCGGGCGGCGAGATGTCGACCACCAAGCTCGGCATCGGCGGGTTCTCGCAGGCGAGGGCGCTCTCTGAACGCAATGACGACCCCACCGGCGCGTCGCGTCCCTGGGACCGCGACCGCGACGGATTCGTCGCCTCCGATGGCGGTGGCGCGATGCTGCTCGAGGAGCTCGAGCACGCCAAGCGCCGCGGCGCGAACATCCTCGCCGAGCTCATCGGCTTCGGCATGAGCGGCGATGCGTACCACATCACCGCCCCGCCCGAGGACGGTGCCGGCGCGCGGCTCGCCATGCAGAACGCGCTGCGCGACGCGCAGTTGGCCCCCGATGCCGTGCAGTACCTGAACGCGCACGCGACCTCCACGCCGCTCGGCGACCGCGCCGAGACGAAGGCGATCAAGCAGGCGTTCGGCGCGCATGCCGCGCGCCTCGCCGTCAGTTCCACGAAATCGATGACCGGTCACCTGCTCGGTGCTGCCGGGGTGGTCGAGGCCATCCTCACGACGCTGGCGTTGCGGGACCAGGTGGCGCCGCCCACCATCAACCTCGCCAACCCCGACCCCGAATGCGACCTCGACTACGTCCCGAACACGGCGCGGCAGATGGCGCTCGATGTCGCGATGTCGAATTCCTTCGGCTTCGGCGGCACCAACGGCACGCTGATCTTCCGGCGGTTCGCGGGCTGACGTCCCGGGGCATCCGCCCGTCCGTCAGGCGCGCCAGGGTCGCCTCCGCGGTTTAGACTTCGCCCATGGCGCGCCGCAGATCCCGTCCTTGGCTCCGATGGCTTTTGGCCTTCGCCTTGCTTGTCGTGGGCGTGGTGGCGGCCGGTGCATGGGCGCTTGGGGAGATCGACCGTCCCGGACCCAATCCGGCGGAGCGCCGCTTCGAGGTGAAGCCCGGCAGTTCGCTGCGGGCGGCGCTGCAGGGCGCCGCGGACGCGGGCGCGTTGCGCCATCCCCGCTTGCTCGAACTCTACAGCCGGGCGCAGCACCCGGGCCGCCGCGTCACGGCAGGGCGCTACGCCGTGCCCGCCGGGATAACGCCGCGCGCGCTGCTGGAGCAGCTCGAGAGCGGTCGGGTGATCCTCGAGTCGGTCACCTTCATCGAAGGGTCGCGTTACGCCGACCTGCGCCGCACCATCGCCGCACATCCGGAGATCGCGCAGACCCTGGCGGGCGTTGATGATGTGACCGTGATGGCGAGGCTGGGCCTCGCGGGTGTGCACCCGGAGGGGCGGTTCTTCCCCGACACCTACCGGTTCTCCGGCGGCACGACGGACCTGCAACTGCTGCGGCTCGCCGCCGACAGGATGCGCGAGGAGCTCGATGCGGCATGGCGGTCCCGGTCAGCGGACCTGCCGTTGCAGTCGGCCGACGAACTCCTGACGCTCGCCTCCATCGTCGAGAAAGAATCTGCGCGCGAGGACGAGCGCGACCGCATCGCCGGCGTGTTCGTCTCGCGCCTGCGCACCGGCATGAAGCTGCAGACGGATCCGACGGTGATCTACGGCATCGGCCCGGCCTACGACGGGAACATCCGACGCCGCGACCTCGAGACCGACACGCCGTACAACACCTACACCCGCACGGGCCTCACGCCCACGCCGATCTCGCTGCCGGGCCGAGCCGCGCTGCGTGCCACGGCGCAGCCGCGCGTGACCGGGGAGCTCTATTTCGTCGCCACCGGCAACGCGGACGGTTCGCACCGCTTCTCGCGGACCTATCCGGAGCACCAGCAGGCCGTCGCGGCGATGCTCGCACGCCAACGCGAGCGGCGCGCGATCCCTGCCGCGGAGCCCTCGAAGTGAAGACGCCGGGCCGCTTCATCACCCTCGAGGGCATCGAGGGCGCGGGCAAGAGCACGGTGGCGGCGGCGCTCGTCGAGGCCTTGCGGGCGAGAGGCCTGACCGTCGTCGCCACCCGTGAACCGGGCGGCACGCCGCTGGCCGAGCGACTGCGAGAGGTCGTGTTGCAGCGGGGCAGCGAGACGCTGTCGCCGCAGGCCGAGACGCTGTTGATGTTCGCGGCTCGTGCGGTCCACCTCGACAATCTTGTGCGTCCGGCGCTGGCGCGCGGCGACTGGGTCCTCTGCGACCGGTATACCGACGCCACACGGGCCTATCAGGGCGGTGGCCGCGGCGTCGCGGCGTCGTTCATCGAGACCTTGTCCCGCGAGGCGCTGGGTGGACTCACACCCGATCTGACGTTGCTGCTCGACCTGCCGGTCGAGACGGGGCTGCAGCGCGCACATGCACGGAGACGGTCCTTGCGCGAGGCCGCGCACGCTTCCGGGTCCACGGCGGCTCCGGAACACGGCCATCACACCGTGCAGGCTGTCGATGACGGTCCCGACCGCTTCGAATCGGAGACCCTGGCGTTCTTCGAGCGTGTTCGCGCGCGGTATCTCGAGATCGCCGCCGCGGAGCCGCAGCGTGTCCGGGTGCTCGATGCGACCGCCGCGCCCGCCCCCTTGCGCGATGCCGCCCTCGCCGCGCTGCGTCCGCTGCTGCAGCGCCCCGCATGACGCCGCTGCCGCTCGATGCCGACCTGCCATGGCTGCGCCCCGCACAGGCCGCGTTCAACGCCGCGCTCGCCGCGGACCGGCTCGGACATGCGCTGTTGCTGCAGGCCTCGCCGGGGCAGGGCGGACACTGGCTCGCGCTGTGGATCGCCGCGCGGATGTTCTGCCGCACGCCGGTCCGTGCAACAGCCGGCGACTCCGGGATCGGGGATTCGCCTTGCGGTCAGTGCCTCGAGTGCCGACGTGTGATGTCGGGGGAGCAGCCGGACCTGCTCCTGCTGCAGCCGCTCGAGGATTCCAAGGAGATCCGCGTCGATCAGGTGCGCGAACTCAGCGCGGAGCTCGCGCTGACTGCGCATGCGGGCGGGCGGAAGGTCGCCATCATCGCGCCGGCCGATCGGCTCAACCGCAACGCGGCGAACGCCTTGCTGAAGACGCTGGAAGAACCCTCGGGTCGCGCGCTGTTGCTGCTCGTCACCGGCGAACCCTCGAGGTTGCCGGCGACCGTCCAGAGCCGTTGCACCCGCCTGTCGCCGCGCCCGGCCGACGAGGAGGCCCAGGTCCGCTGGTTGCTGGCGCAGCGCCCCGGCAGCAGCGCCGCGGATTGGCGGGCGGCGCTCGCGCTGCTCGGGGCGCAACCGCTCACTGCGCTGGCCGCCGATGCGTCCGCGCTGGCGGGGCTGCGCCGTGACACGGAACGCGCCTTGGCGGACGCGGTCAAGGGCGCACTCGACGTCGTCGAGACGGCCGACCGCTGGGCCAAGGACGACTATCCGCTGCGGGTCGCGTGCATCGAGGCCTGGATCACCGACCGCCTGCGCGACTGGGGCCGCGGGACGATCGCCAGCAGCCTCCCGGCCGCCGCACCCCAGGCGCTGTTCGAGGCCTTGGACCATGCCCGCGAAGCGCGGCAGTGGGCCGAGACACCGGTCAACAAGCCGCTCGCCTTGGAGCGGATCCTGTGGCGTTTGGCGAGCGCTGGCGCATCCGCACGCCGCGCGGCCGCCACCTCCTGAGGACGGGCGCGGCGCTAGCGCAACGCGTCCCAGCCTGGATCCGGCGTGAACCGAGGCCCGTAGCGGCCGGCGAGCTCTTCGAGGCGCCGGACACACTCCGCGACGCCCCGGTCGCGCGCGGCCTTCAAGGGGCCGCCGCGGAACGGCGGGTATCCCGCACCGAAGATCATCCCGGCGTCGATCTTGTCCGCGTCCTCGACCACGCCCTCGCGCAGGCAGGCGACCGCCTCGTTGGCGAGCGCCAGCATCAGGCGATCTTGCAGGTCGGGCGGCGGCGCCACGGACCCGGCCGCGCCTGCGATGTCCTTCACGGCCTTGCCGTCTCGCCAAAGATAAAAACCTTCGCCGGATTTCTTGCCGAGCTTGCCGGCCTTGATGCGCTCGTCGAGCTCGCGCGTATCGGGCGCCGAGCGACCGAGCGCGCCCGAGACGATCGCGCCGACGTGGCGGCAGATGTCGAGCCCGACCACGTCGGAGAGCTCCACCGGGCCCATCGCCATGCCGAAATCGACGGCGGCCGCATCGATCGTCGCGAGCGGGACGCCCTCGCGTCCGGCGAGCATCGCCTCCTGCATGTAGGCGGACAGCACGCGGTTCACGAGGAATCCGGGTGCGCTGCGACAGGGGAGGGGCAGCTTGTCGAGGCGGCGGGCGAGGGCGATCGCCGTCCCCATGCTGCCCGTCGACGTCGTGGCGCCTTGCACGATCTCGATGAGCGGCATCTGCGCGACGGGGTTGAAGAAATGCAGGCCGACCAGGCGGCCGGGGTCGGTGAGCGCCGGCGCGAGCTCCTCGAGGCGGATCGAGGAGGTGTTGGTGGCGATGACCGCGCCGGGCGCCAACTGCGGCTCGAGCCTGGCGTACAGCGCGCGCTTCGCGTCGGCGTTCTCGACGATCGCCTCGATGACGACATCGGCCGTCGCCACGCCGTCGCCTGCGAGGTCGGGCTTCAGCCGCGCGGCCGCCTCCGCGCGTTTGCCGGGATCCTTGAGGCGTTTCTCGAACAGCGCCGCCGCACGCTCCATCGCGGGGCGGATGTACTCGTCGGCGCGGTCCTGCAGCGTCACCTCGAGACCCCGCAGGGCGCACCAGGCGGCGATGTCACCGCCCATCACGCCGGCGCCGACCACGTGCACGCGTTGCGGCGTCTTGGCGCCCGCCACGCGCTGCGCCTTCAGGCCATCCTGCAGGAAGAACACGCGCACGAGGTTGCGTGACGTGGGGGTCAGGAAAAGATGCGCGATCGAGGAAGCTTCCGCATCGTAGGCGGCGCGTCCTTTCGCGCCATGGCGCTCCCAAAGATCGATGATGGCGTAGGGTGCCGGGTAGTGTTCGCGGCGTGCCTTGCGTGCGACGCCCGCACGGGCCTTCTTGGCGATGAAGGGGCGGACCGGCGCCCACGACAGCAGCCTCTGCGCGAGCGGCGCACGGCGCGGGGCAGGGCGGCGACGGATCATGTCGCGGGCCGCGTCATCGAGCGCGTCGGCAGACTCGACCAGGCGGTCGACCAAGCCCATCGCCAGCGCCTTCGCGCCACGCACGTTGCGGCCCGTCAGCATCAGGTCGAGCGCCGCGGACGCGCCGATGAGCTGCACGCTGCGCACGGTGCCGCCGAAGCCCGGATGGATGCCGAGCAGCACCTCCGGAAAACCGAGCGTGAGGCGGTCGTTGCCCACCGCGACGCGATAGGTGCAGGCTAGCGCGAGTTCGAGGCCGCCACCGAGCGCGAAACCTTCGATCGCCGCGACCGTCGGGCACGGCAGCGCCTCGAACCGGTCGATGACGGACTGGCCGGCCTTCACCAGCCGCTCGGCCTGCGCGACGTCCTGCAGGGTGGTGAATTCGTTGATGTCGGCGCCGGCGACGAAGCCGCTGCGCTTGCCGGAGCGGATCACGACCCCGCGCGGGGGCGAGGCCTCGATCTGCCGCAGCACCTCGTCGGCTTCGCGCATCATCTCGCTGCCCAAGCTGTTGGCCGAGGCGTCGGCCTTGTCGAGGGTCAACCAGGCGATGCCCTCGGCGTCGGTCTCCAGTCGGCAATGGCGCAACGCGATCATGCGGCAGGTCTCCGTCGTGCACCGCCCGGGTGCACGGTGAAATCACAGATGATGGGGCGATGGTCGGACAACCGGACATCCGGGATGCGGAAGTCCTGCACCTCGATCTCCGGGCTCACGAGGACGAAATCGAGCTCGGCACGCGGCATCCGCGCGGGGTACGAGGCCAGGCTGCGGGTGTTGGCGCTGCGCAGGCCCGTGGCGCGCTTGAAGAGGAAGAGCTCGTCCTTGCCCGTGAAGGTGTTGAAGTCGCCGGCGACGATCACGGGCTTGTGGGCGGCATCGATGAGGTCGTGCAGGTGCTTGAGCTGTTCCTGCCGGTGCCGGTACTTGAGCGACAGATGCACCAGGAACACGCAGACCTCATCGAGTTCCATCTCGATGATGAGGCGTTTGATGCCGGTCGGGAAATAATGGAAACGCTCGCCATGCACCCGTGGCGCGGCGAGGATCGCGTTGCCTTGCTTGCGCACGATGGGCAGCTGGTTGTTGAGCGAGGCCGCGCCGTACTTGCACTCGTAGGCCGTGTAATGTCCCAGGTGCTGGGCGATGTACTCGGCCTGGTTGACGAGGCCGCTGCGCACGGACCCCATGTCCACCTCGATGAGGCCGACGAGGTCGGCATCCTGGGCACGGATGAACTGGGTGATGTCGTCCAAGGTCCGCCGGCTGCTGCGCAGGTACCCGGCGCCCGGCAATGGCAGATGGAACGCCGCGCCGGTGCCGGTCGCATAGCGGATGTTGTAGACGAGCAGGCGCAAACAGGGCCGTCCGTGGACTCGGGGCATTCATTTTACGCGCCAACGCTGGCGACACCCGCTCTCCTTCAGTCCATCCTAAAGTGCGTATAATGTATATTATGTTAAATAGCGGCTGGGATCTTCTAGACGGGGCTCCACATGCCACTGTCTCAGGCGTCGCTGCCGCCCCGGGCGCCCACCATCCGGCACCTTGACACCCCGTCTGGCTGACACGGACAGTCATCGGCTGAGCCTCAAGAGGTTTCCGATATGGCTGTCTGCGCCACCTGGCGTCGTTGCGCATCGCTGTCCGTCGCGGCGGTGGTCCTTGGATTGTCCGCCGCGTGTTCGTCCAAACCCGACCGCGACCCGTCCGACCCGTTGCCGCCCGGGCCGCTGGCCGAGGCCGAGTTGCAGTTGCGCTTGATCGAGGCCACGCCTGGGACCGTCATCAACCTCGCAGCCGGCCGCTTCGAATTGACTCGAGGGCTCTCCCTGGAGGCGAACCGGGTCACCATCAGGGGTGCCGGGCCAGATGCGACGGTCCTGTCGTTCAGCGGCCAGACCGAGCCCGGCGAAGGCCTCCTGGTGACCGGTGACGACGTGCGTCTGCAGGGATTCGCGATCGTCGATACCCGCGGCGACGGCATCAGTTCCAAGGGCGCCGACCGGATCATCTACCGCAATCTCCACGTCGCCTGGTCGGACAGCCCGAAGACCACGAACGGCGCATACGGCGTGAATCCCGTCGAGTCCACGGACGTGCTGATCGACGGTGTGACGGTTCGCGGCGCATCGGAGGCCGGGATCCATGTCGGTCAGTCGCGGCAGGTCATCGTCCGCAACAGCCGGGCGGAGTTCAACGTCGCAGGCATCGAGATCGCGAATTCGTCCAACGTGGACGTCTTCGGCAACGTCGTCACCAACAACACGGCCGGCATCCTCGTGTTGAACCTCCCGGACCTGCCCGTGAAGGAGGGTCGCGATATCCGCGTCTTCGACAATCAGGTCTTCTCGAACAACACCCCGAATTTCGCCCCTCCGGGCAACATCGTCGCGAGCGTTCCCACCGGCACGGGGATCATGGTCATGGCCGCGCGCGGCGTGCATGTCTTCCGGAACCAGCTGAGCATGAACCAGTCGGTGCATCTGCTGGTAGCGGCCTACTTCTTGCCGTTGAAGGACCCCTACTTCGACCCCTTGCCCGCCGACATCGTGGTGCGCGACAACAAATACGGCGTCGGCGGCGATTCGCCGCAAGGCATGCTGAAACCCCCCGCCGCCGCGCTCGGCAGCGGGCTCCCGCCCATCGTCTGGGACGGCATCACGACGCACCGGCTCACCACCAAGCCGCCGACGCTCGCGATCCTCGAACCGCGGAACGTCGGTTTCCTCGACCTGCGGCTCGCCCGCACGCCGGTCGACCTCAGCACGGCGGATCCTGTGCCCCAGCGGCCGCCTGCCGTGCGAGTCGCCGAGCCGGAGACTGTCGTGGTGCCCCAGGATCCGCTCTGAACGCACCCGACCTGCGTGATCCGCCTCGCGGCCTGGTCACGGACCCGACGGGTGTGGCGCTGATCAACGCCTCGATCGACTCAGTCGGCACCTGATACCCTCCGCCCCATGCTGTTGCTCCTGTCCGCCATGCCCGAAGAGATCGAAGCCCTGCGTCCGGCGCTTCGCGAGGCGCGTGAACTCGAAGGTGCGGGCGCTGCCCGGTCTGCGTGGCAAGGGCATTTGCAGGGACATGCCGTGACCTTGGCGTTCTCACGCTGGGGCAAGGTCGCCGCGGCAGCGACGGCCGCCCATCTCATCACCCGTGTGCGGCCCACCCGCGTGATCTTCACGGGGATCGCGGGTGCGTTGCAGTCGGGCCTCGCGGTCGGCGATTTGGTCGTCGCCCGCGAGCTCTACCAGCACGATCTTGACGCCTCGCCGTTCTATGCGCCGACCGAGATCCCGTTGCTCGGCCGCGCTGCGTTGCCGGCCGACGAAGCCTTGTCGCATTCATTGCTGACCGCGGCGCAGGGCTGGCTCGCCGGGGCGCGTGCAGCCGGCGAGACCGTGCTGCCGGGCCAGATCGTCCACGGAGACATCGCCACCGGCGACCAGGTGATCGGTACGGTGGCGCAACGCGAGGCGGTGCGGCGTCGTGTGCCGCAAGCCGTCTGTGTCGAGATGGAGGGCGCCGCCGTGGCCCAGGTCTGTCATGAGTTCGCCCTGCCCTTCGCCTGCCTGCGCTTGATCTCCGACCAGGCGGACGAGCGGCTGGCGCCCGCGGATGTCTACGAGTTGGCGCGGCGATCGGGCCGCATCACGGCCGGGATCCTCGCGCATTGGCGTTCAGCGCAGCAGGGGCACCACGGTGGCACAGAGCACCGCGATCAGCACGGCGCCGACCAGGTCGACGAGCAGGCCTGACTTCAGCATCGCCGTGATCGGCACGCGTCCCGTGGAATAGACGAGCGCGTTCGACGAGGTCGCCGCAGGGTTCGCGAAACCAAGGTTCGCCGCCATCGCCGCGCACAGCGCACCCAGCGCCGGATCGAATCCGGCGCTCGCCGCGAGACCGCCGGCGATCGGCATGAAGATCGTGGCGGTCGCGACATTGCTCGCCGCCTCCGTGATCAATCCGCAGAGCAGCGCGATCGCGAGCAGCATGGGCAGCAAAGGCAGTCCGGCCACGCTGCCCAAAGCCCCGCCGAGCCACGCCGACAGCCCCGTCTGCACCACGGCGTCCGCGAGGGCGAGACCACCGCCCAGCAGCAAGATCAGGTACCACGGTGCGCGGCGGGCATCCTCCCACTCGAGCAGCCGGACGGCGGCACCGTCCCGGACGGTGCCTGAGGGCAGTACGGCAAGCAGCAACGCACCGGCGATGGCGATGCCGGCATCGGTGATACCGGGCAACCCCGCAGCGACCAGCGGTTGGAAGACCCAGGCCGCAGCGACCAGCAGGACGATCGCGAGCGTCCGCCATTCGGGCGTCGTCCAGGCCCCCGGCGATCCGAGCGCGACGCGCAGGGATTCGGCGCTCGCCGGCGCCAGATCGAAGGGCAAGGTCAGGCGGCGCAGGATCCACCAGCAGACGGGCAACGAGAGCAGCATGAACGGCACGCCGAAGGCCATCCAGTCGAGGAACGACAACTGCACGCCGTAACTGCGCTCGAGGATCCCAAGTCCGATCGCGTTCACCGGTGTGCCGATAGGGGTCGCGAAGCCGCCGAGGTTCGAGGACAGGGAGACGGACAGGATCAATGCCGCCGCGAAATTGCGGGCATCGCGGCTGTCGCTGCGTGCTGTCCCGTCGGGTGTTCCGACCGTCGCGGTGAGCACGGCCAACGCGATCGGCAGCATCATCACGGTGGTCGCGGAATTGTTGACCCACATCGACACCCCTGCGGTGACCGCCATCACGGCGAACAGCAAGGCGCCAGGCGAGGTGCCGACACGCGCGACGACGGCCAAGGCGACCCGACGGTGCAGGCCCCATTTCTCGAACGCGAGACCGACCATCGCGCCGCCCAGGATCAGGAACATCACGGGCGACATGTACTGCGCGGCGACCGCATCGCCCTTGGCGATGCCGAGCACGGGCAAGGCGAGGAACGGCAGGCTGCCGGTGAGCGTCACCGGGACCGCCTCCGTGAACCACCAGCAAGCGATCAGCACCGTGAGCGCGGCGACCCGCCATCCCGCAGGCGACAAGCCCTCCGGAGGAGGCATCGCGAGCATCAGCGCGAACGCCACAGCACCGATCCAGAAGCCGGTGCGCTGCAAGCTCATGGAGAGACGCTCATGCGAACGAATAGCCCTCATCGATCAACGGCAGCCTACGAGGCCGCGAGCCGGTCGCCGCGAAGATCGCGCCCGCAAGCGCCGGCGCGATGCCAGGGGTGGAGATCTCTCCGACCCCGCCCGAGGCCGCATCAGAGCGCAGGATCTCGACCTCGACCTTCGGCGCCGACGCGAAACGCAGCAGCGGTGCGACATCGAAATTGGTCTCGCGTGCCGCGCCGCCCTCGAACGTGATCCGCCCGTCGATGGCCGCCGACAGGCCGAACAGCACACCGCCCGACACCTGGGCATCGACGCTGCCCGGATCGATGACCTGACCGCAGTCGACCACGGCGACGATGCGTTTGATGGAGACCTCCCGCCCACGCACCCGCAGCGCCACGGCCTGCGCGCACCAGGACCCGAATCCGACGGTCAAGGCGATGCCGAGCCCCCGCCCCTGCCCCTCACGCCCGGGTGGCGTACGCGCCGACGTCCAGCCGATGAGTTCTGCGGCACGATCGAGCACCGCCGTCGCGCGAGGATCGGCCGACGCCAGCTCCCGACGCAAAGTGAGCGGGTCTCGTCCCGACGCCGCGGCGATGTCATCGATCGTGCTCTCCGCGAAGAAGCCGTTCATCGACTGGGCGACGGAACGCCAAGCGCCGACTGGCACGGGCTCCGGCGTGTCGACGAAATCGGCGTAGGGTGCCGGGATGGCGTAGCGTTCCCCGATCAGCCCGCTCGTCATGAACGGATCGCCGAGACCCGGTACCGCAGGACGTCCCTGATACCGCCACATGCTGATGCCCGAGATGCGCGTGTGCAGGGCCAAGAGACGGCCTTGCGCGTCGAGCGCCGCACGGCTGCGCGCCATGTGCGCCGGCCGGAACCGGTCGTGCTGGAAATCCTGCTCGCGCGTCCAGGTGAGTTGTACCGGCGTGCCGGGACGGCCGCGGGCGATCTCGACCGCTTGCCGTACGAAGTCCGTCTCCCATTTGCGACCGAACCCGCCGCCCAAGAACGTGACCTGCAGCTCGCAGGCGGCGCGCGGCAGGCCGGTCAGCGTCGCCATCAGGTCCCGAGTGCCGTCGGGATGCTGGGTCGGTGCCCAGACCTTCACGGCATCCGCCGTCACCCACGCGGTCGCATTCAACGGCTCCATCGCAGCGTGCGCGAGGAAGGGCACCTCGTAGGTCCACTCGAGCTTGCGTGCAGCGGCCGCGAAGGCCGCCTCGGTCGCCGCGCGATCGTGGTTGCGACCCGCCGGCGCGCGGGCTGACTGCGCACGGGCGTCATCGCCCAAGGCAGCCTCGAGCCGCGCCCGCATCGCCGCCGTGTCGACCGTTGCCGAGGCGCTGTCGTCGAAACGGGTCCCGGCATGGGAGGCGAGCGACTGGGCCGCCCGCAGGGCGTGCCACGTGGTCTTCGCCAATACCGCGATGCCGTCGGAGACCGGATACGCATCGACCACTCCAGGAAGCGCAAGCGCGGCCTCGCGGGAGAATGCCGTCACCCGCCCCGCCACCGTGGGCGAACGGCAGAGCGCCGCGTACAACATCCCGGGCTGCCGCACGTCGAGGCCGAAGACGGCCCGTCCCGTGACCTTCATCGGTGCATCCTTGCGGCGTATCGTCCGTCCGACCAGTGTGTACTGCGCGCGGTCCTTGAAGCTCGGCGACAACGGCACCGGGCGCGCGAGGGCGAGCGCCGCCAGCGCCCCGAACCCGGCACGACGACCGCTCGGTCCATGCGTCACGACAGAGCCGGCGGCCAGACATTGCTCCGCGGGCACACCCCACCCGTCCGCCGCCGCACCGATCAGCATCTCGCGTGCCGTCGCGCCTGCACGCCGCATCACATCCCCGTAGCTGCTGATGGAATCGCTGCCGGCCGTACGGTGCCGCCGTGTCACGGGATGTCGGAAGCCGTCATCGCCGCTCGGCAGGTGGATCTGCACGCTGTCCCAGTCGGCGCCGAGTTCCTCGGCCAGGATCTTGGCGAGGCCGTCATGAGTGCCCTGCCCCATCTCCGATTGCGGACCCGTCACATGGACCATGCCATCGGGTGCGATCGCGAGGAACACACTGAACCGTCCGTCGACCGCAGGCCGTAGAGGGGATGAGGGACCGAGCACGGCCGAGACCGCATCGCCCGCGCCGACCCCAAGCACCATGCCACCGCCCGCGCAGGCGAGCATCTGCAACACGCTACGTCGCGTGGCGGAGGCGCCATCAGGCATCGATGCTGCCACGCACGGCCTGCGCGCGGATCCAAGCCTCGGCACTCGCGCGGTCGATCACATCGGCGTAACGACGGCCCACGTCGCGGAGCGTGTCGTCGTGCGGTCCCTGCTCGGCATCGCCGCAGCAGTCCGCCACCACCTGTACCCGCAGGCCATAGGAGAACGCATCGACGATGGTCGCGCGGACGCAGCCGCTCGTGGTGCAGCCCGTCACGAACACGGTGTCGACGCCCTCGCGCACGAGATAGCTGATGAGCGGCGTATGGAAGAACATCGAGGGGCCGTTCTTGCAGTACGTGAAGTCGGTGGGGTCGAAGATCTTCGGGTCCATCTCCGTGCAGGGATGACCGTAGAAGAACTCGCGGCGGACCGCGCCGACCTTCCAGAGCGGCATGTCGCGGGTGCTGCAGTACGCGGTGTAGCATGCGGCGACCGGCAGTCCCGCGGACCGGGCCACCTTCAGGAATCCCGCCGTCTCGTCGCGTGCCCGGTGCAGCCGCTCGAGCCCACCGAGTTCGTACGCCGGATCGGTGAAGGCCAACTGCCAATCGACGACCAACACCGCCGCCCGGCGCCCGAAACCGATCTCGCCCGTCGAATAGCCGACCGCCCGATACTTGTCGTTCATGTGGTTGCCTCGCTGGTCGGCGACCGGCCTGCCGCCGTCAAAAAAAAGTCCCCGCGCCTTGCGGAGCGGGGACCGTGTGATGGCCGATCGGCGCGCCCTCAGGCGGCCTTGCTGCCCTTCTTCTTCATCAGGGCCTCGGCCGCGACCTTCGCCCACTTGGTGAACACCGGAGGCCGCGGCGGGTCGAAGCCCGTCTCGGCCTTGCAGCGCGCCTTGAGCTCGTCGATGGATTCGAAGCCGCGGTCGAAGATCTTCTTGGGGCCGCGCTTGGCGCGCATCTCGGTGCGCAGGGCCTCCGTGGCCGCTGCGTCGATCTTGCCCGCGGCAGACACCACCACGCCGTAGCGACGGGCGCCGGCCGGGGTGACGAGACCCGCCACGACGTCGAACGCCACCTGCTCGGCGGTCCGCTCGAGCGGGTCTCCCCAACCGCCGCCACCCCAGGTGTCGGCGATCAGCAGGTCGCCCGCCTCGACCTTCACGTGGTCGATCTTGGAGGGCAGCAACTCCTCGGTGCCGTCCGCACGCTGCAGGAGCTTGCGGCTGCGCGCCCCCGGCTCACCGCCGTTCGCGCCCCAGGGGTAGGTGAGCCAACGGTCGTCGTGGATCGAGATCTCGCCCGGCTCCAGAAACCGGTAGCCGATGCGCAGCCCGTTGCCGCCACGGTTCTTGCCGGCGCCGCCGGTGTCCGCGATGGTCTCGTAGATGTCGATGCGCAGCGGGAAGTAGCTCTCGAGGAACTCGTTCGGCACGTTGGTGAACGAGGGCCAGAGCGAATGGCCGTCCGGGCCGTCACCGAAGGGCTTGCCCGGGATGCCGCCGAACGTGATCTGGTAGAGCTGGTACCACTCGCCGTTCTTGTCGTAGCCCGAGTACATGAAGTGCGGGCTGTCCGAGAAGCCGGCGCCGCACATGAAGTCCGGATTGCCCTGGCCGAGCAGGCCCGCGAGGATGTCGAAGATGCGGCCGAGCGCGTGGGTGCGGCAGGAGAGCGCCGCGGGCTTGAGGGGCTTGAGCAACGTGCCCGGCGGGATGCGCACCTCCATGAGGTCGTAGAACCCGTCGTTGAACAGGATCTGCGGGTCGAAGACCATGATCATGTAGATGCCCGCGAACATCTTGAACATCTCTTCGTTCAACAGGAAGTTGATCGACGAGATCGACTGCGGGTCGGTGCCCTCGAAGTCGAAGATGCACTTGTCACCTTCGCGCCACATCGCGCACTTGATGCGGTACGGCCCCATGTTGAGGCCGTCGTCGCAGATGTAGTCCTCGAAGAACTGCTTGGTCTCCGGGACGTTCTGGCGGATGAGGGCACGCATCGCCCGCTTGTTGCGGTCGAGCATGGCGTCCATCGCCGAGTAGAACACGTCGTCGCCGAAGCGCTCGGCGATCTCGACACAACGAGCGGCTGCGGTACGCAGCGCCGCCGTGATCGCGTTGAAGTCCGACAGGTTCCATTCCGGCAGGCGGCAGTTGTGCAGCACGACGCGCAGCACGTCTTCGTTCAACTTGCCGCCCTTGAAGATCTTGACCGGCGGGACGACGATGCCATCCTCGTAGATGGTGGTGCCGTCGGTCGGCAGCGACCCCGGGACCTTGCCGCCGACGTCGGTCATGTGGCCGAACATCGCCGACCAGGCGATGATGCGCCCGCCGCGATAGACCGGCATCAGCATCAGCCAGTCGTTGGCGTGGCTGATCGCGCCGTTGACCGAATACGGGTCGGAGGTCAGGAAGATGTCGCCCTCCTCCACCGTGCCGTCGTAGCCCTGCATGAAGCCCCAGATGAACGAGCCGAACTGGCCGACGACCATCTTGCCGTCGGTGTTGGCGATCATCGGGAACTCGTCATGCTGTTCGCGGATGCCCGGTGACATCGCGGTGCGGAAGAGCACGGTGTCCATCTCGTAGCGCGCATTGCGCAGCGCGCTCTCGATGATGTCGATGGTGACGGTGTCGACCTTCGTCTTCTTGAAGGGCTTCTTGTTGCGCTGGACGATCGTTGCGGGCATGGGTCACTTCCTCTTGCCGGCGGCCTTCTTGGGCGCCTTGAAGTTGTCGGGGTAGATGAGGATGCAGCCGGACTTGTCCACGCGGCCGGTGTGCTTCGGCAGCACCACCGTGGTGGAGTCCATCTCCATCACGATCGCGGGGCCGCGGACCTTGTTGCCGGCCTTGAGCTTGGCGCGGTCGTAGACGGTGGCCGTCACGTCCTTGCCGTCCATGAAGGACTTCTGCTTGCCGACGACGGCGGCCTTCGGGTCGGAGCCGCCGGCCGCGAGCGGCTGGCGCTTGATCTTGATGCCCTGGCCCTGCACCGCGGCACGCAGCGTGACGAGCTCGTGCTCGAGCGGCAGCACGAACGTGAAGAGCCGCTTGTGCTCCGCGTCGAACTTGTCGGAGATGGCCTTCAAGCCCTTTTTCTGGAGGTCCGCGAGGTTGACCTCGACCGAGAGGCGCAAGCCCTGGCCGTGGTAGCGGATGTCGACCTGGTAGGACGTGGTGATCTCGGATTTCTTGACGCCCTCGGCCTCGATGCCCTTGGAGGCGTCGCCGGCCAGGCCCTTCAGGATCTTCTCGATGTCCTTGGCGGTGGTCTCGCTGAACTTGCGCACGTAGGTACGGGCGCGTTCGTCTCGGACCGCCGTGGTGGCGTCACCGAGCGCACACAACACACCGGGGCCCGGCGGGATGATCGACGGCCAGGAGCCGAGCAGCCGCGACAGCGCGTTGGCGTGGATGGGGCCGGCGCCGCCGAAGGCGATCAGCGCGTAGTCGCGCGGGTCGTAACCCTGCTCGACCGACACGAGGCGCAGCGCGCCCACCATGTTCTCGTTGACGATGTTGTAGATGCCCTGCGCGGCCTGCTTGGTATTGAGGCCGAGCGCATCGCCGATCTTCTTCACGGCGGCATTGGCAAGACCGCGGTCGAGCACCATGTCACCGCCGAGCTTCTGCATCTCGGGCAGGTAGCCGAGGACGATGTTGGCATCGGCCACCGTCGGCTCCGTGCCGCCGCGGTTGTAGGCCGCCGGGCCCGGATCGGCGCCCGCCGACTGGGGTCCGACGCGCAGCGCCTTGGTGAGCTCCGGCACGTGGGCGATCGATCCGCCGCCCGCGCCGACGGTGCGGATGTCCACCGACGAGGCGCGCACCGTGACGTCGCCGACCGTGGTCTCGCGGCGCAGGCGCGGCTGGCCGCCGCTGATGAGCGCGACGTCGGTCGAGGTGCCGCCGACGTCCACCGTCAGCAGGTTGGGGAAGCCCGCCTGCACGGCGACCCACAGCGCGCCTGTGACGCCACCCGCAGGGCCCGACATCAAGAGGTTGACGGGGAACTCCGCCGCCGACGAGGCCGAGGCAAGGCCACCGTCGGACCGCAGGATATGCAGCTTGGCGCCCTTGGCGACCTTGGCGAGCTTGCCCTTGAGGTTGCTGACGTAGCGGTCGACGCGCGGCCGGACATAGGAGTTCGCGACCGTGGTGACGGTGCGCTCGTACTCCTGCATCTCGGGCACGACGTCCGAGGACAACGACACCGGCGTCTCCGGCAGTTCTTCTTGCGCGATGGCGCGCACCCGCTGCTCGTGGCCGGGGTTGGCGAAGGAGTTGATGAGCGAGACCGTGAGCGCCTCGATCTTCTGGGACTTCAGGCCGCGCAGGCTCTTGCGCAGGGCTTCTTCGTCGAGACCGCGCACGACCTCGCCCTTGGCGCTGACACGCTCGTCGGCCTCGATGGTGCAGGCGAGCGGCGCCATCGGCAGCGACTTGTTGTAGATGATCCAGCCGCCCAAGCCGCCCGGCACGTAGGAGCGCGCGATCTGCAGCACCTGCCGGTAACCCTTGGTGGTGACGAGGCCGACGCGGGCGCCGGTGCCGGTCAGCACCGTGTTGGTGGCGACGGTCGTGCCGTGCATCACGTGGTCGATGGATTGCGGGTCGATCCCCGCCCGCTCACAGACCCGGAGGATGCCGTTGAGCACGCCGATAGATTGGTCAGCCGGCGTCGAAGGCACCTTGGCGGACCAGGTTTGGCCCGATTTTTCGTGGACCAACAGCAGGTCCGTGAATGTGCCGCCGACATCTACACCCAGACGATATGACATGCGCCCCCCTTGGGCTCTCGTTCAGTGTGGAAGAGACTTGAGTATCCGACCTCGTGGGTCCGCATGCAATGCGCCGCTGTCCATCGGCGTGATCGCATCCGCGGATGTCGTCACCGTGCGGTCAGGCCGCTCGAGCGGCACCCGGGAAATTCCCGGCCTTGAGCAGCATTCCCGGCACGGTGCGACCCAGAGCCTGTTGCAGCCACTCGCCCGTGGCGATGAGCTTGTCCAGGTCCACCCCGGTCGCGATCCCGGAGCGTCCCAGCAGGTAGACCAGGTCTTCGGTGGGGATGTTGCCGGTGGCCGCCGGCGCGAACGGACAGCCACCGATGCCTCCCGCGCTGGCATCCAGCGTGACGGCGCCCGCCTGGACCGCGGCGTAGGCGTTGGCGAGGCCGGTGTTGCGGGTGTTGTGGAAATGGCCGCGCAAGCGCACGCCGGGCAGCGCCTCACGGGCGCGGCCGAAGATCTCCGCGACCTGCGCCGGGACACCGACGCCGATGGTGTCGGCGAAGGCCACCTCGTAGGGGTCCGCCTCGGCCACGCGCTTTGCGATGTCGATGACCCGGGTGACCGGAACCTCACCCTCGAACGGGCAGCCGAAGGAGGCACCGATGGTGATGGTCGGTCGCACCCCTGCAGCGTTCGCCTCGCGGGCGATCTCGCCCCACGCGGCGATCGAGTCGTCCGTGCCCACGCCCTGGTTTCGGCGGTTGAAGGTGTCGCTCGCGACCACCGCCATGCCGATCTCGTTGCAGCCGGCCGCCGACGCCCGCTCATATCCCTTTCGGTTGAGCACGAGGCCGATGTACCGCGCGCCCTCGCGCCGCCGAAGACCCGCCAGCACCGCTTCGGCGTCGGCCATCTGCGGGACCTTCTTCGGGTTGACGAAGCTCGTGACTTCGACGCGGCTCAGGCCGGCATCGAACAATCGTTCGATGAACTCGATCTTGGACGCCGTCGGGAACACCCCGGGCTCGCTCTGCAGGCCATCCCGCGGGCCGACCTCGACGATCTCGATGTTGTGGGTCATGGTCACTCCATGTGTGGGGCGAGGTGCAGCGCGGCGCCCGTGACATCGTCCATTCTAGCAATGCCGCAGCTGCGCATTCTTGACCGAAGCCCATGCGGTGGGTACAACCACCCCCGGCCGTCGCGCCTCTGCTGCGGCACCCTTTTCCTGCCCGGAGACCCTTGCATGTCCGTCGACCCCCAGTTCAAGCGTGGCCCCCTGTCCGACCTGCGTGTCATCGAGATGGGGACCTTGCTCGCGGGCCCCTTTTGCGGGCAGTTGCTCGGCGACATGGGCGCGGAGGTCGTCAAGATCGAGCCGCCGGGCCAGGGCGACCCCATGCGGGTCTGGGGCCGCCAAAAGGCGGGCGAGCCCTCGCTCTGGTGGCCCGTGGTGGCGCGCAACAAGAAGGCCATCACGCTCGACATGCGACAGGAGGAAGGTCAGAGCATTCTCAAGGAGTTAGTCAAGAATGCTGACTTTCTGCTTGAGAATTTTCGACCGGGCACCCTCGAGAAATGGAACTGCGGTTACGAGGAACTGTCGCGGATCAATCCGCGGCTGATCATGATCCGGGTGTCCGGGTACGGCCAGTCCGGCCCCTATTCCCACCGCGCCGGGTTCGGCGCCATCGGTGAGGCGATGGGCGGCATGCGGTACGTGGTGGGTGACCCCTCGACGCCGCCGTCACGGATGGGGATCAGCATCGGCGACGAGCTCGCGGCCACCTTCGCCTGCTTGGGCGCGCTGTCCGCGCTGCACTACCGCGAGAAGACCGGCCGTGGACAGGTGGTGGACTCGGCGCTCTACGAGGCCGTGCTCGCCATGATGGAGTCGCTGATCACCGAGTACGACAAGACCGGCTACATCCGTGAACGGACCGGCGCCATCCTGCCGAACGTCGCACCCTCCAACGTCTACAAGACGAGCGACGGGCTCGTGCTCATCGCCGCCAACCAGGACACGGTGTTCGGGCGCCTCTGCGACGCGATGGGCCAGCGCGAATGGCCGAAAGACCCGCGCTTCGTGAACCACCAGGCGCGCGGCAGCAACCAGAAACTGCTGGACGGCCTCGTCGAGGCCTGGACCCAGACCCTGAGCACGCGCGAGGTGCTGGAGGCGATGGACAAGCATGGCGTTCCTGCGGGCCTGATCTACCGGGCCCCGGACATGCTGGAGGATCCGCATTTCAAGGCCCGCCACGCGATCGTCACCACCCAGCATCCCTACTTCGGCGAACTCAAGATGCAGAACGTCGCACCCAAGCTCTCGGAGACGCCGGGCGGCATCCATGCGGCGGCGCCGACGGAACTCGGGCAGCACAACGACGAGGTCTATGGCCGCCTGCTCGGCTATTCGGCCGAACGCCTCGCTGCGCTGCGCGACGCCAAGGTCATCTGATCCGTGGCCGAGTCACTGGCCGACAACTATGCCCGCGGCGGTTTCGGCCACGGACTCGCGTGGGGCCGACGCCCCGCATTGCTGGTCATCGACTTCGTGCAGGCCTACCTCGTCCCCGGATCGCCGCTCTACGCCGCCGTCGAGCAGACTCGCACGGACTGCGAGACCTTGCTCAAGGCCGCCCGCAGCGCCGCCATCCCGGTCATCCACACAAACGTCGCCTATCAACCCGGCGGCCGCGATGGCGGCGTGTTCTTCCGCAAGGTCCCCGCACTCGCCTGCTTCGAGACAGGCCGTCACCCGGAACTCGCCGCGTTCGCCCCCGGCCTCGAGCCGATCGCAGGCGAGACGGTCATCACCAAGCAGTACGCCAGCGCGTTTTTCGGCACCTCGCTCGCCTCGACCTTGACCGCGCTCGGCGTGGACACGGTGCTCATCGCCGGGGTGTCGACCAGTGGTTGCATCCGCGCGAGCACCGTGGACTGTTGCCAGCACGGTTTCATCCCCGTGGTGGTCCGCGAGGCCGTGGGCGACCGGGCGCCGGGGCCGCATGAATCCAACCTGTTCGACCTGCAGGCGAAGTATGCGGAAGTCGCGCCGCTCGCCCGGGTCACCGAGTACCTTGCAGCATTGTCCGCCGACCGCCAACCTGGAACACCATGAGCACACTGGGACCGATCACCTGCGTCACCGTCGCCACACCGGACGTGCAGCGTCTGGTGGATGCCTACCACCTGCATCTCGGCTACGAACTCGTCGACCACGGCAAGCTCTGCGCCGCCCAAGCGCGCCTCTGGGGACGTCCGGGCCTCGCAGGTCGACGGTATGCCTCCTTGCTGCCGCGGGGCGACGGCCCGACCTTCCTGCGCTTCGTCGAAAGCCGAGTGCCGCTCGACTACCTGCCGTTCGGCCACATGGGCTGGAACGCCGCGGAGTTCATGGTCCAGGACACGGACGCGTGCGCGGCGCGGCTCGCCGGCTCGCCGTTCCCGATCATCGGACCGCCGGCGGACCTGTCGTTCAGCGACAAGATCCGCGCCATGCAGGCCTTGGGACCCGCCGGCGAGTCGATCTACCTCACGTCCTTCAAGGAAAAGCTCGCCGAGTTCGACACCCCCGAGGCGCGGCACTTCATCGACCGGGTGTTCATCGTGATCCTGGGCGCGCCCTCAGCCGCCGGCGCGAATGCCTTCTATTCGCGCCATTTCGGGGTGGCCACGGCGCCCGTGATCCCGGCCGTCATCTCCGTGCTCTCGAACGCGCAAGGCCTTCCGAGCGACACGATGCACGATCTTGCCGCGCTTGCATTGCAGGGCCAGTCGTTCATCGAGGCCGACACGATGCCCCCGGCGACCCGCCCGCGCGTCGCCCTCGACGGCGAACTGCCCCCGGCGATCGCTATGGTGACGTTCGTGGTCGACGCGCTGCCCGACAGCCTCGAATACCTCGCCCCGCCCGTCGCGCTTCCCGAGGCGCCGTATCACGGCCGCCGGGCTGCGGTCTGCGTCGGCTCTGCCGGCGAGTGGATCGAACTCGTCGAACGCAGCCCGTCCCCCTGAGGGGACCGCTGCGTCAACGCGTACGCAGCTTCCAGTAACCGGCCAACCGCTGTGTGAAGGGGTTGCCCTGCACGGCATCGAAGGCTTGGGCGGCGCCCGCCTTGTCACCCGCACGGAGCCGCGCGATACCGAGGGACAGGTTTGCATCGGCCATGTCGCGAACGCCGCCTCTCGCGATCCCGCGTTCGATGGCACCCACCGCCTCCGCCGTCTGGCCGTAGCTGAGATACGCCTGACCGAGGCGGACCTCCGGCGTGCCGGTCTTGGCGGCCGCCGCGTCCTTCGCCTGCTTCGGCAGGGTCGCCCGGTCCGGGGTGGCTGCAGCCTTGGCCATCTGCAAGAGGTTCGCGGCGCCGGGCGTCGTCTTGCCCACCCCGCCGAACTTGCCCGCCGCGACCGCGGCTTCCATGACCGACTGAGCCTCGCCCGGGTAACCCTTCTCGAGCGCGAGGGAGGCGTACTCGGCGACGTCGTCCCCCGTCTTCAGGGCGCCGACCTCGTTCGCCAAACGGAGCACGTTGAGGTTCTGGTCAGGCGGCGCCGCCCGCATGGTCAGCAGGAAGAGGTTGCCCCAGGCCTCATCGGTGGGCGCGTAGGCGACCTGCTTCTCCACTGCCCGCAGGGTGCAGGCGTCGTCCTTCATGCGCACGCAGGCGCTGGTCCAAAGTCCAAGCGCGACATCAGGCGGCGTCTCGCCGCGCTGCACGAGTTCGTTGACCAAAGGTTCGACGGTCGCCACGGTTCCCGGGTAATCCGGGGTCAGATACAGGGCCTGCGCCATCATCACCCGCAGGTCCTTGTTGCCCGGATCGCCCGCGACCGCGAGCTTGCCGTACTCCACGACCTTGGGGTAGTTCTTGATCTGGTAGTTGACCTGCATCAACTGCCGGTGACGCTGCTTGATCGCTTCCGCATCGAGGAAGCCGTTGGGCGCCCCGATCTCGAGCCCCTTGGCCAAGGCCACTGCGGTCGTCGCAAAATCGCCCGTCCGCGCCGAGCACGGGATCCGCAGTTCGTTGATGGCAAAGTCGTCGTACGGGGCACGCCCGGGAACCGCCTCTGCGGCGGCGAGCGCCGCCAAACATTCCGGCCACTTCTGGGCCGCGATGGCCGCTTGCGCGGCCTGCACCTGCTTGATGACAGCCTTGCTGACCGTCGGCCCCTTCACGGCAGCCGCCGGCGGCGGCTTGCCATCCTTGGCCCTCTGCGCATGGAGGACCAACGGCAAGCACAACACGGCGGCCGATAGGACTGCGAGACGGGCAGTGCGACGGTTCGTCATGGACGGATCTCCTGGGAAGATAGATCGATCAGGGGGCCGGGCTCGGTCACTGCGCTCGCAGCGACCAGAGCTTGGCGACGCGCTCGAGGCTGGGGTCGCCCTTGACGGCCTTGAACGCCTTTACGGCAGCCGGCTTGTTGCCCGCCTTGAACTGCGCCAGACCCAACACCAACTGGGCCTCGCCCGGGGTCTTGCCATTGCCCTTCTTCACGGCGCGCTCCGCGGCCACGACCGCTTGGGCGTGCTGGCCATAGCTCATGTACGCCTGGGCGACACGCAGGTCGTCCTCGGCGGACGCGCCGGCAGCGGCGGCACGGTCGGCGGCGGCGAGCCCCGCCTTGTCAGCGGCGATCCGGGACTTGGCGGAGTTCAGCAAGCGGGTGTTGCGATCGATGTCCCGCTGCTCGGTGAACACCTTGCGCGCGAACGCCGTCTCCATGACCGAGGCGGCCTCGCCCGGCAAGCCCCGCTCGAGGGCGAGCTGCGCGAGCTCGGTGTAATCGCTGCCGCGCGACAACGCGCCGACCTCGGAAGCCAGACGGAAGGAGTTGAGCAACGTCACGTCCGGGCCGCCCTTCAGCATGGACTGCATCAGGCTCGCCCAACCCTCGGGGTTCGGGTAGTACGTGACGAGTTTTTCGAAACCGGCGGTCTCGCAGGCCGTGTCCTTGAGCTTGATGCAGCTGTTGAGGTTGAGCTGCAGGTAGTTCTGGCGCGGCGCCTGACCGCGGCGCTCGGCCTGGGAGATGAGGTCCGCCGTGAAGGCGCGGGTCGCCTTGAAGTCGCCCTGCTGGTAGTAGGACTGGGCGAGCAACGTGTTCACGTCACCGTCGGCGAAACCGCCCTTCTGGGCCTGGCGGCCGTACTCGATGGCCCGCGGATAGTTGCGGCTGTTGTAGTGCAGCTGCATCAGCGCCTTGACGCGGGCGCCCTTGTTGCTCGCGTACTGCGAGCCGAGATTGGTCTCGTAGGCGCGGATCGCCGTGCCGTTGTCGCCCGACGAAAGCGCGCAATACCCGCGCAGTTCATTGATGACGAAAGAATCGTATGCGCTGAGGCCGCCCGCGCCCTCGGCCTCGCGCAGCTTGCCGAGACACTCGCCCCAGCGGCGCGACTTGCTGGCGGACTGGGCCGCCGCCAAGGTCTTCGCGACGCCCTTGCTGACCGATTGCGCGTCCGCCGCCGGAGCCGCGAGCACCAGAGCCAGAGCCGCGACCGCCAAACCCAATGCACGATTCGTCATGTGATCCCTCTCGGGCGGCCGTCCGGGGCCGCATAAAAAAATTCGCCGCATCCTGTCGGGGATGCGGCGAGGTTTCGGTTCGCGCCTGGCCTCGCCGGCCCGCGCGGCCTCAGTCAGCGAATTCGGCGACGTTGACGAAGCCGATCTTCTTCATGCGGTTCCGCTGCGCCGCGGCCAGCACGCGGGCCACGACGTCGTATTTCGCACGCTTGTCGGGACGCATGTGCAGTTCAGGCTGCGGGTCCTTCTGCGACTCCACCCGGAAGTACTTCTCCAGCGCGTCGACGCCTTGCACGGCTGTACCGTTCCAGAGGATCGTACCGTCGAAATCGATCTCGATGGTGATGACCTCAGGCTGGACCGGTGGAGGCGGCGCGTTGGTCGGCCGGGGCA
The DNA here is from genome assembly GCA_044339635.1 of Steroidobacteraceae bacterium. Lineage (GTDB taxonomy): Bacteria > Pseudomonadota > Gammaproteobacteria > Steroidobacterales > Steroidobacteraceae > UBA964. The sequence continues at coordinate 11,935 of JBIIVD010000011.1, read as the reverse complement.
TGTCGAGCTTCACCGCGTGCGTCATCACCGGGATGGTGATGATGAACATGATAAGGAGCACCAACATGACGTCGATCAGGGGCGTCGTGTTGATGTCGACCATCTCGGTGTTTTCGCTGGTACCTACGCTCATTCCCATCTGTGCAAATCCCCCGTCTCAGCGCACGCCGCGGATGCCGCGGTCGGGCTCGGTGATGAAGCCGACCTTGACCACGCCACCACGCTGGATGGCGTACATGACGCGGCCGACATCCTCGTAGCGCGATTCCACATCACCGCGGATGTGGATCTCCGGCTGCGGGTCCTTGACGGCCTCGACCTTGACGAGCTCGATGAGCGCGTTGGTGTCGGCGACCAAAGTGTTGTTCCAATAGATCTGGCCACCCGAATCCACCGCCACCGTGATGTTCTCGGGCTTGGTCTGGGTCGCGATGTTCGCCGCCTTCGGCAAAGTCACCTTGACCGTCTTGGTGATCACCGGGATGGTGATCAGGAAGATGATCAGGAGCACCAGCATGACGTCGACGAGCGGCGTCGTGTTGATGGTGTTGATCGGCTCTTCGTCCTCTGCGGGTCCAACGCTCATCGCCATGTCAGGTCACCTCTGCTCCGGACGGCCGGGATGGGTGATACCCATCCCGGCGCCATTCCGGACTTGTGTTCCGCTACGGGTGGGTCACTTCTTCGCCGCGGCAGCGGCAGCCGCCTGCGGAACGGCCACGCGGGCGCCGGTCACGATCGAGTCGTGCAGATCGGCGGTGAAGCCCTGGAGATCGGACTGGATGGCCTTGTTGCGACGGCCCAGCCAGTTGTAGGCCATGACCGCCGGCACCGCGACCGCGAGGCCGATGGCCGTCATGATGAGCGCCTCGCCGACCGGGCCCGCGACCTTGTCGATGCTGGCCTGGCCCGAAGTGCCGATCGCGACGAGCGCGTGATAGATGCCCCACACCGTGCCGAAGAGGCCGACGAACGGCGCCGTCGAGCCGATGGTCGCGAGGACCGCCATGCCGCCCGACAGGTTGTAGTTGATGCTGTCGACCGAGCGCTGCAGCGACATAGTCACCCACTCGTGCAGGCCGACCCGGTCGGAAGCGCCGCGCCCCTCAAGGTGCTGCTGCGCGCGGAGGCCGTCCTCGGCGATCGAGCGGTAGGTGTCGTCCTTCGGCATCTTGTCGACCGCCTCGCGCAGCGAACCCGCAGTCCAGAACTTCTGGCTGACGAGCTTGGCCGAGTTGATGAGCTTCTTCTGGTCAAGGAGCTTCATGACGAGGATGTACCAGGTGGCGAGCGACATGATCACCATGATGATCAGCGTGCCCTTGGCGACGAAGTCTCCTTGGGCCCAAAGGGCACCGAGACCATACGGGTTGTCGACGACGGTGGTGGCGGCTTGGTTTTCCATGTTTTCCTCTGCGGTGGTCGGGCAGGTACCGACCCTGCCGGGAATTGAAAGATCTCGGGAAGGGCTCCGGTCAGTCGGTGAGCTTGAACCGGACGTTGAACTGGAAACACATCTCTACGGCGGTGCCATCCTCGGTGCCCGGCGTGAATCGAGCCCGGCGCGCCCACTTCACAGCGGCCTCATCGAGCGACGTCGTGCCGGAGCTGCTCGTCACCGTGGGCTCGCCGGCGACCCGACCGTCCGGACCGACGCAGGCCCTCACCGTGGAGACGCCCTCGATCTCGGCGCGACGTGCCGAGGCGGGATAGAACTCGTCAGTGGACGGCGATCGGCGCGTGTCGAGCTTCGGCGCGACCCGGACCGGCTTGCGTTCGACGGTCTGCGTGACGACCGGCGCTGCCACCGGAACGGGCTTGTCGGTGACGTTGCTGATCGCGGTGGTGTTCGTCTCCATGGGGATGTCGATGACGACATCCGGCGGCGGCACCTGCACCGGCGGGCGCTCCATCTGCGGGGGCGGGGGCGGCGGCGGCTTGTCCTCGGGCTTGATCTCTTCGATGAGGTCGGTCTTGAGGGGCTCCGCCACCACTTCGATGACCTTGCGCGCCAGGCCCGTGACCAGCCCGTAGGCCAGCAACACGTGGAAGGCGATGATGCCGATCAGCACGCCGGTGCGGCGGGAGTTGTTCTGTCGTACGTATGCGGCCATGGTGTCTCGCGCCGTTGTGAGGCGATCGCTCGCCCGGTTGTGCCTTGCCGGTGCGGGAAACTACCCGTGTTCCGTGACAGGCGCAACCTCAACTTCGACATCTCCCCGACCCGAAGGTCCGGAAGACGCCGAAGACCCTTCCATCATTCCGACCGCGTCGTCCGGGCGAGGTTCCCTCGACCTGACGCAGTTCACGGTGACTGGGGGGGGCAGCCCGTTTCGTGACTCGCTCGCGCTGCGCCTGCTTCGGCGCAAACCGTGTGCGCCCCCCCACACACGACGCACTTTAACCGCCCTCTCGCGACCTGACAACCGTCCGGAAGATCAATCCGTCACGGCGCCTTCGGAGGCGCTGCGGACCTCGCGAGCGAACTTGGCGAGGACACCCGTGGTGGCGTAGGGCTTGGGCGCTTTCCACGCTTTGCGCCGCGCGCGCCACTCGCTCGCCGACACCTGCGCGTCGATGCGCCGCTTCACCGCATCGATCGTCACGATGTCACCGTTGCGCAGCAGCGCAAGCGGGCCGCCCACCGCAGCCTCGGGCGAGATATGTCCGACGACGAAACCGTGGCTGCCACCGGAGAAACGCCCGTCGGTGATCAATGCGACCGAGTCGCCGAGCCCGAGGCCCATGATGGCACCGGTCGGGCTCAGCATCTCGCGCATGCCCGGCCCGCCGCGCGGCCCCTCGTGCCGGATCACCACGACATCGCCCGCTTTCACGCGCCCCGCCAGGATCGCGGCGGTCGCGCGTTCTTCACCGTCGAACACCCGTGCGCGACCGGTGAACGACAGACCTTCCTTGCCGGTGATCTTCGCCACCGCGCCCTCCGGCGCGACATTGCCGCGCAGCACGACGAGGTGGCTGTCGGGTTTGATGGGGTCGTCGAAGCCGCGGATGATCTGCTGCCCCGCCGGGTAATCGGCCGCGCCCGCGAGGTTCTCCGCCATGGTGCGCCCGGTGACGGTCATGCATTCGCCGTGCAACAGCCCACGGTCGAGCAAGCGCTTCATCAGCGGGCGGATGCCGCCGATCGCGACCAGGTCCGACATGGAATGACGGCCGCTCGGCCGCATGTCGGCGAGCACCGGCACGCGCCGGCCGACGCGCGTGAAATCATCGAGCGTGATGCGCACCCGCGCGGCATGCGCCATCGCGATGATGTGCAGCACCGCATTGGTCGAGCCGCCAAGTGCGATGACCACCGTGATCGCGTTCTCGAAGGCCTTGCGGGTGAGGATCTGCCGCGGCGTGATCCCGGCCTCGATGAGGCGCACCACCGCCTCGCCCGCGCGCCGGCAATCGTCGAGTTTCGAACCGCTGACGGCCTCCTGGGCAGAGCTTTCCGGCAGCGACAACCCGAGCGCCTCGATCGCGGACGCCATGGTGTTGGCGGTGTACATGCCGCCGCAACTGCCCGGACCGGGGATCGCCGTACGCTCGACCTCCGCCAACTCGGCATCGCTGACCGTGCCGGCGGCGTGGCCGCCGACCGCCTCGAACACCGAGACGATATCGCGCTGCTTGACGCCCGGACGGATGGTGCCGCCGTACACGAAGACGGCCGGCCGGTCGAGCCGGGCGATGGCGATCGCGCAGCCGGGCATGTTCTTGTCACAGCCGCCGATCGCGACGAGTCCGTCGAAACCCTCTGCGCCCGCCACCGCCTCGATGGAGTCGGCGATGATCTCGCGCGACACCAAGGAATAGCGCATCCCGGGCGAACCCATGGAGATGCCGTCCGAGATGGTGATGGTGTTGAACAGCACGCCCTTGCCGCCCGCGGCATCGACGCCGCGCACCGCTTGGGTCGCAAGATCGTTGATGTGCATGTTGCACGGCGTGAGGTTCGCCCAGGTCGAGGCGATGCCGACTTGGGGCCGCTGGAAATCGGCGTCGGTGAAGCCCACTGCGCGCAGCATGGCGCGCGACGGGGTCTGCTTGGCGCCATCGACGACCAGACGCGACCAGCGTCTCGGGTCGACGGTCGCGGCCGGGCGCTTCGCGGGGGGGCGTGCCGCAGACTTGGCGCGGCGCGTTGGGGGCTTCTTGCTCATCACCACTGTCCTCTCAGGTTCTGCCGATCATCTTCAACCGATCATCTCGCGCACCAAGCGGTCGGCGAGACGCAGGCATTGGGCCTCGCCGCCGAGCGGCCGGCCGGGTCTTTCGCGCGGATTCCATGCATACAGGTCGAAATGCGCCCAGCGCACGCCGGGCGTGACGAAGCGGCGCAGGAACAAGGCACCGAACACCGCGCCGGCGAACGCCGACGGCGCCACGTTGGAGAGGTCGGCGACCTTGCTCGACAACTCGTCGTCGTAGCCGTCCCACAGGGGCATCGGCCATGCGGGGTCGTGCACCGTATCGCCGCAGCGTTGCGCTGCCGCAAGCAAAGCGCTGTCGTTGCTGAAGACGGCGGGCAGCTCCGGGCCCAGGGCCGTCCGCGCGGCGCCGGTCAGCGTGGCGAAATCGAGCAGCAGGGACGGCAGTTCCGAGCAGGCCTCGCAGAGCGCGTCGGCGAGCACCAAGCGCCCCTCCGCATCGGTGTTGTTGACCTCCACCGTGAGCCCGCGCCGTGAACGCAGCACGTCCCCGGGGCGATAGGCATCACCGCCGACCGCGTTCTCCACCGCCGGGATGAGGACACGCAGCCGGATCGGCGCTCCGCGTTCCATCAGCACCCGGGCGAGCCCGAGCGCGACCGCGGCGCCGCCCATGTCTTTTTTCATCAGCGCCATGGCCGAGCCTGGCTTGATGTCGAGGCCGCCCGAATCGAAGCAGACGCCCTTGCCGACGAGCGTGACCCGCGGATGACGCTCATCGCCCCAGCGCAGGTCGATGAGGCGCGGCGCGCGCTCGAGCGCACGCCCGGCCGCCCGCCCGACAGCATGGATCATCGGGTAGTTGGCCGACAACAGCCCCTCCCCGACCGTGACCTCGCAGCGCGCGCCGAACTCCGCAGCCAGCGAGGTCGCCGTCTGCGCGAGCTCCGCCGGCCCGAGGAGGTTGGCGGGCAAGTTCACAAGGTCACGCGCCCACGCGACCGCCCTCGTCTCGCGAACTCGAGCCGCCACATCGCAGGATGCGGGCGGGACCAGACGAGCGCGCGCGGTCTTGTCGCCGACCGCGGTCGCGATCTGTCCACGCTGGGCCGCCGGGCGCGCCCAGCCGAGCAACCATCCAAGCACCGCGGCGTCCGCCGCCGACGGGGGCATCTCGGCGCCGCAACCCGCGACGAAACGGTAACGACCCGCGGGCAGCCGGTCCGGCAGCCCGGCGACCGACCAGGGCGAGAGCGCGTCGATCGCGTGCAGTGGACCGAGCCCGGCGGCGACACCCGCGATGCTGCCGTCCGCGCGAGGCAGCACGAGCACACGATGTCGCTCGCCCCGGAAATCGTGGGAATCCACCCAAGCTTGCGTCGCTGCGTCCCGGGACGCACGCCACGCCGCCACGTCTCCCTCGCGCAAGAGCCAGACGGGGATCGCGTCGGATGTCCCGGCCTCCCCGGCGGCGGCGAGCGCCTCCGCGAGCGGTGGCAGGACGATGGGCGCAGCGTGGAGAGGATCGAGTGTCATGTTGCGACAAATGGTAGCCCGAATCTGCGCCACATTGCCGCATCGGTTTGACAGGTCGGCCGACTGCATGCTTGAATTTGCGGATGATCCTCGCCTCGTCCGCCGCCGCTCGCTCCTCCGGGTCCTCCCCGGCCCGCGGGCTATCGCTCGGGCTATCGCTGCGGCTGCGCAGCGGGTGCGGGTCACGCGCCGGGTTCTGAAGCCACTCGCCAGATTCCGGCCGACGCTGAGATACAGGGACCCCGCACCGGCACACGGCCGCTGCGGGGTTTCTTTTTATACGGCTCGGGAACGGGCGATGACCAACGGCAAGACAGACACACACGGGAGTCGGGACATGAAATTGTTTTCTCGCAAGGACGTCGACAAGAAGGCGCTGAAGGGCGCGCGCATCTGCGTGCTCGGCTACGGCAGCCAGGGTCGCGCGCACGCGCTCAACCTGCGTGACAGCGGCTACGACGTCGTGATCGGCGTACGCAAGGGCGACAGCTTCAAGAAGGCCAAGAAAGACGGGCTGCCCGTCGCCGAACCCGTGGAGGCCGTCAAGGGCGCCGATCTCATCGCGATGCTCGCGCCGGACCTCGCCCAGAAGGACCTCTACAAGGCCGTCATCGGCAACGTGCGCAAGGGCGCGACCTTGCTCTTCGCGCACGGTTTCAACGTCCACTTCAAGCAGATCAAGGCGCGCAAGGACCTCGATGTGGTGCTGATCGCGCCCAAGGGCCCGGGCGATCTCGTGCGCCGCCAGTACGAGCAGGGGCGTGGCGTCCCTGCCCTGCTCGCCGTCCACCAGGATGCCTCGGGCAAGGCGTTCGCGAAGGCGCTGTCCTATGCCGACGGCATCGGCGGCACCCGCGGCGGCGTGCTGCAGACGACCTTCGCCGAGGAGACCGAGACCGACCTCTTCGGCGAGCAGGCCGTGCTCTGCGGCGGCGCCACCGAACTCGTCGTGCGCGGCTATGAGACGCTGGTCGAAGCGGGCTACCAGCCCGAAGTCGCCTACTTCGAGTGCATGCACGAGCTGAAGCTGATCGTCGACCTGCTGCACGAAGGCGGCATCTGGAAGATGCACAAGTTCATCAGCGAGACCGCCAAGTACGGCGATCTGACGCGCGGACCGCGCGTGGTCACCCGCAAGACCAAGACCGAGATGCGCAAGATCCTCAAGGAGATCCAGCAGGGCAAGTTCGCCCGCCAGTGGATCCGCGAGAACAAGACCGGGCGCAAGAAGTACGCGGCGATGCTCAAGGCCGACCTCGACCGTCCGATCGAGAAGGTGGGCTACGCCCTGCGCGCCCGCATGCCCTGGCTCGACCAGGGTCGCTGAGACGACCTGAGACCTTGCACACCGGAGCACATACGAACATGTCCGTCCAAGCCGATCGAGTGATGATCTTCGACACCACGCTGCGCGATGGCGAGCAATCGCCCGGGTGCAGCATGACGCAGCCGGAGAAGCTGCGCGTGGCGAAGGCGCTAGCCGATCTCGGTGTAGACGTCATCGAGGCCGGGTTCCCGGCCGCATCGCCCGGTGACTGGGAATCCGTCAACGCAGTGGCGCGCGAGGTCCAGGGGCCGATCATCTGCGGCCTCGCGCGCTGCAACCGCGAGGACATCGAGAAGGCGGCGCGTGCCTTGCGGCCCGCGGCCAAGCACCGCATCCACGTCTTCCTCGCGACCAGCGCCATCCACCGCCAGTACAAGCTCAACATGGCGAAGGAAGAGATCCTGCGCAACGCCGTCGAGGGCGTGCGCATCGCGCGTGAGTTCTGCGAGGACGTGGAGTTCTCGCCGGAGGACGCCTCGCGCACCGAGCTCGAGTTCCTCGCGCAGGTGGTCGAGGCCGTCATCGACGCCGGCGCGACCACCGTCAACATCCCGGACACGGTCGGCTACACCGTGCCCCACGAGTTCGCCGAGCTGTTCCGCTACCTGCGCAAGAACGTCCGCAACATCGACCGCGCCCGGCTCTCGGTGCACTGCCACGACGATCTCGGCATGGCGGTCGCCAACAGCCTGATGGCGGTCGTCGCAGGCGCCCGCCAGGTCGAGTGCACGATCAACGGCATCGGCGAGCGTGCGGGCAACTGCTCGCTCGAGGAGGTCGTGATGGCCTTGCGCACGCGCGAGGCCTTCTTCAATGCGCGCACCGGCATCCACACCGAGCGCCTGTATCCCGCGTCGCGGCTCGTCTCGAGCATCACCGGCATGCCCATCCCGCGCAACAAGGCGGTGGTCGGCGAGAACGCGTTCGCGCACGAGTCGGGCATCCACCAGCACGGCATGCTCAAGCACGCCAGCACCTACGAGATCATGCGCCCCCAAGATGTCGGCCTCGCCCGCTCGAGCCTCGTCCTCGGCAAGCACAGCGGACGCCACGCGTTGCGCGAGCGCATCCGCGAGCTCGGCTTCACGCTCGAGGACGCGGAGTTCACGCGTGTGTTCGAGGAGTTCAAGGCCCTCGCCGACAAGAAGAAAGAGCTGTTCGATGGCGACATCGAGGCCTTGGTGCTGCGCGCCGAAGGCGGCGACCAAGGGCCTTGGACGCTGGCCGGGCTGCGCACCGCCTCGCAGGGTGGCGGCGGCGAGGCCACGGTCGTGCTGCAGCATGCCGACGGCACGCGGCTCGAACGCAGCGCACGCGGCGATGGCCCAGTGGACGCGGCGTTCAAGGCGGTCGAGGATGCGACCGGCATCCGCCCCAAGCTCCAGAAGTTCGAGCTGCGCAGCCTCTCCGAAGGCGAGGACGCGCAGGGCGAAGCCGTCGTATACGTGGAGTTCAACCAACGCAGCTACCGCGGGGCGAGCGCGACCACCGACATCGTCGAGTCCGCGACCCGCGCCTTCCTCGAGGTCATCAACCGCATCGAGCAGTCGCAGCGCGCGCAGGCGGTGGCCTGACATGAGCGCTCCTCGCACATTGTTCGAAAAGGTGTGGTCGGCCCACGAGGTCGTACCGCAGTCCGCCGATACCCCGGCCGTCATGTTCATCGACCTGCACCTCACCCACGAGGTCACCTCGCCGCAGGCGTTCGCGCTGCTACGCGAGCGGGGCCTCAAGGTCCGCAGGCCGGACCTCACGCTTGCGACGATGGACCACGCGACGCCGACCCGCACCGAGCAGGTCTTCGGCGGGGCGCCGATCACCATCGACTCCGCAGCCAAGCAGATCCGCCAACTCGAACGGAACTGTGCGGACTTCGGCATCGAGCTGCTCGGTCTGCAGGACGCGCGCCGGGGCATCGTCCACATCATCGGCCCGGAACTCGGCGTCACGCAGCCGGGCAAGACCATCGTCTGCGGGGACAGCCATACCTCCACCCACGGCGCGTTCGGCGCCCTCGCCTTCGGCATCGGCACCACCGAGGTCGGGCATGTGCTCGCGACCCAGTGCCTGCTGCAGAAGAAGCCGCGGACCTGCGCCATCGAGGTCGATGGGCGACTGCCTGCCGGCGTGACCGCCAAGGACCTGATCTTGGCGCTGATCGGCAAGATCGGCGTCTCCGGCGGCACCGGCCACGTGCTCGAGTACCGCGGCGAGGCGATCCGCGCGCTCTCCATGGAAGAGCGCATGACAGTCTGCAACATGTCCATCGAGGCGGGCGCCCGTGCAGGCATGGTCGCGCCGGACGAGGTCACCTACGCGTACTTGCGCGGGCGGCTCCGCTCGCCGCAGGGCGCCGACTGGGACGCCGCGCTCGAACGCTGGCGTGCCCTGCCCACCGATCCGGGTGCCGTATTCGACAAGACCGTGCACCTCGATGCGACGACGCTCGAGCCGATGGTCACCTACGGCACGAACCCGGGGATGGTCGTCCCGGTCAGCGGGCACATCCCGGACCGCCAGGGCGATCCCGTGTTCGACGCGGCGATGAAGTACATGGGGCTGCGTGCGGGCGAACCGATCGGCGATGCGCCGGTGAACGTGGTGTTCGTCGGCAGCTGCACCAACGGCCGCCTGAGCGACCTGCGGGCCGCGGCGAACGTGCTGCGAGGCCACACCGTCGCGCGCGACGTGCACATGCTCGTCGTTCCCGGCTCCCAGGAGGTCAAGCGCGAGGCCGAGGCCGAAGGGCTGCATGAGGTCTTCCGGGCCGCCGGTGCCGAGTGGCGCGAGTCGGGTTGCTCGATGTGTCTCGGCATGAACGGCGACACGGTCGGCAAGGGCGAGTACGCGATCAGCACCAGCAACCGCAACTTCGAGGGCCGGCAAGGCGTCGGCGCCCGCACGCTCCTCGCGAGTCCCGAGACCGCGGCCGCCTCCGCGATCCGCGGCCGCGTCACCGATCCGCGCGAGTTCCTGTCATGAACCCCATCCTCTCGATCCGCTCACGCACCGTCGTGATGCCCTCCACCAACATCGACACGGACCAGCTGATCCCGGCGCGGTTCCTGACGACGACCGTCAAGGACGGGCTCGGCAAGTCCTTGTTCGCCGACTGGCGCTACGACGCCGACGGCAGCCCGAAACCCGACTTCATCCTCAACCGCCCGGAGGCCGCCGGCTGCCGGATCCTCGTCGCGGGCCGCAACATCGGCTGCGGGTCCTCGCGCGAACACGCCCCATGGGCCTTGGTCGACTACGGCTTCCAAGCGGTCGTCAGCACCGAGATCGCCGACATCTTCCGCAACAACTCCCTCAAGAACGGCCTGCTGCCCGTGGTTGTCGATGACGCCACCCACGCTTGGTTGCTTGCGAATCCGGGCGTCGAGGTCGAGATCGACCTCGAGAGCGCGAGCTTGCGGGTGGCGGGGCGCGAACCGGTACCCTTCCCGATCGATCCGTTCGCCCGCTATTGCCTGATGAACGGCGTGGACGAACTCGGCTTCCTGCTCGCGCAAGATGCCGCCATCGCGCGCCACGAAGCCACCGCAGCCGGCGCCCGCCGGCCGGCCTGAGCCCTCGCATGCACGCACGCATCGCGGTCCTGGGCGGCGACGGCATCGGCCCCGAAGTCATCGCGCAGGCCCTGAGGCTGCTCGAGGCGGTGGCCACGACCGGTGGACACCATTTCGAGGTCGAGGAGCTCCCGTTCGGCGGCGCGGCGATCGACGCGCACGGCGATGGCCTGCCACCTGCGACGCTCGCCGGCTGCCTCGCAGCCGATGCCATCCTCATGGGTGCGATCGGTGGCCCCAAGTGGGGGCCAAGCGCGCCCGTGCGCCCGGAGCCGGCCTTGCTGCGCCTGCGGTCCGAGCTTGGGGTGTACGCCAACCTGCGGCCCGTCAGTGTGCTGCCCGCCCTGCGCGATGCCTCGCCGCTCAAGCCGGAGTTGTTGGAAGGCGTCGACCTGCTCTTCGTGCGCGAGCTCACGGGCGGCATCTATTTCGGGCGCAAGTGGCGAGACGGGGACCGCGCGTTCGACGAGTGCGCATATTCGGTCGGCGAGATCGAGCGCGTCACGCGCGTCGCGGGCCGCCTGGCGCAGGGCCGCCGGAACCACATCACCCAGATCGATAAATCGAACGTGCTCGAGACCTCGCGGCTCTGGCGCAGCGTCAGCGAACGCGTGCTGCGCGACGAGTTCCCCGGCGTCGCCGTCGAGCACATGCTCGTCGACTCCGCGGCGATGCATCTGTTGCGACGCCCGCGCGATTTCGACGTCATCCTCACCGAGAACCTGTTCGGCGACATCCTGACCGACGAGGCGTCGATGCTGGCGGGTTCGCTCGGCGTGCTGCCCTCTGCGGCCCTCGGCGACGGGCGCCGCGGTCTCTATGAACCCATCCACGGGTCGGCGCCGGACATCGCCGGCCGCGGGATCGCCAACCCCTGCGGCACGATGCTGAGCTTCGCACTGCTGCTGCGCCACTCGCTCGGCCTCGAGTCCGAGGCGGCGCGGGTCGAGGCCGCGGTCGCGAACGCGATCGCCCGCGGCGCGCGCACGGCGGACATCGCAGCCGCCGGCACATCGGGCGGGGACGGCGCACCGGTCCCTGCAGTGCTCGGCACCGCCGCGATGGGCGATGCGGTGCTCGCGGAGTACGCCGCGATCAGTTGACCGCCGCGAGGCCCGCGGCGAGGTCGCGCTGCAGATCGGCCAGCGCCTCGATGCCCACCGACAGCCTCAACAGACCATCCGTGAGGCCGGCTGCCGCCCGCGCCTCGGGGGTCATCGCGGCATGGGTCATGGTCGAGGGATGCGCGACCAGGCTCTCGACGCCACCCAGCGACTCGGCAAGGGAGAACAGCTTCACCGCACCGAGGAAACGGCGGACCGCTTCGGTGCCGCCTGCGA
>JBIIVD010000076.1:0-5709 GCA_044339635.1 Steroidobacteraceae bacterium | reverse complement strand
ACCCGCGGCATGATCCGCGCCATCGCCTGCATGTAGCGCCGCGCGACGTCGTCCGGCGACTTCGCGAGGAACCGCGCATCCTCGCGCAGCACGCGCCGGATGCCCTCGCGGCCGCCGGCGATGCCCAAGTCGGCGGCGATCGCCTCGATCTCCGCGTTGACGCGCTTCACGCGCGCCTCGCCGTAGGCCATGACATCCTCGGGCGTGATGTCGAGCGAGGTGTGGAAGCGGGCGAGGTCGCGGTAGGCCTCCTTGCCGCCCGGGTATTGCCCGAGCCCGACCGTCTGCGGTCCCTCGGCCTCTGCGCGGCGCAGCCGTGCGACGACGGCGGCACGCGCCGGCTCGAGCCGCCCGGATACCGTCGCCCGTGCCGCGGTGACGAAACGGCCACGGACATCCGCCTCGAGCGCGGCCGCGCGGCGCTCGGCGTCCGCCGGCAGGGCGGCGTAGCGGGGCTGCAGCGCCTCAAAGTATTCCACCGCCGGCCCGGCCGTCAGGGCCGGCATCCGGATGCCGCGCTCCGCTTGCGCGTCGATGCGCGCCACCGTCGCGTCGAGCCGCGCGGCGATCGAGTCGACCAGCGACAGCCAGGCGGCGCGCTCGGCGTCCGTGCGCAGCGGGTTGGCGGCGAGCGCCTGCATCGCGACATTCAGGTCGAAGGTGGTGTACGGTGTGACGGGGAACTCGTACCACCACTGCCGCTCGGCGTTCATCTGGTGTCCGAGCGACCACGCGAGGATCTCCGCCGACACCCGATCGCCCTCGGCGAGGCGCGCCTGATCGAGCTGCGCGAGCTCCGCGCGCACCCGCCCCGCACGCGCGACGGCGTCCCGCGCCTCGGCCAGGGTCCCCGCCGGGATACGGTCGACGATCTGACCTTGCTGCAGACGCCCGTAGTAGTCCTGTTCGCGGCTCTCGGCCGCGAACCGGTCGATCAACGCGGCGAGCGCCGGGTCAGCCGCTTGCTGCTGCGCCGGTGGCGCGTCGACCGCATGTGCCGCCGGGCCGGTGCTGAGCAACACCGCCACGGCCAATACCGCCACGGCCAACGCCGCCGGAGTCCCTGCCAACCTGTGCCTCGGATGCATCCGACCCCCGCTGAGTTCGACCGATCTCTGGTTACGACGCAGGGCTGCTGCAGCCCCTCACTGCCGCCCCGCGACCGCCTCGGCGGTGCGGTCACCCTCGATCAGCAGGTAGGCGAGGACGTTGGTGTCGATGACGATCATTCGCGGCCGGCGGCGATCGCGGCCTCGATCGCGTCCGCCGTCAGCGGGCCGCCGCGCTGGCGTTTCACCGGCTGCGGCAGGGGAGGGGCGACGCCGCCCCAACCCGCCAACGCCGACAGCACCGCTTCCGGGTCGTTGCGGATCGCACGCAGCAGGGCCTTCGCCGGGCCCGTCGGTTCGCGCCGACCCTGCTCCCAGTTGCGCAGCGTGCCGAGGTCGATGTCGAGGAGGGTGGCGAACTTCGCCTGGCTCAGCTCAAGCCGCGTCCGCAGCGCCTTGATCGAGGTCGCATCGACGCGGAACTCGCGCGAGGGCTTGCGAGCGCCCCGGAGGATCTCGTCGGCTTCCAGCACGGCGTCGACCAGTTTCTTGGATCCGCGGGTCTTCACTTCCAACTCTCCACCACTCTTCGCAGAAGCCGTCGATCGTCGTGTGACAGGTCGATCCGCTCGTTCTTCGCGTAGATCGCCAGCATCACGATCTGCATCTCTCTCACGCGCCAGTAGTAGACGACCCGTGCGCCCGACCGCTTCCCGCGACCCGGCAAGCGCCACCGGAACTTCCGCAGGCCGCCCGTTCCCGGGATGAGCTCGCCGGCATCCGGCCGGACAGCGAGCGATTGCTGCAACAGCCGGTAGTCGTCGTCCGACATCAACGCTTGGACGTCGCTCGTGAACACCAGAGTCTCGATGAAGATCATTAGTACGCCAATGACGCAGGTAAGTCAATAGCGCACTAGCAGGTCCCATGCGCCCACCGAGCCTAAGGCGCACCGACCCCGGCGGGGTATCGGTCAATCAGGTGTGATCGTGCAGATACGGGCGTTGCGAGCCCCCCGCTCACACCGCGCTGGCGATGTCGGTCTCCGCGAAGTCGCGCCCCTTGTAGAGCAGCGGCAGCCCGCGGGTCTTGGCGAGCGCGTAACTGAACACGTCCCCGAAGTTGAGCGCGGCCGGGTGCCCGTTCCCCTTGCCGTAGGCGACGAACGCGGCATAGGCCGCATCCATCTCCGCGGCGCCGGGCGGGACGATCTCGAAGAACGACAGCCGCAGGAGGTCGTCGACCAGCACCACCGCGCGTTGACCCCGCCGGGCGTGCACCACCCTACGCGCCTCGACCGCCGTGACGCTGCTGACCAAGGTGCGCTCCGCACGCTCGAGGGCCGCGACGAAGGCCTCGCGCTCGGGTTCCGCGAAGGCGATCGCCACGATCGCGGAGGTGTCGGCGACGATCACGCCGGCAGCCCGTGCTCATCCCACGGCAGCGGGTCGGCCGCATCGGGGCGGTCGGGGATCCGGTCGAGCTGGGCGAGCAGGGCGGCGAGCCGCGCCGACGGTTCCGCCGAGGCCGCGGAGGGCAGCGCGAGTTCCTTGAGCATGCGGTCGACCGCCTGCTCGACGGCCGCCGTCTTGCTGAGACCGGTGTGCCGCGCCAGGCGCTCGACCTTGCTGACCACGGACGGATTGGCGATTTGCAGAGCCATGAGGCCCCCGGGGATGTTGATATCGACATAGTCAGTATACATCGTCAAAAGCTCCCGAGGGTTGGCCCGATCGGAAGCATGAAGGATGTGTTCGACCGACCGTGAGAGATGAATCAGAGCAAATAATCCAGAAAGACCTGGCCTCGCGCGCCGTTGACGATAATGATCGGCGGCGATTTAATATCGCCTCTATAAGAGTTTTTATCTCTTCGGCGCGACAATCAAAGGCTGGTGCCTCGACCGCCCATCACTCAGGGCGCCGCAGACGACCCCCGCCCGTCACCTCCCAGCGCCCGCCCTTGGCGGGGCCGATGCGCACGAGACGACCGGCTTCGCGCAGTTTGCGGATCGCTCGCTCGACGGCGCTGACCGACTTGCCCAGGCGTTCCGCCACTTCCGGGATGGAAAGCCCGGGCGCATCGCGCAGCAGGCCCAAGATGCGCTCGGGTGTTTTCCCCGGCGTTTTCCCCGGCGTTTTCCCCGGCGTCCCCGGGGCGCTCTCCAGCCGGATCGCCTCACGCAGGCTGTCCTCGATCGCGGTCAGGATGAACTCGATGAACCCCGAACAGTCGGTCTGGGCATCGGCCGCGGCCAACTGTTCGTAGTACGCCTGCTGGCGCCGTTTGATCACGGTCTCCACCGGCAGGTACGCCAGCACCGGCTGCCAACGGCTCAGGATCAGGCTTTGCCACAGCCGCCCCATGCGGCCGTTGCCGTCGCTGAAAGGGTGGATGAACTCGAGCTCGTAGTGGAACGCCGCGGAGGCGATCAAGGGGTGCGCCTCGGTATCGGCCAACCACTGCAACAGGTCCTGCATCAGCCGAGGCACCTGACTCGCCGGCGGTGCGACATGGATGACCTTCTCGCCCCGCATCACGCCGACGCCACCGGGCCGCCACCGCCCGGCATCGTCCACCAGCGTCGCCATCATCATGGCGTGGGCCGCCGACAGGTCCTCCACACGGTCCGCCCGCCACCGGCCCATCGACTCATACGCTGCGAAAGCATTGCGCACTTCCTGGATCTCGCGCGGTGAGCCGAGGACAAGCTTCCCCTCCAGCACCGCCGTGACCTGTTCCAGGGTCAGCGTGTTCTGCTCCACCGCGAGCGATGCCTGGATGCTGCGGATGCGATTGCCGCGCCGCAGTTCCGGCCGCATGGCCTCCCGGTTCACGGCCTTCCACGCCCCCAACAACTCCGCGATGCCGGTCATCGCCTCGGTCATGCGATGGGTGAGCTGGAAGGGGGGGTGGTAGGGCTTGTTCATGGCACTGCCGATCCGGGTCAGGCCGGCAGCCGCGCCAACAACTGCGCCGGCGTGAGCACGGGGATGCTCTCGTACGCGCCGAGCGTCAGCAGGTCGCGGTCGCCGCTGACGATCGCATCGGCCTCGCCCGAATCCTCATGCCACAGCGCCCGCTCCACGAGCGCCGCGAGGAACGCGTCCCACGCGGCCGCGTCGCGATAGCGGTCGAACTTGGGCTTGGCGAGTCGCGACACCAACTCGTTGAACGTCGACTCGGTGAACAGCACGTC
Organism: Steroidobacteraceae bacterium; assembly: GCA_044339635.1. Lineage (GTDB taxonomy): Bacteria > Pseudomonadota > Gammaproteobacteria > Steroidobacterales > Steroidobacteraceae > UBA964. The sequence continues at coordinate 1,461 of JBIIVD010000076.1, read as the reverse complement.
GATGTCCCGGTCGAGGATGGCGCGAACCAGCTCGCGCGCCGTGCCGTCGGGTGAGATCAGCGCGGCGATCCAGACATTCGTGTCGACGACCAGCCGCTCAACTTTCATCCGCGAGCAACAGGTCGAGCGTGGCCTCATTCATCCCCTGCGCCGCGGCGTGCTCGCCCGCGCGCTGCATGGCCTCGCGCATCCGCTCGGCCGCCATCTTCTGCCGCCGCGCGTAGCTCTCCGCCGAGAGGATCACCACGGACGGCCGGCCGTTGCGCGTGATGCTGACCGGCTGCCGCTGCGCCGCCTCGAGCACCTCGCCGAACCGGGTCTTGGCCTCCAGGGCGGTGATCTTCTTCATGCCGATCAGAATAGCTATTCCGCTCATAACAGGCTACTCAAGATCGAAGAAATGCTATTTAACGATTTAATCTTGCTCCGAGAGGGTGGTTTTCTCTCACCCGCGCAACAAACGCCCGCCAAGGCTCTGCCTTTCACGCCCGTGCATTCCGGGGAAAACGCCTCGATTTGCCGATGGCACCGACCTCAAGGGCCATGCATTCTGCGATCTGTGCCGCCCGTCAGCGTTCCGCTTGACGGAATCCGTTACACGGAATAACCTCGCCCGTGATCCGCTCCTTCTCCTGCGCCGACACCGAGGCCTTGTTCCAAAGCCGGCCCGTCAGCAGGTTCCGGAACATCGAGCGGGTCGCGCGACGCAAGCTGCTGCAGATCCACGCCGCCACCGTATTGGCGACCTTGCGCGTCCCGCCGGGCAACCGCCTCGAAGCGCTGAGGGGTGACCGCCACGGGCAGCACAGCATCCGGATCAACAACCAGTGGCGGGTCTGCTTCAGGTGGGCGTCGGACGGCGCCCACGACGTCGAGATCGTGGACTACCACTGACGAGGTGTGAGGACGATGACCAAACTGCTCGACGAGATCCACCCCGGCGAGGTCCTGCTCGAGGACTTCATGAAGCCCCACGGCATCACCGCCCGGCAGCTCGCGGCGGACATCGACGTGCCCCCGAGCCGCATCAGCGAACTCGTGAACGGCCACCGCCCCATCACCGCCGACACCGCGCTGCGGCTCGGGATCTTCTTCAACATGGAGGCCCGCTTCTGGCTGAACCTGCAGGCCGAGTACGACATCCGCGTGGCCGCGCGCGAGCTCACCGCGAAGATCGCCCCGCGGATCCGGGTGTTCCGGGCGACGGCGGCCTGACGCCATCCCGACCCTTCAGGTTGGCTGGCCGAACCGCGGGTGTCCCCACCGCCCGCCCCCCGGGGTATAACCCCCCCATGCCCTCTTCTCTATACGACCGCCTCCTCCTCCCCCGCCTCATCGACTGCGCCTGCGGTCTGCGGGTGGTGGATCGCCAACGGGCGAAGGTGGTGCCGCGCGCGCGGGGGCGGGTGCTCGAGATCGGCCTCGGCACGGGCCTGAACCTGCCGCACTACGACCGCAGCC
>JBIIVD010000040.1:0-20296 GCA_044339635.1 Steroidobacteraceae bacterium | reverse complement strand
GCGTCAGCAAGATCACGGCCTGGGAGGGCGGCAACGTCACCCAGTTCCCCGGCCCGGTGTACACGCCGCCCGCCGGCGACGCCTCGAAGCGATAGGCCGGCGCCCGCATGCTCGCGATCCGCGGTTCTGCCGCCCTGTCCCCGTTCCGGATCGACAAGCTCCTCGAGCGCCTGCGCGGGCCGTGTCCCGGCATCGCCACCCTCGAGGCGACCTTCGTCCACTTCGTCGACCTCGACCGCGACCTCGTGGCGGAGGAGCGCACGCGGCTCGATGCCCTGTTGACCTACGGCCCGCAGGACCTTCAGCGCGCGGGTGGCGTCGGCCACGGCGTGGCGTTTTGGGTCGTGCCGCGGCCCGGCACCATCTCGCCCTGGGCCAGCAAGGCGACCGACATCGCGCAGGTCTGCGGACTCGCCGCCGTGCGGCGCATCGAGCGCGGCATCGAATACCGCCTGACGCAGGGCGGCGGCACCGATCTGTCCGAGTCGCAGCTCGCCGCGGTCGCGGCCTTGCTGCACGACCGCATGACCGAGGCGGTGCTGTCGGCGCCGGAGCAGGCTCAGTCGCTGTTCGCGCGTGAGGCGCCGCGGCCGCTGCGCCGCGTGTCGCTCGCGGAGGGGCGTGACGCGCTGCTGCGCGCGGACGCCGAGCTCGGGCTCGCGCTCTCCGCGGACGAGATCGACTACCTGCTCGCCGCCTACCGCAAGCTCGGGCGCGACCCGAGCGACGTCGAGCTCATGATGTTCGCGCAGGCCAATTCCGAGCACTGCCGCCACAAGATCTTCAACGCCGACTGGATCATCGACGGCGAACGCCAGCCCAAATCGCTCTTCGCCATGATCCGCAACACGCATGCGCGGGCGCCGGCGGGTGTGCTCAGCGCCTACCGCGACAATGCCGCCGTCATCGAGGGCAGCCACGGCGAGCGCTGGTTCCCGGATCCGGCGACGGGCGTGTACCGCGCGCATCCCGAGGCCATCGACATCCTGATGAAGGTGGAGACCCACAACCACCCGACCGCGATCTCGCCCTTCCCGGGCGCCTCGACGGGCTCGGGCGGCGAGATCCGCGACGAGGGCGCGACCGGCATCGGCGCCAAGCCCAAGGCGGGCCTCGTCGGCTTCTCGACCTCGCACCTGCGCCTGCCGGGATTCGCGCAGCCTTGGGAGACGGCGCCCGGCGTCGCCGACCTCGGCAAGCCCGGCCGCATCGCCTCGGCGCTCGACATCATGCTCGAGGGACCGATCGGCGCCGCAGCCTTCAACAACGAATTCGGCCGACCGTCGATCTGCGGCTATTTCCGCACGCTCGAAGTGCAGGCACCCGGCGATCCGCCGGGCCGTGCGCGCGGCTACCACAAGCCCATCATGATCGCGGGCGGCCTCGGCAACGTGCGCCGCGGCCACGTCGAAAAACATGATTGCCCGCCCGGCGCGAAGGTCGTCGTGTTGGGCGGTCCCTCGATGCTGATCGGCTTGGGCGGCGGCGCGGCCTCCTCGGTCGGTTCCGGCACCTCGACCGCAGACCTCGATTTCGCCTCGGTGCAGCGCGGCAATCCCGAGATGCAACGGCGTGCGCAGGAGGTCATCGACCGCTGCTGGGCGCAGGGCGAGTCCAACCCGATCCTCCTCATCCACGATGTCGGTGCGGGTGGGCTCTCCAACGCCGTGCCCGAGGCCGTCGCGCACAGCGGTCGCGGCGCCCTCATCGACCTGCGCGCGATCCTGAACGACGAGCCCGGCATGTCGCCGATGGAGCTCTGGTGCAACGAGTCCCAGGAGCGCTACGTGCTCGTGGTGGCGGCGCAGGACATCGACGGCTTCGCGGCGCTCTGCGCGCGCGAGCGGTGCCCGTTCGCCGTCATCGGCACGCTCACCGACGACGGGCGCTTGGTGGTGCGCGATGCGCAGCTCGGCGGGACGCCGGTCGACATGCCGATCGAGGTGTTGCTCGGTAAGGCGCCGCGCATGACCCGCGACGTGAAGCGGACCGCGCCCGTCACGCAGGCCTTCGACACCGCCGGCCTCGATCCGCGCGAGGCGCTGCGCCGCGTGCTGCGCTTCCCGGCGGTCGCCGACAAGACCTTCCTCGTCACCATCGGTGATCGCACGGTCGGCGGCATGATCTCGCGCGACCCGATGGTCGGACCCTGGCAGGTGCCGGTGGCCGATTGCGGTGTCACCACCGCGGACTACTTCGGCCATGCCGGCGAGGCGATGGCGATGGGCGAGCGCACCCCGGTCGCGCTTCTCGATCCCGCCGCGGCCGCGCGCCTTGCCGTCGCCGAGGCGGTCACCAACGTGCTCGCCGCCGATGTCCGCGCGCTCGGCGATGTGCGGCTGTCGGCCAACTGGATGGCGGCCTGCGGCGAGCCCGGCGAAGACGCCGCGCTTTTCGCCGCGGTCAAGGCCGTGGGCGAGGAGCTGTGTCCCGCGCTCGGCATCGCCATCCCGGTGGGCAAGGATTCTTTGTCGATGCGCACCGCGTGGCGCGAAGAGGCGACCGGCGACGGCGACGGCGCACGCGCCGATGCGACCGTCGTGAAGTCCGTCGTCGCGCCCGTATCGCTCATCGTCTCGGCCTTCGCGCCGGTCGGCGACGTGCGCCGCAGCTGGACGCCGCAACTGCGCACCGACCAGGGCGACACCGTGCTGGTGCTCGTCGACCTCGCGCGCGGCCGCGACCGCCTCGGCGGCTCGGTGCTGGCGCAGGCCTGCGGCGCGCTGGGCGAGGCGCCGCCCGACCTGGACGAGCCTGCGCTGCTCAAGGACCTCGCCGCTGCGCTCGCGCAGTTGCGTGACGAAGGCCGGGTGCTCGCCTACCACGACCGTTCGGACGGCGGGGTCGCGGTGACGCTGCTCGAGATGGCCTTCGCCGGCCGCTGCGGCCTCGAAGTCCACCTTGCGGGCGCGCAGGGCGACGGCCTCGCCGCGCTCTTCGCCGAGGAACCGGGCGTCGTGCTGCAGGTGCGCGCCGTTGACGCGCCGCACGTGCTCGGCGTCATCGATGCGCACGGGGTGCAGCGCTGCAGCGCCGTGATCGGCCGCCCGCTGCCCGGGTCCGACCGGATCCACCTGCGCGCCGGCACGGCCCGGATCGACGAGCGCTGGGAGCCGCTCAAGCGCGAGTGGTCGGACACCGCGCACCGCATGCGCGCCCTGCGCGACGACCCGGACTGCGCGCGCGAGGAGTTCGCGTCCGCCACCGCGTTCGACGCGCCCCCGCTGGTCGTGGACCTCGCCTTCGATCCCCGCGAGGACATCGCCGCGCCGTTCATCGCTCGCGGCGCGCGCCCGCGCGTCGCGGTGCTGCGCGAGCAGGGCGTCAACAGCCAGTCGGAGATGGCGGCGGTGTTCCACCGCGCGGGCTTCGAGGCGCACGACGTCCACATGACGGACCTCATCGCCGGCCGCGCCACGCTCGCGGGCTTCCACGGGCTCGTCGCCTGCGGTGGCTTCTCCTACGGCGACGTGCTCGGGGCGGGCGAGGGCTGGGCCAAGTCCATCCTCTTCAACCCGCGCCTGCGCGACATGTTCGCGGCGCATTTCGCGCGCACGGACGCCTTCGCGCTCGGCGTCTGCAACGGCTGCCAGATGATGGCTCAGCTCGCGCCCATCATCCCCGGCGCCGACCATTGGCCGCGCTTCCTGCGCAACCGGGTCGAGCAGTTCGAGGGCCGGCTGTCGCTGGTGGAGGTGCTGCCGTCGCCCTCCGTCCTGCTCGCCGGCATGGCGGGGTCGGTGCTGCCGATCGTCGTCTCGCACGGCGAGGGCCGAGCCGGGTTCCGCGATGACGCTCAGCAGGCGGCCTGCGAGGTCTCGGGCACGGTCGGTCTGCGCTATGTCGAACGCAAGGGTGTGGTCGCCGCGCGCTACCCTGCCAACCCCAACGGCTCGCCGCAGGGTCTCGCCGCGCTGTGCAACCTCGACGGCCGCATCACCATCGCCATGCCCCATCCCGAGCGCGCGTTCCGCAACGCCCAGATGTCCTGGCGCCCCGACGGCGCGGACGCGACGGGCGAGGATTCAGGCTGGATGCGCATGTTCCGCAACGCACGGACTTGGCTCGGATGACGGTCCGGCCGCCCGTCTTCGAGGTCCGCGGCCTCAGCCGGACCTACGGGGAGGGGGCGGCCGCGGTGCACGCGCTGCGCGGCATCGACCTGCACATCGATCCGGGCGAGCTGCTCGTGCTGCTCGGGCCCTCCGGCTCCGGCAAGTCGACCCTGCTCAACATATTGGGCGGCCTCGACCGGCCGACGGGAGGCTCGGTGCGCTTCGGCGACCTGGACCTCGGCGCCGCCGATGATCGCGTCCTGACCGATTACCGGCGCCATCATGTCGGCTTCGTGTTCCAGTTCTACAACCTGATCGCGAGCCTCACGGCGCGCGAGAACGTCGAGCTCGTCACCGAGGTGGCCGACGACCCGATGCCCGCCGACGAGGCGCTCGGCATCGTCGGGCTCGCCGGGCGGCTGGAGCACTTCCCGGCGCAGCTCTCGGGCGGCGAGCAGCAGCGCGTCGCCATCGCCCGCGCCATCGCCAAGCGGCCGACCGTGCTGCTCTGCGACGAGCCGACAGGCGCGCTCGATGTCGCCACCGGCGTGCGCGTGCTCGAATCGCTGGTGCGCATCAACACGGAGCTCGGCACCACCACGCTGCTCATCACCCACAACGCCGACATCGCGCGCATCGGCGACCGGGTGGTGCGCTTCGCGGACGGCCTCGTGCGCTCCGTGGAGGCGAACCCGCAGCGCGTCGCGCCGTCGGAGCTGCGCTGGTGACGGGGCGGGCGTGAAGCCGCTCGACCGCAAGCTCTGGCGCGACCTCAGGCGCCTGTGGCTGCAGGCGCTCGCGGTGGGGCTGGTGCTCGGCAGCGGCATCGCGCTGTTCGTCATGGCCACCGGCATGTACGGTTCGCTGGAGCGGGCGCGCGACGCCTACTACGGCCGCGCCCACATGGCCGACCTCGCGACCGCGCTGGTGCGCGCGCCCGACCGCGTCGCGCGCGAGCTCGCCGCGCTGCCCGGCATCGACGCCGTGGAGGCGCGGGTCACGGGCATCGGGCTCATCAGCGTGCCGGGGGTGGTCGAGCCCGTGAGCGCGCGCCTCGTCTCGCTGCCCGCCGGGCGGCGCCCGCTCGTCAACGACCTCGTGCTGCGCGCGGGCGCGTGGCCGGATGCGCAGCGCAGCGACGAGGTGCTCGTCAACGAGGCCTTCGCCGAGGCGCACGGGCTGCAGCCCGGCGCGCCGCTGGACGTGCTGCTGCGCGGCAAGCGGCGGGTGCTGCGCATCGTCGGCATCGCGAGCAGCCCGGAGTTCGTGTTCGCGGTCGCCCCGGGCGACATCCTGCCCGAGCCGCGGCGCTTCGGCGTCGTGTGGATGGGGCGCGAGGCGCTCGGGCGCGCGCTCGACCTCGATGGCGCCTTCAACGATGTCGTGCTGCGCCTCGCTCCCGGCGCGCGGGCGCGCGCGGTGTCCGCGGACGTCGACCGGCTGCTCGCGCCGCACGGCGGCCGCGGTGCCTACGGGCGCGACCGCATGCTCTCGGCGCGCTATCTCTCGGACGAGCTCTCGCAGCTGCGCACCATGGCGAGCATCCTGCCGCCGATCTTCCTGTTGGTCGCGGTGTTCCTGCTCAACGTGACGCTGTCGCGGCTCGTCACCACCGAACGCGCCAACATCGGCCTGCTGAAGGCGTTCGGCTACGGCGACGGCGCGATCGCGCTGCACTACGCCAAGTTCGCCCTGGTGTTCTGCGCCTTCGCGGCGCTGCTCGGGCTCGCGCTCGGGCGCATGGTCGGCGGCTACATGGCCTCGATCTACCAGAGCGTGTACCGCTTGCCGGTGCTCGAGTTCTCGGCGGGGCCTGCGACCTGGCTTGGTGCGCTCGGCGTTGCGCTGCTCGCGGCGGTGCTCGGCGCCGCGGTCGCGGTCGGGCGCGCGGTGGCGCTGCCGCCCGCCGCGGCCCTCGCGCCGCCCGCGCCGACGCACTTCGGGCGGCTCGGCGCCGGGGTGGAGCGCGCCGCGAGCCGCCTCGACGCGCGGGCCCGGATGCTGGTGCGGCGCATCGTGCGCTTCCCGCGCCGGTCGGCCACCACGGTCGGCGGCATCGCGCTCGCGCTCGCGCTGCTCATCATGTCGGAGCACTTCCCGATCGCGGTCGACCGCATCATCGACGTCAACTTCGGCGTCGCGCAGCGCATGGATGTCAGCGTGACCTTCGCCGAGCGCCAGCACGCGCGCGTGCTGCGCGAGCTCGCGCGTCTGCCGGGCGTCGAGGCCGTCGAGCCGCTGCGCACCGCCGAGGTGATCCTGTCCGCGGGCGCGCGCCGTGAACGCGACGCCCTGATCGGCGTGCCGGGCGGTGCATGGCTCAACCGCGTGGTGGGCGCGGACGAGCGGCCGATCGAGCCGCGCGCGGACGGCATCACGCTCGCAGCGGGCCTTGCCGCGAAGCTCGGCCTGCGCCAGGGCGACACCGTGCGCGTCGAGGCCACCGACGGGCGGCGCATCGCCTTCGAGGCGCCGGTGGTCGCCATCGTCAAGCCTTTCCTCGGCGGTGCGGCCTACATGGAGCAGGGCGCGCTGTCGCGGGCGCTGCGCGAGCCGGAGCGCATCGACTCGGCGTACCTGCTCATCGACCCCGCGGCCCGCGACGCGCTGGCGGCGCGGCTGAAGGGGCTGCCCGCGATCGTCGGCGTCACCTTCGCGGACAACGCCGAGGCGTCGCTGCGCGCGCTCTTCGAGCAGGGCAGCGGCTTCTTCGCCTTCATGTTCCTCGCCTTCTCGCTGGTCATGGCCGCGGGCGTCGCGTTCTCGGCCGCGCGCGTCACGCTCGGCGAGCAGGAGCGCGACCTCGCCACGCTGCGCGTGCTCGGCTTCCGTCGCGGCGAGGCCTCGTGGGTGCTGCTCGGCGAGCTCGGCCTGCTGCTCGCGGCGGCGATCCCGCTCGGGGTCGCGCTCGGGCTCGCGCTGTCGCGCTGGATGATGGCGCAGTTCGAGACCGAGATCTTCTCGTTCCCGTTCGTGCTCGACCCGCCGACCTACGCGCGCGCCGTGCTGTTCGTGGTGGCGGCGGTGACGGCGTCGGCGCTTTGGGTGCGCCGCGACGTCGATGGACTGGACCTGGTCGCCGTGCTGAAATCCCGCGAATGAGCACCGCCGCCAAAGACGCCGTCCGACGCCGGCTGCTGCTGTGGGGCGCCGTCGCGATCGCGCTCGTCGCCACGCTCGCCGTCGCCTTCTGGCCGCGCGCCGTCGAGGTGGAGGTCGCGACGGTCGATCGCGGCGCGGTGCGCGAGGAGGTCGTCGACGAGGGCCGCACGCGCATGCGCGAGGTGTATGTGGTGGCGGCGCCGGCGCCCGGTCGCTTGTTGCGCGTCGCGGTCGAGCCCGGCGACGCCGTGCGCGCGGGCGAGGGCGTCGCGCGCATGGCCCGCGGCGCCACGGGCTTCCTCGACGCGCGGCTCGAAGCCGAGGCGCGCGCGGTGTTGGCGGCGGCCACCGCAAGGCGCGGCGCGGCCGCCGCTGAACGCGAGCTGGCGGCGACGGAAGCCGCCCGGATGACGACCTTGGCGCGTGACCGTTTGGTCGCGGCGTCGGCGCGCGATGCCGCGGCCGCGCGGCTGCGCTCCGCCGAGGCCAGCGAGGAAGCCGCCGCTGCCGAGGAGCGCCGGGCCCGCGGCGCGCTGCTCGCGGCGGGCGTCGGCGCCGAGGCGGGCGCGGCGACCTTCGCGGTCGCGGCCCCGGCGTCGGGCGTGGTGCTGCGCGTCGCGCAGGAAAGCGAGGCGGTGGTGGGTGCGGGCACGCCGCTGGTCGTCATCGGCGACCCGGCCGAGATCGAGGTGGTCGCCGAGTTCCTCTCCCAGGACGCCGTACGGATCGCGCCCGGCGCGCGCGCGACCCTCGAGAACTGGGGCGGTCCGCCCGTGGCCGCCGTCGTGCACCGCATCGAGCCCGTGGCCCGCACCAAGGTCTCGGCGCTCGGCATCGAGGAGCAGCGCGCCAACGTCATCCTGCGCTTCGCCGCGCCACCGCCGGCGCCGCTGCGTGCCCATGACTTCCGGGTAGACGTCCGCGTGGTCGTCAATGAAGTGACCGACGCGGTACGGGTCCCGCTCGGCGCGATGTCCCGGCAACCTCGCGCAGCGGGGCGGGAGTGGTCGGTCTGGCGCGTGGAGAACGGCCGGGCCCGGGCAGTGCCGGTTTCGGTCGGCATCCGCGACGGGACACACAACCAGATCCTCTCCGGACTGGAACCCGGTGATCTAGTGGTGATGTTCCCGGATCCGGGTTTGATCGAAGGCGGGCGGGTAAGGTCGAGCGGAGCTCCCAGGAACGCCGATCAGCCCTGATTTGTATCTTTAATACAACAAATGACCGTTCTTGTTGGGTTTTAGTCTTTCGTCGTGATAGTCTTCAACGACGAAACTCTTTTTTTCGTACTTCTGGAGCCGCCTCTGTGGCGACCCGGGGGTTATCACTCAAGGAGGCTCCGTTAAATGTCCAAGAGTCTGTCGGTCAATGATGCCGTGAAGTTCGCGCTGCTCAGCGCGACTGTCACGCTAGCCGCCTCGCCGGGCGTCCTGCACGCGCAGGAGTCCCTCGATGAGGTCGTCGTCACCGGTACGCGCATCACGCAGCCCGGTATCACTTCCTCGAGCCCGATCGTCTCGCTGAGCGCGGGCGACATCGACCAGCTCCAGCAGCCGGAGATCGAGAAGATCTTCCGCGACCTGCCGATCACCTTCCCGTCTGACGGCCAGAACGTCAACAACGGCACGGGCGGCGCGGCGACGATCAACCTGCGTGGCCTCGGCTCGCAGCGCAACCTCATCATGCTCGACGGCAAGCGCCTCACTCCGTACAGCATCGGCGGCGCGGTCGACACGCAGACCATCCCGACGGCGCTCATCGAGCGCATCGACATCATCACGGGCGGCGCCTCGGCGGTGTACGGTTCGGACGCCATCTCGGGCGCGATCAACTTCGTCACGAAGCGCGACTTCGAGGGCATCTCGATCAACACCGACTTCTCGCAGACCAGCGAGAGCGACGGCAAGATCAAGTCGGCGGACATCCTGCTCGGCGCCAACATGGCCGACGGCCGCGGCAACATCGTCCTCGGCCTCAACTACGCGGACCGTGCCGGCGTACAGCTCGGCGCACGTCCCCTCGGCCAGCTCGGCATCGTGACCTTCAACGGCGCCGGCCTGGCCGACTTCGAGGCAGGCCGTGGCCCGACCCTCGCGACGGGCGGCTGTGACGGCCCGAACTCGGTCGTGGCTGGCGGTTCGACCACCACGCTGCCGACCCGCGTCGCCATCGCCGGCGGCCCTGGCCTCGGCCAGTTCCGCAACGACGGCTCGCTCGGCGCGAACTGCAGCGTCTTCAACTTCAACCCGTACAACTACTACCAGACCCCGCAGAAGCGCTACGGCGCCACCGCGATCGGTCACGTCGAGTTCAACGAGCACGCGGAGGTCTACAGCCGCATGTCGTTCACGAACACGACGGTGCGTCAGCAGATCGCTCCGTCGGGCGTGTTCGGCTCGCCCCTCTGGACCCCGCTCGCCAACCCGTTCATCACGGCCGCGGCGCGCACCACCATCCTCACGGCGGCCAATGCCGGCCGTACGGCGGGCACGGTGGTCGCCACGGGCGCGTTCCCGAACTGGCGCGACCTCAACGGCAACGGCGTCGTGGACGCGGCTGACGACCTCAACATCGTCTACCGTCGCCGCACGGTCGAGTTCGGCGAGCGCTCGTCGACCTACGAGAACACCACCTGGCAGGCCCTGATCGGCGTCCGCGGCGCCATCACGGACAGCTGGGACTACGACGTGTCGTTCCAGCGCGGCCAGTCGGACCGTGACATCACCTCGGCGGGCTACACCAACGTGGCGAACATCGCCAACGCGGTGAACGCCGTGTCCACCACCACCTGCCGCACCGGCGGCAGCTCGTGCGTGCCCATCAACCTGTTCGGCGGCTTCGGGGCGATCACCCCGGCGATGGCCGCGTACTCGTCGGCGACCGCCCTCGAGAACCAGCTCTACACGCAGCAGCTCGCTTCGGCCTCGGTGTCGGGCAGCCTCGCCGGCGTGCAGTTGCCGACCGCCGACGCGCCGCTCGCCGTCTCCTTCGGCGTCGAGTATCGCGAGGAGAGTGGCGAGACCGAGCCTGATGAGTGCCTTAAGCTCGCTCCGGCGAGCTGCTTGGGCGGCGCGGGTGGCAACACCCTGCCGGTCAAGGGCGGCTACAACGTGAAGGAGCTCTTCGGTGAGGCCATCCTGCCGCTGATCAGCGGCAAGACGGGCTTCCAGTCGCTCGACCTCGAGGTGGGTTTCCGCTCGTCGGACTACAACATCACGGGTTCGAACGAGACCTGGAAGGCCGGTCTCTCTTGGCGTCCGGTTGACACCGTGCTCGTCCGTGCGATGTGGCAGCGTGCCGCACGCGCTCCGAGCATCGGTGAGCTGTTCGCGCCGCTCACCGCCAGTCTCGCGAACGCGACGAAGGATCCCTGCTCGATCGCCAACGCGGCTGCCCTCGCGGGCAACGCGACGCTGCGCAGCCGCTGCCAGGCCACCGGCATGACGGCGGCCCAGGTCGGCACCGTGGAGGACATCGTCTCGGGCCAGATCAACACCTTCTCGGGCAGCGACCTCACCCGTCCGCCGGCCCCTGAAGAGGCGGACACGAAGACCTTCGGCATCGTGTGGACCCCGAGCTTCGGCGGCAGCATCAGCCGTGCGGTGTTCTCGGCGGACTACTACGACATCGACATCAAGCAGGTCATCGGCACCTTCGGTCCGCAGGAAGTGCTCGACTCGTGCTACAACCTGGGCGACACCTCTGCGTGCTCGAAGGTCATCCGCGTCGGCGGCACCCTCACGCTGCCGGGTTCGGGCGTCCAGTTGTACACCACCAACCTCGAGTACCTCCGCGCTGAGGGCATCGAGTTCGGCGGCACGCTGGGCTTCGACCTCGGCAACGCGGGCGAGCTGACCTTCCAGGCGCGCATCAACAAGTACCTCACGCAGGAGAGCCTCAGCTCGTCAGTGTCTGATGTCATCGACTGCAAGGGCTTCTACGGCACGCAGTGCGGCAACCCGCTGCCTGAGATGCGCTGGACCCAGCGCACCTCTTGGTCGAAGGGTCCGTTCGGCGTCTCGCTGCTGTGGCGGCACCTCGGTTCGGCGAAGGTGGAGCCGGCTCAGCTGGCCGATACCTTCGACCAGTTCGAGAAGATCGGCGCGTACGACTACTTCGACCTGTCGGCCAGCTGGCAGTACAACGACAACTTCGGCGTCCAGCTGAGTGTCGTTAACCTGACCAACGAGGATCCGCCGGTCGTCGGCAACGAGGCGGGCACCACCTCGGCCAACAACGGCAACACCTTCCCGAGCGTGTACGACACCTTGGGCCGCGTGTACGCGATCGGCGTGAACGTCAAGTTCTGACCGACCGCATCGGTCCCTGACCGGAAAGCGGCGGGCTTCGGCCCGCCGCTTTTTTTTCGCCTTGCGCAGTCATGCGGCGGGCGGCAATATCCCGCCATGGATACAGCCTTGGCCCGCTCCGCTTCCCTTCTCTGCCCGCTCTTCTTCATGGCCGCTGCCGCCGTGGCGCAGATCGCCCCTTCGCCTGAGCCTGCGGCCGTCACGCCTGCCACGACGACCGCTGCGCCGGCTGCCGCGCCCGCAGCGGCCCCCGCCACGTCCGGGGAGCCCGTCGCCCGCGCGGACGCAGGCAGCGACGGCAAGGCCTCGACCACACCCACCTGCCGCACCGTCAAGGTCACGGGGTCGCGCGTGCGCACCCAGAAGGTCTGCACCACCCGTGATTCCGAGCGGGGTTCGCAGGAGTGGCTGCGCGACCAACAGCACCGCGGATCCAGCGAAGGCAGGAACGGCGTCAACGGCGGCGGTTGACGTCCGTCCCGCGATGACCACGGTCGCCGATCTCGCCCGGGAGGCGGTCGCTGCTGCCCGCGAGGGGCGGATGCTCGACGCCGAACGCCTGTGGCGCGAGGTGTTGCAACTCGACGAGCGCAACCCGCAGGCCATGTTCAGCCTCGGCGTGCATGCCATGCAGCGGGGCGACCATGCGCGCGGACGCGAGTGGCTGCAGCTCGCGCGGAACCTCCAGCCCCGCGACCTCCTCACGCTCATGACATTGGCGGCGGCTTGCCGCCTCTCGAAGGATGCCGCCGGAGAGCTCGAGGCGATCGACGCTGCGCTCACGGTGGATCCCTACCACCTGCCGGCCTTGTTGGCGCGTGGTTTCTGGTTCGACGCTCAGGGTCGGAAGTCGTCGGCCGCCACCGTGCTGCGCAACGCGCTGCGTGTCGCACCGCCCGAGCCCGACTGGCCGCCGGTGCTGCGCGACCAGCTGCACCTCGCGCGCCGGATCGTGCAGGCGCATTCCACGGCGTACGAGAAGCACCTCTTGGAGCGCGTCGGCGGCCTCCATACGGACCTCCCGCCTGCCGCCCGCTCGCGCTGGCGCGAGGCGGTGTCCATCCTCGCCGGACGCAGCTCGCCCTTCGTCTCGCAGAGCAACCAGCTCTGCGTGCCGCGCCTGCCGGCGGTGACGTTCTTCGAGCGTGACGCGTTCCCGTGGGCGGAGTCCCTCGAGGCCCGTACCGCCGACATCCGCGCCGAGCTCGAGCGCCTGCTGGCAGCGGGGCAGGAAGGTTTCGAGCCCTACATCCACTACAACCCGGGCGAGCCCGTGAACCAATGGGCGGAGCTCAACCGCTCGCCGCGCTGGAACGCCTTCCATCTGTGGCGGTCAGGTTCGCGCGTGGAGGCCAACCTCGCCCGTTGCCCGGTGACTGCTGCGGCGCTCGCCGAGGTCGGCATGGCCACCATCAGCGGTCTCTGCCCCAATGCCATGTTCTCGGCGCTCGCGCCGCGCACGCGTATCCCGCCGCACCACGGCGAGACCAATGCGCGCGTGATCGTCCACCTGCCCCTGGTGGTGCCGCCCGGTTGCCGCTACCGCGTCGGCTACGACGAGTGCGACTGGGAGGTCGGCCGCATCCTCGCCTTCGACGACACCCTCGAGCACGAGGCGCGCAATGACGGCGACGAACTGCGCGTTGTCCTCATCTTCGACGTCTGGAATCCGCTGCTTTCGCCGGCCGAGCAGCGGCTCGTCGACGCGATGGTCGAAGCCGCGCGCGGCTTCGGCGACTGATCCAACCCGCCGGGTGCGCGGATCGCTTCACCGCACCAGCGGCTTGTAGCGGATGCGGTGCGGCTGCAGCGCATCCTCGCCGCGGCGCTTGCGGTAGTCCTCGACATAGTCCTGGTAGTTCCCCTCGAACCACACCACCTCCGAGTTGCCCTCGAAGGCGAGGATGTGGGTGGCGATGCGGTCGAGGAACCAGCGGTCGTGCGAGATGACCACCGCGCAGCCCGGGTAGGCGAGCAGGCCTTCTTCCAGGGCGCGCAGGGTCTCGACGTCGAGGTCGTTGGTGGGCTCGTCGAGCAGCAGCACGTTGCCGCCCGATTTCAGGACCTTGGCGAGGTGGACGCGGTTGCGCTCGCCGCCCGACAGTTCGCCGATCAGCTGCTGCTGCTGCGTGCCCTTGAAGTTGAAGCGGCCGACATAGCTGCGTGACGGGGTCTCGAAGTTGCCGACCTTGATGAGGTCGAGGCCGTTCGAGATCTCCTGCCAGACGCTGTTCTTGTCGTTGAGCGCCTGGCGTGATTGGTCGACGTAGGCGAGCTTCACCGAGGATCCGATGCGCAGTTCGCCGGCGTCCGGCTGCTCGGCGCCGGTGAGCATGCGGAACAGGGTGGTCTTGCCGGCGCCGTTCGGGCCGATGATGCCGACGATGCCGCCCTTCGGCAGGCTGAAGTTGAGGTCGTCGATGAGCAGGCGGTCGCCGAAGGCCTTGCGCAGGCCCTTGGCCTCGATGACGAGGTCGCCGAGCCGCTCACCGGGCGGGATGTAGATCTCGTTGGTCTCGTTGCGCTCCTGGAACTCGCGCGACGCCAGTTCCTCGTAGCGCTGCATGCGCGCCTTGCTCTTGGCCTGACGGGCCTTGGGGTTCTGGCGCACCCACTCGAGCTCGCGCTCGAGGGTCTTGCGCAGGGCTTCGCGTTCGCGCTCTTCCTGGCCGAGGCGCTTCTCTTTCTGTTCGAGCCACGACGAGTAGTTGCCGTGGTAGGGGATGCCGTGCCCGCGGTCGAGCTCGAGGATCCACTCGGCGACGTTGTCGAGGAAGTAGCGGTCATGGGTGACCGCGATCACGGTGCTCGGGTACTCCTCGAGGTATTTCTCGAGCCAGGCGATCGACTCGGCGTCGAGGTGGTTGGTCGGCTCGTCGAGCAGCAGCATGTCCGGCGCCGACAGCAGCAGCCGGCAGAGCGCCACGCGGCGCTTCTCGCCGCCCGAGAGCTTCTCGATGAGCGAATCCCAGGGCGGCAGGCGCAGCGCGTCGGCGGCGATCTCGAGCTTGCGGTCGAGCTCCCAGCCGCCTGCGGAATCGAGCGCGTCCTGGAGCTTCGCCTGTTCTTCCAGGAGCGCGTTCATCTCGTCGTCCGACATCGGGTCGGCGAACCGCTCGCTGATGGCGTTGAAGCGTTCGAGCTTGGCGAAAAGCCCGCCGATGCCCTGCACGACCTCTTCGCGCACGGTCTTCTTGGGGTCGAGCTCCGGCTCCTGCGGCAGGTAGCCGACCTTGATGCCGGACTGCGGCCGCGCCTCGCCCTCGATGTTGTTGTCGAGGCCCGCCATGATCTTGAGCAGGGTGGACTTGCCCGAGCCGTTGAGGCCGAGCACGCCGATCTTGGCGCCCGGGAAGAACGACAGGCTGATGTCGCGCAGGATGTGACGCTTGGGGGGCACGATCTTGCCCACCCGGTTCATGGTGTAGATGTACTGGGCCATGGGTCCATTATCGCCTGTGCTAGGCTCGGCCGCACCATGGACGAACTGCGGGTCATCGCGGGCGAGCGTCTCGCCCGTTACGGCTTCGGCGCCGGTCATCCCTTCGGCACCGACCGGCACGGCGCGTTCTGGCGCGAATTCCAGGCCCGCGGTCTGCCGCAGCGTTGCGTCGTCGGCGAGACGCGCGAGGCGACCCCGGAAGAACTCGCCCTGTTCCACGACCCCGCGCACCTCGCCTTCCTGCGCGAGCGGTCAGCGAGCGGCAAGGGCTGGCTGGACGGGGGCGACACGCCCGCCTTCCACGGGGTCTACGAGGCCGCCGCCGACGTCGTCGGCGCCACGTTGACGGCCGCCGAGGCGATCATGGGCGGCGAGGCGCGCCGGGCGTTCGTGCCGATCGCCGGTCTGCACCACGCGAGCCGCCGCGGCGCCGCCGGCTTCTGCGCGCTCAACGACTGCGGCGTCGCCATCGAGTGGCTGCGGGCGCGGCACGGCCTGCAGCGCATCGCCTACGTCGACATCGACGCCCACCACGGCGACGGCGTGTTCTACGCCTTCGAGGACGATCCGGCGGTCGCGTTCGTCGACCTGCACGAGGACGGCCGTCACCTCTACCCGGGGACCGGCAGCGCCTCGGAGACGGGCAAGGGCGCAGCGGCCGGTACGAAGTACAACGCGCCGCTCCCGCCGGGTGCCGACGACGCCGCGTTCGATGCCGCTTGGGGGCCGGCGCTCGAGCTCCTCGAGGCGCAGCGCCCCGAGTTCATCCTGTTGCAGTGCGGTGCCGACAGCCTCGCCGGTGACCCGTTGACGCACCTCGCCTTCACGCCCGCCGCGCACCGTCGCGCGGCGCAGGATCTCGTGCGGCTCGCCGAGCGGCTCGGCCACGGACGGGTGCTGGCGATGGGGGGCGGCGGGTACAACCGCGCCAACCTCGCGGCCGGCTGGTGCGCGGTGGTAGAGGGTCTCTTGGACGGGACTTGATGGGCTAGAATGGCCCGTCATCCCGCGCGAGGCCCGCTGATGTTCCCGAAGAGCATGACCATCGAAGGATTCGATCCCGCACTCGCCGGCGCCATGTCGGCCGAGCGGGAGCGCCAGGAAGACCACATCGAGCTCATCGCCTCCGAGAACTACGCGAGCCCCCGCGTGCTCGAGGCCCAAGGCTCGGTGCTCACCAACAAGTACGCCGAGGGCTACCCCGGCAAGCGCTACTACGGCGGTTGCGAGTTCGTCGATGTCGCCGAGCAGCTCGCCATCGACCGGGTCAAGCAGCTCTTCGGCGCCGACTACGCCAACGTCCAGCCGCACTCCGGCTCGCAGGCCAACGCCGCCGTCTATCTCGCCGTGCTCAAGCCCGGCGACACGATCCTCGGCATGAGCCTCGACCACGGCGGCCACCTCACGCACGGCGCCAAGGTCAACTTCTCGGGCAAGCTCTTCAATGCCGTGCAGTACGGCATCCGTCCCGACAACGGCGAGATCGACTACGACGCGCTCGAGCGCCAGGCGCTCGAGGTCAGGCCGAAGCTCATCATCGCCGGCTTCTCGGCCTACTCGCGCCGTCTCGATTTCCCGCGCTTCCGCGCCATCGCCGACAAGGCGGGTGCGCTGCTGCATGTCGACATGGCGCACTTCGCGGGCCTCGCCGCCGTCGGTGTCTACCCGAACCCGGTGCCCTACGCGGATGTCGTCACCAGCACCACGCACAAGACCTTGCGCGGTCCGCGCGGCGGCATCATCCTCGCGCGCGCCAACGACGAGCTCACCAAGAAGTTCAACTCGCTGGTGTTCCCGGGCACGCAGGGTGGTCCGCTGATGCATGTCATCGCCGCCAAGGCCGTGGCCTTCCTCGAGGCGCTGCAGCCCGAGTTCAAGGAATACCAGGAACAGGTGGTCGCCAACGCGCGCGCCATGTGCGCGCGCCTGCAGCAGCGCGGATATCGCATCGTCTCGGGCGGCACCGACAACCATCTCTTCCTCATCGACCTCTCGGACAAGCGCATCAACGGCAAGGAGGCGGACGCCGCGCTCGGCGCCGCGCACATCACGGTCAACAAGAACGCCGTGCCGAACGATCCGCGTCCGCCGATGGTGACGAGCGGCATCCGCATCGGCACGCCGGCCTCCACCACCCGCGGCTTCAAGGAAGCGGAGATGGAGCATGTCGCGGACCTCATCGCCGATGTGCTCGACGCCGAGGGCGCGCCGGAAGCGATCGCGACCGTGCGCGCGAAGGTGACGGCGCTCTGCCGACGATTCCCGGTGTACGAGTCCTTCCGCCCCCTCGCGGCGCAGGTCCGCTGAGGCGGATGCTGCGCTGACGGGACGACGCCATGCACTGTCCCTTCTGCGGCCACGAAGAGACCAAGGTGAACGACTCGCGGCTCGCTGCCGAGGGTCGGCAGATCCGCCGTCGCCGCGAATGCCTCGCCTGTGGCGAGCGCTTCACGACCTTCGAGACCGCGGAGCTCGTGATGCCCTTGGTCGTCAAGAACGACGCCGACCGCGAGCCCTTCGACGAACAGAAACTGCGCGCCGGCATCCTGCGTGCGCTGCAGAAACGGCCGGTCGAGCAGGAGAAGATCGAGTCGGCCATCGAGCGCATCACCCACCGGCTGCGCGCGCTCGGCGAGCGCGAGGTGCGTTCGCGGCAGATCGGCGAGTTCGTCATGGACGAGCTGCGTCACCTCGATGAGGTCGCCTACGTGCGGTTCGCGTCCGTGTACCGCAGCTTCCAGGACATCGAGGCCTTCCGCGACGAGGTCGACAAACTGCGCACGCGCCGGCGCCGCGAGCCGCTTGCGGGCCAGTTGTCGCTGCTGGGCGGCGAACAAGAGGCTGCGGGCAAATCCGCGACCGCCAAGACGCCCGATGAGGCCGCGCCGGGCGGCAAGCCGCCGCGCCGCAGCCACTAGTCGCCGCGCCGCGCAGAGGACGTCCGCCCCCCATGGCATTCACCCCCTTCGAACGACAGGCGATGGCGCGCGCGCTCGCGCTGGCCGCGCTCGGTCGGCGCAGCACACAGCCCAACCCGCGCGTCGGTTG
Organism: Steroidobacteraceae bacterium; assembly: GCA_044339635.1. Lineage (GTDB taxonomy): Bacteria > Pseudomonadota > Gammaproteobacteria > Steroidobacterales > Steroidobacteraceae > UBA964. The sequence continues at coordinate 2,339 of JBIIVD010000040.1, read as the reverse complement.
CGTCATCGCCCGTGACGGACGCATCGTCGGCGAGGGCTGGCACCAACGCTCCGGCGAGCCCCATGCCGAGGTGTTCGCGCTGCGCGAGGCGGGGGAAGCGGCGCGCGGTGCGACGGCGTTCGTCACGCTGGAGCCTTGCAACCACCATGGCCGCACGCCGCCCTGCACCGAGGCGCTGATCGCCGCAGGCGTGAGCCGGGTGCTTTACGCGAGCGGTGACCCGAACCCGCGGGTCGACGGATCCGGCGCGGCGCGGTTGCGCGCGGCCGGCATCGAGGTCGTGACCGGATTGATGGCCGAGGAGGGCGAGGAGCTCAACCTCGGGTTCTTCAGCCGCATGCGCCGCGGCCGGCCATGGCTGCGCCTGAAACTCGCGGCGAGCCTCGATGGGCGCACCGCGCTCGCGGACGGCGAGAGCCGATGGATCACGGGCGAGGCGGCGCGCGCCGACGTGCACACCTGGCGCGCCGAGAGCGCCGCGATCCTGAGCACCGCGGCGACCGTGCTCGCCGACGACCCCGAACTGACCGCACGCCCGAGCGATGCCGCATCGCCCGCGGGTCTCGCGCCGCGTCCGCCGCTGCGCGTGCTGCTCGATGCGCGACGCCGCATCCCGGCGCAGGCGCGCGTGTTCGCGACGCCGGGCGAGGTGGTGCGCCTGGTCGCGCCCGAGCATGCGGCCGAGCCTGGATCCGGGGACGCAGGTCCCCGGGAGCGCATCGCCGCCATCCCCGTCGACGGCGCCGGGCGCCTGTGCTTGTCGGCGGCCCTCGCGTGGATGGGGGCGGAGCAGATCAACGAGGCCTGGGTCGAGGCGGGGCCGACGCTCGCCGGTGCGCTGCTGCAGGCCGGGCTGGTCGATGAACTCGTCGTCTATCTGGCGCCGCGGCTGCTCGGTCCCGACGCGCGGCCGCTCGCGCAGTTGGCGCCGCCCACGGGCCTCGCCGAGGTCGCCGGCTGGCAGGTGAAGGACCTGCGCCAGATCGGTGCGGATATCCGTATCATGCTGCGCCCGGACGGCTGACCGGCCCAGACGGCTGGCCGGCCCGGACGGCTGACCGGTCAGGGCAAGGATTTATAGAGGAGGCGCAAAGCGTGTTCACCGGCATCGTGCAGGACATCGGACGCATCGTCTCGCGGACACCGCGCGGCGGCGACGTGCGCTTGCGGATCGCGGTCGGCCGCTTGCCGCTCGCGGGCGTACGCGCCGGCGACAGCATCGCGGTGAGCGGCGTGTGCCTGACCGTGCTCGATATCGATGCCGGGGCCTTCAGCGCCGATGTCTCCAACGAGACGCTGTCCCTCACCACGCTCGGCGAACTCGAGGACGGTTCGACCGTGAACCTCGAGCCCTCGTTGCGGGCCGGCGATCCGCTCGGCGGGCATCTGGTCTCGGGCCATGTGGATGGCATCGGGCGCCTCGTTTCGCTCGCACAGGACGCGCGCTCGTGGCGCATGCGTTTCGAGACGCCGCCGGCCCTCGCCCGCTACGTCGCGCGCAAGGGGTCCATCGCCATCGACGGCGTGAGCCTCACCGTCAACGAGGTCGAGGGCTGCGAATTCGGCGTCAACATCATCCCGCACACCTTCGAGGTCACGACCTTGGGCAGCGTCGCGCCCGGTCGCCGTGTGAACCTCGAGATCGACCCGATCGCGCGCTACGTCGAGCGCCTGATCGCCACCGGAGACCTCACATGACCCTGCGCAGCGTCCCCAGCCCCGGCGGCCTTGCGGGCAGCGCGCCCGCCGCGTCGGAATTCGACCGCATCGAGGACATCCTCACCGACCTCGCCGCCGGACGCATGGTGGTGATCCTCGATGACGAAGACCGCGAGAACGAGGGCGATCTCTTGATGGCCGCCGCGAAGGCGCGTCCCGAGGACATCAACTTCATGGCCCGGTTCGGCCGCGGCCTCATCTGCCTGACGCTCACGCCCGAGCGCTGCCGCCAGTTGCGCCTGCCGCTGATGGTCAGCGACACCGACCGCGACCATCGCACCAATTTCACGCTGTCGATCGAGGCCGCCGAGGGCGTGACCACCGGCATCTCGGCGCACGACCGCGCGCACACCGTGCGCACCGCCGTCGCCGAGGGCGCACGTCCCGAGCACCTGCGGCAGCCGGGCCACATCTTCCCGCTGATGGCGCAGCCGGGCGGGGTGCTGACGCGCGCCGGACACACCGAGGCCGGCTGCGACCTCGCCCGCCTCGCGGGGCTCGAACCCGCCGCGGTGATCGTCGAGATCATGAGCGATGACGGCACGATGGCGCGCCAGCCCGAGCTGCTGCGCTTCGCGCGCCAGCATGGCCTGCGCATCGGCACCATCGCCGATCTCATC
>JBIIVD010000075.1:0-5808 GCA_044339635.1 Steroidobacteraceae bacterium | reverse complement strand
AGACGAAGCCGCCCGTCGCGCCCCCCACGGCCGCACCGCCCGCAGCGTCACGGGGCGGGGGGCCGGCGGTCGCGGTGCCGGTGGTGGCGGGCAGCACGACCTTCATCCGGCGCTTTTCGGGCGGATAGCAGAGCCCCGCGTCGGCGCAGCCTTGCAGCCCGACCACCAAAGGGAGTTCCAGCGCACCGCCCGGTGCGCGCGACACAGGTACCGTGATGCTCACGGCCTCGTTGAAGACCTGTTGGCGACCGAAGAACTCGTCTTCTTTCTCTTCGCCGGCCGGGATATCGGCGGCACCGAGCGTGGCGGCCACCGGCCCCGCGGCGGTGTCGCCCGAGGGTGTATCGATCGCAACGCTCATGCGATGGCGGTAGAGGTAGTAGCCCGGCGTGACCAGGAAATCGACCCGGATCCGATCTGCGCCCTCGGCGATGGCCTCGACCTTGAAGGCTTCGCCGGGCGGCAGGAACTGCGAGTCGACGACCTGCGCTGAGGTCGGCGCCGCGCCGCCCGTGAGGCCGGCGAGGGCGAGCCCGGCGAGCAGGGCGGTGCGCACGGTGCCGCGGCGCATCGCCGAAAATAAACGCTTTGGATTCATGGAGTTACCGAAACGGGGGTCGGTCGAGCCCCTCAGCATAGCCGGGTCCGCCCTTGAAATGGAACATTCCGCCGCTATCATTAGCAGCCACGCAGGGAGAGTGCTAACACGCTCGGCCTGCCCCAACCCCGTCCAACTGTTCAGCTTAGGAGCGAAACATGAAAATCCGTCCGCTTCATGACCGCGTGATCGTGAAGCGCCTGGAAGAGGAACGCACCTCTCCGGGCGGCATCGTCATCCCCGACAGCGCCACCGAGAAGCCCTCGCAGGGCAAGGTCGTGGCCACCGGCAAGGGCAAGATCCTCGAGGACGGCTCCGTCCGCGCCCTGGATGTGAAGGTCGGCGACAAGATCCTCTTCGGCAAGTACAGCGGTACCGAAGTGAAGGTCGACGGCGATGATCTCCTCGTCATGCGCGAGGAAGACATCATGGCCGTGATCGAAGGCAAGTAAGCCTCACCCCCAACCCCAAGGAACCACGAACAATGGCTGCCAAAGAAGTACGATTCGGTGACGATGCCCGTTCGCGCATGGTGCGCGGCGTCAACATCCTCGCCAACGCCGTCAAGGCGACCCTCGGCCCCAAGGGCCGCAATGCCGTGCTCGAGAAGAGCTTCGGCGCCCCGACCGTCACCAAGGACGGCGTCTCCGTCGCCAAAGAGATCGAACTGAAGGACAAGTTCGAGAACATGGGCGCGCAGATGGTGAAGGAAGTCGCTTCCAACACCTCTGACGAGGCCGGCGACGGCACCACCACCGCCACCGTGCTCGCGCAGGCGATCATCCGCGAAGGCCTGAAGGCCGTGGCCTCGGGCCGCAACCCGATGGACATCAAGCGCGGCATCGACAAGGCCGTGATCGCGGCCACCGAGGAGATCAAGAAGCTCTCCAAGCCCTGCAAGGACAACAAGGCGATCGCGCAGGTCGGCACCATCAGCGCCAACAGCGACGAGTCGATCGGCAAGACCATCGCGCAGGCGATGGAGAAGGTCGGCAAGGAAGGCGTGATCACCGTCGAGGAAGGCTCGGGCCTGCAGAACGAGCTCGACGTCGTCGAGGGCATGCAGTTCGACCGCGGCTACCTCTCGCCGTACTTCATCAACCAGCAGGCGAGCCAGACCGTCGAGCTCGAGAAGCCGTTCATCCTGCTCGTCGACAAGAAGATCTCGAACATCCGCGAGATGCTGCCGGTGCTCGAGGGCGTGGCCAAGTCGGGCCGTCCGCTGCTCGTCATCGCCGAGGACGTCGAGGGCGAGGCGCTCGCCACGCTCGTCGTCAACAACATCCGCGGCATCCTCAAGGTCGCGGCCGTCAAGGCCCCGGGCTTCGGCGACCGCCGCAAGGCCATGCTGCAGGACATCGCCATCCTCACGGGCGGCACGGTGATCTCCGATGAGGTCGGCCTGCAGCTCGAGAAGGCGACGCTGAACGACCTCGGCGAGGCCAAGAAGATCGTCGTCGAGAAGGAGAACAGCACCATCATCGACGGCGCCGGCAAGGCCGCCGACATCAAGGCGCGCATCGAGTCGATCCGCCAGCAGGTCGAGGAAGCCACCAGCGACTACGACAAGGAGAAACTGCAGGAGCGCGTCGCGAAGCTCTCCGGCGGCGTCGCCGTGATCAAGGTCGGTGCGGCCACCGAGATCGAGATGAAGGAGAAGAAGGCCCGCGTCGAGGACGCCCTGCACGCCACGCGCGCTGCGGTGGAAGAGGGCGTGGTGCCGGGCGGCGGCGTCGCCCTGATCCGCGCGCTCAAGGCGCTCGACAAGCTCGAAGGTGCGAACGAGGACCAGACGGTCGGCATCCGCATCCTCGCCCGCTCCATCGAGGAGCCGCTGCGCCAGATCGTGGAGAACGCGGGCGAAGACGCCGCCGTGATCCTCAACCAGGTGCGCTCGGGCAAGGGCTCGTACGGCTACAACGCCGCCACGGGCGAGTACGGCGACATGCTCGACTTCGGCATCCTCGACCCGGCCAAGGTCACGCGCCTCGCGCTGCAGAACGCGGCGTCGGTCGCGGGCCTGCTGCTGACCACCGAGGTGATGATCGCCGAGGCCCCGAAGGACGAGCACGACCACGTGCATCCGGCCCCGGGCGGCATGGGCGACATGGGCATGTAAGAGGCGCGAGCCTCCGCACGTCCGCCCGGCGCAAGTCGGGCTCAAAGGCTCCGGGAGGAAACTCCCGGGGCTTTTTCATTTCAGCTGACGGCAGCCAGCGCTTCCTTCAGCGCGGTCTCCACCGCAGGCTGGGAGTTCCCCAGACGCCCGTCATTCGAAGCCGCCATGGTGATGGCGCCGCGCGCAGGGTCTGCCCGCATCTCGGCATACCAGAGCGTGTTCGAACCGTTGTGCCAGAGGGCTTCGCCGTAGCGTTCCCATCCCAATGCGTAAGTGCCGCCGAAGGGCGGGGTGTGCAGGCGCTTCCAGCTGTCTGCAGACAGGAACGCCGACCTGCGGGCATGGGCCTCGAGATAGGCCAGCATGTCGGCGGCTGTCGCGTGAACGCGCCCGGCCGGCCCGAGGACGGCGGGGTTGTCCGTGACAGGGTCGCCCGGGGAAAACGGTGACAGCATGCCGGTTGCCCCCACGTTGTGTCCGCTCGGCTGATCGATGAGGCCCGGCGTACCCGGCGCCCCGAATCCCGCATCCCGCATGTTGAGGGGTTCGAACAGATGACGCCGCACGAGTTCTTCCCACGGCTTGCCGGTCTTTGCCTCGAGCATCGCGCCGGCCACGACATAGCCGCTGTTCGAGTACTCGAAGTGCGTCTCACGTTCGCCCGCGGGTGCCGCCTGCAGGGCGATGGTGGCGTAGCGCTTGCGATCTTCACGCGCGTCGGCGCTTTCTCTTGGGAACCGGGTGAGTGCGGCCAAGGGGATGTTGCCGGCAAGACCGGAGCGGTGCGAGAGAAGATGGAGGAAGTTCGCGTCGCGATACTCCGCACGCAGTCCCTCGATGGTGGTACCGAGCACGCTGCCGACCGTGTCGTTCCAGGACACGATCCCGTCTTCTGCCAGACGGGCGATGAGCGTGGCGGTCATCGACTTGGTGCAGGATCCCATATGCCATTTGTCGGATGTCGTGACCGCCAACGGGTTGCCCAGCCTGCGCCGTCCGTCAGCGAAAGACACGCTGCGCCCGGCGAGCGTGCGTGCCGCGGCGATCATGGCGGGTGAACCCGCCTTGGCCCGGTGCGCCGCCAAGCGCTCTTGAGTCAGGGGCAGCACCACGGCTTCGGCTGGCGCAGCGGCGATGCGCGTGAAGGTGAGCGGGAAGGCCCGGCCCTGCGTGAAGGTGCCGGCGATCGCGCCGCTCGCCAGCGTGCCGTCGAGCGAGGCGCCGAGGACCTTCCACTCGATCTGCAGTTTGGTTCCCTCCACCCTGATGAGGCTTGCAGGGATGGGTGCATTGCCCTGATCGATGCTGAAGAGCGTCGCTCTTGGGCCATCGCCGATGTTCAGCCGCAGGCGCAGCTTGGCCGCGCCGACGTCGAGGGTCGCGAACCAGTCGCCGAGGAACCCGTCTGGTTGTGCGCTGGCCGGCATGGTGGCTCCCAGGAGTGCTGCGGATGTCAAAAGAAGGAAGGGTCTGCGAGACAGGCTCATGGACGTGTACTCCCATTGTCGATGTTCAAGCGGCCGATCCCGCCAAGCGCCAGATTGTAAAAGATGTTTGACATCGGCGGCCTCGGCCCTAATATGTACAACATCTTTTACACCCCATCGAGGATGAACATGTCGAACGACGAACGATATGCATGGTGGTCACTGGTCGCTTGGATCGGCATCATGTTCTTCCTGCTCATGCGCTTCACCACGGGTGTCGAACTCCTGGGGAATTCCCTGGGCCTGCAAATCGTCGAGCAGTCGGCTGCGCGGCTCCTGGGCATCTACATCAGCCTCATCATCGCCGCGATCATCGCTGAAAGTGTCATTGCAGGCGCCATGGCTGCCTACGCCGCCACACAGGGTGTCGAAAGTGATGAACGCGATGCCATGATCGCGAAGCGCGCTAGCCTCGCATCCTACTGGTTCGTGGCCATCGCATTGAACGTGATCGTCTTCCACGTCCTCGCGTCGGCCGCGTTCGGTTCGCCGCTCATCAGTGGCTTGAACCTGACCAGCACGACCGGCATCGCCTTCGCCATCTTGTTCGTTCTTGTGGGCGCGGAAGTCGTGAACCGTGCCGCTCTCATCTGGAACTATCGGCGCTCATGACCACCAGGAAGGGAAAGGTCAGCAACCGGATCAGGGAGATGCGGACGGAGCGTCACTGGAGCCAGGGAGAACTGGCCGAGCGCGTTGGCGCCACCCGCCAGACCATCAACGCGATCGAACAGGAAAAATACGCCCCGTCCCTCGAGCTCGCCTTCCGGATCTCTCTTGCCTTTGGCGTGGGCTTCGAAGAGGTCTGGACATTCTCCTGATTCCGGTGCCACGCAAAGATGAGCAGAGCTCGATGTGACCCTCAGGCCGTGTGCGGAGGGGTTCACGCGGAACGTTTGACATCGGATGGGCAGTTATTCAATCCAAGCCCGCGACGGCCGGTCCTTGGGCCGGCTGGTGTCCGACCTGCTTGCGCCGGCGCCGCCCCCGGTCGTCGGTCTGGGGGTTGGACGCCCAGACCGCGACCTGACCAAGCGTCGTCCGCAGGCGGGATCAGGCGATCGGGCCGCTCGGCAGTTTCGGCGCGACCACCGGCTTCTCCGGGAGGGGGGCGGTGTAGCAGAGGGTTTGGTCCCGGTGGTAGTCGCTCTAAGCATTCAGCCGGCAGTTCATCGCATCCCACCACGAGTTCATGCGGGCGCACTCCCGAAGGGTCGCCTCGTAGCGGTTCTGGGCATCGTTGATGCATTCCTGCACGGAGATGGTTTGGGTGGAGGCCGGCGCGGCGGCGAACGCGGCGCCGAGCACGAGTACGGTCCTCGCGAATGGGGTCGTCTTCTTCATGGTCGTCTCCCTGGGTCGGTTGATGGATCGGATGGCTGCGGACGGGATCCTCGCCACCCGTCATCTGACGCTACCAACCGCAGATGACGCTCCGACTTCACGCGCATGACAGTCGCGGTCCTCCGCCCATGCGGTATCGTGGCGCGTCATGAGCCCGCCTGCCCCCTCCCGCCGTGCCTCGCTGACGGCCGCCGTCTTCCTGATGGCGACCTCGGCCATCGGGCCGGGTTTCATCACCCAGACGGCGACGTTCACCAGCA
>JBIIVD010000039.1:0-20841 GCA_044339635.1 Steroidobacteraceae bacterium | reverse complement strand
CATGGTGGCCGTAGGCGCCGGAGGTGGTGTAACCGACGAGTCGGTCGTCGAGCTTCACGGGCTCAAAGCCCGACGCGTCCGCGTCGGTCGCGTCGATGGCGAGGGTGACGAGCACGCGAGAGGACGGGCGTTCGCGTTCGTGCAGCGCGCCGTCGCGGCCGATGAAGTCCCCCTTGTCGAAGGCGACATGACGGTCGAGCCCGCACATGCCGGGCGTCGTGGACTGGGTGAACTCCGTCGACCAAATGCCGTAGCTCTTCTCGAGGCGCAGCGAATCGAGCGCACGGTTGCCGATATGCCGCAGGCCGAGCGCGCGGCCGGTCGACATCAATGCTTCGAGCAACGCGGGCTGCGATGCCGCGGGCACATACAGCTCGTAGCCGAGTTCGCCGGTGAGCGACAGCCGTGCGACGACGGCGGTCAACGGAGTGCGGGCCGCGATCTGCATCTCCCCGCAGGACATGAACGGGAACGCGGCGTTCGAGAGGTCGCGCGCCACGAGCGGCTGCACGATGTCGCGCGCGCGGGGGCCCGACAGCGCGAAGCCGGTCCAGCTGTCCGAAAGGTTCTTGAACTCGACGCCCTGTGGCGGCAGCAGGTCGCGGAACCAGCGGCCGTGCCACTCCTGCAGGTAATACGACCCGATCAGCCAGAACCGGTCGGCGGCGAGGCGGCTCACGGTGAGATCGCCCATGAGCTTGCCGCCGTGGCCGAGCATCGGCGCGAGGCGCACGCGCCCGATGGCGGGCAGGCGGCAGGCGAGCAGGCGGTCGAGCCAAGCCGCAGCGCCGGGGCCGCTCACTTCGTAGCGCGCGTACACCGAGGCGTCGAACATGCCGGCGGCCTCGCGCACGGCGCGCACCTCGTCGGCCACGAAGCCCAGCGCGTTGGAGCGGCGCATGGTGAGGGTTTCGACGAAGGCGCCGCCGCCGGACGCATCGCCTGTGACGAAGTACTGCGGCGTCTCCATGCCCCAACTCACGCCGAAGCGCGCGCCCTCGGCGGCGAGGGTGTCGTGCACGGGCGAGGTCTTGAGCGGGCGACCCGCGGGCAGCTCCTCGTTCGGATAGGAGATGACGAAGCGCCGCGCGTAGAACTGCCGCGTGGTGTCGCGCAGGTACTCCTCGCCCGACGCGAAGGCGCCGTAGCGCGCGACGTCCATGCCGAAGATGTCGTGGCCGGGGTCGCCGTAGATCATCCACTGCGAGAGCGTGAGGCCGATGGCGCTGCCCTGCGAGAATCCGCCCATGCAGCCGCAGGCCACCCAAAGATTGCGCTTGCCGGGCACGGGGCCGACCAGCGGGTTGCCGTCGGGCGTGAAGGTGAACGCGCCGTTCACCCAGCGTTTGATGCCGACTTCGGCGAGCGCGGGGAAGCGGGCGTAGCCGATCTCGAGCTCCGGGAGGATGCGCTCGACGTCGGGCGGCAGCAGGTCCATGCCGTAGTCCCAGGGCGCGCCCTCGGGGCTCCAGTGGCGCGGGTCGCGTTCATACACACCGAGCAGCGCGCCCTTGCCGAGCGGCTGCAGGTAGGTGAAGCCCTCGAGGTCGGTGATGGACACGAACTCGCGGCCGAGCGTGGCGAGCATCGGCACGTCGTCGGTGACGAGGTAGTGGTGCGACATCGGCACCACGGGCAGTTCGACGCCGGTCATGCGCCCGACGCGCCGCGCCCAGAGGCCGGCCGCGTTCACCACATGCTCGGCGATGATGCGGCCTTGCTCCGTGATCACATCCCAATGCCCGTCGGCGCGCGGCTCGAGGCCGAGCACGCGGTTGCGCAGGATGATGTCGGCGCCGCGCTGGCGCGCCGCGATCGCGAAGGCATGCGTCGCGCCGTGCGCATCCACATAGCCCTCGTGCGCATCGTAGAGGCCGCCCTTGAGGCCGCGCGGGTCGACGAGCGGGCACATCTCGACGATCTGCTCGGGCGTGACGAGCGTCGTCTCCATGTCCATGGTCTCGTACATCGCGCGCTCGGCCTTGAGCATCTGCCAGCGTTCGTCGGAGGCGGCGAGGCTGATGCCGCCCGTCATGTGCATGCCGACGCTCTGACCGCTCTCGCGTTCGATCTCGTCGTAGAGACGGATGGTGTAGCCCTGCAGCGCGGCGATGTTGGGGTCGTCGTTGAGGGCGTGGAAGCCCGCCGCGGCGTGCCAAGTGGACCCGGCGGTGAGCTCGGCACGCTCGACCAACGCGATGTCGGTCCAACCGAAGCGTGCGAGGTGATAGAGCAGGCTCGTGCCGACGATGCCGCCGCCGATGACGACGACCTTATAGTGGGGCTTCATCCTGCATAAGGTACCAGAGGTCGGGGCGGCGGCTCTCGGGACGTCGCTGCGCAGGTGGGGTTCCCCAAGCCAGGTATCCAATGTGGTACCGTACCGGTACCATGACGGTCACGCTCACCATCAAGAAGGTCCCGGTCGCGCTGGCGCGCGAGTTGCGTCGTCGTGCCGGTGTGCACCATCGTTCTTTGCAGGGCCACTTGCTGCGCTTGCTCGAGTCGGCCGCGGCGGAGCCCATGGGCGGGGTGAGCGAACCTGCGCCCGCCTACAAGGTGAACGCCGGCGCGAAGGGTAGGCGGTCTGCGCCGTCTGCGGCCCCTGAGGACCGATCGGCGCCGGTCGAGGGTCGCTTGTCGCTTGCCGCGGCATGGGAGCGGTCGCGCCGCATCATGGCGGACGCGCCGGCCCGTGCTGCCACGGGGGAGTCGGTCGACATCATCCGCCGCGATCGCGATGCGCGCGGGTCGCGCACGAAGCGGTAAGACGATGGCGACGGTGATCGACGCGTCGGCTTTGGCCGCCGTGCTGTACGACGAGCCGGAGGCGCCGGCGGTGCTGGCCGGCTGCACGGGCGATCTCATAGCACCGACCTTGCTGCCGTACGAGATCGCGAGCGTCTGTCGTACCAAGATGCTGCGGCGACCCGACGACGCACGCCGGATATTGGCGTGTCATGCCGGCTACGCGACGCTGGGTGTGAGGCTCATCGACCCGGATTGGTCCGAGCTGCCGCAGCTCGCCCATCGGTGGGCGCTCAGCGTCTACGATGCCGCTTACCTGCAGATCGCGCTGCGTGAGCGCGCAGCACTGGTGACGCTCGATGCGCGCCTCGCGGCCGCCGCGGATGCCGCGACCGCGGCTCGCTGACGATAGGTCGCTGCCGCCGCGTCGCTGAAGCGGACTACTCCGCCGCTTGCACCGTCAGCACGGCGCCGTCGGCGCCCGTGATGCGCACGGTGGTGCCGGCGGCGAGCGCGGGGCCGCTCACCTTCCAGACGCCATCCCCGATGCGCACCTTGCCGCTGCCGTTCTCGATGGGCTCGACGAGCTGGAACACCTGGCCGACGTACTGCAGGCCGCGCTGGTTGAGCACGGGCTGTTCGGTGTAGTCGGGGCGGGTGTCCTTGTAGCGGCGGTAGGCGATCATCGCGACGAGGCCGAGCACGGCCCACAGCACCCACTGCCACTGCCAGGGCATCGGGAGGACGACCATCAGCAGGCCGATCACCGCGGCGGCGGCGGCGAACCAGATCATCACCGCGCCGGGGATGAGGGTCTCGAGCGCACCGAGCGCGACCGCGAACACCAGCCACTGCCACCAGTTCAGCGAGGTGAGCGTCTCGATCACGGGCGGTCGCTCCCGAGGTTGCGGTTGCCGCCCGGTGCGGGTCCGCGCGGCGCAGCGCCGCCCGCGGCGCGGCTGACGCTGTCCTTGGTGAGCTCGGCGACGCCGGCGATGGCGCCCAGGATGCCGGTCGCCTCGACGGGCATCATGAACACCTTCTGGTTCGGGGAGGTCGCGATATCTTTGAGAGCCTCGACGTACTTCTGGGCGACGAAGTAGTTGATGGCCTGGATGTCGCCCTTGGCGATGGCCTGCGACACCATCTCGGTGGCACGGGCCTCGGCCTCGGCGAGGCGCTCGCGGGCCTCGGCGGTGCGGAACGCGGCTTCCTTCTCGCCTTCGGCCTTGAGCACGGCGGACTGCTTCTCGCCCTCGGCCTTGAGGATGGCGGCGGCGCGGAAGCCCTCGGCGTCGAGGATGTTCGCGCGCTTGTCGCGCTCGGCCTTCATCTGGCGGCCCATCGACTCGACGAGGTCGGACGGCGGGCTGATGTCCTTGATCTCGATGCGCGTGCACTTCACGCCCCAGGGCGTGGTCGCGTCGTCGACGACCTTGAGCAGGCGGTGGTTGATCTCGTCGCGCTTCGAGAGGGTCTCGTCGAGGTCCATCGAGCCCACGACCGTGCGGATGTTGGTCATCGTGAGGTTGATGATGGCGAGGCGCAGGTTGTCGACCTCGTAGGCGGCCTTGGCAGCGTCGAGCACCTGGTAGAACACGACGGCGTCGATGGCGACCATCGCGTTGTCCTTGGTGATGACCTCCTGGCGCGGCACGTCGAGCACCTGCTCCATCATGTTGATCTTCTGGCCGATGCGCTCGACGAAGGGGATGATGACGTGGAAGCCCGGGCCCATCACCTTGCGGAACTTGCCGAAGCGCTCGAGCGTGTACTCGAAGCCCTGCGGCACGGTGAGGAACGCGCGCGTCGCGATGACGATGATCGCGAAGACGAGGACCAGGACGACTGAAAGACCTTCCATCACACACCCCCTGATTGGACAGCGGCACGCCGACCGGGCAAGCCCGCCCGGTTCGACCCCGGGACAACACGCCCGGTCAGACAAAGATACTCTAGATTAGTTTCACCAACTGCTTGCCGGTGTTGGCGCCGGCGAGCAGGCCGATGAAGGCGCCCGGCGCCGCCGCGACGCCTTCGGCGATCGTCTCGCGGTACTTGAGCTGGCCTGCGGCCAGCCAGCCGGCCAGGTCCTTGACCGCCTCGGGGTGGCGGGCGGCGAAGTCGAACACGATGAAGCCCTGCATCTTGATGCGGTTGACGAGCACGCTGCGGAAGTTGCGCAGGCCGTAGGGCTCGGTGACGTTGTACTGGGAGATGAGGCCGCAGACGGGCAGGCGCGAGAACGGGTTCATGCGCGCGAGCACCGTGTCGAGGATCTCGCCGCCGACGTTGTCGAAGTAGACGTCGACGCCGGCCGGGGTCGCGGCCTTGAGGTCCTCGCGCAGGCGGCCCGCCTTGTAGTCGATGCAGGCGTCGAATCCCAAGTCCTCGACCACGTGCCGGCACTTGTCGGCGCCGCCGGCGATGCCGACCACGCGGCAGCCTTTGATCTTGGCGATCTGGCCGACGATGCTGCCGACCGCGCCCGCAGCGCCCGAGACCACGACGGTCTCGCCGGGCTTCGGTTCGCCGATGAGCAGCAGTCCGCACCAGGCGGTGACGCCCGGCATGCCGCAGACCGAGAGCTGCGCCGCGGCGGGCACGTCTTTGAGGATCTTGCGCAGGCCCTTGCCGTCGCTGGTGGCGACGGTCTGCCAGCCCATGTCGCCGGCGACGAGATCGCCGACCGCGAAGCCGGGGTGGCGGGACTCGACCACCTCACCGACCACTTCGCCGCACATCACGCCGCCGATCTCGACGGGCTTCACATAAGACTTGGCGTCGCTCATCCGGCCGCGCATGTAGGGGTCGAGCGAGAGCCAGTGGCCTCGCACGCGCAGTTGGCCGTCGGCGAGCGGCGCGAGCGGCTCCTCGACGACGCGGAAGTCCTCGGGGACGGGCGCACCGGTGGGACGGCGGGCGAGCAGGACGCGGGTGGTGGTGGTCGGGATCGGGGAGGGCGAGGCGGTCATGGGCGGTTCCTTGTGCGGGTCGGGGCGCGCTCAGGCCGAGCGTCGCTTCAGGTGGATGAACAGCACCGACACGGCGGCCGGGGTGATGCCGGGCAGGCGGGCGGCCTGGCCGAGGGTGACGGGACGGGCGGCGGCGAAGCGTTGGCGTGCTTCGGTCGACAGACCTGCCACGGCAGTGTAGTCGAGGTCCTCGGGCACCCGCAGGGACTCGTGGGCCTGTTGGCGGGCGATCTCGTCCTGCTGGCGTTCGATGTAGCCGGCGTACTTGGCGCGCACCTCGACCTGCAGGCGAACGGCCTCGGGGAGGCGGTCGTCGAGGGCGGCGAGGGCGGGCAGCGGGTCGGTCTCCAGGAAGCCGGTCTCGCCGTGCTCGAGGGCGAGGGTCCGCAGGTCGTCGTAGCGGACCTCCGGTCGGCGCAGCAGGTCGAAGGCGCGCGGGCCCCCGAGACGGTGGCGGTGGAGGCGGTCGACCTCGGCTTGGGCGGCGTCGCGCTTGTGGCCGAAGAACGTCCAGCGTTCGTCATCCACCAGACCGAGTTCCCGGCCCCGCTCGGTCAGTCGCAGGTCGGCGTTGTCCTCGCGCAGGAGCAGGCGATGCTCGGCGCGGCTGGTGAACATCCGGTAGGGCTCGGTGACCCCGCGGGTCACGAGGTCATCGACCAGCACCCCGAGGTAGCCCTCGCTGCGGGTCGGGACCCAGGGGGTCTCGTCCCGGACCTGGCGGGCGGCGTTGAGACCGGCGATGAGGCCCTGAGCGCCCGCCTCCTCGTAGCCGGTCGTGCCGTTGATCTGGCCGGCGAAGTAGAGCCCGCCGATGGCCCGGGTCTCGAGGGTCGGGCGCAGGTCGCGGGGGTCGAAGTAGTCGTACTCGATGGCGTAGCCGGGGCGGGTGATGTGCGCCTGCTCGAAGCCGCGGATGCTGCGCACGAACTCGACCTGCACGTCATAGGGCAGGCTGGTCGAGATGCCGTTCGGGTAGACCTCGTGGGTATCGAGGCCCTCGGGCTCGACGAAGATCTGGTGGGAGGTCTTGTCGGCGAAGCGTTGGACCTTGTCCTCGACCGACGGGCAGTAGCGGGGGCCCACGCCTTCGATCTTGCCGGTGTACATGGGGGAGCGGTCGCTGCCCTCGCGGATCAGGGCGTGGGTCTGCTCATTAGTGCTTGTTATGAAACAATCAACCTGCTTCGGATGCTCTTCGGCTCGCCCGAGGAACGAAAACACCGGCAAGGGCTGGTCCGAGCTCTGGGGCGCCATGACGCTATAGTTAAGAGTGCGTCCATCGAGGCGCGGCGGGGTGCCGGTCTTTAGGCGGCCCACCCGCAGCGGCAGTTCACGCAGCCGGGCGGCGAGCCGGTTGGAGGGCGGATCGCCCGCGCGACCCCCCGCGTGCTGCTCCAGACCGACGTGCATCCGACCGCCGAGGAAAGTGCCGACGGTGAGCACCACGGCGGGCGCCTCGAACACGATGCCGCTCACCGTCACCACCCCCGTCACCCGTCCGCCCTCGACCCGGAGGTCCGCGGCCTCTTGCTGGAAGATGGACAGGTTCGGTTGGTTCTCGATGAGGTGACGGATGGCCTGCCGGTAGAGCCGGCGGTCGGCCTGGGCCCGGGTCGCGCGGACGGCGGGTCCCTTGCTCGCGTTGAGGATCCGGAACTGGATGCCGGCACGGTCGACGGCCCGGGCCATCGCCCCGCCGAGGGCGTCGATCTCGCGCACCAGGTGTCCCTTGCCGATGCCGCCGAAGGCCGGGTTGCAGCTCATCTGGCCCAAGGTCTCGATGCTCTGGGTCAGCAGCAAAGTCTTGCGGCCCATGCGTGCGGCCGCGAGCGCCGCCTCGGTGCCGGCATGGCCGCCACCCACCACGATGACCTCGAAGCACGATGAGAAACCCATGGGTTCGTATTGTAGACTCTCGACCTCATATGACGCCCCCGCTTCGGACGTCGAGGGTCGTCGCCCAGTGCCTCGCGCTGGCCGGCATCTTCGGACTGCTCACCGCTTGCAGCCCCGCGCCGAAGCCTGGCCTGGACGGTGGCGCGTCCGCGGCCTCCGCCCCGTCGACCCCGGGTGCGAGCGCGGGCCCGACGCTCACCTTCTCCCCCTGCATGCTCGAGCACCCCTCCGGGCTGTCCGGGGTCAAGGCCGAGTGCGCGACCCTCGAGGTCCCGGAGAACCTGTCCGGCGAGGGCCGCCGGATCACGCTTTCCATCGCCCGGCACCCGGCCATCAGCGAGCGCAAGGCGGCCGACCCGCTGTTCGTGCTCGCGGGCGGTCCCGGCATGGGCGCCCAGGAGATGTACACGGCGTCGGCGGGCGCCTTCGCGCGCATCAACCGCGACCGCGACATCATCCTCGTGGACCAGCGGGGCACCGGGCGGTCCACGCCGCTGCAGTGCAAGGTCGACCCGTTGCTGCTCAACCTCGACCGTCCGGAACCGGCCCCCGCCGCCCGCGACGCGCTCATCGACGCCGCGACCCGCGAGTGCCTCGACACCCTGCGCGCCCAACACGACGTCGCCCAGTACACGACCAGCGTCGCTGTCCGCGACCTCGAGCGCGTGCGCGAGGCGCTCGGCGCCGAGCAGCTCAACCTGTATGGCGTGTCCTATGGGTCGCGGGTCGCGCAGCACTACCTGCGGCGCTACCCCGACCGGGTGCGCAGCGTGATCCTCGACGGCGTCGTGCCGCCCGGTCTCGCGCTCGGCCCGGCCATCGCCACGGACGCGGAGGCCGCGCTCGGCATGATCCTGCGCCGCTGCGCCGCGCAGCCCGCCTGCCGCAAGGCGTTCGGCAACCCGGCCGACACCTACCAGACCTTGCGCACCCGACTCGCCGCCGCGCCGCGCACGGTGCGCCTGCCCGACCCGCGCAGCGGCGAGCTGCGCACGGTGGTCTTCGGCCCGTCCCACCTCGCCACCGTATTGCGGCTGTCGAGCTACAGCACGCCCACCGCCGCGTTGCTGCCGCTTGCGATGCACGAGGCCGTCACCAAGGACAACTACATCCCGCTCGCCGGCGCGTTGCTGATGCAGCTCGACACCGTGCCCGAGAGCATCGCGACCGGCATGCACCACAGCGTGGTCTGCGCCGAGGACCTGCCGTTCATCGGCGAGGTCGACCGCGCGCGCCTCGCCGCCACTTACATGGGTGCGGACATGATCGATCCGCTGCGACGCATCTGTGCGATCTGGCCGCGCGGTCCGGTCGATGCGGGTTTCCGCGAACCGCTCAAGAGCACGGTGCCGGTGTTGCTGCTCTCGGGAAGCGCCGATCCGGTGACCCCGCCCGCTTATGCCGAGGCCGCGTTGCGCGGGCTCGCCGATGCGCGCCATGTGGTGCTGCAGGACGAGGGCCATGGGCAATTGGGCGCCACCTGCATGGACCGTGTGCTGCGCGATTTCATCGCCACGCCGACGCCCGCGAAGCTGGACCTCAAGTGCCTCGAGCGCCGCAGCGCGGCGCCGTTCTTCACCTCGCTGGCAGGGCCCACGCCATGATGGAAGCGCGCGGTCTCAGCAAGTCCTTCGGCAAGGTGCAGGCCGTGCGCGAGGTGAGCTTCCTCGCGCGCGATGGCCGCATCACCGGGCTGCTCGGTCCGAACGGTGCCGGCAAGAGCACCACGCTGCGCATGCTCTGCACCGTGTTGCAGCCCGATGCCGGCGAGGCGCTGATCGACGGCCATGTGGTCGCCCGCGAACCGATCGCCGCGCGGCGCCTGATCGGCGTGCTGTCACACGCCTCGGGCCTCTACCCGCACCTCACCGGTGCCGAGAACATCGCCTATTTCGGCGAGCTGCACGGGCTCAGCCGCGCCGAGAGCCGTCGCCGCGCCGACGAACTCGTCACGCTGCTCGAGCTCGGTGATTGCGCCGGTCGCCGCGCGAAGGGCTACTCGCAGGGCCAACGCCTGAAGACCGCGCTGGCGCGGGCCCTGGTGCACGCGCCGCGCAACCTCGTGCTCGACGAGCCGACCAACGGCCTCGACGTCATGGCGGTGCGTGGCCTGCGCGCGCTGCTCGACAAGCTGCGCGACGCCGGGCAGTGCATCCTGTTCTCGAGCCACGTGATGCAGGAAGTGGCGATGCTCTGCGACGACGTGGTGGTGGTCGCGCACGGCACGGTGGTCGCGAGCGGTACGCCCGACGGCCTGCGTGAGCGCGCCGGCGAGCCCGGGCTCGAGGACGCGTTCGTGAAGCTCATCGGATCGGGCGAGGGGCTCGGCTGACATGCGCGGCATCCTCACCGTCTTCCGCAAGGAATTCCTCGAGAACCTGCGCGACCGGCGCACCATCCTCACCGCGCTGCTGCTCGGCCCGCTGCTCGGTCCCTTGCTGTTCACGCTGATGCTCAACATCGTGCAGCAGCAGGCGGAATCGCGCGACGAACAGTCGGTGAAGGTCGCCGTCGCGGGCGGCGAGCGCGCACCGTCGCTGCTCGCGCTGTTCGCCGAGCGCGGCATCGTGGTGCAGCCGGTGCAGCTCGACGAAGCGGGCGCACGCCGCGCGATCGCGGCGCGCGACCACAAGGCCGTGGTGATCGTCCCCGCGGAGTTCCCGGCGCGGCTCGCCGAGAGCCGTCCCGCGCAGGTGAGCGTGTTCTTCGACGGTTCGAGCGAGGTGGGCGGCAGCGACGCGGTCGGCCGCGTGCGCGCCACCGTCAATGAATACGGCCAGCGCATCGCACAGTCGCGGCTGATGCTGCGCGGCGTCGATCCCTCGATCATGCGCCCGGCGGTGGTGCGCGCCGTCGATGTGTCGACGCCCAAGGCGCGCGCGGTGCTGGCGCTCAGCACGCTCAGCTTCCTCGTGATCCTCGCGATGTTCACCGGCGGGCTGTATCTCGCGATCGACTCGACCGCCGGTGAGCGCGAGCGCGGCTCGCTCGAGGCGCTGCTGACGACGCCGCTGCCGCGCGCGCACATCATCTACGGCAAGATCCTTGCGACCGCCGCCTACATGCTGATCTCGCTGGTGGTGACGCTGTCGGCGCTCGCGCTTGCGCTGCGCTTCACGCGGCTCGAGGACTGGGGCATGAGCGTCAACCTCGGCCTGCCGCAGGTCGTCGCGATGACCCTTCTGACCGCGCCGCTCACGCTCGCAGGCGCCGGGCTCATGACCATCGTCGCCTCGTTCACGCGCAGCTTCCGCGAGGCGCAGACCTACCTCAGCTTCGTGATCCTGGTGCCGACGATGCCGCTCGCGCTGGTCGGACTGCTCGACCTCAAGCCGACCGTCACCGCGATGGCGACGCCGTCCCTGAGCCAGCACTTCCTGATGACCCGCGTGCTGCGCGGCGAGGTGCCGTTCGTCTGGGAAGTGCTGCTGTCGGCGGGCGTGAGCCTCGCGCTCGGCGTGCTGCTCGCCTGGGTCGCGGGAAAGCTCTACGAACGCGAGGCGATCCTGGGCTAGGCCGACGTCGGTGGACCGCCGTCGGGCTTGCGCAGCGCGGCCAAGCGCTGCTCGAACCGGGGCAGTTCGCGCGCCGCGAAGGCGCGGGCCTCGACCTCGAAGCGGTTGTGCCAGTAGCCGTGACGCAACGACTCGCCGAGATAGCGCGGGACGGACAACCGCCCCGGTGCCCATTGCTGGAGCACGTGGCAGTACTCATGCAGCACCAGCTCGGGGTCGGCGAAGAACTCCTCGGCGCTGCCCCGCAACCAGACACGCCCCGGGCCGGTGATCGCCCGGATCCAAGGCAGGGGTTTCAGCCACCAAACCCGTTCGCGGACCTGCACGGCGGCGATGGCGTCCGCACCGAAGATTCCCGCGAGCGCCGTGGCCATATCGGCCGGCGGACGATGGGACCCACCCTCCGCATACTGTTTGACCATATGCCCACAGTGCCGAAAGACAGTTTTTTTGCAATCGTTAATGCGTTACATTATGCGTAGCATTGTGCGATATCGAACCTCAGTTCGAGCGGCAAAAGGTCATTCGGAGTCCTATGAGGGGTTTTCATCCCGTCGCCCGCCGTCGGCTGGCGGCCGCCTTGTTCGCACTGCTGCCGATGGGCGCGTGGGCGGCCGATCCGCAGATCACCTCGATGACGGACACGCCCGACCCGGCGACCGCGGGCGGGCTCTACACCTACGCCATCGGCATCGACAACACCGATGCCGACGCCGCCACCAACACCGTCGTCACGCTCAGCGTCCCCGCGGGCGCCACCTTCGTCTCCGCCTCGCCCGCCAACGCCAACTGCGTCGCCACCAGCTCGACCCTCATCACCTGCAGCGTCGGCACCCTCGCCGGCAACGGCACGGGCGCGCGCGTCATCAACGTCACCTGGCGCGCCCTTGCCGCCGGCACCATCACCGCCACGGCCAACATCACCGCCGACAGCGACACCAATCTCGGCAACAACACCCAGAACGCCACCACCACCGTGCTGGCGGGCGCCGACCTGCGCCTCACCAAGACCGACTCCCCTGATCCCGTCATCGGGGGCGCCAACGTCACCTACACGCTCACGGCGTCCAACAGCGGCCCCGACGCCTCCGGCAACCTCGTCCTCACCGACAACCTGCCGGGCTCCTCGACGTTCGTGTCGGCCTCGGGCACGGGTTGGAGCTGCTCGCCCGTCGGCGGCGTCGTCACCTGCACCCGCAACGGTCCGCTCGCCGTGGGCGCGAGCGCACCGCCGGTCACCATCGTCGCGCGCATCGACGCCTCCACAGGGTTCGTCACCAACAGCGCCACCATCGACCCCGCGGTGGGCGCTACGGCCGACCCCGACACCAACAACAACACCGCCACGGCGACCACCCAAGTGTTGCCCGGCGCCGACGTGCGCATCGACAGCAAGGGGGTGTCGCCGAACCCCGTCATCGCCGGCGAGAATGCGACCTTCACGATCACGCCGCGCAACGGCGGGCCCGCGGTCGCCAACACCGTCGTCGTCACCGATACGCTTCCATCCGGCTGGACGTTCGTCTCGGCGACCGGCACCGGTTGGAGCTGCTCGGCCGCCGGCCAGACCGTCACCTGCTCGCGCGCCACCTATGCGGTGGGCGGTGCCGACAACATCACGATCATCGCGAAGGCGCCGGGCAATGCCGTGATCGGCCCCACCGGCCGCACCGACACCAATACCGCCTCGATCAGCAGCACCGACAACGACCCGGTCCCCGGCAACAACAGCCGCGGCGTCACCTTCGACATCCTGCCGGACGGTGCCGACCTGCGGCTCGCCAAGTCCAAGTCGCCGAACCCGGTGGCCCAAGGCTCGCAGGTCACCTCCACCATCACGGTGACCAATGGCGGACCGCGCCGCGCCACCGGCAAGTTGGGCGTCGTCGACCAGTTGAGCGGCGAGACCTACGTCGGTTTCTCCGGGACCGGCTGGAGTTGTACGGCGGTGGGCAGCACCGTCAGCTGCGAACACCTCAACTCCTCCGGACTCAACTCCGGCGCCTCGCTGCCCACGCTCACCATCACGACCACGGCCACGGTCGCCGGGTCCGCGACCAACCAGGCCTGTACCGGCAGCAGCCTGCCCGCAGGTGCGGCGGCGGGCACCAACGCGCTCGAGCCAGACCAGGGCGACCCGAACCCGACCAACGACTGCAACTCCGCGAGCGCCAACTCGACCAGCGTCCGGCCGGATCTCGCGATCACCAAGACCACGAGCACCCCGACCGGCGGCGACAAGATCGTCTCGGCCACCGAAGACTCGGTCACCTACACGCTGGTCGTGACCAACGTCTCGCCCACGGCCGAGAACGCGACCGGCGTGCGCATCTCCGACACGGTGCCCGCCTTCATCACCAGCGGCACCTACCAGTCGAGCATCGTGACCCCCGTGGTCGCCACCGTCGCGGGTGCGGGCAGCACCGCCACCTTCTATTGCACGGTCAACAACCGCGAGACCGTGATCTGCGCCCAGACCGGCGGCGTGCTGGCGCAGGGTGGCACCGTCACCGTGCCCATCACCGTACGCCGCGGCATGCGCGAAGGCGACTTCACCAACAGTGGTGTGGTCGAGAACACCGTCGAGGGCGACCCGGACCGCTCCAACAACACCGCCACCGATACCGTCACCATCGCGCCCTTGGCCGACATGCAGATGACCGGCAAGACGCTCACGCCGCTCGAGGTGAAGGCGGGCGAAGTGGGCACGTACGTGCTCTCGTTCCGCAACAACGGCCCCTCGACCGCGCAGAACGTGGTCGTCACCGACATCTTCACCTTCCCGGCGGGTGATCCCGGCTTCACGGTCACGGAGATCACGCCGAGCAAGGGTTCCTGCGCGGTCACCGGCGGCAACCCCGGCGGCGTCGCGGCGGGCGACGTCCTCGACGGCGCGCGCAACTCCTTCACTTGCGCCATCGGCAGCATGCCGAGCGGCGACACGCAGACAGTCACCCTCAAGGGCCGCCCGAACTTCAAGTCCGGCAACGCCTCGCGCATCTTCACCAACGTCGCCAACGTCACCACCACCACGGCCGAGCGGCCGGACGGCACCGACGGCGGCAACAACGTGTCGCCGACGATCACGCTCAATGTCGACCCGGCGGCGCTCGACCTGCTCGTCAACAAGGACGACACCGGTTTCGACCCGGTCGCCTTCACCAGCGGCAACACCTTCCTCAGCTACCGCGTCAACGTCACCAACAACGGCCCGTCCTACGCGACCGGCGTGAAGGTGACCGAAGTCATGACGCCGCCCGCCGGCAAGCGCATCCGCTTCGTCTGCGACACCACCACCTACGGCGGCAGCACCTGCAACACCGGGCTGTCGACGCTCTGCTCCGTGAGCGACGTCACCTCGGGCGCAGGCACGGCGATCCCCTCGTTCACCTGCGACGTGCCGGCCGACCCTATCGGCGGCGCCGGAGTCGCGCGCGGCGACCTGCAGGTCGGCCGGACCAAGAGCGTCTTCCTGCGCTTCGAGGTGATGGACAACCCGAGCACCACCGGCGACGTCTTCACCAACCAGGCGACCGTCTCCGCCAACGAGCCCGACACGCTCGCCGCCAACGACACCGAGTCCGAGTCGACCACGGTCCGTCGCCGCGTCGACCTCGCGATCGCGAAATCCGCGAAGAAAGCCGGCGCGTCGGTCACCACCGTCGCGCTGCGCGAGCCCTTCGATTGGGAGATCGTGGTCACCAACAACGGCCCCAGCGAGTCGTTGCAGACCATCGTCACCGATACGCTGGCCGCGGGCACCGAGATCGTCGGCGACGCGTCCACGGTCATCACCTGGACGAAGACCGCTCCGGCTGCCACGGGCACCTGCAGCATCGTCGTCGCCACCCGCGCCATCACCTGCACGATGGGGCAGCTCGACGCCCTCGGCAGCATCACCATCACCGTGCCGGTGCGCATCACGACGTTCCCGGTCGGCGCCACGGGCAACAGCACCACCGTCAACAACAGCGCCACCGTCAACACGGATCCCGCGAACCTCGGCGGCCTCGACACCACGCCGCTCGACAACACCGCCAACGCGAGCGTCACCGTGACGCGCGCCTCGATCGCCGGAACCGTGTTCCAGGACCGCCTGCGCGACGGTACCAACGGCGGTACGCCGCAGGCCGCGGCGCAGGAGCCGCGCATACAGGGCGTCACCGTGCGCGTCACCGGTACCGACCTCTTCGGCGGTGCCGTCGATGTCTCGGGGACGAGCAACTCCGACGGCAATTTCACCGTCACCAATCTGCCGCCGTCGGATGCGACCGGCTATCTCGTCACGCAGACGCAGCCTGCGGGCTTCATCAACGGCACGGTCGACCCGCCGACGACCGGCGGCACCGCGCCCTCGGAGGGCGGCAGCTACGCGCGCGGCGGCACCAGCGGCAACTCCACCTACACGGGCGTCGTGCTCGGTGGCGCGACCGCCGCGGTGCGCTACAATTTCCCCGAGATCAAGCAGCCGACCCTGTCGGGCTTCGTCTACCTCGACAAGAACGCGAACGACGTCCGCGATCCGGCCACCGACGAGGCCATCAGCGGCGCGACCGTGCGTCTCTTGCGCGATGACACGCTCGCGCAGGTCGCCACGACCACGACGGACGCGAGCGGCGCCTACTCGTTCACCGGCCTCGACCCGCTCGTGGCGTACACGCTCGAAGAGCCGCTGCCGACCACGCCCGCCAACCTGCGCAACGGCGCGGTGAACGCCGGCCAGATCAACGGTGCCGCCTGTGCCTCGGGCTGCGTCGTGCAACAGAACACGCCGGTCGCCGACACCGACCGCATCGCGAGCATCGACCTCGCGAGCGGCGCCGACGGCACGGTGTTCAACTTCGGCGAACGCCAGCTCGCGAGCGTCAGCGGCCTCGTCTATGTCGACAAGAACCGCAACAACGCGCTCGACGGCACGGACACCGTCCGCCTCGCCGGCGTCACGGTGCGCCTCGTACAGGGCGCGAGCTGCGCCGCGGGCACCACGCTGCAGACGACCACCACCGCGGCGGATGGCACGTACTCCTTCAGCGGTGTCCTCGCATTCCAGAACTATCTCCTCTGCGAGACGCAGCCTGTGGGCTATGCCGTGGGCAACGCCAACGGCACGGCCGGCAGCAACGAGATCAGCCTCACGAACCTCGCCGCGGCGGGCTCCGCCAACAACAACTTCGGCGCGCTGATCGGCTCGCTCGCGGGTTCGGTCTACCAGGACACCGGTGCGGGCACCGCCGCGAACTTCAACAATGGCATCCGTGACGCCGGCGAACCTGGCATCGCGGGCGTGACGGTCACGCTCACCGGCACCGACGCGCTCGGCGCGACGGTCAACCGCACGACCACCACCGACGCCTCGGGCAACTACCTGTTCGACGACCTGCTGACCGCAGGCGCGGGCGGCTACACCGTCACCGAAGGCGCGATCCCGCCTGCCGCCGGCACGTTCCTCGACGGCAAGACCACCGCGGGTGCGGCGGGCGGTACGGCGACCGCCGTCAACACGCTGCCGAGCGCCATCAGCGCCATCAACCTCGGCGCGGGCGTGCAGACCACCGGCTACATCTTCGGCGAGCTGCCGAACGGTGGTATCGCGGGCACGGTGTACGTCGACCGCAACCGCAACAACACGATGGATGCGGTGCCCACCGACGGCCGCATCGCCGGCGTCACGCTGACGCTGCGCGATGGCACGAGCTGCAGCGCGGGCACAGTGCGCGGCACGACCACGACCGACGCCAACGGCCAGTACGCGTTCAGCGATGTCCCGGGCGGCGGCACCTACACCGTCTGCGAGACGCAGCCTGCGGGCTACGCCGAGGGCACCGTCAACCCCGGCACCAACGGCACGAGCGGCGGCACCAACGCGATCACGATCACCAACCTGCCTTCGACCGGTTCCACCGACAACAACTTCGGTGAGCGCGTCGGCTCGCTGGCGGGTTCGGTGTACGTCGATTTCTCGGCGGCGACCCCGGCCAACACCAACAACGGCATACGCGACGCGGGTGAGGCCGGCATCGCCGGCGTCACGGTGACGCTCACGGGCACCGACGCCGCGGGCGGCGCGGTCAACCGCACGGCAACCACCGACGCGAACGGCAACTACGCGTTCGACGACCTGCTCGCCGGCACCTACACCGTCACCGAAGGCGCCATCCCGCCTGCCGCCGGCAGCTTCAACGACGGCAAGACCACCGCCGGTGCGGCGGGCGGCACGGCGACTGCCGTGGGCACGCTGCCCTCCGCGATCAGCGCGATCACGCTCGGCGCTGGCGTGCAGACCACGGGCTATATCTTCGGTGAACTGCCGCGTGGCGCGATCACCGGCACGGTCTATGTCGACCGCAACCGCAACGACACGATCGACCCGACGCCGACCGACGGCCGTATCGCCGGCGTGTCGATCACGCTACGTCAAGGCACGAGCTGCAGCGCCGGCACCGTGCTCGGCACCGCGACGACGGGCACCGACGGCAACTACGCCTTCAGCGATCTGTCCGCCGGTCTCGATTACGCGGTCTGCGAGACGCAGCCTGCG
This sequence comes from Steroidobacteraceae bacterium, assembly GCA_044339635.1. GTDB lineage: Bacteria > Pseudomonadota > Gammaproteobacteria > Steroidobacterales > Steroidobacteraceae > UBA964. The sequence goes on along the minus strand of JBIIVD010000039.1, from coordinate 3,166 downwards.
GGCTACGCCGAGGGCACCGTCAATCCCGGCACCAACGGCGCGAGCAGCGCGGCCAACGCCATCGCCATCACCAACTTGCCCACCACCGGTTCGACGAACAACAACTTCGGTGAGCGCATCGGCTCGCTCGCGGGTTCGGCCTACCAGGACACGGGCGCGGGCACCGCCGCCAATTTCAACAATGGCGTGCGTGATACGGGGGAGCCTGGCATCACGGGCGTCACCGTGACGCTCACCGGCACCGACGCGCTCGGCGCGACGGTCAGCCGCACGGCGACCACCGACGCGAACGGCAACTACGCCTTCGACGACCTGCTCGCCGGCACCTACACCGTCACCGAAGGCGCGATCCCGCCTGCTGCAGGCACGTTCCTCGACGGCAAGACCACCGCGGGTGCAGTGGGCGGTACGGCGACCGCCGTGGGCACGCTGCCCTCGGCCATCAGCGCGATCAACCTCGGCGCGGGTGTGCAGACCACGGGCTACATCTTCGGTGAACTGCCGAACGGCAGCATCAGCGGCACGGTCTACATCGACCGCAACCGCAACGACACGATCGACCCGACGCCGACCGACGGGCGCGTCGCGGGCGTCACCGTGACGCTGCGCGAAGGCACGAGCTGCAGCACGGGCACGGTGCTCGGCACCACGACGACGGCGGCGGACGGCACATACACGTTCGCCGGCATCGCGGGCGGCGGCACCTATACGATCTGCGAGACGCAGCCGACCGGCTACGCGAGCGGCGCCACCAACCCGGGCACCAACGGCACGAGCGGCGGCACCAACGCCATCACCATCACCAACCTGCCCTCGACCGGTTCGGCGGGCAACAACTTCGGCGAGCGCGTCGGCTCGCTGGCGGGTTCGGTGTACATGGACACCAACAACGACGGCCAGAAGCAGGCCGGCGAGCCGGGCCTCGCGGGCGTCGTCGTGACGCTCACGGGTACGGATGCGACGGGCGCCGTGCTCAACCGCACGGCGACGACCGATGCCAACGGCGACTACCGCTTCGACGACCTGCTCGCCGCAGGCGCGGGCGGCTACACCGTCACCGAACAGGCGACGCAGCCGACCTTCGAGGGCAAGGCCACGATCAACGGCCGCACCACCGCCGGCAGCACTGGCGGTACGGCGACCGCGGTCGCGACGCTGCCCTCGGCGATCAGCGCCATCCCGCTCGCCGCGGGCGCGGATTCCACCGCGCACCTCTTCGGCGAACTGCTGTCGGTCGGCCTCTCGGGCACGGTGTTCGCCGACCTCGCCAACGACGGCGTGCAGCAGTTGCCCGCCGACCTCGGTCTCGCGGGCGTCACGCTCGACCTCACCGGCACCGATGACCTCGGCGCCGCGGTGAGCGCGACCACCACGACCGCCGCCGACGGCACCTACAGCTTCACGGGCCTGCGTCCCGGCACCTACATCGTGACCGAGCCGACGCAGCCCGCCGGCACCGTCAACGGCATCACTACCGCCGGTTCGACGGGCGGCACGGCGACACCGGTCGCCACGCTCCCCTCGGTGATCAGCGCCATCCCGCTCGTCACGTCGGGCGCGTTCTCCACCGGCAACAACTTCGCCGAGATCCCGAACAACAGCGGCATCGGCGGTCGCGTCTGGCTGGACCTCGACAACGACGGCGTGATCGACGCCGGCGAGTCGGGCATCGCGGGCGTCAGCGTGACGCTCACCGGCACCGACACCATCGGCCGTCCGGTCGAGCGCACGCTCACCACCGACGCGCAGGGCGGCTACCTGTTCGAGAACCTGGCGCCGGGCAGCTACACGGTGACCGAGCCCACGCAGCCGGCCGGCACGCTCAACGGTCGAACTATCGTCGGCAACGGCGGCGGCACGGCGACGGCCGTCACGACGCTGCCTTCGGCGATCAGCGGCATCACGCTCGGCATCGGCCAGATGGTCACGGCCAACAATTTCGGCGAGATCCCGCCGGCGCGCATCGCCGGCCGCGTCTATGCTGACAACAACGACAACGGCGTCATCGACAGCAGCGAGACCGGGCTTGCCGGCGTGTCGCTGGTGCTCACCGGCACCGATGACCTGGGCGCAGCCGTGAACCTCACGCTCTCGAGCGGCGCCGACGGCGGCTACGCGTTCGAGAACCTGCGCCCCGGCACCTACACCGTCACCGAGCCGACGCAGCCGCCGGGCACCGTCAACGGCATCACCACCGCGGGATCGCTCGGCGGCACTGCGACGCCCGTGACGACGTTGCCCTCGGCGATCAGCGGCATCGTGCTGCCGGTCGGTGGCGTCTCGATCGGCAACAACTTCGGCGAACTCGCCCAGTCGCCGGACCTGCGCGTCATCAAGACCCACACGGAGCCGGTCTTCACCGTCACCAAGCCCGCGACTTACTCGATCCGCGTGCTCAACCTCGGCGAGATCGCGACCAGCGGCCCGTACACCATCGAGGATCGGCTGCCCGCAGGCCTGACGCTCACCTCGACGCCCACCGGCGCGGGTTGGAGCTGCACCGGCGCAGCCGGCGCGTCGTCGTTCAGCTGCACGTCCTCGACCGTGGTCGCGGCGGGCACCACCAACCCCAACGCGATCACCGCGGTCGCGATCGTCGGCCCGACGGCGCTCAACGCGCCGATCGCCAACAACGCGGTGCTGGTCGAGGGTGGCGGCGAGATCCCGGCGCGTCGTCCGACGCCCGCCGAGCGCGATGCGTTCAACAACAACCCGGGCGCGCTGCCGGAGTGCACGGCTGCGCCGCCGCGCAATGCCTGCCGCGACCCCGAGGACGTGCAACAGTCGGCGAACCTCGCGGGTACGGTCTGGTACGACATCGGCACGGTGCAGCGCCAGCTCGATGCCCGCGACCGGCTCAAGCAGGGCTGGATCGTCGAGGTGATCGACGTCACGGGCGCCGATCCGTCGCGGCCGAACGCCGCCGGTGAGCGGGTGTCCGTCTCGTCGGCCACGGGCGGCGATGACGATGCGCGCGCGACCGCCGGCGGCACGCCGGGCGCTGTGGTGGCGCGCGCCTTCACCAAGGCCGACGGCACCTACCTCATCGAGAACCTGATCCCGAACATCGACTACGCGGTCCGCTTCCGCGACCCGAACTCGAACGTCGTGTTCGGCTATCCGGTCAACGGCGAACGCGGTCCGGGCTCTTCGGGTGCGTCGTGTC
>JBIIVD010000074.1:0-6095 GCA_044339635.1 Steroidobacteraceae bacterium | reverse complement strand
CACGGCGTCCGGCACGCCGCTCACGTCGCGGCCACGGCCCGCAGCCGCGCGGCGGCGTCTTCGGGAGTCAGGTCGCGTTGCGGCTCGGCGAGCATCTCGTAGCCGACCATGAACTTGCGCACGGTCGCCGAGCGCAGCAGCGGCGGGTAGAAATGGGCATGCAACTGCCAATGCGACGCGTCGCCCGGTCCGTAGGGCGCACCATGCCACCCCATCGAGTACGGGAAACTGCAGCCGAAGAGCGCATCGTAGGTCCGTGTGAGCCGGCTGAGCATGCGTGCGAGGTCGTCGCGCATCGACGGGTCGAGCGCCTCGAGACGCGGCACCGCCACGCGCGGCATCAAGAGCGTCTCGAAGGGCCATGCCGCCCACCAAGGCACGACGGCGAGCCATCCGTCGCTCTCGAGCACCACCCGCGGGCCACCGGCTTCGCGCCCCGCGAGTTCGAGCAGCAACGGAACGCCGTGACGCGCGTGATGGTCGCGCTGGTGCCGGTCCTCCAGCTCCGCTTCCTCGGGCAGGTGCTCGCTGGCCCAGATCTGGCCGTGCGGATGCGGGTTCGAGCAGCCCATGATCGCGCCTTTGTTCTCGAACACCTGGACCCAGGCATGGCGCGCGCCGAGCTCCGAAGATTGCGCCGCCCAGCAGTCCACCACCTCGCGCAAGGCTTCCGGCGCGAGGTGCGCGAGCGTGCGCGAATGGTCGTGCGACCAGCAGATGACGCGGCACTCGCCGCGCACCGCCTGGGCGGTGAAGAGCGGATCGGGACCGGCGCCGGGCGCATCCACGGCCGTCCCCGACGGTGCGAGCGGCAGGTCCTGCAGCGCCGGAAAGTCGTTCGGGAAGACGAACGGTCCGCGGTAATCGGGGTTGACCTTGCCGCCGGCGCGCGTGGCGCCGGGACAGAGGAAGCAGGACGGATCGTGCGACAGACCCGCCGCCGCGGACGTCTCCTCGACCTGCCCGAGCCAAGGACGCTGCGTACGGTGCGGCGACACCAGCACCCACCGCCCGGTGAGCGGATTGCGGCGACGATGCTGGGCGGACGGCGCGGAAGGCTTCACGCGGCGTCCCCGCGCAGGCCGGCGAAGCCGATCCACTGCGCGCGCCGCCCCGACAGCCGGTTGCAAGCGAGCGCGGCAGCCACGGACGATGCCAGCACGACCACCATGAAGTGGATGTAGTGCAGCGTGATGAGGCCCTGCGGCTGCCACAGGAAGGTATAGGCGGCATAGACGCCGAACCCCCAGAGCACGCCGAAGACGGCCGCCGACGCCGCGACATGCCTGAACAGCAGTCCAACGATGAACGCCGACAGGATCGGCATCGAGAACAGGCCGTTCAACTGCTGCAACAGGTTGATGATGCTGTCGGCATCCTGGAAGACGGGTACGAGCAGCACCGCGACGAGCGTCACGAGCACCGAGACCACGGCGCCGAGCCGCCAGTGGTCGGTCACCTTGCCGACGAGGCGCTCATGGAAATCGACGGAATACAGCGCCACCGTGCTGTTGAGCACGGCGCTGAACGTGGTGATCACGGCCGCCGCCACCATGGCGGCGAACGCACCGGCCAGCCAACCGGGCAACACCTCGGCGACCAGCTTGCCGTACGCGGCATCGCCCACGTCCCCGAACAGCTTGTAGGCGACGACACCCGGGATCACGACGATGGGCGGGATGACGAGGATACGCACCGCCGCCGCCGCCAACACGCCCTTCTGGGCCTCGCGCACGGTGGGGGCCGCCATCGCCTTCTGCGTGATGTTCTGGTTGGTCGACCAATAGAAGATCTGGATGAACAGCATGCCGGTGAACAGCGTATGCCATGGGATGGGCGAACCGTCGCCGCCGACCATCGTCAGGCGCTCCACGGGCACGCCCGTCACGAGGTCGAAGTCGACCGCGGCCAGCGCGAGGAAGACGATGACGAGGGCGAGGCCGAGCACGCCGATCCCCGAGAAGGTGTCCATCACGGCCACCGCACGCAGCCCGCCGAAGATCGTGTAGGCGGCGCTCACCGCGGCGAGCAGCCCCGCAAAGAAAAGCAGCGGCAGCTCGTCGCCGAACAGCGAGCGCATGAACAGGCTGCCGCTGTAGAGCGCGGCGGGAAGATAGATGACCACGTTGCCGAACAGGAAAAGCCCCGAGATGAGCGTGCGGATGCTCCGCCCCCCGTAGCGCCGCTCGAGGAGCTCCGTGACCGTCGTGCAGTTGTTCCGGTAGTAGATCGGCACGAAGACGAAGGCGAGGATCAGCAGGCCGAAGAAACCGGCGATCTCCCACCACGCGAGCAGCAACATCTGGTTGCCGTTCATGCCGACCAGCTGGTCGGTCGAGAGGTTGGTGAGCGTGATGGAGCCGGCCACGAACGGCCACGTGAGCCCGCCGCCGGCAAGGTAGACATCCTTGCCCGAGCCGCCCCGTCGCGGACCCGCCCCCCGGATCTTGAGCCAGGTCACGACGCCGACCAGCACGGTGAGCGCGACGCAGACCAGCACCTGCAGGGTGCTGATGGTCGTCGATCCGGTCGGCATGGCGTGCACCCCTCCGCCGCGGTGGCGGCGCCCGTATAATACGAGGCATCCGAAGCGCCGCGCAAAAGCTACCGATGCTGCTCTCCATGCAGGGTGAACGCTGCAGCCTGGTCCTCGACCTGCGGCGCGGCGCGCCCGAACTCGCCTACGCGGGGCCGCGCCTGCCCGAGGACGAGGACCTCGCCGCCCTCTGCGACGCCGCACGACGCGCGCCCCACGAATCCCAGCCCGATGCCCCACCGGCGGCGACGCTCTTTCCGCAGTCGGGCACCGGCCATGCGGGGCAGCCCGCTGTGGTGCTGCAACGCGCCGGGCGCCCGTTGCATGCGGAGTTCGTGCTGGTCGACGCGCACATGGACACGGCGGCACAAGGCGGCGCGGGACAGTGTTGGCGGCTGCGGTTCGAGGATGCGCTGCTCGCGATGTCCGTGACCGTCGAATGGCTGATGGACGGGTCGGGCGTGGTGACCTGCCGCAACCGGCTCGAGAACCACGGCGACGAGCCGGTGGCCGTGCTGCGTCTCGCCTCTTTGGCCCTGCCGCTGCCGCGCTGGGCGCGAAGCCTCACCCGGTTCTCAGGACGCTGGGCGGCCGAGATGCAGCCGGTGCGCTCGCCGATCCTGCACGGCACCCAAGGCGCGGCGTCCTTCGAGGGTCGCACCGGTCACTCCGCCGGCCACTGGCTGCTGATCGACGACGGCGAAGCGACGGAGTCGCAAGGCCTGACTCTGGGCGCGCACCTCGCATGGAGCGGCGACCACGAGACCTGGATCGAACGCGATGCGGACGGTGCACGGCTCCTGACCGCGGCCCGCCTCGATCCCGGGGAGATCGTGCTGGGGCCCGGCGAGGCCTTTCAGACACCCGACGCGGCGTTGTGCATCGGCGACGGCGGCAGGGGCGCGCTGCGCCACGCCTTGCACGCGCATGTGCGCACGCGCATCTTGCCCGCATCCGCCCGCTCACCGCGCCGCGTGCATCTCAACACCTGGGAAGCGGTCGGATTCCGGCAGGACCTCGGCACGCTGACGCGTCTCGCACGGGACGCTGCCGGCCTCGGCGTCGAACGTTTCGTGCTCGACGACGGGTGGTTCCGCGGCCGGCGCGATGACACGCGGGGCCTCGGCGACTGGCAGGCCGACCCGACGATCTTCCCGCAGGGGCTCGCCCCGCTCATCGACACGGTCCGCAGCCTCGGCATGGACTTCGGCCTCTGGGTCGAGCCCGAGATGGTGAGCCCCGACAGCGAGCTGTATCGGGCGCATCCGGACTGGTGCCTGCACGAACCTGCACGCGCGCGCGGCACACAGCGCCACCAACTGGCGCTCGACCTCACGCGCCAGGAAGTCACGGAGCGGCTGTTCGAGACGCTGGACGGCTTGCTGCGCACGCACGACATCGGCTACCTGAAATGGGACCACAACAGGGCGCTGTTCCCGCGCGCCGCACGCGGCCACGCCCAGACACTCGCGCTCTACGGCCTGCTCGACCGGCTGCGCGCCGCGCATCCGGACGTCGAGATCGAGGCCTGCGCGAGCGGCGGTGCGCGGATCGACTACGCGATGCTGCAGCGCTGCACCCGCGTCTGGGCGAGCGACGGCAACGACGCCGTCGACCGGTCGCGCATCAACGCCGGCTACCTGCAGTTCCTGCCGCTGTGCGTCCTCGGCCACCATGTCGGGCCGGACCCCAACCCGATCACCGCGCGCCGCCTCGGCATGGACTTCCGCGCCAAGGTCGCGATGTTCGGCCACATGGGAGTGGAGGCGGACCCGTCGTCGATGGACGACCTCGCCCGCGACCTGCTTGCGCGCCACATCGCGCTCTACAAGGATTGGCGCACGACCCTGCACGAGGGCCGCCTGCACGCCGTCGACTGCGCGACCCCGGGCGTCACCGGTTGGATGGCGGTGCACGACGACCGTGCGCTGGCGCTGGTGGCGCAGACCGGGCACGCCGACGACTACGATGCCGAGCCCGTCCGTCTCATCGGCTTGGCGCGCCGATCACGCTGGCGGGTGACCCTGCCGGGACCTTGGCCTGCAGCGGCCGCGCCGCGCCTCGCCGAGCCTGATCGGTGGCGGACCGGCATCGTGCTCAGCGCCGAGGCGCTGGCGGCGCAAGGCCTCGCCCTGCCCCTCGCCAAACCGCAGACTGCATGGCTGGTCGCGTTGGAGCGCATCGCATGATGAAACTCGGAGTGTGTTGGTACCCGGAGCAATGGCCCGAGGACTGGTGGGAAGACGACGCCCGTCGGATGGCGGCGATGGGCCTCACCCGCGTCCGCATCGGCGAGTTCGCCTGGAGCCGCATGGAACCCTCGCCGGGACGGTTCGATTGGGGATGGCTCGACCGCGCCATGGACCTGCTTCACCGCCACGGGCTAGGCGTGATCCTCGGTACACCGACCGCGACACCCCCGAAATGGCTGGTGGACAGCATGCCGGACATGCTCGCCGTCGACGCGGAGGGACGTCCCCGCAGGTTCGGTTCGCGCCGCCACTACTGTTTCTCGCACGCGGGCTATCGGGCCGAGTCGCGTCGCATCACCACCGAAGTCGCGCGACGCTACGGCCGGCACCCGGCGCTCGTCGCCTGGCAGACCGACAACGAATACGGGTGCCACGACACGGTGGTGAGCCACTCGCCCGCTGCGGCCCGCGCCTTCCGGTCATGGTTGGCCGCACGGTATGGCGACGTCGCGGCGCTCAATGCCGCGTGGGGCACGGTGTTCTGGAGCACCGAGTACCGCTCTTTCGACGAGATCGATCTGCCCTGCCTCACCGTCACCGAACCCAACCCCGCGCACTCGCTCGACTTCCGGCGCTTCTCCTCGGACCAGGTGGTCTCGTTCAACCGTGAGCAGGTCGACATCCTGCGCGAGTTGTCGCCCGGCCGAGAGATCACCCACAACGCGATGGGTTTCGTCACCTCATTCGACCACCACGCCCTGGCGCGCGACCTCGATGTGATCACGTGGGACAGTTACCCGCTCGGCTTCCTCGAGCAGTTCTGGTTCGACGAGACCGACAAGCACCGCTACGCGCGCCAAGGGCATCCGGATGTGTCGGCTTTCCACCATGACCTCTACCGGGGCTGCGGTCGCGGACGCTTCGCGGTGATGGAACAGCAGCCCGGCCCCGTGAACTGGGCCGCGCGCAACCCCGCCCCGCTGCCCGGCATGGTTCGGTTGTGGACACTCGAGGCGATGGCGCACGGCGCCGAGTTCGTCGCGTACTTCCGCTGGCGACAAGCGCCGTTCGCCCAGGAGCAGATGCACGCCGGCCTGCTGCGACCCGATCGGCAGGACGATGTCGGCGCCTTCGAGGCGCGTGCCGCCGCATCCGACATCACCCGCCTCGGCCTGCCGGACGACCCCGTCGCCCCCGCGCGCGTGGCGCTGGTCTTCGACTACGAGTCCGTCTGGGTCACCGACATCCAGCCGCAGGGCGCGGGCTTCAGCGCGCTGCGCCGGGCGTTCGAGTGGTACTCGGCGCTGCGGGGCCTCGGCCTCGATCTCGACATCGTGGCGCCCGGGGCCGCGCTCGAAGGCTACGCG
>JBIIVD010000038.1:0-21814 GCA_044339635.1 Steroidobacteraceae bacterium | reverse complement strand
CGCGCTCGGCGAACGCCGTGGGCGGCTCTCGATCTACGAGCTCGTGCGGCTCGGCTGACACCGGCCGCGGCCGGGCGTATCGTGGCGCTGACACCGTCCACCTGAGCCCGAGGTCCCCATGTCCGCAAGCCGCCCGCGCCGCACCGCCTGCGCCGCCGTCCTCGCTGCCGCCGCTGTCACGCTCTCCGCGCCGTCGTCGGCCGTGGCTGACGAGGCGCTCAACGCCAAGGTCGATGCGGCCCTCGCCGCCGGCCAGACACGGATGATCGGCTGGCGCCGCGACTTCCATCAGAACCCCGAGCTCTCCAACCGCGAGTTCCGCACCTCCAAGATCGTCGCCGAGCACCTGAAGAGACTCGGCCTCGAGGTGCAGACCGGCATCGCCAAGACCGGGGTCGTGGGCGTGCTCAAGGGCGGCAGGCCGGGTCCCACGATCGCGTTGCGCGCCGACATGGACGCGTTGCCGGTCACCGAGCAGGTCGACCTGCCGTTCCGTTCGCGCGCGACGGCCACGTATCGCAACGAGACGGTGGGCGTGATGCATGCCTGCGGCCACGACACCCACACCGCGATGCTGATGGGCATCGCCGAGGCGTTCGCCGCGACGCGTTCGGACCTGCCGGGCACGGTGGTGTTCCTGTTCCAGCCGGCCGAGGAGGGCGCACCTGCGGGAGAAGAGGGCGGCGCTTCGTTGATGATCAAGGAAGGCGTGCTCGAGCGGTACAAGCCCGAGGCGGTGTTCGGCCTGCACGTGTTCGCCAACATGCCGACCGGCATGATCGGCTACCGAGGCGGTCCGTTGATGGCGGGGTCCGATTCCTACCGCATCGTCGTCAAGGGCCGGCAGACCCACGGCGCGCGGCCGTGGGGCGGCATCGACCCGATCGTCGTCTCCTCGCAGATCGTGAACACGCTGCAGACGGTGGTGAGCCGCCAGACCGACATCACCGCCAACCCGGCCGTGGTGACCGTCGGCGCCATCAAGGGCGGCATCCGCCACAACATCGTGCCCGACGAGGTCGAGATGGTCGGCACGATCCGCACCTTCGATCCGCAGCAGCGTGAGACGATCCTCAAGAACATCGAGCGCCTGGTCACCAACACCGCCGAGGCGAGCGGCGCGACCGCGACCTTCGAGCTCGACCCGGGCAGCAACCCGGTGGTGCGCAATGATCCCGCCCTGACCGAGCGCGTGTTGCCCTCGCTGCGCAGCGTCGCCGGCGCGGCGAACGTGCGGCCGGTGCCGCTCGTGACCGGTGCGGAGGATTTCGCGTTCTTCGCCGAGAAGGTGCCGAGCTTCTTCTTCTTCGTGGGCGTCACGCCGCGTGACCAGAACCTGCTGACGGCGGCGTCGAACCACTCGCCGTTCTTCTTCGTCGACGAGTCGGCGCTGCCGATGGGCCAGCGCGCCTTTGCGCGGGTCGCGCTCGATTATCTGGCGGGCGGGACGGCTGCTGCGCCCTGACGCTTGAGCTCCGCGGCGCGCTTCACGGCGGCGCGGATGCGCGGGTAGGTGCCACAGCGGCAGAGGTTGCCGTCCATCGCAGCGTCGATGTCGGCGTCGGTGGGGGACGCGTTGCGGTCGATCAGCGCCGCCGCGCTCATGATCTGCCCGGATTGGCAGTAGCCGCACTGCGCGACGTCGAGCTCGATCCAGGCTTGCTGCACGGCGTGCAGTCCGGCTGCGCCCAGCCCTTCGATGGTGGTGATCGGCAGGCCTTGTGCCGCCGCGACCGGCGTCACGCAGGAGCGCACCGGCTGTCCGTCGACATGGACGGTGCAGGCGCCGCATTGGGCGATGCCGCAGCCGTATTTGGTGCCGGTCATGCCGAGCAGGTCGCGGAGCGCCCAGAGCAGCGGCATCTCAGGCTCGGCGTCGACCTCGCGGCGCTGGCCGTTCACGTCGAGGGTGGTCAATGTCCTTACTCCTGTCGCGGATTGGGGGAGAATATACCCGACCCGGCCGGGACCGTCCCTGCCGACGGAGGCATCGATGGAGCTCGAGTTCTACGGCGCTGCAGGCGAGGTCACCGGCTCCTGCCATCTGCTGCGGGTGGCAGGGCGGCGGGTGTTGCTCGACTGCGGCCTCGTGCAGGGCGGCCGCGATGCGTCGCAGCGCAACCGCCTGCCGTTCCCGTTCGAGGCCGGCGCCATCGACGCCGTGATCCTCAGCCACGCGCACATCGACCACTGCGGCCGCTTGCCCCTGCTCGTGAAACGCGGCTTCCGCGGCCCGATCTACACCAACCCGGCCTGCCGCGACCTGTTGCCCATCATGCTGCGCGACACGGCCGACCTCTCCGCCCGCGAGGCCGAACGCGCCAACAAACGTCGCGAGCGCGATGGCCGCGACGGCGGTGGCCGTGACCGCGACGCCCCGATCGCCGAGCCGCTCTACGACCTCGAGGACGTCGAGCAGACGCTGCGCCTCGTGCAGGCGGTGCATTACGACCTCTGGCACGAGCCGTTTCCAGGGCTCGGGCTGCGACAGCACGAAGCCGGCCATATCCTCGGTTCCGCGAGCATCGAGCTGCGGCTGCGCGAGGGCGAGGTCGAGCGCAGGCTGGTGTTCAGCGGCGACCTCGGGCAATACGGCTCGCCCATCCTGCTCGATCCTTACCGCTTCGAGTCCGCCGATGCGGTGGTCATGGAGAGCACCTATGGCGGCCGCGCACACCGCGACCGCGAGGCGACCGTCGATGAGCTCGGCAGCATCATCGCCGCCGCGGCGCGCGACCAAGGGAACATCATCGTGCCGGCGTTCGCCGTCGGACGCAGCCAGGAGCTCCTCTACTTGCTCGCCACGCACTTCGAGGCCTGGCACCTGCGGCAGTGGCAGGTGTTCCTCGACAGCCCGATGGCGATCGAGGCGAGCGAGGTGTACTGGCGCCACGCCGACCGCCACGACGAGGAGGCGCTGCGCCTGCGCCGCAGCTTCGGCAAGATGCCGCCGCTCGACAACCTGCACCTGTGCCGCACCGCGGACGAATCGCGGGCCATCAACGCCCTGCGTGCGCATGCCTTCGTGATCGCGGGCAGCGGCATGTGCAACGGTGGCCGGGTGCTGCACCACCTGCGGAACAACCTCGGCCGCCGGGAGTGCCATGTGGTGATCACCGGCTTCCAGGCGCCGGGCACGCTGGGGCGCGCGCTCGTCGACCGCGAACCGTTCGTGCGTATCCACGGTCTGCAGGTGCGGGTCGAGGCACAGGTGCACACCTTGGGCGGTCTCTCGGCGCATGGCGACCGCGAGGACCTGCTGCGCTGGTACGGCAGCTTCGCGCAGCGACCGCCGGTGTGGTTGGTGCACGGCGAGCCGGACGCCGCCCATGCCCTGCGCGAGGCGCTCGTCGACCAGGGTGCGCAGGCCACGGTCGCCACGCCCGGGCGGCGCATCGACCTCGCTGCGCTGCCGCGACGGGGGCTTGCGGCGTGAGTGCGGACCGCACCGGGGCGGCACGCCTGCCACAAAGCCTGCCGCAACGCCTGCTGGCGCGGGTGGCGCGTATCGAGCCGGGCGAGGGCGCCGCGGTCGCCGCGGCCTTCCTGCTCTTTTTCTTCGTGCTTGGCAGCTATTTCGCGGTGCGTCCGGTGCGCGAGACGGTCGCCACGGTGCTCGGTACGGAGCGTGTCGCCGACATCTGGCTGTACACCGCCACGTTCGCCATCCTCATCGTTCCGGCTTACGGTTGGCTGGTGGCGCGCATCCGGCGCAGCGTGCTGCTGCCGTCGATCTACGCGGCGGTCGCGCTCACCTTGCTGGTCATCGGTTCGCTGCTCGGCGCCGACGAGGACGACCTCGCGGTCGGGACCTTCTTCTATGTCTGGACCAGCGTCATCAACCTGATGCTGGTGTCTATCTTCTGGAGCTTCATGCTCGAGATGTTCGATGACGGGCAGTCGAAGCGCCTGTTCGGCTTCATCGCGGCAGGCGGCACGCTCGGCGCGCTGGTCGGCCCGGCGGTCGCCGGGCTCACCGTCACGAAGATCGGCAATTCCGGTGTCCTCTACCTCGCGACGGGCGGTTTCGTCGCGGCGATCCTTTGCCAGCGGCTGCTGATGCGCCTGTGGGCGGCACGGCGCGCGAGGATCGCCCCGGCCGGGGAGCGTGGCGTCGCCCAGACCGGCGCCGCCGCGTCTGCGGCGACGGGCGATGCAGGCCTCGGTGGCAACCCCTTCGCCGGCGTCTTCATCGTGCTTCGTTCGCCGTATCTCATCGGCATCGCGGTCTTCGTGACGCTGCTGTCGCTCGTCAACACGATCCTCTATTTCGAGCAGTTGCGCATCGTCAACGATGCCTTCCCGGACCGCGAGCAGCGCACGCAGGTGTTCGCCACCATCGATGTCGTGGTGCAGTCGCTCACCATCTTCTCGCAGCTGTTCCTCACCGGCCTTATCGCCTCGCGTCTCGGTGTCCGCACGCTGCTCACCGCGGTCCCGGTGCTGCTCTCAGTCGGTTTTCTGGTGCTGATGGTCTTCGGCGCGTTCGGCACGGTCGCCATGCTGGCGTTGATGGTCTTGCGGCGCTGGGGCGAGTACGCGTTCATCCGTCCCGGCCGGGAGATGCTCTGGAGCCGCCTCGACACCGAATCCAAATACAAGGCGAAGAACTTCATCGATGTGCCGGTCTATCGCGCAGCCGATTATGTCGGCGCGCAGGCGAACACGGCGCTCACCGCCGTCGCGGCCTCACCGGCCTTCGCGGCGCTGGTGGGCGCCGGTGCCGCGGCGGCGTGGGCCGTGAACGGCTGGTGGCTCGGTCGCCGTCACGACCGCGAGGGTGCCGCGAAGTGAACGCGCCCAGCCGCGCGTGGCGGACCCTCGTGCTCGGATGCCTCGGCATCGCATCGGCGCTGGCGCCTGTCGCGTACGCCGATGAGTTGTCGGCCGCACAACGCCGAGCGGCGGGGGAGTATCTCGCCGCGGTGGCGAGCGGCGACGCGCAGGCGGTCGCCTATGCCGTGCATCCCGCCGAGCTCGACCGGCTGCGCCTCACCATCCAGCAAAGATTGCGGACCGAGGCGGCAGGCGGCGGTGACACGCTGCGCAGCCGCCTGTTCGGTGCAGCGATGCCGCTCACCGACATCGAGCGCCTGACCAGCGTGGATTTCTTCCGTACGCTGGGATCGCGCCTCGCGCTGCGCGGCCGCGTCTATGAGGACGTGCGCGGCGTGGGCGCCTTGCGCGATGGCGAGCGCGTGTTGGCCGTGGTGCGGGGGCGTCCGCCCAAGGACCGCGGCTCGGTGGAAGTGGTGGAGGTCGTGCCGCTGTTGCCCTATGGCCGTGAATGGAAGGCCGCGATCCCCACCGAGATCGAGGCGCGCCTCGAGGACCTCGCGGCCGGCCGGACGCGCCGTGCCGGACCTGCCGAAGGGGGCGCCGCCGCCGCGACCGCCGCGGCCGTCGGGACCGCGACGACCCCGGTTGAACCCGCAGGCAGCGCCCCGGCCGCGCGCAATACGCCCGGGATCCTCGCGCTGCTCGATGCTGCGGAGCGCACGCTCGTCGAGGGCCGTTGCGACCGGTACTACGGCGAATACTTGAGCCCCGGCCTGCGTCAGAGCCTCGGCAAGCGGGCGCTCGACACCCTCGTGACGTCCTGCTCGCGCAGCGTCGCCAACCGCGAAGTGCTGGTGGCGGCGCTGCGGCTGGTTCGGCGCACGCCCCCCGTCTTCGAGGCGGGTGGGGACCGTGCGGTATACGACCTTTCGGGGCAGGGTCTGCCGTATGATCGGTATGTCCTCGAGCAAGTGTCGGGACGCTGGTACATCGCCGAATGATCGCTGGGCACTGACAAGGAGTCGACCATGTCCATCAAGAGCCGTTTCAAAGGATCTCTCGCCATCGGTTGGGCAGCGCTCGTCGCCACCACGCTGTCGGGCTGCGGTGTCTCGCCGGAGAAAGTCACCGTACCCGTGGTCGAGAAGGTCGACCTGCAGCGCTTCATGGGGCCGTGGTACGTCATCGGCGTCATCCCGACGTTCATCGAAAAAGACATCTACAACGCGGTCGAGACCTACGCGCTCAACCCGGACGGCACCATCAAGACCACCTTCACCTTCAACAAGGGCGGCTTCGACGGCGAGGCCAAGGTGATGAACCCGAAAGGCTTCGTGATCCCCGGCACCAACAACGCCATCTGGGGCATGCAGTTCATCTGGCCCATCAAGGCCGAATACGTGATCTCGCATGTCGATGCGGACTACACCGAGACCATCATCGCGCGCAGCCAGCGCGACTACGTGTGGATCATGGCGCGCACGCCCACCATCGACGATGCACGCTATGCCGCGCTCGTGAAGCGCGTCGGCGACATGGGCTATGACATCGCCAAGATCGTGAAGGTGCCGCAGACACCGGCTACCGGCAGCGGTGCCGCACCCGCTGCGGCCCCGGCGCCCGCGCCGGCAGCGGCCGTGCCGCAGTTGACCGCCGACGCGCTGCTCGCGCGGCTCGCCCCGGGCGCCGCGGCGCCCGCGCCGCTGCTGCTCGACGTGCGCCGCGCCGAAGAATTCGCGGCCGGTCATGTGCCTGGCGCGCGCAACCTGCCGCATGAGCAGCTCGTCGCCGACCCGGCGCTGATCGGCGCACCGAAGGACGCCGAGATCGTCGTCTATTGCCAGAGCGGCCGCCGCGCGGACCTCGCGCTCGAGGCGCTCCGGAAGGCCGGCTATACCCGCCTCGCCCACCTCGACGGCGACTACGCCGGCTGGCAGGCGCAGGGCAGGGCGGTGGAGGTTCCGCCGAAGTGAGGCGTGCGGGTGCGGTCGCGGGGCGTGCCTCGGCCGGCGGGCGCTTCGGCGCGTCGCTCGTCGCATCGTTCCTTGTCCCGCTCCTCTTCGCTTTGTCCGTGTCGCCCGCCCTCGCGCAGGCGCAGGATCTTTGGCTCAGCCATGCGCGGCTCTACGACGGCCTTCCCGGCTCGACGGTCCGTACCGCCAATGTGCGCATCCGCGACGGCCGGATCGCCGAGATCACCGCGGCGGGCGATCGGGCCGGTGCCCGCGACCTGCGCGGTGCGTTCCTGATCCCGGGGTTCATCGACCTGCACACGCACATCGAGGATCCGGCTTCGGCGCAGCGCGCGCTGCTGTCGGGCGTCACCACGACGCGGGTGCTCGGCGACAACTATCTGAAGGGCATGGCGACCCGCGACCTCGTGCGCGCGGGCTATGTGCCGGGTCCGCAGATGTTGGTGTCGGGCGGCCATGTGCGGCCGCGCCTCGGCGACTCCTTCATCCTGAGCTACCCGCAGTTCGGACGATACTTGGACGCGCCGCTGCAGGGTCCCGACAAGGTCGCTGAGGTGGTCCGTGCCGTGATCGCGCGCGGCGCCGATGTCATCAAGGTCGGCGCGAGCGAACGCGCGGGCCTCGCGCGTACCGATCCGCGGCGTCCGGAGCTCTCCTACGAGGAACTGCGTGCGGCGGTGGCGGTCGCCGCCGAGGCCGGACGGTGGGTCGCGGCGCATGCACACGACCGTCAGGGCGCGAACGCCGCGGTCCGCGCCGGCGTGCGCAGCATCGAGCACGGCACCTATCTCGATGACGAGACTTTGGCGTTGATGCGCCAGCAGGGCACGTTTTTCGTCCCGACGCTCGCGATCATGAGTCCGCTCGGCGACCCGCGCGGTGACGGCGCCGACGACATCGCGCTGCAGCTGCGCACGCTGCACATGATGCGGCCGCTGCGCGACGCGGTGCGCAAGGCCCGCGCGCTCGGCGTCACGGTCGCGGTGGGCACGGACAGTTCCTACGGTGACCGCGACGATTACGGCCGCGTCCGGGTCGGCCACGAGATCCTGGAGCTCATCGGCTGCGGCTACACGCCGCTCGAGGCGATCACCGCCGCCACTCATAGCGCGGCGCGGGTGCTCGGCATCGAGGGCCGCACCGGGTCGGTGGCCGTGGGCCTGGAGGCCGACCTGTTGGTCGTCGACCGCGACCCTCGCACCGACCCCACGACCCTGTTCGAGCCCTTGCTGATTGTCAGCGACGGCAAGGTCGCGCTCGACCGTCTCGCGCTGCGTTAGGCACCCCGAGCCCCTGATCCTCGACCGATCTCCCCGCTCGACCCGTCGGACTCGCCGGGGGGTGCCCGGGTGGGTATAGTCCGGAGGTTGTCTGGGGCTCGCCCGGGGAGGGGGGGTGTCCGGACGGACTTGGACAAGGACGCCATGGACCGCGACGACATCCTGACTTCCGCGCAGCTCGGGGCCTGGGAAAAGGCCGCTGGCAAGTCGGCCCCGGGGGGTGACCCCACCCGGTTGGCCTGGACCACGCCCGAGGGGCTGGTGGTCAAACCGCTCTATACGGCCGCAGACCTTGTGGGCCTGCCCTACACGGACACGCTGCCCGGCTTCGCGCCCTTCATCCGCGGGCCGCAGGCGACGATGTACGCGGTGCGGCCCTGGACCATCCGCCAGTACGCCGGGTTCTCGACCGCCGAGGCCTCCAACGCCTTCTACCGCAAGGCGCTCGCCGCGGGCGGGCAGGGCGTGAGCGTCGCCTTCGACCTCGCCACCCACCGCGGCTACGACAGCGACCATCCGCGCGTGACCGGCGACGTCGGCAAGGCGGGCGTCGCCATCGATTCGGTCGAGGACATGAAGGTCCTGTTCGAGGGCATCCCGCTGGGCGAGGTCTCGGTGTCGATGACCATGAACGGCGCGGTGCTGCCGGTGCTGGCGGCCTTCGTGGTGGCGGGCGAGGAGCAGGGCGTGGCGCCGGAGCAGCTCTCGGGCACCATCCAGAACGACATCCTCAAAGAATTCATGGTGCGCAACACCTACATCTATCCGCCCGAACCCTCGATGCGCATCGTCGGCGACATCATCGAGCACACGGCGCGGCGGATGCCGAAGTTCAACTCGATCTCCATCTCCGGTTACCACATGCAGGAGGCCGGCGCGAACCAGGCGCTGGAGCTCGCCTTCACGCTGGCCGACGGCAAGGAGTATGTGAAGACCGCGCTCGCCAAGGGCCTCGACGTCGACGAGTTCGCCGGCCGCCTGAGCTTCTTCTGGGCGATCGGCATGAACTTCTATCTCGAAATCGCCAAGATGCGCGCGGCGCGGCTGCTGTGGTGGCGGATCATGTCCGGCTTCGGCGCCAAGAACCCGAAGAGCCTGATGCTACGCACGCACTGCCAGACCTCGGGTTGGAGCCTCACCGAGCAGGACCCCTACAACAACGTCGTGCGCACCACCATCGAGGCGATGGCGGCGGTGTTCGGCGGCACCCAGAGTCTGCACACCAACTCCTTCGATGAAGCGATCGCGCTGCCGACCGAGTTCAGCGCGCGCATCGCCCGCAACACGCAGCTCATCCTCCAGGAAGAGACCCACATCACGGGCGTCGTCGATCCTTGGGCCGGCAGCTACATGATGGAGAAGCTGACGCAGGACATGGCGGATGCCGCCTGGAAGATCATCGAGGAGGTCGACGGCATGGGCGGCATGACCCGCGCCGTCGAGAGCGGCTGGGCGAAGCTGCGCATCGAGGCGAGCGCCGCCGAGAAGCAGGCGCGCATCGATTCCGGGCGGGACGTCATCATCGGCGTCAACAAGTTCCGGCCCGAGGACGAAGCGCCGGTCGAGTTCCGCGACATCGACAACGTGGCCGTGCGCGAGGCGCAGGTCGCGCGCCTGCAGCGGCTGCGCGCCGCGCGCGACGGCGCGAAGGTGCAGTCGGCGCTCGATGCGCTCACCGCCGCAGCGCAGTCGGGCGGGGGCAACCTGCTGTCGCTCGCCATCGACGCCATGCGCGCGCGGGCGACGGTGGGCGAGGTGAGCGATGCGCTCGAGAAGGTCTGGGGGCGCCACCGCGCCCGTTCACAGGAGGTCAGCGGCGTGTACGCAGGAGCCTACGAGGATGCCGGCGACTGGCAGCGCCTCAAGACCGATATCGACGCCTTCGCCGCCGAACAGGGTCGCCGTCCGCGTGTGCTCATCGCCAAGCTCGGTCAGGACGGCCACGACCGCGGCGCCAAGGTGGTGGCGAGCGCTTTCGCCGATCTCGGCTATGACGTCGACGTCGGCCCGCTGTTCCAGACGCCCGAGGAGTGCGCCCGCCAGGCCATCGAGAACGACGTGCATGCGGTCGGCGTCAGCACGCTCGCAGCCGGCCACAAGACCTTGGTCCCCGCCATCATCGAGGCGTTGCGCGCGCAGGGCGGCGGCGACATCGTGGTGTTCGTCGGCGGGGTCGTCCCGCAGCAGGACTATCCGTTCCTGCGCGCGGCCGGCGTCAAGGGCATCTACGGCCCGGGAACGCCGATCCCCGAGAGCGCACGCGACGTGCTGGACCAGATCAAGGCGGCCCGTGCCCCCTGAGCCGCTCGACCCGGGTCCCGACGCCGACGCCGCGCTCGCGGCGGGCGTGCGGGCCGGCGACCGTCGCGCGCTCGCCAAGGCGATCACGCTGCTCGAGTCCACGCGGCCCGACCATCGGCGCCGCGCCGACGCGTTGCTCGATTCCCTGCTGGTCGCCACCGGCCATGCGCTGCGCGTGGGCATCTCGGGCGTGCCGGGCGTCGGCAAGTCCACCTTCATCGAGTCTTTGGGCACCTTCCTGACCGGCCGCGGCCACCGCGTCGCGGTGCTCGCCGTCGACCCGTCCTCCGGGATCTCCGGCGGATCGATCCTCGGCGACAAGACGCGCATGGAACGGTTGTCCACCGACGAACGCGCCTACATCCGGCCGAGCCCGACCTCCGGCGCATTGGGCGGCGTCGCCGAACGCACGCGCGAGGCGATGCTGGTCTGCGAGGCCGCCGGCTACGACGTGGTGCTCGTGGAGACCGTGGGCGTCGGACAGTCCGAGACGGCGGTCGCCGGCATGACCGACCTCTTCGTGCTGTTGCAGCTGCCGAACGCGGGCGACGACCTGCAGGCCATGAAGAAGGGCATCATGGAACTCGCCGACCTTGTGGTCATCAACAAGGCCGATCTCGACCTCGATGCCGCGATCCGCGCAGAAGCGCAGGTGACGAGCGCGCTGCGCGTGCTGCGCAACCCCGGCGCGGCGCGGGCGCAGGTCCGCGTGCTGCGCACGAGCGCGCTCTCGGGCGACGGGCTTGCGGCGTTCTGGGAAGCGATCGGCGAGCTCCGCGCGCAGCGCGAGGCCAGCGGCGAGTTCGCCGAGCGCCGCCGCCGCCAGTCGCTCGCCTGGCTCTGGGACGAGGTGCACGCGCGCCTGGCCGCCGATTTCCGTGCGCATCCTGCGGTGCGTGAGGCGCTGCCCGCGACGCTCGACGACGTGGAAGCCGCGCGTCTCGCGCCCTCGTCCGGCGCCCGCCGCCTGCTCGATCTCTTTGAACAACCTTCGCGGCCTGCCTGAAGCCGCACCGTCCGAGGACCACGCCATGCACGACATCATCCAGCAGCTCGAGAAGAAGCGGGCCCAGGCGCGCCAGGGCGGCGGCCCCAAGCGCGTCGCCGCCCAGCATGCCAAGGGCAAACTCACCGCGCGCGAGCGCATCGAGCTGCTGCTCGACGAAGGGTCCTTCGAGGAATGGGACATGTTCGTCGAGCATCGCTGCAGCGACTTCGGCATGCAGGACCAGAAGATCCCGGGCGACGGCGTGGTGACCGGTTGCGGCTTCATCAACGGCCGTCTGGTGTTCGTGTTCAGCCAGGATTTCACGGTGTTCGGCGGCTCGCTCTCCGAGGCGCATGCCCAGAAGATCTGCAAGGTCCTCGACACCGCCATGAAGGTCGGCGCGCCCGTCATCGGCATCAATGATTCGGGCGGCGCGCGCATCCAGGAGGGCGTCGCTTCTCTCGGCGGCTACGCCGAGGTGTTCCAACGCAACGTCACGGCCTCGGGGGTGGTGCCGCAGATCAGCGTCATCATGGGCCCCTCCGCGGGCGGCGCGGTCTACAGCCCCGCGCTCACCGACTTCATCTTCATGGTGAAGGACAGCTCCTACATGTTCGTCACCGGACCCGATGTCGTGAAGACGGTGACGCACGAGGAGGTCACCGCCGAGGACCTGGGCGGCGCCATCACCCACACCACGCGCAGCGGCGTCGCCGACCTCGCCTTCGAGAACGACGTCGAGGCGCTGCTCATGATCCGGCGGTTCTTCAATTACCTGCCCGCGAACAACCGCGAGAAGCCGCCGATGCGCGAGGCGGGCGACCCGGCGGACCGCGACGACTATTCGCTCGACACGCTGGTGCCCGACAACCCGAACAAGCCCTACGACATGAAGGAGCTGGTGTCGAAGGTGGTCGACGACGGCGAGTTCTTCGAGCTGCAGCCGGAGTACGCCAAGAACATCATCATCGGCTTCGCGCGCATGGATGGCCACGTGGTCGGCATCGTCGCCAACCAGCCGCTGGTGCTCGCCGGCTGCCTCGACATCAAGAGCAGCATCAAGGCCGCGCGCTTCGTGCGGTTCTGCGACGCCTTCTCCATCCCGGTGGTCACCTTCGTCGATGTGCCGGGCTTCATGCCGGGCACCTCGCAGGAGTACGGCGGCATCATCAAGCACGGCGCCAAGCTGCTCTATGCCTACGCCGAGTGCACGGTGCCGAAGATCACGGTCATCACCCGCAAGGCCTACGGCGGCGCCTACGACGTCATGGCCTCGAAACACCTGCGCGGAGACGTCAACTTCGCATGGCCGAACGCCGAGATCGCGGTGATGGGCGCCAAGGGCGCGGTCGAGATCATCTTCCGCGAGGAGAAGGGCGACCCGGCGAAGCTCGCGGCCCGCGAGGCCGAGTACAAGGAGAAGTTCGCCAACCCGTTCATCGCCGGTGCGCGCGGCTACATCGACGACGTGATCATGCCGCACGGCACGCGTCGGCGGGTGTGCCGCGCGCTCACCGTGCTGCGCGACAAGAAGATCGAGGAGCCGTGGCGCAAGCACGGCAACATCCCGCTGTGACCGCGTCCAGGAGACCTGCAGGCATGTTCAAGAAGATCCTCATCGCCAACCGTGGCGAGATCGCCTGTCGCGTCATCAAGACGGCGCGACGCATGGGCATCAAGACCGTGGCCGTGTACTCGGAGGCCGACAAGGACGCCCGGCATGTGGAGCTCGCCGACGAGGCGGTGCTGATCGGCCCCGCGCCCTCGCGCGAGTCCTACCTGGTGCAGGACCGCATCATCGAGGCCTGCCGCGCCACGGGCGCCGAGGCCGTGCATCCGGGCTACGGGTTCCTGTCCGAGAACGCCGAGTTCTCGCGGCGCGCCGAGGAGGCGGGCATCGTCTTCATCGGACCGAAGCACGCTTCCATCGCCGCGATGGGCGACAAGATCGCCTCCAAGGCGCTCGCCGCCAAGGCGGGCGTGAGCACCATCCCGGGCTGGAACGACCCGATCGAGACGCCGGAGCGCGCGGTCGAGATCGCGAAGGACATCGGCTATCCGGTGATGATCAAAGCGAGCGCGGGCGGCGGTGGCAAGGGCCTGCGCGTCGCCTGGAACGACAAGGAAGCCTTTGACGGCTTCAGTTCCTGCCGCAACGAGGCGCGCAACAGCTTCGGCGACGACCGGGTGTTCATCGAGAAGTTCGTGGAGGAGCCGCGCCACATCGAGATCCAGGTGCTGGGCGATGGTCATGGCAACTGCCTGTACCTCTGGGAGCGCGAATGCTCGATCCAGCGCCGCCACCAGAAGGTCATCGAGGAGGCGCCGAGCCCTTTCCTCGACGACAAGGTCCGCAAGGCGATGGGCGAGCAGGCGGTGGCGCTCGCCAAGGCGGTCGACTACCAGAGCGCGGGCACGGTCGAGTTCGTGGTCGGCAAGGACAAGTCGTTCTACTTCCTCGAGATGAACACCCGCCTGCAGGTGGAGCATCCGGTCACCGAGTGCATCACGGGGCTCGACCTCGTGGAGCAGATGATCCGCGTCGCGGCCGGCGAGAAGCTCGCGCTCCGGCAGAAGGACCTCAAGCGCGAGGGATGGGCGATCGAGTGCCGCATCAACGCCGAAGATCCGTTCCGCAACTTCCTGCCGTCGACCGGCCGGCTGGTCAAGTACCGGCCGCCGACGCAGAACATGGAAGCCTCGCAGCCCGTGCCCTCGGGCGGCGGCGTGCGCGTCGACACCGGCGTGTACGAGGGCGGCGAGATCCCGATGCATTACGATTCGATGATCGCCAAGCTCATCGTGCACGGCCGTGACCGTGGCGACGCCATCGCGCGCATGCGCGAGGCGCTCAACGGCTTCGTGATCCGCGGCATCTCGAGCAACGTGCCGTTCCAGGCGGCGCTGCTCGCGCACCCGCGCTTCGTCGCGGGCGACTTCAACACCGGGTTCATCGCGGAGCAGTATCCCAAGGGCTTCACTTCGGCGGCTGTCGCGCACGACCAGCCGTCGTTCCTGCTGGCGCTCGCGGCGGTCTCGCACCGGCGTTCGCGGGAGCGCGCGGCGACGCTCACCGGCCAGCGTCGGCACCGTGAGGTCCGCATCCGTGAGGACTTCGTCGTGGTGCTGACCGACGACTCCGGTCGTCGCGACCACATCCCGGTGTCGGTGCGACCGCAGGGGGCGATGTTCCACGTGTCGGTCGCGGGCCAGACGCACGAGGTCGCCTTCGAAGACAACCTGCGCGACATCGCGGTGCACGGCACCTTCGACGGGCAGCCGTTCTGTGCGCAGATCGAGCGCGTCGGGCTCGGCTACCGGATCTCGCACAACGGCGCGAACCTCTCCGCCAACGTGCTCTCGCCGCGGCATGCGGAGCTCGAGGCCCTGATGCCGTTCAAGGCGCCGCCCGACCTCTCCAAGGTGCTGTTGTCGCCGATGCCGGGCCTGCTGGTCGACGTCGCCGTGCAGGCCGGACAGACGGTGCGCGCAGGCGAGAAGCTCGCGGCCATCGAGGCGATGAAGATGGAGAACATCCTCTTCGCCACGCAGGATTGCGTGGTCGCCGAGGTGCTGGCCGGCAAGGGCGACAGCCTCGCGGTCGACCAGGTGATCATGAAGTTCCAGTGAGGCGACAGGGATGACGCAAGCAGCAAGGCCGTTCCGGGTGCTCGGCATCCAGCAGGTCGCGATCGGCGGACCCGACAAGGCGCGGCTGCGGCGGCTCTGGGTGGACATGCTCGGGCTTGAGGTCACGGGGCATTTCCGCAGCGAGCGCGAGAACGTCGACGAGGACATCTGCTCGATGGGCCAGGGCGCGTTCCGCGTCGAAGTGGACCTGATGGAGCCGGTCGATCCGCAGGGCAAGCCTGCGGTGCACACCACGCCGCTCAATCACATCGGTCTCTGGATCGACGACCTGCCGGCGGCGGTCGCATGGCTCACGACGCAGGGCGTGCGCTTCGCGCCGGGCGGCATCCGCAAGGGTGCCGCGGGGCACGACATCTGCTTCCTGCACCCGAAATCGAACGACGAGTTCCCGATCGCAGGCGAGGGCGTGTTGGTCGAGCTCGTGCAGGCGCCAGCCGAGGTGGTGGCGGCGCTCGGCGGCCGAGACCGTTAGTCCTCGAGCCGCTGCACCGCGACGATGACCGTGCCGGGTCCGCCATGCACGCCGATGGCTGCGCCCATGTCGGTGAGCGCCGACCACGCGATCCGCTCGCGCGGGATCGCCGCCAGCAGCTCCTCGTAGAGTCTTTGCCCCGCCTCGGGCCGGTTCGCATGGCCGACCAGCACGCGCAGGCGGTGGGTGCCGGTCTCGATCTCGCTGCGGCGCAGCACGAAGCGGATGAAGCGCTTGATGAGGCGATGCGGCCCGAAGAGCCCGCCACCGAAGGCGACCCGTCCGTCGGGGAAGGTGCGCAGGATCACGTTGAGCCGCAGCCACTTGGCGATCTTGCCGACCACCGCCGGTACGCGTCCGCCCCGTACCGCGAAATCGATGCGCTCGACGAGCGCGAAGGTCTGGGTGCGGTCGCGCGCCGCCTCGGCCGCGGCGATGACCTGGTCGATGTCCTGGCCCGCCGCCGCCGCCTCGGCGGTCGCGAGCACCACCAGCGCTTCGCCGACCGATGCGTTGCGGGTGTCGATGACGGCCACGCGCCGGCCTTCGGCGCTGACGCGCTGGGCCACCGTCGCGGCCGCGTTGTAGGTGCCGCTGTGCCGCGCGGTGAGGTTCACCGACACGACCGACTCGTAGTGCGACACCAGGAACTCGAAGATGCGCCGGAAGTCGCCGGGCGGGGGCTGCGAGGTCTTGGGGTGCTCGGGATTGCGGGCGAGTTCCTCGTAGAACTCCGCGGCGGTCATGCTGACCTTGTCCAGATAGGAGCGGCCTCCGAAATGCACGCGCGCGGCCACCATATGGATGCCGAGCCGCTCCATGTCGGCGTCGGGCAGGTCGCTGCCCGAGTCGGTGACCACGGCGACCCGCTGCGCACGGCGGTGATGCGCCGCCGACTGCTGCATGCGCATGTCGTCGGCTTTCTGGCCTTGCACGTCGCCGAATCCGCCCGCGATCCGGAAGATGGCATCGGGGTCATCGCAGTGGATGTGGATCTTGGCCTTGCGGGCGCTGCCGCTGACCACGAGGCTGGCGCCGGCCGCCGCCAGGGATTCGCGCAGGCTGCGCAGTTCGATGATGCCTCCCGCCGGCGCCGTGACGAGACATTCGGTGCAGAAGCGGAAGTCCTCGCCCGTGGCGACCGGCGCGCTGCCGGCCATGGCTTCATCGCCCTCGTGCACCGGCGCCGTGGTCTCGCCCTTCTCGCCGGTCTGCAGGAACCGCAGCATGCCTTCGAGCATGTCGACAAAACCTTGTGCACCGGCGTCGACGACATCCGCGGCACGCAGTTCTTCGAGCTGTCCGCGGGTGTCCTCGAGGCTCGTGCGCACGCGCACCAGCGAACGCTCGAAGAGCGTACCGAAGTCGGGCGCCGCCGCCGCGCCCGTCGCATCGCTGCGCAGCGCTTCCGCGAACTCCCGCAGCACGGTGAGGATCGTGCCCTCGCGCGGTTGCATCAGCGCATCGCGCGCGTACGCGGCGCCGCTCTGCACCGCCGCGACGAATTCGGCGAGCGTCAGGCGGGCGCGTTGTCCCGCGCCGTCGCCCAAGCCGAGCAGGAACTGCGCGAGGATCGCCCCTGAATTGCCGCGCGCGCCGTCGAGCGCCGCGTCGGCCGCACGCGTGAGCACGCGTCCGGCATCAGCAGCGGGCTCGCGGTCGAGGGCGGCGAGCACGGCTGCGAGCGTCATCGCCATGTTGGTGCCCGTGTCGCCGTCCGGCACCGGGAAGACGTTGATCTTGTTGAGGTGGTCGGTCTTCTGGAACAGGCGGTAGATGCCGGCACGCAGCAGGTCCGCGACCTGGGTCCCATCAAGGCTCGTGGCGCGACCCGGCACAGGCAGGGACAACGGGTCTGCGGACAGGGCTGCGGTGCCGGGCGTGGGAGACATCATGGGTCGATCGAGACCTTGAAGGTGTTGCCGCGGTGGTCGAGGACGACGCCGTCGGGGACGATGTCGAGCACACGCAGGCCGTTGCCCGCCATGTCGCCTTCGCGCAGACGCTGGCCGTTCAACAATATGAA
Organism: Steroidobacteraceae bacterium; assembly: GCA_044339635.1. Taxonomy (GTDB): domain Bacteria; phylum Pseudomonadota; class Gammaproteobacteria; order Steroidobacterales; family Steroidobacteraceae; genus UBA964. The sequence goes on along the minus strand of JBIIVD010000038.1, from coordinate 4,344 downwards.
CCGTGCGGCGGGATCGGGGTCGTAGACATGCAGCGACAGCGCCGCTTCGGGCACCGCATCGCCGCCCGCGAGCAGGTCGTCGCGGGTCCGCGACGGTGCCCGTGGCGTCGCGGCATCGAACGCCACGCCGTCGACGGTGGTTTCGCGGGTGACGGTCCCCGGGACCGGCCGGCGCGCGGAGGGGAGGGGAACGGATGTGGCCAGTGTGGCGGCCGGTGATGCGACCGGGAGAGGTGGCGCGGTGTTCGGTACGGCAGCCGCGGCTGCGCCGGGCACCGCGGCTGCGACGGGCGCAACTGCTGCGACCGGCGCGGTCGCAGCGGCGGTCACCGCGACCTTGTCCGCCGCCGTGTCCACGACCTCGCGCTCCTGCCGCAACAGCACGAACAGCACGACGAGCAGGTTGAGTCCGAGCAGCAGGCCGAGCGCGACCGCCCAGACCGGGAAGGGTCGGCGCGAGGCGACGGCACGCGCGTCGAACATCGCCGGATGTTCCTGGCGCAGGCGCGAGTTCTCGGATTTGCGGAGCGCATCGAGGATGAAGGACATGACGATGCCGATGGACGCCTTGCGGCTCCCCCCCACCGGTCCAGGCCGTTGATGACGCGAGTATTGCACGGTCCGGAGCCGACCGGCATAGTCCCCCGCATCGTGCCATGCGATGCCCACGGCTGGTCGCGACGGTCGCTGGCCGTGGCCGGCGTCACACCTTCCGGCGGCCTCGATCTTTGGCTCGCCCGGCTCGACGATTTCAGCCTGTCGGGCTTGCGATCCGACGCGGTCGGTGCGGTGGACGTGGCCGAGGCCGCACGCGCGGCGCGTATCGCCGACCCGATCGCCCGTTCCCGCCACCTCGTCTCGCGTGCGCTGCTGCGCGGCATCCTGGCGCAGCATCTGCAATGCGCTCCCGGGGCGTTGCAGCTCGCCGTGTCCGCGCACGGCAAGCCCGTGTTGAGCGCACCGGAGCCGTTGCCGGGGGTGGCGCGATCGCTGCACTTCAACCTCAGCCATGCGGGCGGATGGCTGCTCATCGCCACCCGTACGGCAGGGCCGGTCGGTGTCGATCTCGAGTTCCCGCGCGCCGGCATCGATCCGGAGCGGTTGGCGGGCCGGGTGTTCACGCCGTCGGAACGCGCCGACCTGCAGCATGCTGCCAAAGATTCGGCAGCCACGGCGCGGCGCCGGTTCTACGACGGCTGGACGCGCAAGGAAGCCTTGCTCAAGTGCTTGGGCACGGGCTTCTCGGGCGGCGCTGCTGCGTTCGAGGTGGGTACCGGGCGGCATACGGTCCGGGTGGCGACGCCCGGGCATGGGGTCGGCTCGGCGTGGGTGACGTCGGTCGCCTTGCCGGCGACCATGATCGCAGGTGAGCTGGGGACCTCGCCGCGAGAGGCGGCCACGCCGGACGCACCGTCCATGCCGGGCGAGGTCCATGCCGCTGTCGCGTGGGCATCATCCGGCCCGGAACAGGATGCGGGGGACGAGCCCGACGCCGAAGTGGTCAGTGCACGTCACTGGTTGGTGCCCGCCGCATGAGTCCGCAGGGCGCGAGATCACGCGCGCATTGGCGTACGGCGATCGGCTTCGAAGGGCGCCGCGGCGCGGCGCTTTTGGCGCTTTGCGTGCTGCTGATCGTGCTCGCGCTGTTCGGCGATACCGCGGGCGAGGCCTTGCGTTGGTCGCGTGTGGCGATCGCGCGCGGCGAACATTGGCGGTGGGTCACCGGACATTTCGTCCACCTCGACCTCATCCATGCGGCGCTCAACGCGGCCGGGCTCATGTTGGTGTGGGCGCTGTTCTCCGGCACCTATTCGGTCCGGCGATGGTTGCTCATCGCAGCTTGCGGCATCGTCGCGATCGATGCCGGGCTCTGGTGGTTGTCGGACGTCACGTGGTACGTGGGACTGTCCGGCGTGCTCAACGCGCTGGCAGCGGCCGGCATCGTGCGCGAGATCATCGACGGCGACCGCATGGCCTGGTTGGTCGGAACGCTCGGGCTCGCGAAGCTCGTCTACGAGAACGTCGCCGGGCCCATGCCTTTCCTCGTCACCGACTCGCCGGTCGTGCTCGATGCGCACCTGTTCGGCGCGCTTGCCGGCATGACCTGCGGCTTGATGCTGCGGTCGGACGTGCCGCCAGAGCTGCCGCCAGACCTGCCGTCAGCGCCGCGTCCGTCCGAGACTGCTGGCGCGTGACACCGCCGCGCCGCCGAAGCGGTCGCGGATCGCATCGAGCGCCGAGTCGAGACGGGTGCCGCGCGCCCCGTCGGCCGCCGCGAACAGGTCCTCCTGCGCCGCATCTTCCAGCGCCGTCGCGCTGACACCGAGCAGACGTATCGACGGGCCGTCCCGCTTGGCGCGCCCTGCGCTGCGCAGGTCTTCCTGCAGCCATGCGTCGAGCAGATCCCGCGCCGTCGCGGCGATCACGCCGGTCTCGCAGGTCGCGGGTGTCAGGGTGCGCTGGCGCGTCAGGGTCGTGAAGTCGCCGCGCCGGACCTTGATGCCGATGCAGGCCGCCCACAGCCCCTGCGTCCGCAGCCGCGCCGCGACCTTGTCGGCGAGGGCGGCGAGCGCCGCTTGCATCTCCTCGGGCTTCCGCAGGTCCTCGTCGAAGGTGCGTTCGTTGCTCACCGATTTCTCGTCGCGGTCCGGCAGCACCGGGCGCTCGTCGATGCCGGCCGCGCGGTCGCGCCACGCCTGCCACTCGCGGCCGAACAGGGGCCGCAGCTGCCGCTCATCGGCGCGCCGCAGGTCGCCCAGCGTCGCGATGCCGGCGGCGGCGACCTGCTCGCCTTTCTTGCGGCCGAGCCCGGGCAGGCGCCGCACCGGCAGCGGGTCGAGCACCTCGTGCACGCGACCGGGCGTGACGACCGTCAGGCCATCGGGCTTGTCGAGGTCGGAGGCGATCTTGGCGACGAGCTTGTTGGACGCGACACCCACCGACGCACCAAGGCCCGTGCGTTCACGGATCAGGCGTTTGATGTCGCGCGCGATCTGCTCCGGAGCGCCGTGCAACATCCGGCTGTCCGTGACGTCGAGGAAGGCTTCATCAAGCGACAAGCCCTGGACCAGCGGCGTGAAACCGTGGAACACCTCGAAGACCTGTGCCGAGACCTCCGCATAGCGTGCCATGCGCGGACGCACGCATACGGCCTGCGGACAGAGCGCCAGCGCGCGACGCACCGGCATCGCGGAGCGCACGCCGAACCTGCGCACTTCGTAGCTCGCCGCCGCCACCACGCCGCGTCCGCCGCTGCCGCCGACGATCACGGGCAAGCCGCGCAGTTCCGGTCGGTCGTGCTGCTCCACCGATGCGTAGAACGCATCCATGTCGACGTGGAGGATGGCGCGGGGCGCAGCGGTCGTGGGCGCGCCAGCCACGGGTTCAGAGGCTCAGCAGCGCGGCGAGCGCGGTGAAAGCGAGTCCCGACGACGCGAAGAAAAGATACAGGAAGCCGAGCGCCGAGGCCTTCATCAAGGTCCTGCCGCGCGGTTCGCCGTAGAAAGTGCGCATGCTGCGGTAGACGTACCATGCCGCCGCCGCCACGAGGAGCGGTGCCGTCATCGCCGCCGCACCGGCCGGCAGCACGAGGGCGAGGATCTGTTGCGCCGAGAGCGCGATGAACAAGGCGCTGTGGTTGTGCACGAGCAGCATCAGGTGTTCGACGTACAGGCGCCGGGGTCGCCAGTAGAACGCGAGCGGCAGCAACGCGAACACCGGCAGCAGCACGAACATCGCCTTCGGCAGGCCGCGCAGGAACGCCTCGCCGAGCCCCTTGCCGCCGTCGCGCACCATGCGCAGGCAGGCATCGCGGAGTCGGGACTGCAGTGCTGCGCCGATCCCGTCACCGATGCCCGCGACCTGGAGCCGCCTGCAGCCGGCCTCGTCGACATCGACCGCCACGGCATCGCTTCCGACGGCAGGCCGCACGTCCGCTGCGCCGCCCGGCCGCTCGAGAGCGGTCGGCTGCGCCGCCGGGTCGGCCTGCGGTCCGCGCGAGGGCAGCAGCGCGAGCAGCAGGAAACAGGTGACGCTGGCGACGATGTACAGCCGCAGCGGCGGCAGGTGGCGCGCCCGCCGCCCCGCGAAGTAGTCGAGCGTGACCGTGCCCGGTCGCGTCAGCAACGCGCGCAGGGTACGCCAGAGCCGCGAATCGGCGTGGGTGAGCGTCTCGAAGGTCTCGGCGACCAGATGCCCGACCGTCGGCGGCGCCGATCCGCGCCGCTGTCCGCAGTCCGCGCAGTAGCGCCCGTACAGGGTCACCCCGCAATTGGCGCAGTTCACGCCGGCAGTTCGTCCCGCTCGTCCTGTTCGTCGGCGGCGCGCGGCAGGCGCGCGAGCGTC
>JBIIVD010000073.1:0-6215 GCA_044339635.1 Steroidobacteraceae bacterium | reverse complement strand
TACGCCGAGAGCGGTGGTCACGCGGCAAGTCTATTCGGGCGGCACCGTCTGGTGTGTTACAGGGACGGCAGCGACGCGCTGCCCGGAGGTCTCAGCCGCCCGCGTCGATCAGCGCGCGCACCTGCGCGTAGAACGCCTCTCGGGCCTTGGACTCCGGGCCGAGCGAGGCGCGGGTCCAGTTGGAGTTGCTCGCGATCACGAGTCGCCGCTGCGGGTCGATGTAGATGCCTTGGCCGAAGATGCCCTGCGCGGCGACCGAGCCGTCATCGTAGGTCCACCACTGGAAGCCGTAGCCGCGGCCGGGGTCGCCGATGTCCTTCTGCTTGCGCGTCGCTTGCGCGAACCAGTCGGGGGGCACGACGGGCTGGCCGCCCGCGGCGCCGTTCGCCAGCACGAAGAGCCCGAAACGCGCGAAGTCGCGCGTCGCGGCCTGCAGGCAGCAGCCCGCGATCTCGTGGCCGGTACGGCCGAGCAGCCAGGTGGCCTCGGACTCCATCCCCGCCGGGTGCCAGATCTTCTCCTGCAGGTACTGCGCGAGCGGCTTGCCCGTCGCGGAGGACACCAGCACGCCGATGAGGTTGGTCTCGCCGGTGTTGTAGTTCCAGACCTCTCCGGGCGGGTGTGCGCGCGGGAGCTTGCGCAGGTAGCTCACCGTCGCGTCCATGCCGGCCTGCGGCGTCGCGTTGTTGAACTGCGCGACATCGGCCTTCGGGTCCTCGTAGTCCTCGTTCCACCGGACGCCTGAGCTCATGGTCAACAATTGACGCACGGTGACTTCGTCGTACGCCGAGCCGCGCAGGCCGGGGATGTACTGGCTGACCTTGTCCTCGAGGCTCTTGATGTGGCCGTCCTGGATCGCCGCGCCGACCAGCGTGGACGTGAAGGACTTGGCCACCGAGAAGCTCGTCCAGCGGCCTGCGGCATCGAAGCCGAGGCCGTAGCGCTCGAAGCGCACCCGACCATCCTGCAGGATGACGAGACCTGCGGTGTTCTGCGTGCGCATGTACTCGTCGATGCCGGGGATCTCGAGCGGCTGGCCGGCGGGCAGCGGCATCGGTGTGGGCGAGGCCGTGACGGGAGAGGCCTTGGCGAGCACCGGCATCCGGTCCATCGCGCGGAACGCCGCCTCGCGCTGGCCTTGCTTCCAACTGAGCACATCGCGGTCCGTGGGGAGGGCGGCCAACAGGCCGCGCGTTTCCTTGTCGAGGCTGGCATACCAGGCGCCGCCTGCGACGACGAGGGCGCCGAACGCGGCGAGGACGATGTTCCGGGTACGCATGTCCGCTCCTCCCTCAGCTCTTGGCCAGCAGCGTGAAGTGTTCGACCGACGGCGGCGCCGCGAAGAACGGGCCGATGATCGCGCGCCATTCCGGGAACAGCGGCCCACCCCGGAAGCGCTCCGTATGGTCCTCGAGCGTCTCCCAGAAGATCATCAGCACATAGCGCTCTGGGCTCTCGATGCCTTTGTTGATCTTCCAGCCGCGGCAGCCTTCGGCCCGCGACATGACGGTGCGCAGCGCGCGCAGCAGGGCCTCATCGAACTCGGCCTGCCGGCCGGGTTGGATGCGCAGTTCCGCGACTTCAAGGATCATGGGCGGCACCTTCGGACGAGGATTGTCATCGGGGCGAAGTATCGGCGAGTATCCGTTGCCATGCACCTGTCATCGCTCTGCCGGCTGCTTCGTCCCGCGCTCTTGGCGTCGGTCGGGCTGTTCGCATCCACGCCGGCTCCCGCCGTCGCCCAGGAGGGCCGGTGCAGCCTGATCCGTGACGACGACCTGCGCGCCGGATGCCGCGCGGGATCGCGCTAGGGCGCCCGGGGAGGGTCCACAGATGGAACTGAAGCGGTTGCTGGGGGCACTGGCGTTCTACGGCCGGTTCACCTTGAGTTTCACGCAGGTGGGTCATGCGGTGCGCAGGCTGGCTTGGTCGCGCTTCACGCCGGACTTGCGCGGCCAGCATTGGCTCGTGACCGGGGGTTCCGGTGGCCTCGGTCGGGCGATGACCCTCGCCGCGCTGCGAGCCGGCGCCACGGTGACCGTGGCGGCGCGCAACCCCGACCGCTTGCGCGAGATCGCGGCGGAGGCTGCGGCGGACGGTCTGGCGGGACTCGATACGGAGCGCTGCGATTTCACGTCCACCGCCGATACGGCCCGTCTCGCGGCGCGTCTCGTCGCGCAGGGGCGCCGGATCGATGCGCTCATGAACAATGTCGGCGTGCTCAACGATGCGCTCGTCGTCACGTCGGAGGGGCGCGAGGCATCCTTCGTCTCCAACCTCCTGTCGCATTACCAGTTGACCGAGGCCTTGATCGACGGTGGTCAGCTTGCCTCTGGAAGCGTGGTCGTCAACGTCACCTCGGGCGGCGGCTATGCGGTGCCGCTCATCACCGCGATGCTCGATGTCACCGATCCGGCACGCTACGACGGTACGGCCGCCTACGCGTTCCACAAGCGTGCGCAGATGGCGCTGAACCAGCACTGGCGCGACGCCCATGGTGGGCGTGGCATCGAGTTCTACGTGATGCATCCGGGTTGGGCCGACACCGCCGGTGTCCAGCGCTCGCTGCCGCGTTTCCGCAAGGTCCTGCGTCCCATCCTGCGCGACGGAAGGTCCGGCGCGGATACCGCGGTCTGGCTCGCCGCGACGCGCCCTGCGCAACGGACCCACGACGGGGTCTGGTTCGACCGCAAACTGCGCCCGGCGCATGTCTATGGGCACACGCGTCAGACACCGGACACGCCGGCGTCGCTCGCGGACTTCCTGCGTTCGGCGCTGGTCAAAGACCCGGCCTGAATGACGGAGAATACGGCCGTCTTGGAACTTCCCCGGCCCGGATGCGTCAATGCCAGCGTGCACCTCCGGTGTACTCGCCCCCCCCCGCCCCCCCCAGAGCCCAGTCCCCAGATCCCCTCAGGAGTCCGACGATGAACACCGCCGAGCAGCGCGCCATCCTCAACATCATGGTCCAGGCGGCTTTGGCCGACGGCAACAAGTCCGATACCGAGCGGACGGCGGTGCGTGATGCCGCCGAATCGCTGGCGGGTGAGGGCGGCACCGCGCTGGCGGGCGTCTACCAGGATGTGCTGCTCAAGCGCGTGACGCTCGCCGATGCCGCGCAGGCCCTGCAGTCGACCGAGCACCGCCAGCTCGCCTACGAGATGGCGGTGTGCGTCTGCGACGCGGACGGGGTGCAGGACGCGCCGGAGCGCGCCTTCCTCGCCGAGCTGCGCCGCACGCTCGGTCTCGAGGGCGATGCCGTCGCGACCGAGGCGGCCGCACGCGCCGATGCGATCGCTGAGGCGGCCTACCGGCCCTCCGGGGCGTCCGTTGCCGCTGCAGCGGCCGCTGCGACGGCCGCGGTCGTCGCCACCTCCGCAGCGACCGCGGCGCCTGCCGCCGCTGCGCGCGTCGCGAGCCGCGTGCCCGAGGCCGAGCTCGACAAGTCAATACTCAACTACGCCATCCTCAATGGTGCGCTCGAGCTGTTGCCGCAGTCCTGGGCGTCGATGGCGATCATCCCGCTGCAGGTGCGCATGGTCTACAAGATCGGCCAGGCCCACGGCGTGAACCTCGACCAGGGCAGCATCAAAGAATTCATCGCGACGGTCGGCGTCGGCCTGACCTCGCAGTACGTCGAGCAGATCGGTCGCAAGCTGATCGGTGGCCTGCTCGGCAAGGTGGCCGGACGCACCGTCGGCGGTCTCGGGCGCGCCGCGACCGGGGTGGCGTTCTCCTTCGCGACGACCTACGCGCTCGGGCAGCTCGCCAAGCGCTATTACTCGGGCGGCCGGGTGATGTCGACGGACCTGCTGCGCAGCACCTTCCAGGACCTGCTGGCTTCGGCCAAGCGCCAGGAGCAGCAATACCTGCCGGCGATCCGTGAGCGCGCGACCACGCTGACGCCGACCGAGGTCATCGACCTTGTGAAGCGCTGACGCGGCGCGGTCCGGGCCGATCCGGCCCGGCGAACGGCCGGGGTCGCCTGTCAGTGGTGATGATGCGGCGCCGCATCCGGCTTCTTGGCCGGTGCCGGTGCCGCCGCGCCCATCGCCTCGACCCGGAACTGCGTCGTGACGGCGCCCGCCTTCTCGAACTTCAAGGTCACCGGGAAAGACTGGCCGGCGGCGAGCGGCGCCTTCAGTTGCATGAACATCAGGTGCAGCGAGCGCGGCTTGAGCTCGACCCGTGCGCCCGCCGGCACGGCGAGGCCGTCCGCGAGCTGGCGCATGCGCATCACGCCGTCTTCCATCTTCATGTCGTGGATCTGGACCTCGGCGGCGACGGGGCTCGTCGCCGATACCAGGCGGTCGTCGGTCTTGCCGGCGTTGACGATCGTCATGAAGCCGCCGCCGACGGTCTGCGCGGCTGCAGTGGCGCGCGACCAACCGTTCTCGATGCTGATCGGACCTGCGGCGTGGGCGGGTCCCGTATGCCCGAGCGCAAACAGCGCGAGGAGTGTCATGACGCGGGTCGAGGCGAAACGGTTCATGCGGGTTCTCCGTGACGGAAGTGAAGCAGGCCATCTGTCGTGGGCAAGGATCCGCAGCGAAGGAGGCGACCTTGAACCCTCTTCAATCTGACTGTTATATGATACGCCTTGTCATGAGCTCGCTGCTGAACCGGCTGCGTTCCCATCGGCGGTCCGCCATCGTTGCGGTGCTGCTGGGCGTCCTGCTGCGCGGGCTCATCCCATCGGGTTTCATGCCGTCGCACTCGGCCGACGGGCTGACGATCACCATCTGCTCGGGGACGAGCAGTTACGCTGTCGAACTCCCGGTCGACGGTGGCGGCACCGGCACCGCGGCCTTCCCGGACGGGCACGCTTGCGTGTTCGGGTCGATGGTGTCCGCTGATCCGTCGTCCCCCTACGCCAAGTCTCCGCCACCGGTCATCGCCGCGTACCGCTTGCCGGAGCCCGTCTCCGTCGGTGCTGATGCCCGGCTGCCGCTTCTCTCGGCTCCTCCGCTTCCCGCGCGCGGCCCCCCTTCCCAGGCCTGACCCGAGTCCGGGTCTTTTGATGTCCGCCGTCGTTGCTCGATCCATCCGGATCGAGCGATCCCGTCAGTCCCTGCGCCTGGGAGTGTTCCATGTCCCCGTTCCTGCCATCGATCGCGGCAACCTTGGTCGTTGCCGCCCCGTCCGTCGTTCCTGCTGATCTCGACGATCCTTCCGATGCCTCGACGGAGGAGCAGACCGTCCTCGTCGTGGGCCAGCGCGATGCCCCGATGACCGTCGTGCCCCGCGGTCTCGCCGTATCCTTGGGCGCGGAACAGTTCGATGCGGTCAACGCGCTCAATGTTGAAGACCTGATGAAGTACGCACCGAACTTCTTCGTCCGCAAGCGTTTCGCCGGCGATGACAACGCGGTCGTCGCGCTGCGCGGCGCCAATACCGTCCAGAGCGCCCGCACCATCGTCCTCGTCGACGGATTCCTGGTGTCGAATTTCCTTGGGAACCGCTGGGATTTCCCGCCCAAGTGGAACGTGGTCGGACCGGCTGAGGTGCAGCAGTTCGACATCGTCTACGGTCCGTACTCGGCCCGCTACAACGGTCATTCGATGGGCGGAATCGTCTCGGTGACGACCCGCGACCCCGGGGTCACCTCGGCCTATGTGGTCGGGCAGCGCATGGTCATGCCGTTCGCCGAGTATGGTTTCGACCAGACCTTCACGGGCTTCAGCGGCGAGGCCGGCGTCACCTGGAAGCCCGAGGCCTCGCCGTGGTCGTTCCGCTTCAGCGTGCGACATTTCGAGAACACCGGACAGTCGATGACCTACAACCTGCTGACGCCCGCGAGCGGCAGCGCGACCCCGGTAGTCGGAGCGTTCGTCGATCCGCAGCTGGCGACCCCGGTGTTCGGTGCCGCCTCGCCCGTGGATGTGGTGCAGGACCAGGTGCGTGCGCGGGTCGCGTACGAGACGGAGTCGGGCTGGAAGCTCGAGGCGCTCGGGCTGTTCTGGCTCAGCGAGCAGGAGCTGTACGACACGCGCAGCTGGCTGAGCCATGCCACGACCGGTGCGCCGGTGTTGCAGGGGCGGGTCAGTTTCGGCGGTCGCACCTGGAACGCGACCGGACTCACGCTCTCACGCAGCGAGCGTATGGAGTACCTTGCCGGCTTCAAGGCGACAGGCGACCTCGGCGGGTGGGAGACGGCCGTCAACCTGTCCCGTTTCTGGATCGCCGACTGGGATGCGCGCACCTCGCGTGATTTC
>JBIIVD010000010.1:0-66103 GCA_044339635.1 Steroidobacteraceae bacterium | reverse complement strand
AGCGCTGGTTCGAGACGCGCATGGGCGGTTTCGATGTGCAGGTACGCGCCTGCGCGATGGAATGGCTCGGCTTCTCGGTCGCGGGTCCCGCCTCGCGGGAACTGCTGCAATCTTTGGTCGACGAGGATCTCTCGACGAAAGCCTTCCCGTTCATGTCCTTCGGCGCCATGGATGTCGGTCTCGTGCCAGCGCTCGTCGGCCGCCTGTCGTTCACGGGCGATCTCGGCTACGAGATCTGGGTCAAGAACGAGTACCAGCGCGAGCTCTACGACCGTCTCGTCGAAGCCGGCAAGCCGCTCGGTCTGCGGCATTTCGGTGGCCGCGCGCTCAATGCGATGCGCATGGAGAAGAGCTTCGGCAGCTGGGCGCGCGAGTTCCGGCCGATCTACGGCCCCTTCGAGGCTGGCCTCGACCGCTTCGTGGATCTCAAGAAGCCCGAGTTTGTCGGTCGCGAGGCCGCGCTCGCCGAGAAGGCAGGCGGCGGCGAACGCAAGCTGATCACGCTCGAGATCGACGCCACCGACTGCGACGCCATCGCCGACGAGCCGATCTGGCTCGACGGCAAGGTCGTGGGATGGGTGACCTCCGGTGCCTACGGGCACTCGGTCGGCAAGTCGCTCGCGCTCGGTTATGTGGACCGTGCCTCCGCGCAGGCGACCACCGGCTTCGCCGTCGAGCTGATCGGCGAGCGACGTGCGGCCGTGCGTCTTGCCGCACCCGCCTTCGACCCGACCGGGTCGCGCATGCGCGCGTGAGCCTGCGCGCTTGAGCACGTCCGCCTATGCGGCTTTGCTCGCGCGCATGCAGCGCGGCGGGACGGTGTTGCTCGACGGCGGGGTCGGCACGGAGATCCAGCGCCTCGGAGCTCCCATGAGCACCGCGCTCTGGTGCGCGGAGGCCAACCTCACGCATCCTGCCACGGTACGTGAGGCCCATCGCCTCTACCTCGCCGCGGGCGCGGAAGTCGTCACCGCCAACACCTTCGCGAGCAGTCCGTTGTTGCTCGAGCACTTCGGTCGTCTCGACGAGATGGAACGCATCGATGCCATCGCCCTCGCAATCGCGCGCGACGTGGCGCAGGCGGATCCGCGTGCGGCCGACCTCGTGATCGCGGGCTCGATGTCCACCATGCGCCCCACCGTCCCGGGGTCTGATCGCACGCAGACCGACCATGGCTGGAGCGAAGCGGCAGCCCGTGCGCTCTTCGCGCGCAAGGCGGCGAGCCTGCGTGCCGGCGGCGCCGACTTCATCATGATGGAGATGATGCGCGACCTCGATTACTCGCGGTGGGCCTGCGAGGCGGCACTCGCGAGCGGCCTGCCGGTGTGGATCGGCCTCTCGGTGGAGCGTGCGGCGGACGGACGGCTGGTCGGCTTCGGCAGGCCGGATGCCGACCTGGAACCGGTCGCAGCGGGCCTCGCTGCGCTCAAGCCCGATGCGATGGCCATCATGCACAGCTCGCTCGATGACACGCCGCCGGCGCTCGAGGTGCTGCGCCGCCATTGGCAGGGACCGCTCGCGGCCTACCCCGAATGCGGGCACTACGCGGCGCCCGACTGGCAGTTCGTCGATGTCGCACCGGACGACTACGCACGCCGCTCGGGCGAGTGGCGACGTCTCGGCGCGACCGCGCTCGGTGGTTGCTGCGGCGTGGGGCCTGCGCACATCGCCCGACTCGGGCAGGAATGCCGTTGAAGACCGGATCGTGCCTCTGCGGCGATGTGCGCTTCGAACTGCGCGGGACGCTGGACGGCGTCATCGCCTGTCATTGCGGCCAGTGCAGAAAGCAGACCGGCCATCACTGGGCCTCGACGCACACCGCCGATGCTGACCTGCACTTCGTCGCGGACTCCACGCTGCGCTGGTATCGGTCGAGCGATCGGGCGCAACGCGGGTTCTGCAGCCGCTGCGGCTCGTCGCTGTTCTGGAAGACCGACGGCTCGACCGTGACCTCGGTCTGCGTCGGCTCGATCGACGGCCCGACCGGTCTGCAGGTGGCGGGCCATATCTTCGTTGCGGACAAGGGCGACTACTACTCGCTCGGTGACGCGACCGGACGCGGCGAGTACCTGAAAGACGGCTATTGACGGCGCAGCCGGACAAGGAGATGACGCAAATGGGTCAGTCCGGACCCGTCCTGCTGCCCATACTTTTTTGGCCATGACCGACTCCCAGACCAGCCCGACCGGCGCCCGCCGGCCGAACGCCCGGGACGCCAAGCGCGCGGCCCGCACCGCCCGTGGCGCAGCCTCCGCGCCGTACATCGTCCGCAAGATCCCGCGCTTCGAGGTGCTGGACGACGAAGGCCTGTCGATCATCGAACGGAACGCCGACCGCATCCTTGAGGAGACCGGCATCGAATTCCGCGAGGACCCCGAAGTCCTCGACATCTTCCGCAAGGCAGGCGCCCAAGTGGACGGCGAGCGCGTGCGCTTCCCGGCCGGCATGTGCCGCGCGCTCATCCAGCAGCACGCGCCGCGGGAGTTCACGCAGATCGCCCGCAACCCGGCGCGCGACCTGCGCATCGGCGGCGACGCCACGGTGTTCGTGCCGGCCTACGGCTCGCCCTTCGTGCGCAACCTCGACGAAGGCCGCCGTTATGCCCGCATCGAGGACTTCCGCAACTTCGTGAAGCTCGCCTACATGGCGAACTCGCTGCACCACTCGGGCGGCACGATCTGCGAGCCCGTCGACCTGCCGGTCAACAAGCGCCACCTCGACATGCTGTACAGCCACATCAAGTACAGCGACAAGGCCTTCATGGGCTCGGTGACCGCGCCCGAACGGGCCGAGGATTCCGTCGAGATGGCGAAGATCGCCATGGGCGAGCGCTTCATCGACCCGCTGACCGGCAAACCGAACACCGCGCTCGTCAGCCTCATCAACGTCAACTCGCCGATGACCTACGACGCGACCATGCTGGGCGCGCTCAAGGTCTACGCCCGCGCCAACCAGGGCTGCCTCGTCACCCCCTTCATCCTCGCGGGCGCGATGGCGCCGGTGACCGTCGCCGGCACGGCGACGCAGACCCTCGCCGAGGCGCTCGCGGGCATGGCCTTGGTGCAGCTCCTGAACCCCGGTGCGCCGGTGATCTTCGGCAGCTTCGCCTCCTCGATGTCGATGCAGTCGGGTGCGCCGACCTTCGGCACGCCGGAGCCCGCGCTCGTGCTCTACGTGATGGCGGCGCTGGCACGTCGGCTCGGCGTGCCCTTCCGCTCGGGCGGCGGCCTCTGCGGCTCGAAGATCCCGGACGCGCAGGCGGCCTATGAATCGGCGCAGACCATGTTGCCCACGGTGCTCGCAGGCGTGAACTTCGTGCTGCACACCGCCGGATGGCTCGAAGGCGGTCTCTCGATGGGCTACGAGAAGTTCGTCATGGACGTCGACCAGGCGGGCATGTTCCACACCATGCTCGCGGGCGTCGATGTCTCCGAGAACGGGCAGGCGATGGACGCCATCAACGAAGTCGGCCCCGGCAAGCACTTCCTCGGTTGCGCGCACACCCAGGCGAACTTCGAGACCGCGTTCTACCGCTCGCCGCTCGCCGACAACAACAGCTTCGAGCAGTGGGACGCCGAGGGCGCCCTCGACATGGCGCAGCGCGCCAACCGCCAATACAAGAAGATGCTGGAAGACTACGTCGAACCGCCGCTCGACCCCGCGGTCGACGATGCGTTGCTCGATTTCATGGCGCGCCGCAAGGCCGCCGCGCCCGACTCCAACATCTAGCCCCGCGTCTTCGTCTGCCCCCGCTTCGGAGCTTCCCCGTTTCCGTTAGGATGCGGGGATGAACGAGGCAACGGCACCCACCGGCACCCTCGAGGCCGCGATGGCGCAGGCCCTGCGCCTGCTCGACCAGGATCCCACGCTCGCCTTCGAACAGGCGCGCGAGATCCTCGCCGTGCATCCGGGCCACCCTGCGGCGCTCTTGCTGCAAGCCGCGGCCAAGCGGCGCGGGGGCGATCCTGCCGCGGCGCTCGCCCTGCTCGAGCCCTTGCTGCAGGCACGGCCGGACTGGTCGCCGGCGCGATACGAACGCGCCTTGGCGCTCTCACTGGGCGGCCAGGGCGAGGCGGCCATCGAGGCGCTGCGGGGCCTGCTGCGCCTCGAGCCGACCCACCCCGAGGCCTGGCGCGTGCTCGGCGATCACCTGATGGCGATCGGCGACGCGACGGAAGCCAATGCCGCGTACACCCGCCACGTACAGTGCGCCACACGCAGCCCCGCACTGCGAGAGGCCGCTGCGGCGATGCTGGCCAACGACATGCCGAGCGCCGAGCGGCTGCTCAAGGACCATCTCAAGCAAGTCCCGACCGATGTGCCGGCCATCCGCATGCTGGCGGAGGTCGCGGTGCGCTGCGGCGAGAACCGGGCAGCCGGCCACCTGCTCGACCGTTGCCTCGAACTCGCGCCCGGGTTCCAAGCGGCCCGCTACGCGCGCGCGGTGCTGCTGCATCGCGACAACCAGGCGGCCGAGGCCCTCGCCGAGGTCGAGCGGCTGCTCGCCGCCGACCCCGTGAACCCCAGCTACCGCAACCTGCATGCGGTGCTCTTGAGCCATGTCGGCGAGGTCGAGCGCTCCTGCGCCATCTATGACCGCTTGCTGCTCGAATACCCCGGCAACGCCAAAGTCTGGCTGAGCCACGGCCATGTGCTGAAGACCGCGGGACGGCGGGACGACTGCATCGCCGCCTATCGGGGCAGCATCGCGCGCGAACCGACCTTGGGCGAGGCCTATTGGAGCCTCGCGAACCTCAAGACCTTCCGGTTCACGCCCGAGGACATCGCCACGATGCAGCGCCGGGTGGCCGATCCCGCGATCGGGGAGGCAGACCGGCTGAACTTCCATTTCGCGCTCGGCAAGGCGCACGAGGATGCCGCGGAGTATCCCGCCGCCTTCGAGCACTACGACCACGGCAACCGTCTGCAACGCGCCCGCCTGCCCTTCGACCGCGCTCTCAACACCGCGCGCATGCGACGGCTCAAGCAACTCTTCACCCGCGATCATTTTGCCCGGCGCACACACGCCGGGCATCCTGCCCAGGATCCCGTCTTCATCGTCGGCATGCCGCGGGCAGGCTCCACGCTGATCGAGCAGATCCTCGCCAGCCACTCCGCCGTGGAGGGCACCTCCGAACTGCCCAACATCATCGCCATGGCGAGATCGCTGCGGCAGCGCGCCGATGACGCCGAGCTCAGCGGCTACGCGGAGGTCCTGACGACCCTGGACGACAGCGCGCTGCGGGCGCTCGGCGAGCGCTACCTGCAGGGCACCCGCGTCTACCGCAAGACCGCGAAGGCGCGCTTCATCGACAAGATGCCGAACAACTTCCTGCATGTCGGGCTCATCCACAGCATCCTGCCGAACGCCAAGATCATCGATGCGCGGCGCCACCCCCTCGGCTGCTGTCTCTCCAACTTCAAGCAGCTCTATGCCCGCGGCCAGCGGTTCAGCTACGGGCTCGCGGACATGGGCAGCTACTATCGCGACTACGTGGAGCTGATGGCGCACTTCGACGCCGTGCTCCCCGGCCGGGTGCATCGCGTGATCTACGAGGATCTGGTCGAGGACACCGAGCGCGAGGTCCGCCGTCTGCTCGAGTTCTGCGGCCTGCCTTTCGAGCCCGCTTGCCTGCGTTTCTTCGAGAACGACCGACCGGTGCGTACCGCGAGCTCCGAACAGGTGCGCCGCCCCATCTACCGCGACGGCGTCGACCAGTGGCGCCACTTCGAGCCGTGGCTCGACCCTCTCAAGGACGCGCTCGGCCCGGTCCTCGACGCCTATCCGGCCGTCCCGGCGCAGCTCGGCTGACCCCGGCCGCGGCTGCACCCGAAACCCGTTGCGGCGAGGCAACGCTGCCCTACCAGCCCCCCCCTTGCGAAAGGTCAGCGATGGCGCAATCATCGGGCCGGGGTCACGTTCGCACACATAAATCTGAAGGGAGAGACGCTTCATGAGCACTCGTCGCGCCGCGCACACACAGCCCGCCTTCCCGGGTTCCCGCAGCCTCTCGCCCATCGCGACCGCCGTACTCGCGGCCGTCGGCGGACAGGCCGCCCTCGCCCAAGACAGCGGCGGCCTCGAGGAGGTCGTCGTCACGGCGCAGAAGCGCAGCGAGAACATGCAGGACGTCCCGATCAGCATCGAGGCGTTCAGCAACGAGAAACTCGAGCAGCTCAACATCAGCAACTTCGCTGACTACGTGAAGATGCTGCCGAGCGTCGCCTCGCAGCCGAGCATCGGCGCGGGCGCGGGGTTCTCGGCGGTCTACATGCGCGGCATCGTGACCGGCGGCGACGGCCAGGCGACCACCTCCCAGCCGAGCGTCGGCGTCTACCTCGACGAGCAGCCCGTCACCACCATCCAGGGCAACCTCGACCTGCACCTCTACGACATCGCGCGCGTCGAGGTCCTCGCCGGACCGCAGGGCACGCTCTACGGCGCGAGTTCGCAGGCGGGCACCATCCGCATCATCACCAACAAGCCCGAGGTCGGGAAGTTCGCCGCAGGCTACTCGCTCGAGGGCAACAACGTCAGCGACGGCGGCAACGGCTACACCGCCGAGGGCTTCGTCAACCTCCCGCTCGGCGACCGTGCCGCCCTGCGCCTTGTCGGCTGGAAGGCCAAGAAGGCCGGCTGGATCGACAACCTGCGCGGCACCCGCCTCTACCCGGGCGACGTCAGCACCGCTGCTGACAACTTCACGGTCGACAACGCCGCGCTCGCCAAGGACGACTACAACACCCTCGACACCGTCGGCGCGCGCGCCGCGCTGCGCATCGAGCTCGACGACAACTGGACCCTCACGCCCACCGCGCAGATGCAGGACCAGGAGAGCAAGGGCTCTTGGGGCGACGACCTCAGCTCGTTCGCGCCGGGCACCTACGCCGTGAAGCACTTCCGCGAGGAGTACTCGAAGGACAAGTGGTACCAGCTCGGCCTCACGGTCGAGGGACAGATCGGCTCCCTCGACCTCACCTACTCGGGCAACTACCTCAACCGCGACGTGGATGCCTCGTTCGACTACTCGGACTACTCGTACTGGTACGACAACCTCTACACCTCGGGCTACTTCGCGGGCCTCTTCCTCAACAACGCCGGCGGACGTCCGAACCCGGCGCACAGCTTCATCAACAACGACGCCTACTCGAAGCAGAGTCATGAACTGCGCCTGAGCACCGACCAGAGCAAGCGCCTGCGCGGCCTCATCGGTTTCTTCTATCAGAAGCAGAAGCACGACTTCGAGCAGCCCTTCGGCAACATCGCGGGCCTCGCCGACGCCATGCTCATGAACCGCGACGAACCGAACGGCAGGAAGTATCCGGGCGTGGTCTACCTCAACAGCCTCGACCGCGTGGACACCGACAAGGCCGTGTTCGGCCAGATCGCCTACGACATCACCGACAGCCTCGAGCTCACGGTCGGCGCCCGTTTCTTCGAACCCGAGGTGACGGTCAAGGGCTTCTTCGGCTTCGGCCTCGGCTTCAGCCCGGCGCGCGCGCCCTCCGGCGCCGAGCCCGGCGCAGTGGCCAACGGCGGCTCAGGCGCGTTCTCGCCGGTCGGCCAAGGCTGGTCGCGCAACGGCGAATACCGTTGCAAGTCGCAGGCGTCGTACAAGGATGCGCCCTGTCTCAACGTGGACAAGGGCATCTCGGAGAGCGACCACATCGGCCGCGTCAACCTGAGCTGGAAGGCCACCGACGATGCGATGCTGTACCTCACCTGGTCCGAGGGCTACCGCCCGGGCGGCATCAACCGCAACCCGTTCGCGGGCGACTACATCTCCGACTTCCTCACGAACTACGAGCTCGGCTGGAAGACCACCTGGATGGACAACCGCCTGCAGTTCAACGGCGCGCTGTTCATGCAGAGCTGGGACGACTTCCAGATCGCCTTCCAGGGCGCGAACGGCATCACGCAGGTGGCGAACGGCCCCTCGGCCGAGGTCAACGGCATCGAGACGCAGCTGCAGTGGCTGCCCGTCGACGACCTGCTGATCTCCGCGTCGGCAGCGTTCTACGACTCCGAGCTGAAGGACGACTACGTCGACGCGCCCAAGGGAACGCCGCTGCCGATCACGCCGAAGTTCAAGGGCAACATCATCGCCCGCTACGGCTTCACGCTCGGCGGCTTCGACGCCCATGTCCAGGGCTCACTGTCCCACGCGGGCAAGGCCCGTGCGCGGCTGCGCATCGTCGACTATGCGGTCATCGGCGACACGGAGTCGAACACCATGGCCGACCTCAGCGCCGGCCTCTCGAAGGACAACTACAGCCTCGAGCTCTTCGTGCAGAACGTGGGCAACGAGGACGCGGTGCTGTACAAGACCTCGCAGTGCGCCGACTCGGTCTGCGGCGTGCAGCCCTACGGCGTCCGTCCGCAGCCGCGCACGATCGGGCTCAAGTTCACCCAGAAGTTCTGACGAACGCTCAGGCCGTCGTGGATGCCGCGGCCGCGAAAGCCGCGGCATCCACCTCGATGAGCGTCGGGCCGTCGTACCGCAGGGCGGTCTCGACTGCGGCGCTGAGCGCCGTTTCGCTGCCGACCCGGCAACCCCGCGCGCCCCAAGCCTCGGCGAGTGCGACGAAATCCGGGTTGCGCGCGACCACGCCGATCGGCGCGATCCCTGACGCGATCATGTCGTCGCGGATCTGGCCGAGCGCGGCGTTGTTCCAGACCACGATGGGCAGGCAGACGCCCGCCTCGACCGCAGTGCCGAGTTCCTGCAGCGTGAACTGCAGGCCGTAGTCGCCGTGCAGCGCGACCACCGGCCGTCCCGGCATCGCGATCTTGGCGCCGAGCGCCGCCGGCATCGCGAAGCCGAGCGTGCCGTAGCCCGAGGGGTGGTGCCAAGCGCCGGGCGCATCCATCGGGAACGCGTAGTTGCCGAGGTAGGCGATCTGCGTCATGTCGGAGAACACGGCCGCTTCTGCGGGCAGTGCCGCGCGCAAGGCGGCGAGTCCGCGCTGCAGCACGCGGGTCGGCGCATCCATCGCCGCGTCGATCGCAGCCCGATGCACGGGTGCCGCGCCGGCCGCCGTACGCCAACCCTGGCGCGGCGCGCCCGCCGACAGGCCGCAATCGTCGAGCGCCGAGAGCAGCGCTTCGATGAAGGCCGCGGCGTCGCTGCAGACCGATTCGACCGCGGGATGACGATCATCGGCGAGCTCCCGGATATCGACGCGCACCCAACGACCCCGGATCGCCTGACGGTCCGCAGTGTAGATGTCGGTCTCGGAGAGACCCGTGCCCACGGCGAGCACGACGTCCGCCTCGGCGAGCAGGCGCTGCGTCGGCGCGTAGGGCAGTGAACAACCGAGATTGGCCGGATGGGCCTCGGGCAGGACGCCTTTGCCTGCGGCGGTGGTGACGAGGTAACCGTCCAGGCGCTCGATGAGATCCCGCAGGCCCGCGGCCGCAGCCCGCGCGCCGCCGCCCGCGATGATGGCGGGTCGCGCCGCACCCGCGAGCAGCGCCGCCACGCGCGCGACTTGTTCCGCCGGCGCCGACGGCCGCGCCGGCGTGTCGAACACCTCGACGGGAAGGTCGGTGTCCTGCGCGAGGATGTCGAGCGGCATGCCGAGATACGCAGGGCGCGTGCGGCCGGCGCGATATTCGCCGAACACCCGCCGCAGGAAATCACGCGCCTCCGTCGCCGTGGTCGCGGTGCAGCAGAGATCGAGCACCGCCGCCATGACACCGTGCTGGTCCTTGGTCTCGTGCAGTACGCCCCAGCCTCGGCCGAGCGACGCGTTCGCAGGCGTGCTCGCGACCACGATCAATGGGGACGAGTCCGACTGCGCTTGTGCGACCGCCGTGAGCACGTTGCTGACACCGGGCCCCGAGATCACGAAGGCCGCCGCGGGTCGCCCCGAGAGGCGCGCGTGGCCGTCGGCAGCGAACCCTGCACCCTGCTCGTGGCGCGTGAGCACATGACGCAAGCCACGATGCCGATCGAGGCCGCGATACAGCGCGAGGTTGTGCACACCCGGGATGCCGAACACGGTGTCGATGCCGTTCGCGGCCAACAGTTCCGCGAGGTAGCATCCGACAGGTCTTGCTGCTAGGCTCATTTTCGTGAAGTTCTCTGAATTGGTGACCCGTGTCGCAGGCGACGGCGCGGATGCTTGGCGCACCCATTACGCCGCCCAAGCCGCACAGGAACGCGGCGAAGACGTCATCATTTTAAGCATCGGCGACCCGCCCTTGTCGACCCCGGAACCGGTGGTCGAGCGCGCCATCGCGGCGCTGCGTGCGGGCGACACCCACTACACCGAAGCCCGCGGACGCGCCGCGCTCCGCGAGGCCATCGCCGCACTGCACGAGCGGCGCTCCGGGCAGTGTGTCGGGGCCGACGAGGTCATCCTCGCCTGCGGCGCCCAGAACGCGCTGCTGGTCGCGGCGCTGTGCCTCAGCGGCGACGGCGATGAGGTGCTGACCTTCGATCCGCTCTACCCCACCTACCCCGCGACGCTCGAGGCCTCCGGCGCGCGCCTCGTCCGGGTGCCGCTGCGGGCGGCGAACCGCTTCCGGCCGGACATCGCGGACCTCGAGGCGGCGATCACTCCGCGCTCGCGCGCCCTGTTCTTCGCCTCCCCCGGCAACCCCACCGGAATCATCTTCACGGCGGAAGAGCTCGCGCGCATCGGCGAACTCGCACGCCGGCACGATCTGTGGGTCGTGGTCGACGAGGTGTACGCCGGACTCGCCCCCGAGGGCCGGGTGCCGAGCCTCGCGCAGGCCTTCCCGGAACGCGTGGTCACGATCGGCAGCCTCTCCAAGACCCACGCAATGTGCGGCTGGCGCGCCGGTTGGATGATCGGCCCCCGGCTCTTGATGGACCATGCCGAGAACCTGCTCATCTGCATGCTGTACGGCCTGCCGGGGTTCGTGCAGGACGCCGCGCTTGCCGCGCTCGAGGTCACCGCCGAGTCCGAGCGACGCGTCCGCGAGTACTGCAGCGCGCGCGCGAGGCTGATGCACGGCCTGCTGCAGGGCGCACCCGGCATCGAGGCCGTCATCCCCGAGGCCGGCATGTTCATGTTGGTCGATGTCCGCGGTACCGGACTCGGCAGCGACGGCTTCACCGAGCAACTGTTCCGCGCCCAAGGCGTCGCCGTGATGGACGGCGGTGCCTTCGGCGAGCAGACCCGCGGCTTCGTGCGCATCAGCTTCGCCACCGACGAGGCGCTGATCGTGGAGGCCTGCCGGCGGATCCGTCAGTTCTGCGAGGGGCTCTCGGCGATCCGTTCCCGGTAGATCCGGCACAAGCCGCGCTCCGGCGCCTCGACCAAGGTCGACCGGGCATCGAATCGCAGCACATCGCGCAGCGCCGCCGCATCGAATCGCGGCCAGCGAAGCTCCACGCCGTCGGCTGCCCCGCCCGCGCCGGACGTGCCGGGTGATCCGTAGGTCGCGAATCGCACCCACGCGCGCATCATCTCGCGGGTGAGCCGCAGGTCCGCAGGCACGGTGGGCAGCCAACTGTCGTGCGTCCCGAAGACATACGGCAATTCGGCACCGTGATAGGCACGCAGGTCCGCCGCCGGCCCACCCTCGCGCACCCGGGAAAAGACGTACATCCAGACCGGGCGCCGGGCCGCGGCGACCCCGACGGCCAACTGCTGCGCCGGACAGAGCATGGAATCCGCAGTGGCGAGACGGTCGATGGCCTCGGCCGCATCCGGTGTGGAGCGCAGTTCGGCGCGCGCCTCCGGGGTCTTGAGCACTTCCGCCGCCGCCACTGCCGCGTCGATCGCGGCCTCGCCGGCGCCGCGCTGCCCGGCCGCGTAGTACTCGTTGGCGTTGGTGCCGATGATGAGCTGCTGCAACGGCCATCCGTCCGTCGCCAACTGTTCGCGCAGCTGACCTTTGACGATCACACCATCGACCACCGGCGCATGGTAATGCGCGCTGAACTCGCGCTCGGCGACCTCGAGCAGTTGCGCCGCATCGACGCCACGCAAGGCCTCGAGATCGGGCGGGCGCTCGGGATCGAGCGCGCGTGCGAGCGCGAGTCCGCGCGACTGCTCGGCCTCGAGCGTACGGATGCCGGCCCAACCGAAGTCGCCCCCGCTCTGGATGATGGCCCGGTGCATCAATCCTTGCGCAGCCGGCGACAGCATCAAGGCGGCGATGTCGCCGCCACCGGCGGACTCGCCGAACAGCGTCACGCGGTTGCGATCGCCCCCGAACGCGGCGATGTTCTGCCGCACCCATCGAAGCGCCGCAAGCTGGTCGTGCAGACCGAAATTCGCGGCCATGGTCTGGCCCGCCAACTCCGGGTGCGAAAAGAACCCGAACACCCCCAAGCGATACGCGATCGTGACCACCACCGCGCCCTCGGCGGCAAGCCGGTGACCGTGGTAGTTGGGCTCGTAGGACCAACCGCTGCGATTGCTGCCGCCATGGAAGAACACGAGGACAGGCAGCCGCTCACCCCGGCGTTCGCGCGGTGCCCAGACGTTCAGGTAGAGGCAATCCTCGCTGACGGCGAGGTCCGCGAACACCGAGCGGCTCGCGCCGAACCGCTCGGCCATGCCGCGGTACCAGTCCAGGATACGCATGCTCTGCATGCAGGCGGGCGCGAAGGCATCCGCCTGCCGCGGACCGCCGCGGCCGCGGAAATCCACCGGCGCGCGCCAACGCAGCCGGCCCGTGGGCGGTTCGGCGAACGGGATGCCGAGATAGGCGTCGATGCCGGGCGTGGGCGAGGCGCGGCCGATGAGGGTCTCGCCGTTGGCCTCGAGGCGTGGCCGGCCGGCGGGGTCCTGCAGCGCCGTACCCGACAGCGCACCGGGCACCGTCACTCCTAGGCAGACCGATGCCATCAAGGCGATCATCCCGGCGTTCGTGCGCATCGCGGTCAAACTCCGTCCCGCCTGCGGCAGGCCCGCGGCTATAATCCCCGCCCTTCCCCCGTCCACGCAAGGACACCCGCTCCCATGCCGGCAAGCCTGATCGCCAGCACCTGGCCGTTGCTGCTCGGCATGGGCATCCTGATGCTGGGGGCCGGCCTGCATTCGACCCTGCTCGGCGTGCGCGCCCAAGCCGAGGGCTTCAGCACCTCGGCCATCGGCATCATCATGTCGTGCTACTACGTCGGCTTCCTGGTCGGCACCGCGCTGGCGCCGCGGCTCATCCGCGATGTCGGTCATGTGCGGGTGTTCTCGGCCTTCGCCGCAGTGGCCGCCGCCTCCGCGCTCGGCCAAGCCGTGTTCGTGACCCCCGTCGTCTGGGGCGGGCTGCGCCTGATGACCGGCATCTGCCTCGCCGGCATCTACGTCGTCGCCGAGAGCTGGCTCAACGACCGCGCGACCCAGGCCACGCGCTCGCGGCTGCTCGCGCTCTACATGGTCGTGCTCTACGGCGGACTCGGCGCCGCGCAGTTCCTGCTGCTGGCCTCGGACCCGCGCACCGACACGCCGTTCATGCTCATCGCCGCGCTGGTCTGCCTCGCCATCGTGCCGCTGGTGTTGTCCGCGCAGGCGGCACCCGTGGTCGACACGCCGCGCAGCGTGCGGTTCCGCGACCTCTACCGCCGCTCGCCGCTCGGCGTGGTGGCGGTGATCATGTCGGGGCTCATGAGCTCGCTCGTCTTCTCGCTGGGCCCGGTGTACGCACGCCTCATCGGCATGGACGATGCGGCGATCGCCACCTTCATGGCAGGCAGCATCCTTGCAGGGGTCGTCACCCAATATCCGGTCGGCATGTTGGCCGACCGCTTGGAACGCCGCGCGATCATCGCCGGCGTCTCGGCGCTCGCGGCCGGCCTCGGCCTGTGGATCGCCCTCTCGCCGTCGATGTCGCCATCGATGTCACCGGCCCAGTCCGGGGCACTGCTCTTGATCGTGGCCTCGGTGATCAGCGGCCTCGTCCTGTCGGTCTATTCGCTCGGCGTGTCGCACGTGAACGACCGCCTCGAGACCTCCGAGATGGTGGCGGCCAGCAGCGCGCTGCTGATGCTCAACGGCGCTGCCGCCGTCATCGGCCCCATCGTCGGCGGCGTGCTCATGGACCGGCTGGGGCCGGACGCCTATTTCGCGACCTTGGCCGCGATCGCCGCGCTGTTGGCCGTGTTCTGCCTGTGGCGCCGGTCGCGCCGCGCGCCGGTGCCGCGCGAACAACGCGGGCCCTTCATCAAGGCGCAGCCCGAGACCACCGCCGTCACCGACGAGTCGCAGTGGCGCGACCCGGCTCACCCCAAGTCGGGATGATTGCCGCGCGCCGCTCGGCGGTCGTACACTCGCTCGCGCCCCATGAGCTCTCCCTCCGGCACCGACGACACCCGACCTGCCCCGCGCCGCGCCCGCACGAGCGGCCGCTATTCGGCGCTGCGCCTGCTGCGTGAGGCGCTGAACGGGCACCGCGGCTGGACGCCGGCTTGGCGCAAGGCCGAGCCCCGCAAGGAGTACCAGGTCGTGATCGTCGGCGGCGGCGGTCACGGACTTGCCACGGCCTACTACCTCGCGACGCAGTTCGGCATCACCGATGTCGCGGTCATCGAGAAGGGACCGATCGGGCTCGGCAACGTCGGTCGCAACACCACCATCATCCGCTCGACCTACTACCGTCCCGAGAACATCCGCTTCTATGATTTCTCCCTGCGCTTGTGGGAGGGCCTCGAGAAGGAACTGAACTTCAACGCCATGGTGAGCCAGCGCGGCGTGGTCTACACCTGGCACACCGACGGCCAGCGCGACCACATGGTCCGGCGCGCCAACGACATGCGCCTTGCCGGGGCCGACTGCGTCGAGCTCGACCGCGCCGAACTCAAATCCCTGATCCCGCCCATCGCGCTCGACAACGGACGCTTCCCGGTGCTCGGCGCCTTCATGCAGCCGCGGGGCGGCACGGTGCGTCACGACGCGGTGGCCTGGGGCTACGCGCGCGGCGCCTCCGAGGCGGGCGTCGACATCATCGAGCATTGCGAGGTCACGGGCCTCCGGCAGGCGAACGGACGCGTCACCGGCGTCGAGACCACGCGCGGCTTCATCGGCGCCGGGACCGTCTGTCTCGCCGTGGCGGGCCACTCGTCACACCTCGCCGGGATGGCGGGCATCCGCCTGCCCATCGAGACGCATGCGCTGCAGGCCTTCGTCAGCGAGTCGATCAAGCCTTTCCTCGACGTGGTGCTGATGTTCGGCGCCGGGCACTTCTACATCAGCCAGTCGGACAAGGGCGGCATGGTGTTCGGCGGCGCCATCGATGCCCACAACACCTACGCGCAGCGCGGCACGCAATGGATCGCCCAAGAGGTCGCGGCCGAAGGCGTCGCCCTGCTGCCCGCGCTCGCGGACCTGCGCATCCTGCGGCAGTGGGCCGGCGTCATGGACATGACCATGGACGGTTCGCCGATCATCTCCAAGCTGCCGCTCGACGGCCTCGTGATGAACGGCGGCTGGTGCTACGGCGGCTTCAAGGCGATCCCGGCAGGCGGCTACACCGCCGCACACCTGATCGCGCGCGGTGCATCGCACCCGTTGACGGCGCACATGGACCTCGCGCGTTTCGCCGAGGGACGCACCGTGGATGAACCCGGCACGGGACCCTTCCCGTGGGCGCATTGAGGCCGGACACATCATGTTGAGCGCGTCATGCTGAGGATCGACTGCCCCCATTGCGGGACCCGCGACGAGGTGGAGTTCCGCTATCGCGGCGATGCCGGTGTGCGCAGACCCGCGGCGGACGCCGACGTCGGCGCTTTCGCCGCCTATGTCTACGAGCGCGCCAATCCGCGCGGCTGGCACCTCGAATGGTGGTACCACGCGGCGGGTTGCCGACAGTACCTGCAGGTCTGGCGTCATACCGTGACGCACGACATCCACGCCGTCGGCACCGCGACAGGATCGCTGCCCGCACCGCCGGGCGCGGCATCAACTTGAGCGCGGCATCACCGTGAGCGCAGCATCACCATGGGCACCATGACGCCATGAGCGGACCGCACCGCATCGCCCAGGGGGCGCTCACCGACGCCACACGTCCGGTGCAGTTCGAGTTCGACGGCCGACGCATCGACGGTGTCGCCGGCGACACCGTGGCCTCGGCCTTGCTCGCGAACGGCGTGCGCCTCGTCGGCCGCAGCTTCAAGTACCACCGCCCGCGGGGGATCATCACCGCAGGCCCTGAGGAGCCCTGCGCATTGATCGACGTGCTGGGTGCCGGTGGCCCGGCGCCCAACCGCCCGGCGACCACCGTGCCCGCGATCGACGGCCTGCGGGTGGTCAGCCAGAACCGCTGGCCATCGCTGTCCTTCGACCTCATGGCCGTGAACGGCCTGTTCGCCCCGTTGTTCTCCGCGGGCTTCTACTACAAGACCTTCATGCGCCCCGGTTGGGCGTGGGAGCGCGTTTTCGAGCCGGCCATCCGACGGGCCGCAGGGCTCGGTGCGCTCGACAAGACGCGCGACCAAGCGCTGACCCACGGACAGGAGATCGTCCACGACCACACCGATGTGCTGGTCATCGGCGCCGGGTCCGCCGGGATCGCGGCAGCACGCCGGCTGGCCACGTCAGGTCTGCGCGTGATGCTCCTCGAACGGGACGTGGTGCCCGGGGGTGGCGCATGGCTCGATCCGCGCTGGCAGCCCTGGCGCGATCAGGCGCTGCAGGACCTCGCGGCGGACGGACGGGTCCGTATGCTCACCCGCACGCAGGTCATCGCCGCCCACGACCACAACGTGTTCGCCGCGGTGGAGACTTTGCCCGCTGCCGCGGACGGCACGGGCACCGGTACAGACACCGACCTCGGCGCGCAGGGTCTGCCGCGGGAGCGCCTGCACGTGATCCGTGCGCAGCGCGTGCTGCTCGCGAGCGGCGCCAACGAACGCTGGATCGCCTGCACAGGCAACGACCGTCCGGGCGTCATGGCGGCCGGCGCCGCCCTCGCCTACCTGCGTCGCTACGGTGTGGCCGTGGGCCGACGCGTCGTGCTGTTCGCCAACAACGACTGGGCCTACGAGAGCGCGTTCGCGCTGCATGAGGCTGGCGTCACCGTGGCCGCCCTCGTCGATCCGCGCACTGCCTCCGCGGCCGGCTCGCGCGCGGCAGCGCTCGGCATCCCGGTGCATGCCGGCTGCGTCATCGACGCCATCGAGGGTCGTCGCGACGTCCGTGCCGTGCGCATCTCGAAGAAAGACGGTCGCGCATCCGTCCGCATCGAGACCGACTGTGTGCTGCTCTCCGGCGGCCATCAACCCGAGTCCGCGCTCGCGACGCAGGCCGGCGGGACACTGCAGTGGCGCGAGGATCTCGCGGCCTTCATCGCGGTCCTGCCGGACGCGCGGGGTGCGGCCTGCGGCGCCGCGGCCGGCTGCTTCGGTCTCGCCGCGGCGGCCGCCGACGGTGAGGCAGCCGCAGCCCGGATCGCGGCCTCGCTCGGACAGACCGCGCTCGTGACCGAGAGGCAGACCTTGCCCGCGACGCCGCCCGACCCGGAGATCTCGCCCCTGCAGGCGTTGTGGGCGGTGCCGGGTGGCGGCAAGGCCTTCGTCGACCTGCAGCACGATGTGACGGTCGAAGACATCCGGCAGGCGCATCGCGAAGGCTACACGCACATCGAACACGCCAAGCGCTACACGACGCACGGCATGGCGACCGACCAGGGCCGCATCGGCGGACAACTCGGCGCCGCGGTGCTCGCCGAAGCACGCGGCACCCCCCTCGCCGCCGTCGGCCTGCCGACGCCGCGCCCCTACATCCACCCGACCACGTTCCGCGCGTTCGCGGGCGGCGAGGTCGGCGGCCACCTGCGTCCGCTGCGCCGCTTTCCCGCGCACGACGCGCATGTCGCCTGCGGCGCGACCTTCGTGCCGACCGGTCTGTGGCAACGGCCGCTCGTGTATTCGGCCGTCACCGGTTGGGAGCCGGTGCTGCGCGAATCGCGCGCCGTGCGCGAGGCGGTCGGGGTCGGCGATGCCTCGAGCCTCGGCAAGATCGACGTGCAGGGTCCGGACGCCGGGCGTTTCCTCGACTTCGTCTATGCCAACCGGTTCTCCACGCTCGCGGTCGGCAAGGCGCGCTACGGCATCATGCTGCGCGAGGACGGCTTCCTGCTCGATGACGGCACCACCTCGAGGCTCGGCGAGCGGCACTTCCTGCTCACGACCACCACCGCCAACCACTCGACGGTGCTCGAACACCTGGAGTTCCAGCACCAAGTGGTGCATCCGGAATGGGACGTGGTGTTGACCGACGTCACCGACCAATGGGCGCAGTTCTCCATCGCGGGCCCGCGCGCGCGCGAACTGCTGCAGGCCGTCATGCCCGGACAGGACCTGTCGGGCGCAGCCGTGCCGTTCATGGCGGCGCTGCCCGCCCGGGTGGCCGGCGTGCCGGGGCGCCTGTTCCGCATCTCGTTCTCGGGTGAGCTCGCCTACGAAGTCGCCGTCCCCTCGCATCGCGCAGACGCGGTGTGGAACGCGCTGCTCGAGGCGGGGCGCCCGCTCGGCGCGCTGCCGTACGGCGTGGACGCGCTCAACACGCTGCGCACCGAGAAGGGCCATGTCACCACGGCCGAGCTCGACGGCAACACCACCGCGCACGACCTCGGCTTCGATCGCATGCTGAAGGCCGAGGGCGATTTCGTCGGGCGCGTACTCGCGCGCCGGCCTGCCCTCACCTCGCCGCAGCGGCGGCAACTGGTCGGCCTGCGTCCGACCCGCAGCAGCGCCCGGCTCATCGCCGGGGCGATCCTCGTCGATCCCGCCGCGCCCAAGGAGAACATCGGTGATGTCACCTCCTGCACGCCCTCGGTGCTCGTCGAGGGCTGGGTGGGACTCGCCCTGCTGGCAGGGGGACGCCAGCGCATCGGCTCGCGCTTGCTCGCCGTCTCGCCGCTGCATGGCGAATCGGTGGAGGTCGAGATCATCACGCCGCATTGGTTCGACCCGGAGAACAGCCGTGTCCGCGCCTGAACCGACAAACCCGGCAGGGTCCGGGGCCGTGGCATCGCGGACCGTGGCATCGCGGACCGTCGAGTTCGAGGTGGTGCAGGTCGCCGCCTGGCGAGGCAGCGAAGCGGCCCTCCGCGAGCGACTGCGGGCGGCAGGCTGGGTGTTGCCCGCGTTCGGGCAGTCATGGTCCGTTGACGGCCGCCTCGCCTGCTGCGTGCGCCCGGAGCGCTGGTTGCTGATCGCCGAATGCGCGGGGGGACCCGATGGCGCGCTGGCCGAGGCCTGCAGGGCCGTGATGGGCGACAGCGGCGCCGTGACCGACCTCTCGGCCGCACGACGCGCTTGGCGCCTCCACGACCCGCAGGCCCGCCACAAACTGGCCGCCGGTTGCCGCGTGGACCTCGACCCGGCCGCCTTCCCGCCCGGTCAGGCCACCGTCACCCTGATCGCCCAAGTCCCCGTGATGATCGTCTCGATCGATGGCGGCTGGCTCTTGATGGCGCCCTCGTCCTTGGGGGGGCACCTGAACGACTGGTTGCGGCACGTCGCCTTGGGCTAGGATGGCGCCTCGTCGGGTCCGGGAAGGGCCCGCCGACTGCCGACCATCCGGCCGCCACTCAAAGAATACCGCCGTGACCCAACGATTCCTAGACCTGCTTTCCCGCCGCCGCTGCCTGCTGGCCGATGGCGCCACCGGCAGCAACCTCTTCGAGATGGGTCTTGTCTCGGGGGACGCCCCGGAGCTGTGGAACGTCGATCACCCCGACCGCATCAAGCTCCTGCACCAACGCTTCGTGGACGCCGGCGCGGACATCATCCTCACCAACACCTTCGGTGGGACCCGATACCGCCTGAAGCTCCACAAGGCCGAGGACCGCGTGCGCGAACTCAACCGCGCCGCCGCCCAGCTCGCACGCTCGGTGGCCGATGCCGCGGGGCGCGATGTCATCGTCGCCGGCAGCATGGGACCAACGGGCGAGATCCTCGAGCCCCTCGGACCCTTGTCCGCAGCCGATGCGCGGGCCGCGTTCGCCGAACAGGCCGCTGCGCTCGCCGAGGGCGGCGCCGACGTGCTGTGGATCGAGACGCTGTCCTCGCGCGAAGAGGTCGAGGCCGCCATCGAGGGCGCGAAGTCGACCGGTCTGCCGGTCGTGAGCACGCTGTCCTTCGACACCAACGGCCGCACCATGATGTCGTTGACGCCCGCCGAGCTCGCCGGGATCGCGCGCGAGCACCACCTCGCCGCCTGCGGCAGCAACTGCGGCGTCGGTCCCTCGGAGCTCGTCGCCTCGATCCTGAACCTCAGCACCGCGGCCGATCCGGACATGGTGCTCGTCGCCAAGGCGAACTGCGGCATCCCGCAGTACGTCAACGGCGCGATCCGCTACGACGGTACGCCGGAGCTCATGGCGCGCTACGTCGACCTCGCGATCGACTCCGGCGCGCGCATCATCGGTGGCTGCTGTGGCACCTCGCCGGAACATCTCGCCGCGATGCGCAAAGCCCTCGATGCACACGTCGCGGGCCCGCGCCCCGACGCCAGCGTCCTCGAAGCTGCGCTCGGACAGATCAGCACCGGCGCCCGCGCACAGCTCGGCGGCAACCTCGACCGCGCCGCAGGGTCGGCCTCGGGAGCAGGTCCGCGCGCGAGCCGCTCACGCCGAAGCTGATCGGCGAGTCAGCCAAACCCGCCCGTCCGGGCTGTCCCCGCGAGGATCGTGGGGATGTGCTGCTTGACCTTGGCGTAACCCGCCGTCGCCTGCGGCCACACCGCCCCGTCCCAGTCGCGACGCCACTCGGCGACGACGATCCCGTTCGCCGCGAGCGACGGCGCCGCCGCCGCCAACCAGTCCTGCAACGGCCCCCGCGTGACGTACGGCGTGACGATCTGCGTGGCACCGACCGCGCTCGCCCATTGCGCCAAGGTCTCCGGCCGGTCGGCCTGCAGATGACCCACCTCGACGCCGGCACGTTCGCCCGCGTCAGCGAGCGCCTGCGCCTCGAATCGTCGGACCGATGCCGACACCGCGAGCGGCGAGCGCAACGGACTCGCGGCGAGCGTCGCAGCGGCGCGCAGATCCAGAGCGCGGAGCGGGAAGTCCTCGAGGCAGCAGTCCTCCTCGGTGATGAGCAGTGCGCTCGGCGCGCCGGACCGCGGCGGCGTGACCGCGCGCAACGCCGACAGTGGGGGCCAACCCTCGGGCTCGGTCGCTTCCAGGCCGGCGGCGCCCGCGTCAAGGTCTTCCTCGCGCGGCAGGAACCGCTGCGCCGTGAAGGTGGCGATGTTGCCGGCCCGGGCGCGGTAGGCCTTGCCGCGGGTGTGCAGACCGGCGACCCAGCGCCAACCGAGGGTGTTCACCGCCGGATCGCCGTCGAGCAGGTGACGGAGGAAGAAATCCGCGCCGAGGCGCCACGGCAGGCGCAGCGTGAAGATCCAGATCGACACGAACCACATGCGCGCGTGATTGTGCAGGTAGCCCGTCGCGACGAGTTCCTGGGCCCAAGCGTCGAAACAGTCGAGTCCGGTCTCGCCGGCCTCGGCGCGTCCGACCGCGCTGCGCAACGCGGGATCGACGTCACGCAGTGCGATGTCCGCGAGCAATCCGTCGCGGTAGCGTTCCCAGACCTGCGGGCGGTGCTCCATCCAGCCCTTGAAATAGCCGCGCCAGAGGACCTCCTCCACGAACTTGGCAGCCGCCATGGGCCCGTGCGCGGCGATCGCCGCATCGACCACCTCGGCTTCGGTCAGGAGCCGGCGGCGGATCCACGGTGACAGCACGGACACGGACGAATGCCGCCCCGGCCCGCGGTCCACATTACGTTCGTCGGCGTAACGCTTTCCCATGAGCGGGACGAAGTCCCGCAACCGTGAGAGTCCCGCGGCGCGTGTGGCGGAGAGTTCGGGCATGCGCACCGCCACGCCGTCAGGCGAAGCGCACCGACACCGAGCCCAGCCCCTCCCAGTCCCCGCGCACCTCGCGGCCGACCGGCGCGAGCACCAAGGCCCCGGTGGTGACGACCTGGCCAGCGCGCAGGCCATCACCGCTGCCGCGCAGGTGGTTCGCGAGCCAAACCACAAGCCGCAGCGGATCGCCGACCGGATGACGGGCCGCACGCACCGATCCCGTCTCGCCGTCGATGACGAGATCGATGTTCCATGAGGCGATGTCCCGAGAGGCGTCGTATCCGGATCGGGGAGACATGAAGGGCTGCCCGACGATGAGCCCTGCGTTGGCGAGGCAATCGGCGAGATTCTCCCCCTCGCTGACCGCGCCCGGATCGAGGTATCGGCTGCCGTAGATCTCGAGCGCCGGCAGCGTCTCCACCGCCGCGGCGACCTCGGCGAGATCATAGGCGGCATCGCGGCGCGGCAGGTCGTGTCGCAGACGGAACGCGATCTCGGCCTCGATCAGCGCACCGGGAAACGCGGCGAGCGACAGCGAGGCGCCGCTCGGATGGATCTCGTGCGCGAGGATCGGCGCGTAGAGCGGCGTTTCATCGGGACCGCCTGCGCCGATCTTGTAGCCACCCACCTTACCGAGACCGGCGGCCACTTTTGACTGCAGGGCGTAGCCTGCCGCCACATCGACGGGCCGGCAGGCCTCGGGCAGCCGCTCGATACGTTCGCGCCCGCGACGCGTGGCGATCAGCAGCGCGGCGGCCTCCGCGTTCACGGCGATCCCGTGGCTGACGTCGGATCGGCCAGTTCCTGCTTGCCGCCCGCCGCGAGCTGGCCCGCATCCTCCAACATGAAGCTCGCATCGGCCTCGGCGACGAGGCTGTCGTCATCGACGCGCACGAGTCGCGCCTCGAGCACGACCAGACGGCCCTTGCGCTGCTTGAGTCCGCAGTCCGCCTCCACTTCCGTGCCGATCGGCAAAGGCTGCCGGTAGCGGATCTCGCATTTGGCGGTCACACCGCGCGCACCCTGCAGGAACAGCCAATTCCCCATGGCGTCATCGAGCAGGCTGAACACGATGCCGCCATGGGTGACGCCGTCGAACCCGTTGTGGTGGCGCTGCGGCGTGAAGCGTCCGCGGCAGCGTCCGCCCTCGAGGCGGAATGCGACCTGCAGCCCGAGCGCATTGTCCGGCCCACAGACGAAGCAGCGATCGGCATCGTCGCGTGGGCGCCCGGTCATGTCGCTCTACCCTGGCCTGCGGCTGCGCCGCCCGCGCGACGCGCCGGCTTGGGCCGCCGATTCCTTGGGCTCGGGCAGCGTCACGACCTTGGCGAGTTCCGGGTTCGGGAAGCGCTTGTGCGGGATCGCCATCGCCTCGACGAAGTGCGCCTGGAAACGCGGCTCGATGGCGGTCTCGATCTTCTCGACCCGCCGCACCACCTGCTCGATGGTCGCGCGCGAGGTCGAATCGAGGAGCGCGATGCGCGCGCCGGTCCCCGCCGCGTTGCCGGCTGCGGCCACCTCTGCGAGGTCGCAGTCCGGGATCATGCCGAGCACCATCGCGTACTTGGTGTCGATGTGGGCGCCGAACGCGCCCGCGAGGCGGATGCGGTCCACCCGCTCGACGCCGAGCTCTTCCATCAACAGCCGCACGCCGGCGTACAACGCGGCCTTCGCGAGCTGGATGGCGCGCACGTCGGTCTGCGTGATGGCGAGCGTCACCGCGCCGCGGTGCAGCACGTAGGAGAACGTGCGGTCGGCCGGCACGATGCGATCGCTCCGCGCCGCGAGCGCGCCGTCGACCACACCGTCCTGGTTGATGACGCCCGAGAGGTACATCTCGGCGATCACCTCGATGATGCCGGAGCCGCAGATGCCGGTGACACCGGTCGACTTCGTGGCCTCCGCAAAAGCCGGGTCGTCCGACCACAGGTCGCAACCGATGACCTTGAAGCGCGGCTCCAGCGTCGCCGGGTCGATGCGCACGCGCTCGATGGCGCCGGGCGCGGCGCGCTGACCACAGCTGATCTGCGCGCCCTCGAAGGCCGGACCCGTGGGGCTCGAGCAGGCGAGCAGCCGCTCGCGGTTGCCGAGGACGATCTCGGCGTTGGTGCCGACGTCGACCAGCAGCGTGATCGGCGCGGCGAGATCGGGGCGTTCCGCGAGGATCATCCCCGCGGTATCCGCGCCGACATGCCCCGCGATGCAAGGCAGCACGTAGACGCGCGCGTTCGGGTGCACATCGATGCCGAGCGCCTGTGCCGGCTGTTCGATGGCCTGGTCCGTGGCGAGCGCGAACGGCGCGCCGCCGAGTTCGGTGGGGTCGAGGCCGAGCACGAGGTGGTGCATGATCGGGTTGCCGACCAGCGTGATCTCGAGGATGTCCTGCGGCGTAGCGCCCGCCTCGCCTGCGACCTCCGCGGCAAGACCGGAGAGCGCCTCGCGCACCGCAGCGGTCATCTGCTCCGCGCCGCCCGGGTTCATCATCGCGTAGGAGACCCGGCTCATGAGGTCTTCGCCGAAGCGGATCTGCGGGTTCATCATGCCGGAAGAGGCCACCACCTCGCCCGTGGCGAGATCGCAGAGGTGCGCGGCGATGGTCGTCGAACCGACATCGACCGCCATGCCGAGCGCGCGCTCGTGGAAACCCGGCCACAGGCCGATGATCTGGCGACCACCGTGGACCGCGGCCGTCACCTTCCAGGCGCCGGCGCGCAACGTCGTCTGCAGCGCGCGCAGCACGTTGAGCTCGATGCCGAGCCCGGTGAGCTGCCATTCGCGCTCCAGGGCCTCGAGCAGGCGCCGCAGGTCGCCCGAGGGGTCGTGCATGTCGGGCTCGCGCACCTCGACGTAGTGCAGGCGTACGAGCGGGTTGAGGTCGATCTCGCGCACCTCGGCGGCCTTGCGCACCACCTGGCGATGCACTTGGCTCGCGGGCGGCACGTCCACCACGACATCGGCACAGACCTTGGCTTGGCAGGACAGCCGCTGCCCCGCCTTCAGCACCTTGCGCCGCGTGCTGCGCGCCTCGACCTCGCCGGGCTCGGTGACGCTGGCCGCGCCCGAACGGACGCCGTGCTTGGCGAACTCGCCCTCGGCCACCACCACCTGGCAACGGCCGCAGATGCCGCGACCGCCGCAGACCGAGTCGATGTCGACTCCCAGCTCACGCGCCGCCTGCAGCAGCGGCGTGCCGAGCGCGAACCGTCCGCGCTTGCCGGCAGGCAGGAACACGACCAAAGCGTCTTCTTGGCTCACGGGCTGTCCGTCCTCAGGCCGCGCCGCCAGACGTGCCGCCGCCGGCTGCGCCCTCGCCGCCCGCGGCACGCCGACGCGCACCACCCTCACGCCGGCCCCGGGCCGCCGGATTGTCACCCGCCGCGCCCGGCGGTGGCGGCTCGCGGAACTTGCGGATCCAGCGCAGACAGTCGGGATCGTGGCCCATCATGACGTCGGCGCCCATGCAGGCGCGCACGGTGTCGCCATGCAGCGGATTGGTGATCGCCGAGGTCATGCCCGAGGCGATCGCCATGGTGAGGAACGCTGCGTTGATGCCATCGCGGTTCGGCAGGCCGAAGCTCACGTTGGACGCGCCGCAGGTGGTGTTGACCTTGAGCTCCTCGCGCAAGCGGCGCACGAGGCGCATCACCTGCACGCCAGCCTGGTTGATGGCGCCGATGGGCATCACGAGCGGGTCGACGACCACGTCGCTGTGCGGGATGCCGTAGTCGGCGGCGCGCTCGACGATCTTCTTGGCGACCGCGAAGCGCACGTCCGGATCCTCCGAGATGCCGGTCTCGTCGTTCGAGATCGCGACCACCGCCGCGCCGTATTTCTTGACCAGCGGCAGCACCTGCTCGAGGCGCTCTTCCTCGCCCGTCACCGAATTGACGAGCGCCTTGCCCTTGTAGACGGCGAGGCCCGCCTCGAGCGCCGCGACGATCGAGGAGTCGATGGACAGCGGCACGTCGGTGATGGACTGCACGATCTGCACGGCCTTGGCGAGGATCGCAGGTTCGTCAGCGAGCGGGATGCCGGCGTTGACGTCCAGCATGTGGGCGCCCGCTTCGACCTGCGCCAACGCATCGGAGATGACGCGCGAGTAATCGCCGGCCGCCATCTCGGCCGCGAGGATCTTGCGGCCCGTCGGATTGATGCGCTCGCCGATGATGACGAACGGCCGGTCGAAGCCGATGACGACCTCGCGGGTCGCGGAACTGATCACGGTGTCGGTCATGTTGCCATCCTGTCTTGGGTAAGGGCCGCCTGCGTCGGCAGCTGGTCACGCCCCGGATACCAGGGCACGCGTCCGGCGAGCACGCCGGACCGGTCGATGATCTCCGCCACCGATTCTTCCTGGCGGTAGGCCATGACATGCACGCCGTGCACGCCTTTCATGGCCCGGACCTCCTGGATGATCTCGATGCAGATGTCTCGGCCCTCACGGGCCGGGTCCTTCGCGCCGCGGAGCCGTTCCACGAGCGCGTCGGGGATGTGGATGCCGGGCACGTTGGTCCGCATCCAGTCGGCCGCCTTGGCCGAGCGCAGCGGGCCTACGCCGATCAGCAGGAACACCTTGTCGAGCGCCCCGAGCTCCTCGAGCTGTCGCAGGAAGGCGCGCAGCAGCGGCATGTCGTAGCAGTACTGGGTCTGGATGAACTGCGCGCCCGCCTCGATCTTCTTGAGGAGCCGCAGGGCGCGCCAGTCGTGCGGCAGCGCCGACGGGTTCTCCGCCGCGCCGAGGAACACCCGGGGCGCCGTGCTGAGCTTGCGGCCGCTCTGGAAACGCTGCTCGTCGCGCAGCGTGCGGGCGATGCCGAGCAGCGAGAGGCTGTCGAGGTCGAACACGGGCTTCGCCTGCGGATGGTCGCCCGCCTGCACGCCATCGCCCGTCAGGCACAGCACGTTGCAGACGCCCATCGCGGCGGCGCCCAGGATGTCGCCCTGGATGCCGATGCGGTTCCGGTCGCGGCAGGAGATCTGCATGATCGGCGCATAGCCCGCACGGGTCAGCAGCGAGCACACACCCATGCTCGACATGTGGCAGTTGGCGCCGCTGCCATCGGTCGCGTTGATGGCATCCACGTACCCGTCGAAGATCCGCGCGCGCGCGTAGACCTCTTCCGGGTCCGCGGAATCGGGCGGCGCCAGCTCGGCCGTGACCGCGAACCCGCCGGCACGCAGCACGCGCTCGAAACGACCCGGCGACACGTGGCCGGGGAGGATGGGCAGCGGATCGCCCGGTGCGGGCTCGTCGCCGAACCTCATCGCGAGCCCCTCACTTCTCTTCGCCCAGCCGCTGGCGGACAGCGCGCAGCCACGACGAACGGCCCTGCAGGCGTCGATCGACGGCGAACTGGACGGTACGCAGCGAATCGACGCCGCCCGGGATGCGTTGGCTGCCTTCCCAAGCTGCGACCCACACGCACTTCATGTCGGGCAGGACCTCGCAGTTCCCGTCGGCACGCACGCCGCCACAAGGGCCGTTGCGCAGCTGCTTGGGGCAATTCATGGGGCAGGACATGCCCGTCGAACTGAGCACGCACTGGCCGCACATCTTGCAGTCGAAGAGGAACCCCTTGGTGCCGCGCTCGAGCGCCGCGAACGGCCGCT
This sequence comes from Steroidobacteraceae bacterium, assembly GCA_044339635.1. Classification (GTDB taxonomy): domain Bacteria; phylum Pseudomonadota; class Gammaproteobacteria; order Steroidobacterales; family Steroidobacteraceae; genus UBA964. The sequence continues at coordinate 38,695 of JBIIVD010000010.1, read as the reverse complement.
CGAGCCGCTGCTCGCCGATCGCGCGGGTGACCGGCCGCAGCGCGACGAGCAGGTCCTCCAACAGCCGGTAGAGACGGTTGAGGCCGCGCGCATGGCGCACCGACCAGAGACGCACGCGGTACATGTCAGCTCCCGCCGTCCGTGGGTTCGGCGGCCGACGGTGCGGCGGGTGCCGCGGGCGGCGCCTCGAGACCCTTGGCGCGGATCAGGCGGTCGAGGTCCGCATCGCTGTACCGCGCCTCGATCGCCGCCGCCGCGGCGGCGGCCTCTGCTTGCAGGTCCTCGCCGCAGGGCACCGGTGCGCTGCGCGTCCACTCGGCGATGTAGGCGTCGGAGCCGCCCTTGCCGGCACGCATGGCGGCCCGGTCCACCGCCTCCTGGAAACGCGCGGACAACATGATCTTCGAGGTCTCGCGTCCGCGCTTGACCACGACCTGCGACGGGATGTCGCGCCAAGAGATGATGATCAGGCTGGCCATCAGTGTTGCGACTCCTTGGCGAAAGCTGGGGCGACAGTCGGGGCGACAGTGGGGGTGACGAAACGGCGCAAGCTGTGCTCCAGCCCGCCGTAACCGGTGTGTCGGAAGTGGTATTCGAGGCCCATCCGGCGGGCGATCTCCTCGGCTGCGGCGGCACTGCCGGCATCGGGACGCTGACCGAGATAGACGAGCCGACGGTAGTTCCCGAAGTACTGCGACTGCAGTTCCGGGTGACGGTCGAGCCCGAGCCCGCGGAACACCAGACGGTCGAAATGGCGCACCAGGAAATCCGTCAGGAAGAAGCTCCCGGGCTCGCTCTCCGCCATCTCGGCGAAGGCCTCCTGCCCGGCGAAGAACTGGTAGCAGTGCACGCCTTCGATGCGCTCCACACCCGCCTCGCGCAGCACCGCATCGAGCGCCCCCGTGGTGCCGCAATCGGCGTAGGCCACGAAGATCTCGTCGTAGTCGGCACGATGCGCCGCGATCGCCTCGCCGACGGCCGGCGCGATGCGCTCCGGACGGTTGTGCAGCTCAGGGGGCAGGCAGTGCACGTCGAGCTCCAACCAACGATAGGCGGCGCGCAGCGCGGCGATCTCGTGCGACAGGGCGCCGCAGGCGATGACGAGCTGGCGGCCGCCCCTGGCCACGCGCGGCGAGGTCAGTTCGCGCGCGCGGCGGCGCGCTTCGCCGCGATCAGCGCCTTGGCGGTCTCGACGGCGATCGCAGCATCGCGGCAATACGCGTCCGCACCGACGGCCTTGCCGAACTCTTCGTTGAGCGGCGCGCCGCCGACGAGCACGATGTACTTGTCGCGCAGGTTCTTCTGTTTGAGCGTGTCGATGACGACCTTCATGTACGGCATGGTGGTCGTGAGCAGCGCCGACATGCCGAGGATGTCCGGCTTGTGCTGCTCGAGCGCATCGAGGTACTTCTCGACGGGGTTGTTGATGCCGATGTCGACGACCTCGAAGCCGGCGCCCTCGAGCATCATCGCCACGAGGTTCTTGCCGATGTCGTGGATGTCGCCCTTGACGGTGCCGATGACGACTTTGCCGATCGGCTCAGCCCCGGTCTCGGCGAGCAGGGGCCGGAGGATCTCCATGCCGCCCTTCATGGCGTTCGCCGCGAGCAGCACTTCGGGGACGAACAGGATGCCGTCGCGGAAGTCGATGCCGACGATGCGCATGCCCTCGACGAGCGCGTCGTTCAGGACCTTGTCGGGCCCCCAACCGCGCTCGAGGAAGATGCGGGTCGCCTCCTCCACCTCGGGCTTCATGCCGTTGTAAAGGTCGTCGTGGACCTGCTCGACGAGTTCGTCGTCGGCGAGGGTCCGCAGGTCGAAATCGCCTTGCGCGTCAGACATTTCAGCCCTCTTGATTAGGCTTTCCGGGAGACGCGAGGATGGTAAGCGCCGCACCCGGGGGGCACTTTACCTTTCGCGACGGCTATTTGCCCGTGTACGACATCGCCGGATCGCTGCCCGGCCGGCGCCGTTCGGCGCTCGGCGGGCGTCCGAAATGCTGCCGGTAGCACCGCGAGAAGTGCGGCGGCGACTGGAAGCCGCAGGAGGCCGTGATCTCGGTGATCGGCATCGCCGTCTGCAGCAGCAACTCGCGCGCGCGCCGCAGCCGGATCTCCATGTAATGGCGTTTCGGCACGCAATGCAGGTAGCGCCGGAACAGCCGTTCGATCTGCCGCCGGGAAAGACCCGTCCGGCGGGCGATCGCATCGAGCGACAGGGGCTTCTCGATGTTCTCTTCCATCAACTGAGCGACCTTGGTCAGGCTCTGGTGCGTGAACCCGAGCTGTGCGCGCAGCGGGACGTACTGGGCATCCTGCGAATCACGCACCCGCTCCACCACGAACTGCTCGGAGACCTGGTGCGAGATGTGCCGGCCGTGCTGCCGTTCGATGAGGTTCAGCATCAGGTCGAGCGGGGCGGTGCCGCCCGAACAGGTGTACCGGTCCCGGTCGATGGTGAAGACCTGCGCGGTCAGCTCGACCAGCGGGAACTCCTCGCGCAGCGCGTGCACGTTCTCCCAGTGGATCGTCGCCCGGTAGCGGTTCAGCAAACCCGCACGCGCGAGGATGTAGCCCCCCGTGCAGAGCGCGCCCAAGGCGCCGCCAGCGTCCGCCCGGCGCCGCAGCGCCTTGGCCAGCGGCGCGGAGACGGTCTCGCGGACGTCGATGCCGCCGCAGACGAAGAGGATGTCGACCTTGCCGAGATCGGCCAACGCGACGGTCGGCGCCATCTGCAGCCCGCTGCTCGCCATCACGGGATCGCCCTTGAGCGACACGATCTGCCAATCGTACAGGCGGCGGTTCGCGACCCGGTTCGCCATCCGCAGCGGCTCGATGGCGTTGACCAGGGCGATCTGCGAATAGTTGGGCAGCGTCAGGAACGCGTAGCTGCGTCGGCCTGCCGGGGCACCTGGGGAGCGGTCGGTTTCCACAGCGAGGGGAGTATAGGAGCCGGGTCCGGAAGATGTCCAATTCGGACATCCTCGCGTCGCATTTGGGTTGGTGGTCGCACCGCCCCCCGCTACACTCTGGACGCATGAAAACACATGCCAGAGTCGTGGTCATCGGCGGCGGTGCGGTGGGCGTCAGCACCCTCTACCACCTCGCCCTCAAGGGCTGGTCGGACGTGGTGCTCCTCGAGCGCTCGGAACTCACCGCCGGGTCGACCTGGCATGCCGCGGGGCTGCTGCCGCTCTTCAACATGAGCTACACGGTCGGCCAGCTCCACAAGTATTCGGTCGACCTCTACAAGCGCCTGCCGGCCGAGACCGGCCAGGACGTGAGCTTCCACGTCACGGGCAACCTGCGCCTCGCCACCAACCGCGACCGCATGGACGAGTACCTGAAGTACTGCGGCACGGCCAATACCATCGGCGTGCCCTTCCAGGTCATCGGCCCCGACGACGTCAAGAAGCTCTGGCCCTTGGTGGAACTCGGCGGCAAGGACGGCACGCCGCCCATCGTCGGCGCCCTCTACCACCCCGACGACGGGCATATCGCGCCCGCCGACCTCACCATGGCGCTGCGCAAGGGTGCGCGCGCGCGCGGCGCGGAGATCCACGAGCACACGGAGGTCACCGGGGTCAGCCGCACGCCGTCCGGCGAATGGCGGCTGCAGACCACCAAGGGCGAGATCATCGCCGAGCACGTGGTCTGCGCGACCGGCAACTACGCGCGCCAGACCGGACGGATGTTCGGCATCAACGTGCCCGCCATCCCGGTCGAACACCAGTACATCGTCTATGAGGAATCGCCCGAGCTGAAGGCCTACCGCGCCGCAGGCGGCCGCGAGCTCGCGGTGCTGCGCGAATCCGACCAGTCCTACTACCTGCGCGAGGAGCGCATGGGCTGGATCCTCGGCCCCTACGAGGCGGGAGCCCCGGCGCGCTTCGCCGACGGCGTCCCCGACTGGTTCGGCAAGGACCTCTTCGCAGGCGACCTCGACCGGCTGTTGCCGCACGTCGAGGCGGCGCAGCGGCGCGTGCCGGCGCTCGAGCATTGCGGCATCAAGGACATCGTCAACGGCCCGATCTCCTACACGCCGGACGGTTCCCCGCTCATCGGCCCGGCCTGGGGCGTGCGCAATCTTTGGTTGAACGAGGGCCACAGCTTCGGCATCACCGCCGCAGGCGGCGCCGGCTGGCAGATCGCGGAGTGGATCGTCGAGGGCGAGCCCGGCATCGACATGCTCGCGGTCGACCCGCGGCGCTACGGCCCCTACACCAGCAAGCGCTTCGTGGTCGCCAAGAACGAGGAGACCTACCGCAACGTCTTCACCGTGCATTATCCGGACGAGGAGCGCGAAGACGGGCGTCCGCTCAAGACCAGCCCCATCTACGAGAAGCTCAAGGGCATGGGCGCGGTGTTCGGGCAGCGCTACGGCTGGGAGCGCGCGAACTGGTTCGCGCCGCCCGGCGTCGAGCCGCGCGACAGGTGGAGCTTCCGCCGCAGCAACTATTTCGAGCACGTCGGCAACGAATGCCGCCGCCTGCGCAACGCCGTCGGCGTCATCGACCTCACGCCCTTCACCAAGCACATCGTGCGCGGCCCGGGCGCGGAGGCCTGGCTCGACGGTCTCGTCGCCAACAAGGTGCCGGTCAAGGTCGGGCGCATGGCGCTCTGCCATGCCCTCACCCAGCGCGGCGGCATCCGCAGCGAGTTCACCATCACCAAGCTCGGCCCGGACGAGTTCTATGTGGTGAGCGCGGGCGCCGCCGAGCGTTATGACGCGGACTACCTGCAGAAGCACCTGCCGGCGGACGGTTCCGTGCAGCTCTCCAACATCACCATGCAGCGCGGCTGCTTCGTGGTGGCGGGACCGCGTTCGCGGGACCTGCTCGCCAAGCTCACCGACACGCCGCTCGACAACGCCGCCTTCCCGTGGCTCACCGGGCAGGTCTGCGAGGTCGGGATGGCGACCGACGTCTACCTGCTGCGCGTCAACTTCGTCGGCTCGCTCGGCTGGGAACTGCACTTCCCCATCGAGTACGCCCACCACCTCTTCGAGGCGCTCTTCAAGGCCGGCGAGGAGTTCGGCATCGGCATGGCCGGCATGCGCGCCATGGAATCGCTGCGCATGGAGAAGTCCTACCGCATGTGGGGCAGCGACCTGACGCGCGATTACACGCCGTTCGAGGCCGGTCTCGACCGCTTCGTGCGCCTGAACAAGGGCGACTTCGTCGGCAAGGCGGCGCTCGAGAAGCAGCTTGCCGGGGGCGTGCCGCACCGCTTCGTGACCCTCGAGGTGCACGGCGTCACCGATGCCGACCCGCTCGGCAACGAGCCGCTGTTCGCGGCGGACGGCCGCATGGTGGGCCGCGCGACGGCCGGCTACTACGGCCACGTGCTGCAGAAGAGCCTCGCCATCGGCTACATCAAACCGGAGTTCGCCGAGGTCGGCACCGAGCTCTCGATCGAGATCCTGGGCGAGCGCAAGCGCGCCACGGTGGTGGTCGAGTCGCCCTACGACCCGGCCAACGCCGACCTGCGCGCCTGAGACCGGGACGGACGATGACCCGCCAACGCTTCTCGGGACTCTCGCTGCTCTGGAACAGCCTCGGCAAGCACCGCGGCTGGCGTGAGCAGTGGCGCCGTGCCGAACCGAAAGCCGAATACGACGCGATCATCGTCGGCGGCGGCGGCCACGGGCTCGGCACGGCGTACTACCTCGCCGCCGAGCACGGCCTCACCCGCATCGCCGTGCTCGAGAAGGGCTGGATCGGCGGCGGCAACACCGGCCGCAACACCACCATCATCCGCTCCAACTACCTCTTCGACGAGAGCGCCCGCCTCTACGACCACTCGGTGAAGATGTGGGAGGACCTCTCGCAGGTCCTCAACTACAACGTCATGTTCTCGCCGCGAGGCGTGATGATGCTCGCGCACACCGTGCACGACGTGCAGGTCGCGCAGCGCCACATCCACGCCAACCGCTGCAACGGCGTCGACAACGAATGGCTGTCGCCCGAGGAGGCCAAGGCCTACTGCCCGCCGCTCAACATCGACCCCGGCCTGCGCTACCCGGTGCTCGGCGCCGCGCTGCAACGCCGCGGCGGCACCGCCCGCCACGACGCCGTCGCCTGGGGCTATGCGCGCGCCGCCGATGCGCTCGGCGTCGACATCATCGAGAACTGCGAGGTCACCGGAATCCGACGCGATGCGGGCGGCGCGGTCGAGGCGCTCGAGACCAGCCGCGGCATCATCCGCACCCGCAAGGTCGGCGTGGTCGCCGCCGGCAACACCAGCGTCGTGCTCGGCATGGCGGGCGTCCGCGTGCCGCTCGAGAGCTTCCCGCTGCAGGCGCTCGTCTCCGAGCCCATCAAGCCCGTGTTCCCCTGCGTGGTGATGTCGAACGGCATCCACGCCTACATCAGCCAGTCGGACAAGGGCGAGCTCGTGATCGGCGCTGGCACCGACGTGTACACCTCCTACACCCAGCGCGGCGCGCTGCACGTCAACATGCACACGCTCGAGGCGATCTGCGAACTCTTCCCGATGTTCCGCCGCATGCGCATGCTGCGCAATTGGGGCGGCATCGTCGATGTCACGCCGGACCGCTCGCCCATCATCGGCAAGACGCCGGTCCCGGGGCTCTACGTCAACTGCGGCTGGGGCACGGGCGGCTTCAAGGCGACGCCGGGCTCCGCGCACGTGTTCGCGTGGACGCTCGCGCACGACGAACCGCATCCCATCAACGCGCCCTTCACGCTCGAGCGCTTCCGTGAAGGGCACCTCATCGACGAGGCCGCGGCTGCGGCCGTCGCGCACTGATCCCGCCATGCTGCTGATCCGTTGCCCCCATTGCGGCGAACGCCCCGAACCCGAGTTCGCCTACGGCGGCGAGGCGCATATCGCGCGTCCGGTCGACCCTGCGTCGGTGAGCGATGACGACTGGGCGGCCTACCTTTATCTGCGCACCAACTCGAAAGGCGTCCACGCCGAGCGTTGGCGGCACACCCGCGGCTGCGGACGGTTCTTCAACGCACTGCGGGACACGACCACCGACCGCTTCATCGCGACCTACAAGGCCGGTGAGAAGCCGCCCGGCGTGTCGGCCACGGGCGCTGCGGAGACGCCCCGATGAGCGTCGCGCGCCTGCCGACGGGCGGCCGCGTCAGCCGCGACCGTACGCTCCGCTTCACCTTCGACGGCAAGTCCTACGAAGGGCTGCAGGGCGACACCCTCGCCTCGGCGCTGCTCGCCAACGGCGTGCACCTCGTCGGTCGCTCGTTCAAGTACCACCGGCCGCGCGGCATCATGACCGCGGGCCCCGAGGAGCCCTCGGCCCTCGTCACCGTGCGCCGCGACGCCGCGCGCTCGACGCCCAACCTGCGCGCGACCCAGGTGGAGCTCTACGACGGCCTCTGCGCCGTCAGCCAGAACCGTTGGCCGAGCCTGCGTTTCGACCTCGGGCGTGTGACGGAACTGTTCTCGCCGCTCTTGCCCGCGGGCTTCTACTACAAGACCTTCATGTGGCCGCGCAGCGCCTGGCATCGGCTCTATGAGCCGCTGATCCGCCGCATGGCGGGCCTTGGCGAGGCGCCGCGCCTGCCCGACCCCGACCGCTACGCGCAGCAGCACGCGCATTGCGAGGTGCTCATCGTGGGCGCAGGTCCCGCCGGTCTCGCGGCGGCGCTGGCCGCGTCGCGCAGCGGCGCGCGCGTGATCCTCTGCGATGAGCGGCCGGAGATGGGCGGTTCGCTGTTGGCCGACGCCCGGTCGCGCATCGACGGCGTCGCGACGGCCGAGTGGGTCGCGGCGGCGGTCGACGAACTCGGTCGTAACCCCCGGGTGCGGCTGCTGCCGCGCACCACCGCCTTCGGCTACTTCCCGCACAACCATCTCGGCCTCAGCGAGCGCATCACCGACCACCTCGCCGACCCGCCGGCCGGTCTCGCGCGCGAGCGCCTCTGGCAGGTGCGCGCGCAGCAGGTGGTGCTCGCGACCGGATCCATCGAACAGCCGCTCGTGTTCCCGGGCAACGATCGTCCGGGCGTGATGCTCGCCGGCGCCGCGCTGCGCTACCTGAAAGAACACGCGGTGCTGCCGGGCCGCCGCGTGGTGCTCGCCACGATCTGCGACAGCGCCTATCGCGTCGCCCTCGAGATGCAGGCGGCAGGCGCGACGGTGGTCGAGGTCGTCGACCTGCGTCCGGACACCGCGTCCGCGCCACCCGACAGCTGGCAGCAGCGCCTGCGCGAGGCCGGCATCGCGGTCTCGACCGGTGCGCGCGTGCTCGGCACGCGCGGCCGCGGGCATGTGTCCGGGGTCGAGATCGCCCGGCTCGACGCCTCCGGTCACCCGACCGATCGTCGCTCGATCGATTGCGACCTGCTGCTCGTCGCGGGCGGCCATGTGCCGAGCGTCCATCTTTTCTCGCAGTCGCGCGGCAAGCTCCGCTACGACGAGGCGCTGCAGGCCTTCGTCCCGGGCGCGTCGGCCGAGAACGAACGTTCGGCGGGTGCGTGCCGCGGTCTCTTCTCCGGTATCGCCGCCGCGCTCGAGGACGGTGCCACCGCAGGCGCTGCGGCGGCGGGCGCTGCTGGCTTTGCGGCCGAGGAACCGCGCTTCGAGACCGTCGAGGACGCGGCAGCGCCCACGGCGAGCCGCCTGCCGCGGGCCGACGCGGCCGTGCCGGGTCCCAAGGCCTTCGTGGATTTCCAGCACGACGTGATGCTCAAGGACCTCGACCTCGCGATGCGCGAAGGGTTCCGCTCCATCGAGCACATCAAGCGCTACACCACCACCGGCATGGCGACCGACCAGGGCAAGACCTCGAACCTCAACGCGCTGCACCACGCCGCACGCGAGCTCGGCAAGCCGGTCCCGGCGGTGGGTCTCACGACCTTCCGCATGCCCTACACCCCTGTGACCTTCGCGAGCTTCGCAGGGCAGGCGCGGGGCGAGATCTTCGACCCGGTACGCCGCACGCCGATGCACGGCTGGGCGGTCCGCCAAGGCGCCGTGTTCGAGGATGTCGGCATGTGGAAACGCGCGCGCTTCTTCCCGCGCGCCGGCGAGGACATGCACGCCGCCGTGGCGCGTGAATGCCGGGCGGTGCGCGACAGCTGCGGCGTCTTCGACGCCTCGACGCTCGGCAAGATCGTGGTGGCGGGGCCGGGTGCGACCGCGTTCATGGACCGGCTCTACGTCAATGACTGGTCGAAGCTCGCGGTGGGCCGCTGCAAGTACGGCGTGCTGCTGCGGGACGACGGTTTCGTCTACGACGACGGCGTGGTGGCGCGCCTCGCCGAGGACCGTTTCCACGTGACCACCACCACCGGCGGCGCCGCGCGCGTGCTCGCGATGATGGAAGACTACCGCCAGACCGAGTGGACCGACCTCGACGTCTGGCTGACCTCCACGACCGAGCAGTGGGCGGTGATCGCGGTGCAGGGCCCGCGCGCGCGCGAGGTCTTGGCGCCGCTCGTGGACGGCCTCGACATCTCCGCCGCCGCGCTGCCGCACATGGCGGTCGTGCACGGCACGCTGCGCGGCATCCCGATGATGCTGTTCCGCGTCAGTTTCACCGGCGAGCTCGGCTTCGAGATCAATGTCCCTGCCGACCGCGGTGCCGACGCCCTCGAGGCGATCTGCGCGGCGGGGGCGGCGCATGGGCTCACGCCGTATGGCACCGAGACCATGCACGTGCTGCGCGCCGAGAAGGGTTTCATCATCATCGGCCAGGACACCGACGGCACGGTCACGCCGGACGACGTGGGCCTCGCTTGGGCGATCGGCAAGACGAAGCCTGATTTCGTCGGCAAGCGCGCCCTCGCCCGTCCCGCCATGCGCTCGCCGGACCGCAAGCAGCTCGTGGGCCTGCTGACCCGCGACCCGAAGGTCGTGCTCGAGGAAGGCGCGCAGGTGGTCGACGTCCCGGGACAGTCACCGCCCATGAAGCTCATCGGACACGTCACCTCGTCCTACGCGAGCGCCACCCTCGGCCGCTCCATCGCGCTCGCCGTGGTCGCAGGCGGTCGCGCCCGCATCGGCCAGACGCTGCACGTTCCGATGCCGGGCGGCGAGATCCCGGTCGAGGTCTGTGCGCCCGTGTTCTACGACCCGAAGGGGGCGCGGCTCAATGTCTGACACCACCGTGAAGCCCGCATGGCTGCAGCGGGTCACGCCTGCGGCGCGGTTCGTGCTGCAAGGCGTCCCCGCAGCGCTCGCCGCCGCAGCCGCAGCGCTCGGCATCCCCGATGCGGATGCGCCGGGCTGCACCCGCGGCGATGGCACGACGCTGACCTTGCTCTGGCTGGGGCCCGATGAGCGGCTGCTGATCGCGTGGCGCGAGGACGCTGCGGCTCTGGGCACCCGGCTCGAAGCCGCCCTCGTCGGCCAACCGCATTCTTTGGTGGACGTGACCCGGCGTCAGGTCGGGCTGCGGCTCGCGGCGCCGTTCGCAGCGGACCTGCTCAACTGCGGCTGTCCCTTGGACCTCGACCCGGCGCACTTCCCGGTCGGCAGCGGCACGCGCACCTTGTTCAACAAGGCCGACATCGTGCTCTGGCGACGCGGCGTGGACGACTTCCACATCGAGGTCTGGCGCTCGTTCGAGGACTACCTCGTGCGCTGGATGGCCGAGGCCGCCCGAGACCTGACCCCTCAGCGCTGACGCTGCGACCAGTCCGGCGCCTCGTACCAGGGGGCCGTCGCGCGCGGCAGCATCGGCTTGCCGAGGATGTGGTCCGCCGCCTTCTCCGCCAACATGATGGTGGGCGCGTTGAGGTTGCCCGTGGTCACCGAAGGCATGATCGAGGAGTCGACCACGCGCAGGCCCTGAAGCCCGCGCACCCGGGTCTCGGGATCGACCACCGCCATCTCGTCATCGACGGCACCCATGCGGCAGGTGCCGCAGGGGTGGTAGGCGCTCTCGACATGGCGGCGCACGAAGGCGTCGATCTCGGCATCGGTCTGCACGCCCTCGCCCGGCTGGATCTCGCGGCCACGCCAACGCGCGAAGGCGGGCTGCGCGAAGATCTCGCGCGTCAGGCGCACGCAGGCGCGCATCTCCTGCATGTCCTCCGGCGTGCTGAGGTAATTGAACAGGATGCGCGGCGGATCGCGCGGGTCGGCCGAACGCAGTCGCACCCAACCCCGGCTGTTGGTGCGCATCGGGCCGACATGCGCCTGGAACCCGTGCTCGGAGGCGCCGCTCGAACCGTCGTAGGCCACGGCCATGGGCAGGAAGTGGTACTGGAGGTCCGGGTAGCGGACGCCCGCGCGGCTGCGGATGAAACCGCCGGTCTCGAAATGATTGGTCGCGCCAAGTCCGCTGCGCGTGAGCAACCAGCGTGCGCCGATCCAGGCCTTGGCGAGCGGGTTCATGACGGAGTAGAGCGTCACCGGCTCGCGGCAGGCGACCTGGAAGTAGAACTCGAGGTGGTCCTGCAGGTTCTCGCCGACGCCCGGCAAGGCATGCTGGACGGCGATGCCCTGGGACTCGAGCTCCGACGCCGGGCCGATGCCCGAGAGCTTCAGGAGCTGCGGCGAGTTGATCGGCCCGCCGCTGACGATGACCTCGCGTCGCGCATGCGCGGTCCGCGTCGCGCCGCCACGGCGGAACTCCACGCCGATGGCGCGTCCGCGCTCGAGCAGGAGGCGGGTGGCAAGCGCACCGCTCAGCACCGTGAGGTTCGGGCGTGCGCGTGCGGGATGCAGGTAGGCGACCGCCGCGCTACAGCGTTGCCCGCGGCCCACGGTCATGTCGAAACGGCCGAAGCCCTCTTGCTGGAAACCGTTGATGTCGTCGGTAAGCGGATAGCCCGCCTCCTGGCCTGCCGCGAACCAAGCGGCGTGCAACGGGTTTTCGAGGCTGCCGTAGCGGGTCTGCAGCGGTCCGCGATCGCCGCGGTAGGCATCGCCGCCGGCGTCGCGGGTCTCGGCACGGCGGAAGTACGGCAGCACGTCGGCATAGCCCCAGCCGCTCGCGCCCTCCTCCTGCCAACGCTCGAAATCGAATGGATTGCCGCGGACGTAGACCATGCCGTTGATCGAGGACGAACCGCCCAACACCTTGCCGCGCGGCGTGTGCAGGCTCCGCCCGTCGAGGCCCGGCTCCGGTTCGGTGTGGTAGTACCAGTTGTAGCGCTTGCGGTTCATCGGGATCGCGAGCGCCGAGGGCATGCGGATGAACACCGAACGGTCCGAGCCGCCGTACTCGAGGAGCAGCACCCGGTTCGCGCGGTCCTCGGTCAGCCGCGCCGCGAGCACGCAGCCTGCCGACCCGGCCCCCACGATGATGTAGTCGTACTCGTCGATCCTCGCGGCCATGTCGCGGCTCCTGCGCCGGCTCAGTACGGCGCGTCGATGCCGCCCTTGGCGACGTAGACGCTCTTGAGCTGGGTGTAGTACTCCATCGTGATGCGGCCGTTCTCGCGGCCGATGCCCGAGTGCTTGTAGCCGCCGAAGGGGAGTTCCATCGGACAGATGTTGTAATGGTTGATCCAGCAGCTGCCCGCCTGCAGGCGGCCGATCACGCGGTGGGCGCGGTTCAGGTCCTGCGTGAACACGCCCGCGGAGAGCCCGAAGTGGGTGGCGTTCGAGCGTGCGATCGCATCGTCTTCGTCCTCGAAGTCGAGCACCATCATCACCGGGCCGAAGATCTCCTCGCGCACGATCGCCATGTCGTCGCGGCACTCGTCGAACACCGTCGGGGTGACGAAGAAGCCGCGCGCGAGCGCGCCCTCGGTCAGCCGCTTGCCGCCGATCAGCAGCCGCGCGCCCTCGGCCTGACCGCGCTCGATGTAGGACATGACCTTGCGCAGGTGTTCTTCGGAGATCAGCGAGCCCACCTGCGTGGCCGGGTCGGCCGGATCGCCGATCTTCATCTTCTCGACCCGCGCCAGCAGGCGCTGCAGGAACTCCCGCTTGATGGAGCGGTGCACGAAGACGCGCGTGGCGTTCGAGCAGACCTCGCCCGCCGAGTAGAAGTTGCCGAGCAACGCGCCCGACACCGCCTGGTCGAGGTCGGCGTCCGGGAAGATCAGCAGCGGCGACTTGCCGCCAAGTTCGAGGGTGACGTGCTTGAGCGTGGGCGCGGCATCGCCCATCACCGCCCGGCCCGTCTCGACCGCGCCCGTCAGCGAGACCTTGGCGATGCCGGGGTGGCGCACCAACGCGCGGCCGGTGTCGATGCCACCCTGCACCACTTGGAAGATGCCGTCGGGTACGCCGGCTTCCTTCATCAGGGCCGGGAGCTCGGCGGCGCTGAGCGGCGTGAGCTCTGCGGGCTTGAAGATCATCGCGTTGCCGAACGCGAGCGCGGGCGCGGTCTTCCAGCAGGCGGTCTGCATGGGATAGTTCCAGGCGCCGATGCCGGCGACGACACCGAGCGCCTCGCGGCGTGTATAGCCGAACCCCGCCGTACCGAGATCGATGTGTTCACCCGCAGCGCCGGTCGCCATCGAGGCGAAGTACTCGAAGCACTCCACACCGGAGACGATGTCGACCACCCGGGTCTCCTGGATGGGCTTGCCGGTGTCCCGCATCTCGATGAGCGACAACCGGTCGTTGTGCTCGCGCAGCAGGTCGGAGATGCGCCGCAAGACGCGCGCACGCTCGGTGCCGCTGAGGGCGGCCCAGGCCGGTTGCGCCGCCTGCGCGCGGCGCACCGCTTCGTCGATCTCTTCGGCGCCGGCGACCGGCAACTCGGCGAGCAACTCGCCCGTGGCGGGGTTGAAGCTCGAGAGCCGATCGGCCGTGACGCGGCGGGCCCGACGGGCAGCGCCGGCATCGACCGCGGGCGCAGCCGTCATGGCCGGCGCGGCGTCTTGGGCGAGACGGATCGTGGCGTCGACCTGCGCGAGCACGCGGGCCCGCAAGGCCTCGGCATCACCGGGCGCGGCCGGCGACAAGGCGGCCTGCAGCCACGTGCCGTCGAGAAGCGCCGCGATGTTGGCGGCGTGGTCGGCGACCGTCGCCGCCGGCACCAAGGGGCGCAGCGCCGAGCGCAGGTTGGAATCGAAGCGCCGCTGGTAGATGCGCTGGATGCGGGCGATGCCCTCCGAGCGGTGCACCTGACTCCAGTAGGCGAGCCACGCACGGCTGTCGCGGGTCCGCAGGCCTTCGGGCGAGAGGCAGGCCTCAACATGGGCGTGCAGCTTCTCGATCGGCGTGCCGGCCGCGGTGACCCGCCACCGGACCTGGTCACGCTGGCGCCGCAGCAGCTCCCGGAAAGCAGCCTGCAGCAGCCCGTCCTTGTCGACGAAGTGGTGAGCGACCAAACCGGGCGACACATCCGCCTTGCCCGCGATATGTGCGAGAGTCGTACCCTGGATGCCGACTTCTGCGAGACTTTCGAGTGTCACCTCGATCAGTTGTTGGCGACGGTTGCCCTCGCTCGCGCGACCTTGGGAAGGCTGCGATGCGGCGGGGGTGGAGGCGCTGCCGCTCGGATTTGTCGGAGTGTTCAATGTCGGGTCACCTTGGTTGATGTCGGCGCAGGATTTCGGGACGTCACACGATGTGCGGTGCCAGAAATCCAGGATAAAAAATCATAAAAAACAATGGCATATGACGAATATCGCAGATAGAACGCAGGGTATTGAATCAGCGTTCAGCCGGATCGCCATCCCCGCAGATGGTGCCGTGCCCCGCCCCGCCGCGTCAAGCCGAGGCCCCATCGGGCGGCTCGGGTCGCTGTTGTGGGGCCTCGCCCTGGTCGCACTCGGATCCGCGACGAGCCTGACCCACGCCACCTCCGCCGCGCCCGCCGCCTCCACCACGACAGTCGCCTCCTCCACGACAGCCGCCTCCGTTGCCACGGCAGGCACGGTCGCCGAACCCGCCTCCTGTCGGGTGGTGCGCCTCTCGGACATCGGCTGGACCGATGTCACGGCGACGACCGGTTTCGCGAGCCTCGTGCTCCGCCGACTCGGCTATGAACCCAAGGTGACCGTGCTGTCGCTTCCCGTGACCTTCGCCTCGCTGCGCAACCGCGACATCGACGTCTTCCTCGGCAACTGGATGCCCTCCCAGAAGGCCGACCGCCAACCCTTCCTCGACGACGGCTCGATCGAGGTGGTCCGCGCCAACATGACCGAAGCCCGCTACACGCTCGCGGTGCCGGCCTATCTCCACGACCAAGGTCTGCGTGATTTCGCCGACATCGCCAAGTTCGCGGGACCGTTGGGACGCAAGATGTACGGCATCGAGCCGGGCAACGACGGCAACCGGATGATGATCGAGTTGATCGAAGCCGGCCGCTTCGGCCTCAGCGGCTTCACTTTGGTCGAGTCCAGCGAGCAAGGGATGCTCGCGCAGGTCGAACGCGCCTACAACGCGCGCGAGGCGATCGTGTTCTTCGGCTGGCAACCGCACCCGATGAACAAGCGCTACGACATGCGCTACCTCACGGGCGGTGACGACACCTTCGGCCCCGACTTCGGCGGCGCGATCATCCACACCGTCGTCCGCAAGGGCTACCTGCAGGAATGCCCCAACGTCGGCCGATTCCTGCGCAACCTGTCGTTCACGGGTGCGATGGAGAACGACCTGATGGACGGCATCCTCAACCGCAAGCTGGCGCCCGAGGCGGCCGCCGCGGAATGGCTGCGGGCCAACCCGCAAGCCCTCGCCCCGCTGCTCGAGGGCGTACGGCGGGCGGACGGATCGGCGCCCGGCGACCTCTTGGGCGAGATTGCGGGAAGCGGCGCCGCGGCCGATCGCACGGCAGAGGGGCGCAAGGCGGCCGGCGCGGCGACCCTCGAGAGCCTCGTCGCCGGTCACAAGATCCCGGTCGGTCGCGCCATCGGCGATGCCATCGCGCATGCGCAGGCGAACTGGAAACCTTTGTTCGACGTCATCTCCCGCGTGGTGGGCGGCAGCGTCAACGGCGTGCATGCGCTGCTCGGCGCGCTGCCGTCCTGGCTGCTCGTGTTGGCGGCCGGCTCGCTCGCCTGGGTGCTGCAGCGCTCGCTGCCCTTGGTGGCCTTCGTGGTCGCCGCCCTGCTCTTCATCATGAACCAGGGCTACTGGGCGGCCACCATCGAGACCATCGCGCTCGTCGCCGTGGCGACGCTCGCCGCCACGCTGATCGGGGTGCCGCTCGGCATCGCCGCGGCGCATCGTCCGCGGCTCTATGCGGCGCTGCGCCCGGTGCTCGATCTCATGCAGACGCTGCCGACCTTCGTCTACCTCATCCCCACCTTGGTGCTGTTCGGCCTCGGCGTGGTACCGGGGCTGATCTCGACGGTCATCTTCGCGCTGCCGGCACCGGTGCGCCTGACGCACCTCGGCATCACCGGCGTGCCGCGACCGATGCGCGAGGCCGCCGAGGCCTTCGGTGCGACGCGCTGGCAACGGCTATGGAAGATCGAACTGCCCTGCGCGAAGCCCTCGATCCTCGCCGGCATCACGCAGTGCATCATGCTGAGCCTGTCGATGGTCGTGATCGCCGCGCTCGTGGGTGCCGGCGGACTCGGCGTCCCGGTGGTGCGCGCGCTCAACAGCGTGCAGGTCGATGTCGGTTTCGAGGCCGGCATCGCCATCGTGCTGCTCGCCATCGTGCTCGACCGTCTGAGCCGGCCGCGTGAGCGGAGGAACACCCCATGAGCGCCGCCCTCGAGTTCCGGAAGGTCGATGTCGTCTTCGCACGCGCCGCAGGACGGGATGGCGACGCCGCCTCACGCCGCGCGTTGACGCGCCTCGATGGCGGCGAAGACGCCGCGGCAGTCGCAGCCGGCTGTCAGGTCACCTTCGCGGTACGCGGCGCGGATCTTGCCGTGTCGCCGGGCGAGATCTGCGTGATCATGGGCCTCTCGGGGTCCGGAAAGTCGACCCTGCTGCGCACCGCCAACGGTCTCACGCCCGTGACCCGCGGCCAGGTGATCCTCGATGGACGGGACGGCCCGCTCGACATCACGCGCTGCGATGCCGACAGCCTCTGCGCCGCGCGGCGGCGGCGCATCAGCATGGTCTTCCAGCAAGCCGCGCTGCTGCCGTGGCGTTCGGTGGCCGACAACGTCGGTCTGGGGCTCGAGCTGCGCGGCGAACAGCGGGCCGAGCGCGCGCGCATCGTCGCCGAGAAGCTCGCGCTCGTAGGCCTCGCGGACTGGGCCGACCGGCGGATCGACGAACTGTCGGGCGGCATGCAGCAGCGCGTGGGACTCGCGCGCGCCTTCGCGACCGAGGCCGACATCCTGTTGATGGACGAGCCGTTCTCGGCCCTCGACCCGCTGATCCGCAGCCGCCTCCAGGACGAGCTCCTTTCGCTGCAGGAGCGGGTGCGCAAGACCATCCTGTTCGTCAGCCATGACCTCGACGAGGCGCTGCGCATCGGCGATCGGATCGCGATCATGGACCAAGGACGGATCGTGCAGACCGGCACGCCCCAGGACATCGTGCTGCGGCCCGCCGATGCGCGCGTGGCGGAGTTCGTGCAGCACATGAACCCGTTGACGGCGTTGACCGCAGCGATGGTGATGCGGCCGCTGGAGCCGGCGGCGCCACAGGGAGGTCCAGCGTCAGGCGATACCGCATCGGGCGACGCCACAGCGGACGATGTCGGGCCAGTGACCGCGCCCGACACCGACCTGCAGACCGTCATCCGCTTGCGTCAGGCATCGGGACAGCCGGTGCGGGTCGTGGAGGCCGGGCGCGTGGTCGGCATCTGTGATGCCGAGGAGATCCTCAAGGCGCTCGGTTCGCGCCCGGACCCGCGATCTGCCTGACCGCCTCGAGCGCGAGCGGGTCGAGCCCGGTGGCGCTCCCCGAAGCGACCGCGGCGGCGATCTCGGCGCGCATGCGCGGATCCCAGAACTTCTGCAGATGGTCGGCGACGCTCGCCGCCCCCCGCTCGGGACCCTCGTGCGAGAAGAACCCGGCGATCTGGTTGGCCATCCGGACGAGCTTTTCCGTCTTCATGTCCTGATCCTCTGCGCACCGCTGAATATCTCGAACCCGTCCTCGCGCGCGACCGCCACCAGCGTGAGCCCCGCGGCATCGGCCGAACGCACCGCGAGCGCCGTCGGCGCCGACACGGCGACGAGGATACCCGCGCCCATCATGGCGGCTTTCTGCACCATCTCGATCGAGACGCGGCTCGAGATCACCACCATGCCCTCCGCCGCCGCCGTCCCGGCGCGCGCGAGCGCACCGGTGAGCTTGTCGAGCGCGTTATGCCGACCGACATCCTCACGCACCGCGACCATGCCCTGCCCGGGGCGCCAGAACCCCGCCGCGTGCACGGCACGGGTGCGACGGTTGAGCGCCTGCGCGTCCCAGAGCGCGGCCACGGCCGCGCGTACCTCGTCGGCCGCGACCTCGAGCGTCGCCGCGACCGGTGGCAGCGGACGCAAAGCCTCCTCGAGGCTCTCCACGCCGCAGAGCCCGCAACCGACCGGGCCCGCGAGGCGCCGGCGTCGTTCCACTGTGCGGTCCGCGGCATCGTCCACCAGGGTCATACGCAGCTCGATCCCAAGTTCGACCGGCACCGCCTCGACCTCGACGAGCTCCGTCGCCGCGGCGATGATCCCCTCGTTGAGGGAGAAGCCGACCCCGAAGTCCTCGATATCGAGCGGCGTCGCCATCATCACGGCGTAGGACGCCCGATTGTAGGTCAGCGCGATCGCCACCTCTTCGGGCAAGGCGCGGGTGCCGATTCCCCCTGCGATACCGGCCGCGCCGCCGACCGCAATCCGCGGCAGCTCAAGCGCGGGCGGTGGCAGGGGCATTCGTTGGCAGCACCTGGACGGCGGTGACCTTGTACTCAGGGCAATTGGTCGCCCAGTCCGAGTTCTCGGTCGTCACGACGTTGATCTGCGTGTCGGGGTGGTGGAACGTGGTGTACACCACGCCCGGCGCCACGCGATCGGTGATCTCGGCGCGCAGCTCGGTCGCACCGCTGCGGCTCATGACGCGCACGCGATCGCCCGCGCGGATGCCGCGCTGCTCGGCGTCGTGCGGGTGGATCTCGAGCAGGTCGGCGTCGTGCCACTGCACGTTGGGCGTGCGGCGGGTCTGAGTGCCCACGTTGTACTGCGACAGGATGCGACCGGTGGTCAGCAGCAGCGGGAAGCGCGAGGACGAACGCTCCTCGGTGGGCACATATTCGGTGACCACGAAACGGCCCTTGCCGCGCGCAAAGCCGCCGATGTGCATCACGGGCGTGCCTTCGGGCGCCTTCTCGTTGCAGGGCCACTGGACCGAACCGAGACGGTCCAGTTTCTCGTAGCTCACGCCCGTGAACGAGGGCGTGGTGCGCGCGATCTCGTCCATGATCTGCGACGGATGGTCGTAGTGCATCGTGTGGCCGAGCGCCTGGCAGACCTTCATGACGGCCTGCCAGTCGGCGAGCCCGGCGCGCGGCGGCATGACCTTGCGCACGCGGCTGATGCGCCGCTCGGCGTTGGTGAAGGTGCCGTCCTTCTCGAGGAAGGACGCGCCCGGCAGGAACACATGCGCGTACTTGGCGGTCTCGTTGAGGAACAGGTCGTGGACGACCACGCATTCCATCGCCGAAAGCGCCGCGACCACGTGCTGGGTATCGGGGTCGGACTGCGCGAAATCCTCGCCCTGGATGAACATGCCCTTGAAGCTGCCGTCGAGGGCCGCGTCGAACATGTTGGGGATGCGCAGCCCCGGCTCGGATTCGAGCGACACGCCCCAGGCGGCCTCGAACACCTCACGCGCGGAGCCGTCCGACACATGGCGGTAGCCCGCGAACTCGTGCGGGAAGGAGCCCATGTCGCAGGCGCCCTGCACGTTGTTCTGGCCGCGCAGCGGGTTGACGCCGACGCCGGGCCGACCGAGGTTGCCGGTCGCCATCGCGAGGTTCGCGATGGCCATGACCGTGGTGGTGCCCTGACTGTGCTCGGTGACGCCGAGGCCGTAGTAGATGGCGCCGTTGCCGCCCGTGGCATAGAGCCGCGCCGCCGCGCGCAGTTCCGCCGCCGGCACGCCCGTGACGGCCTCCGTGCTCTCCGGGCTGTTGCGCGCCTCGGCCACGAACGCAGCCCAAGTGGCGAACTCGCCAAGGTCGCAGCGCTCGCGCACGAAGGCCTCGTCGACGAGGCCCTCGGTGACGATCACGTGGGCGATCGCATTGACCACGGCGACGTTGGTGCCGGGGCGCAGTTGCAGGTGGTGGCTCGCCTCGATGTGTGGCGTGCGCACGAGGTCGATGCGGCGCGGGTCGACGACGATGAGCTTCGCGCCTTCGCGCAGCCGCCGCTTCATGCGCGAGGCGAACACCGGGTGGCCATCGGTCGGGTTGGCGCCGATGACGAGGATGATGTCGGCCTCGGCGACCGAGTCGAAGTCCTGGGTGCCGGCCGAGGTGCCGAAGGCCTGCTTGAGGCCGTAGCCCGTCGGCGAGTGGCAGACGCGCGCGCAGGTGTCGACGTTGTTGTTGCCGAACACGGCACGCACCATCTTCTGGACGAGGAAGGTCTCCTCGTTGGTGCAGCGCGAGGACGTGACGGCCCCCACCGAGTTCTTGCCGTACTGTCCCTGCAGGCGCCGGAACTCCGAGGCGATGCGGCCGATGGCCTCGTCCCAGGTGGCCTCGCGCCAGGGGTCGCTGATGCGCTCGCGGACGAGCGGCGTGACCACGCGGTCCGGGTGCGTGGCATAGCCCCAGGCGAACCGGCCCTTCACGCAGGAATGGCCGCGGTTGGCCTTGCCGTCATCGTGCGGCACCATGCGCACGACCTCGTTGCCGCGGACCTGCGCCTTGAAGGTGCAGCCGACGCCGCAATAGGCGCAGGTGGTGAGCACCGAGCGTTCCGGCTGACCGATCTCGATGACGGTCTTCTCGATGAGCGTCGCGGTCGGGCAGGCCTTGACGCAGGCGCCGCAGGAGACGCACTCGGAGTCGCTGAACTTCTCGTCGATGCTGGCGGCGATCTTGGACTCGAAGCCGCGGCCGGACACCGTGAGCGCGAGGGTGCCTTGCACCTCGTCGCAGGCGCGCACGCAGCGCGAACAGACGATGCACTTCGAGGGGTCGAAGGTGAAGTACGGGTTCGACTCGTCCTTCTTGGCCTCGAGGTGGTTGGCGCCGTCGTAGCCGTAGCGCACCTCGCGCAGGCCCACCGCGCCCGCCATGTCCTGTAGTTCGCAATCGCCGTTGGCGGAGCAGGTGAGACAGTCGAGCGGATGGTCGGAGATGTAGAGCTCCATGACGCCGCGACGCAGCGTCTTGAGCTTGCCGGTCTGCGTGCGGACCTTCATGCCCTCGGCGACCGGGGTGGTGCAGGACGCCGGCGTCCCGGCACGGCCTTCGATCTCGACCACGCACAGGCGGCAGGAACCGAAGGCCTCGAGCGTGTCGGTGGCGCAGAGTTTGGGCACGGAGACCCCGGCCTCGGCGGCGGCGCGCATCACCGAGGTACCGGCGGGCACCGCGACCGGCATGCCGTCGATCTCCAGCGTGACGGTCTGGGCGGCGCGCGACGGCGGTGTGCCGAAGTCGCGATCGTCGAGTATGGCGCTCATGGTCGTCGGAAATCCTGCGGGAAATGTCGCACCGCACTCAGCACCGGGTACGGCACGAAGCCGCCCAGCGCGCAGAGTGACCCCAGTCGGAGAGTATTGCAAAGGTCGTCGAGCAGCGCCAAATTGGCGTCGACGTCGCGGCCTGCGAGGATCTTGTCGATGACCTCCATGCCGCGCACCGAGCCGACGCGGCAGGGCGTGCACTTGCCGCAGGACTCCTCGGCACAGAACTCCATCGCGAACCGCGCCTGCCGGGCCATGTCGACGCGCTCGTCGAACACCACGATGCCGCCGTGGCCGACGAGGCCGTCGCGGGCCGCGAAGGCTTCGTAGTCGAGCGGCGTATCGAAGAAGGCACGCGGGAAATAGGCCCCCAAGGGACCGCCCACCTGCACCGCCCGCACCGGCCGGCCGGTCGCCGTGCCGCCGCCGATGTCATCGACGAGCTCGCCGAGGGTCAGCCCGAACGGCGCCTCGAAGAGCCCGCCGTGCTTGATGTTGCCCGCCAACTGGAACGGCAGCGTGCCGCGCGAGCGGCCGCAGCCGAGCGCGGCGTAGGCCTCCGGGCCGCGCACGAGGATCTCGGGCACCGTCGCGAGCGTCAGCACGTTGTTGACCACGGTCGGCTTGCCGAAGAGCCCGTGGTGCGCCGGGAGCGGCGGCTTCGCGCGCACCTGGCCGCGCTTGCCTTCGAGGCTCTCGAGCAGGGCCGTCTCTTCGCCGCAGACGTAGGATCCGGCGCCGATCCGCAGTTCGATGGCGCAGTCCTCGAAGAGGCCGTTCGCCCGCGCCACCACCAATGCGTGCTCGAGCACGGCGATCGCGCGCGGATATTCCGAGCGGATATAGATGAAACCCTTGCGCGCGCCCACGGCGAGCCCGCAGATGACCATGCCCTCGAGCAGCGAGAAGGGGTCGCCTTCCATCACCATGCGATCGGCGAAGGTGCCGGAGTCCCCTTCATCGGCGTTGCAGACGACGTACTTCACGTCGCCCGGCGCATCCTTGACGGTGCGCCACTTGATGCCCGCCGGGAAGCCCGCGCCGCCACGCCCCCGCAGGCCGGATGCGGTGATGGCCTCGAGCACGGCGGTGGCGCCGAGCGCGCGGGCCCTTGCGAGCCCCTGCCCGCCGCCGTGCGCGGTGTAGTCGTCCCAGGAGACCGGATCGATGATGCCGCAGCGCGCGAAGGTCCAACGCGTCTGCCGGGCCATGAACGGATGCTGCGCCGGATCGCCGATGCAGAGCGCGTGCGCGCCACCCTCGAGCCAACCCGCCTCGAAGAGCCCCGCGACATCGGCCACCGCGACCGGGCCGTAGCCGACGCGGCCGGACGCGGTCTGCACCTCGACCAGGGGCTCGAGCCAGTGCATGCCGCGCGAGCCGTTGCGGACCACGGCGACCGCGGCACCGCGGCGCTTGGCCTCGGCGGCGATGGCGACGGCCACCTCGTCGGCGCCGAGGGCCAGTGCAGCGGAGTCCGCCGGCACGAAGATGCGGATCAACGACGGCACTTGTGCAGCGCCTCCGCGAGTGTCGGCCAATCGGCGCGCGCGACCAGGCGCTCGCCCACCTGCGCCGCGGGCGCCACGGAGCAGAGCCCGAGGCAGAACATCGGCTCGAGCGTCACCTCGCGATCGCGGGTCGTGCCGTGCCAGTCGACGCCGAGGTGCTTGCGCGCCTCGTCGGCGAGGTCATCCGCCCCCATGGCCTGGCAGGCCTCGGCACGGCAGATCTTGAGGCTGGTGCGCCCGCCCGGTTCGCGGCGGAAGTCGTGGTAGAACGTGACGACGCCGTGCACCTCGGCGCGCGAGAGGTTCAAGGCCTCGGCCACCTGTGCCACGGCCTCATCGGGCAAGTACCCGAACTCCAGTTGCAGCGCCCGCAGCACCGGCAACGCCGGGCCGTCGAGATGCTGATAGGTCTCGATGATCGACGCGGCGCGTTGCGTGTCCCAGGGCATGGCGGCGCGTCAGAACATCCCGACGACGCGGCCCGCGGCATCGATGTCGATGTTGCAGGCGGCCGGGAGCTTCGGCAGTCCCGGCATGGTCATGATGTCGCCGCAGATCATGACGATGAACTCGGCACCCGCCGCGAGCCTGACCTCGCGGATATTGACCACGTGGTTGGACGGCGCACCGCGGAGCTTGGGGTCGGTCGAGAACGAGTACTGCGTCTTCGCCACGCACACCGGATAGTGGCCGTAGCCGTTCTCTTGCAGCGTCTTGATCGCACCGCGCACCTTGGCGTCGGCGGTGATGTCGGAGGCGCCGTAGAGCTCGGTCGCGACCTTCTTCATCTTGTCCCAGAGCGGCAGCTCGTCCGGGTACATGTGGGTGAAGTAGTTCGGCTGCTGCGTGAGGCGGACGACTTCCTCGGCGAGCTCGGTCGCACCGGCGCTGCCTTCGGCGAAGTGCTTGGCGGTGACGACTTTGACGCCCAAGTGGCTCGCGCGCTCGTGCAGCGCCTGGATCTCCGCGGGCGTGTCCTCGGCGCGGTGGTTGATGGACACCACGCAGGGCAGCCCGAAGCGGTCGCGCACGTTGGCGATGTGCCGCTCGAGGTTCGCCATGCCCTTCTTGAGGGCTTCGACGTTTTCCTTGGGCAGGTCGGGCACGTCGATGCCGCCGTGGAACTTGAGCGCGCGCACGGTGGCGACGATCACCGCGGCGTCGGGCTTCAGGCCCGCCTTGCGGCACTTGATGTCGATGAACTTCTCGGCGCCGAGGTCCGCGCCGAAGCCGGCCTCGGTCACCACGAAGTCGCCGAGCTTGAGCGCCGTGCGGGTCGCGATCACGGAGTTGCAGCCGTGGGCGATGTTGGCGAACGGACCGCCGTGGATGATCGCCGGGTTGTTCTCGAGCGTCTGCACCAGGTTCGGGGCGAGCGCGTCCTTGAGGAGCACCGTCATCGCGCCGTGCGCCTTGAGGTCGCGGGCGAGGATGGGCTTCTGGTCGCGGGTATAGCCGACCACGATCTTGCCGAGGCGCTCCTTGAGATCGCTGATGCTGGTGGCGAGGCAGAAGATGGCCATGACTTCGGAGGCCACCACGATGTCGAAGCCGTCTTCGCGCGGGAAGCCGTTCGGGCTGCCGCCGAGACCTGCGGTGATCTGGCGCAGCGCGCGGTCGTTGACGTCGACCACGCGGCGCCAGGCGATGCGGCGCACGTCGAAGCCGAGCTCGTTGCCGTGGTAGATGTGGTTGTCGATCATCGCCGCGAGCAGGTTGTTCGCGAGCGCGATCGCGGCGAAGTCGCCGGTGAAGTGGAGGTTGATGTCCTCCATCGGCACGACCTGGGCATGGCCGCCGCCCGCGGCGCCGCCCTTCATGCCGAACACCGGTCCGAGCGCGGGTTCGCGCAAGCAGACCACGGCACGCTTGCCGATGCGGTTGAGGGCGTCGCCGAGGCCGACCGTGGTCGTGGTCTTGCCCTCGCCCGCCGGGGTCGGGGAGATCGCCGTCACCAACACCAGCTTGCCGTCAGGCCGGTCGCGCAGCGAGTCGATGTAGCCGAGCGAGAGCTTCGCCTTGTGGCGACCGAAGGGCTCGAGCGCCTCTTCAGGGATGCCGAGACGGTCTTGGGCCAGCGCGGTGATGGGCCGCAACTTGGCGGACTGCGCGATCTCGATGTTGCTCTTCAAGTCATCATCCCCTGTTATACGACCCCAGCGAAATTGTGGTCGCGGGACGGGGGGACGACACGCCTGAATGCGACATCAGGTTGAGCGTAAGCGACCGGCGTCGACAGGCCCCCGGCAAGGCGATGGAAACGGCTCAGAGCCTGCCGGCGGCCTCGTCCTCGCGGATCATGCGCAGGATGGAGAGCGCAAGCAGCACGCCGACCGCGAGCAGCGGCAGGCTGACGATGATCGTCGCCGACTGCACCACCGTGATGTCGCCCCCGACGAACAGCAGGGCGACCGGCGGTACGCCGATGGCGAAAGCCCAGAACACGCGGTTCCAGCGCGCGGGGTCCTGCCCCGAGTGGATGTCGCGGCTCGACACCGAGGCCAGCGTATAGGAGGCCGAGTCGTAGGTGGTCGCCATGAGGATGGCGGCCACGACGAGGAAACCCAGGATGACGAGCGTCGGGAACGGCAAGGTGCCGAGCACTTCGGCGAGTGCGACGGCACCCGACTGCTCCTTCACCAACCGGGTCACCTCGAGCGCGCCGGTCAGCTCGAGATTGAGCGCGTAGTTGCCGAGCACGATGTAGAAGATGCCGGCGCCGAGCGTACCGAAGGTGATCAGCCCGAAGATGAGCTCGCGCAGCGTGCGGCCGCGCGAGATGCGCGTGGCGAAGAGCGCGACGAACGGACCATAGGCCACCCACCACGCCCAATAGAAGACCGTCCAGTCCTCGACAAAGCCCTTGCGCTCGACCGGGTCGGTCCAGGTGAGCATGCGCACGAAGTCCTGCAGCATCAGCCCGAGGGAATTGGTCCCCATCTGCAGGATGAAGAGCGTGGGTCCCACCGCGGCGACGAAACCGAGCAGACCGAGCGCGATCCAGGTGTTCGCGTCCGACATCCGCTTGAAGCCCTTCTCGAGGCCGATGAAGCTGCTGGCCGCGAAGATCAGCACGCAGATGAGGATGACCGTCGCCTCGACCGCGAAGGACTGCGGCACGCCCGTCAGCTTCTCGAACAGCGCCGCGACCATGGGCGCGGTGAGTGCAAGCGCCGTGGCGCTGCCGCCGATGAGGTTCGCCATGTAGATGAAGTCGATGATGCGGGCGCGGGCGCTGCCGACACCGCCCGGCAGGAAAGGCAGGCAGCCCGAACTCAGGCGCAGGTGGGGCTCACCGCGCTGGTAGAAAGCGTAGGCGATGGCGATGGTCGGCACGCAGAAGATCGCCCAACCGACCGGCCCCCAATGGAAGATGCCGTAGGTCGCTGCCCATTCGATGGCGGCCGTGGAGCGCGGTGCGGCGCCGAGCGGCGGCGCGTCGATGTAGTAGGTCCATTCGACCACTGCCCAATAAATGAGCGTCGCACCGACGCCGGCGCAGAAGATCATGCCGATCCAGCTGACGGTGCTGAACTCCGGTTTCGCGTCGCGTCCGCCGAGGCGGATCTTGCCGTGACGGCTGCAGGCGATGAAACCCAGGAAGCCGAAGAGCGCGATGACGTACCACTGATAGAGGAAACCGAAGTTGCGGGTCAGCTTGCCGTGCAGCTGGGTGATGACGGCTCCCGCGCGATCGGGTGACAGGAACACCAACAGGCAGACGCCGAGCACCGTGACCGCCGTGATGGCGAACACCGGCCAATCGACCGGCGGCTCTTGGCGGCCCTGCCCTGGCTGCCCCGTCGGGGGCGTGTCAGTCCCGGATGCCACAGCGCAACCTCCCCGGCCGCGGCAGCGCGGCATGTTTGGCCTGGATCGCAGCGAGCGTGCGCTGCAGCGCCTCGCCCGGCGGCGACGCGCGGCGCGTCTGCAGCGACACGTGCAGCAGCATCTGTTCGCCGGTCGCGAGCTCCGTG
Source organism: Steroidobacteraceae bacterium (assembly GCA_044339635.1). Taxonomy (GTDB): domain Bacteria; phylum Pseudomonadota; class Gammaproteobacteria; order Steroidobacterales; family Steroidobacteraceae; genus UBA964. Next base: position 11,764 of record JBIIVD010000010.1, on the reverse strand, counting down.
CCGTCCTCGCCGAAGAGCCGGCTGAAGAGGTGCAGGCGCTTGCCCTCGCCCTCCAGCAACTGCGTCGTCACCCGCACCCGGGCGCCCGCATGCACCTCCGCGAGGTGCTGCAGGTGCGTCTCGACGGTGAAGTAGCTGCCGCCCGCGGCGATGTACGCGGCATCGCAGCCGATGAGCGCCATGAAGCGGTCGGTGGCCGCGCTGAACACCTCGAGGTAGCGCGCCTCGTTCATGTGACCGTTGTAGTCCGTCCAGTCGGCGGGAACGCTGCGCGACACGGTTTCGACGGGCTGTGACCAGTCGGGCTCGGGCTGGGCGTCGCGCAAGCGTTGGTCGTGTTCGCGCAGCAGGCGCCCGGAGGCCCAGTCGCGGCCCTTGAGCGCGCGCATCATCGCCACGAGGTTGTCGTCACGGATGCGCTCGAGCTCGCGGATGCTGTACATGCCGGACTGCGCGTCCGACTGCGAGGCGATCTTGTCGATGAGCGCGTCGTCGAGCTCGGGGACATCCATGAGGCGCGTCCAGGGCCAGGTCAGGCAAGGCCCGAACTGTGCGATGAAATGCCGCATGCCGGCCTCGCCGCCCGCGACGCGATAGGTCTCGAAGAGCCCCATCTGCGCCCAGCGGATGCCGAAGCCGAAACGGATGACATCGTCGATCTCGGTGGTGGTGGCGATGTCGTCCTTGACGAGCCACAGCGCCTCGCGCCACACGGCCTCGAGGAAGCGGTCGGCCACATGCGCGTCGATCTCGCGCCGGATGCGCAGCGGCATCATGCCGATACCGCGCATCGTCTGCATGGCGCCGGTGACGAAGGCATCATCGGCGCTGGTATGCGGCACGACCTCGACGACCGGCAGCAGGTACACCGGGTTGAAGGGATGCACGACCATGACCTGCCCGGGGCGCGGGATGCCGGCGCCGAGTTCGGAGGGCTTGAAGCCGGAGGTCGAGGAGCCGATGACGACATCAGGCGGCAGCACCTGCTGCATCTGCGTGAGCACGCGGTGCTTGAGGTCGAGCCGTTCGGGCACGGACTCTTGCACCCAACGCGCACCCGCCACGGCCTCCTCGACCGTCGCGCAGAGGCGCCAGGTGCCTTCCGGCGGCAGCGCGGTGTCGTAGAGACCGGGCAGCGAACGCCGCGCGTTGGCGAGGACTTCGGTGAGCTTGCGCTCGGCTTCGGGATCCGGATCGAAGACCTGCACATCCCAGCCGTTCAGGAGGAAGCGCGCGAGCCATCCCCCACCGATGACGCCGCCCCCGACGACCGCAGCGACCGGCCTCATGCGTGGGCGACCGGGGCGCGCTTGACGAGGCCCAGCTTGCTGCGCACCTCGGCCGGGCCGATGACGCGCGCGCCCAGGCGCTCGATGATGCCGACCGCGCGCTCGACGAGGTCCTCGTTGCGCGCGAGCACGCCCTTGTCGAGCCAGAGGTTGTCCTCGAGCCCGACGCGCACGTTGCCGCCGGCGATCACCGCCGCCGCCACATAGGGCATCTGGTCGCGGCCGAGGCTGAACGCCGACCAGGTCCAGTCGGCGGGAACGTTGTGGACCATCGCCATGAAGGTGTCGAGGTCGTTGGGCGCACCCCAAGGGATGCCCATGCAGAGCTGCACCAGCGCCGGGCTGTCGAGCACCCCCTCCTCCACCAAGCGTTTGGCGAACCAGAGGTGCCCGGTATCGAAGGCCTCAATCTCGGGGCGCACGCCGAGCTTGGTCATCATGCCGCCCATCGCGCGCAGCATGCCGGGCGTGTTGGTCATGACGTAATCGGCTTCCGCGAAGTTCATGGTGCCGCAGTCGAGCGTGCAGATCTCGGGGAGGCAATCGGCGATGGGGCGCATACGGTCCTCGGCGCTGCCCATGTCGGTGCCGACCGGGTTGACCGGGAGCGGCGCCTCCGGGGGGCCGAGCACGAGGTCGCCGCCCATGCCGGCGGTGAGGTTGACGACGACGTCGGTGTCCGAGTCGCGGATGCGGTCGACCAGCTCGCGGTAGAGCTTGGGGTCGCGGCTCGCCTTGCCGCTCTCGGGATCGCGGACATGGCAGTGGACGACGGCGGCGCCGGCCTTGGCCGCGGCGATGGCGCTGGCGGCGATGTCCTTGGGCGAGCGCGGCACGTGGTGCGAACGGTCCTGGGTGCCACCCGAGCCCGTGACGGCGCAGGTGATGAAGACTTCCCGACTGATCTGCAACGGCATGCCGTTCCGCTCCCCGTGGGTTTATGCTTGCGCTTTCAATCATGCCATAGATACAGGCGGACGCCAGCGGCGGAGGACCATGCACTTTTCCCTCACCGAAGAACAGCGGCTGATCGTCGAGACGACCCGTGGATTCGTGGCCAACGAGCTCTATCCCCACGAGGCCGAGATCGAGTCGACCGGGCGGCTGCGTCCCGACCTGCGCGACGAGATCAAGCGCAAGGCGATCGACGCCGGGCTCTACGCAGCCAACATGCCCGCCGAGGTCGGCGGCGCCGGACTCGATACCCTCACCTGGATCCTCTACGAGCGCGAGCTCGGCCGCGCCAACTACGCCCTGCACTGGACCTGCGTGGCGCGGCCCTCGAACATCCTGATGGCTTGCGAGGGCGAGCAGCGCGAGCGGTATCTCCTGCCTGCCGTGCGCGGCGAGCGTTCGGACTGCCTCGCCATGACCGAACCCGGCGCCGGCTCCGACCTGCGCGGCATGAAGACCCGCGCGCGCCGCGACGGCGACGACTTCATCATCAACGGCACCAAACATTTCATCAGCCACGCCGACGAGGCGGACTTCGTGGTGCTGTTCGCCGCCACGGGCGAGGAGACCTCGGCACGCGGCAGCCGCGCCCTCATCACCGCGTTCCTGATCGACCGCGGCACGCCGGGCTATCAGATCCTGGACGGCTACAAGAGCGTCTCGCACCGCGGCTACCACAACTGCGTCCTGCAGTTCGACGACTGCCGCGTGCCCAAATCGCAAGTGCTGGGCGAGATCGGCCGCGGTTTCGAGGTCGCGAACCAGTGGCTCGGCGCGACGCGCCTGCAGGTGGCCGCCACCTGCTTGGGACGCGCCGAGCGTGCCCTCGACCTCGCTACGCGCTGGGCCGCCGAGCGTCAGCAGTTCGGGCAGCAGATCGGCAAGTTCCAGGGCGTCTCTTTCAAGCTCGCGGACATGGCCACCGAACTGAAGGCCGCGGAGTTGCTGACCCTCGAGGCCGCGTGGAAGGTCGACCAGGGCACCGTGACCGATTCCGACATGGCGATGGCCAAGCTCAAGGCCACCGAGATGCTGGCCTTCGTCGCCGACGAGGCCATCCAGATCCACGGCGGCATGGGACTGATGTCCGACCTGCCGCTCGAGCGCATCTGGCGCGACGCGCGCGTCGAACGCATCTGGGAAGGCACCTCCGAGATCCAGCGACACATCATCTCGCGCGCGCTGTTGCGGCCGCTCGGGGCCTGAATGCGCCTGCAGCGACTGCTCGACCCGCGCTCGATCGCGTTCATCGGCGGCGGCGAGTGCGCCATCGCCATCGAGCGCACCCGCGCGCTCGGCTTCGAGGGGCGCCTCTGGGCCGTCAACCCGCGGCGCCCGCAGCTGGGCGGCGTCCCGACGGTCGCCCGCATCGCCGACATCGACGGCACGCCGGATGCCGCCTTCGTCGCATTGCCGCGCGCGATCACGCCGGAGGCCGTCTCCGCGCTGCGCGCGCTTGGCTGTGGCGGTGCGGTCATCTACGCCGCAGGCTTCGCAGAGACCGGCGACCTCGACCGTCAGCGCTCGCTGCTCGATGCCGCCGATGGCATGCCGCTGCTCGGCCCGAACTGCTACGGCTTCATCAACACCATGGCGCGCGTCGCGCTGTGGCCGGACGAGCACGCCCTGACACCCGTCGAACGCGGGGTCGCGATCGTCACGCAGTCGGGCAACATCGGCTGCAACCTCACCATGCTGCGGCGCGGCCTGCCGGTCGCGGCGCTGCTCACGCTCGGCAACCAGGCCGACGTCGACATCGCGGCCGCGGTAGACGCGTTGGCGCAGGATCCGCGCATCACCGCGATCGGCCTGCATGTCGAGGGTCTGCGCGACCCCGCCGCCTTCGCCGCGGCGGCCGCGCTCGCACAGGCCGCGCGCAAGCCCGTGGTCGTGCTCAAGACGGGCCGATCACCGCAAGGCGCGCGCATCGCCATGAGCCACACCGCATCCCTCGCGGGCGAGGACCGTATCTGCGAGGCGCTGTTCGAGCGCTACGGCGTCGCGCGGGTCCCCACCCTCTCCGCGCTGGTCGAGACCCTCAAGCTGCTGCATTTCGGTGGACCGACCACGGGGCGCCGCTTGGTGTCCTTGAGCTGCTCGGGCGGCGAGGCGGCGCTGGTCGCCGACCTTGCGCCCGCGCATTCGCTCTCGTTCCCGCCGTTCGATGACGCCGCCGCGCAGCGCGTCGGCGCGACGCTCAACGACCTCGTGCACATCGACAACCCGCTCGATTACCACACCTTCATCTGGAACCAGTCTGCGGCCCTCACGAACACCTTCGCGGCGGCGATGAGCGGCGGATTCGATGTCTCGATGCTGATCCTCGACACCCCCACGCATCCGGCGATGAAGCCCGATTCCTGGGAGCTCACCGCGCGCGCCTGGGCGGCAGCGCAGCAGCAGGTCGGCGCCCGGGCGGCGGTGGTCGCGACGCTGCCCGAGGGCATGCCTCCTGCCCTCGCGGAAGAACTCGGCGCGGCGGGCATCGCGCCGCTGATCGGCATCGAGGACGCGCTGCAGGCCTTCGCCGCCGCCGCCGCCATCGGTGAGCGGCATGCGCAGCCGGTAGCCACCCTACCCTGGCCGCCAGATCCTGCCTCCCGCGCAACGACCACCGATGCGGCCGGCGCTGTCCCGACGGGACGGGTGTTGCGCGAGTCGGAGGCCAAAGCCCTGCTCGCGCGATACGGCATCGTCGTACCCGCCTCCGCGGAATGCGCGACCGGCGAAGCCGCGGCGGTCGCGGCGCGCATCGGGTTCCCGGTGGTGCTCAAGATCTCGGACGACGCCATCGCGCACAAGAGCGATGTCGGTGGCGTCGCGCTCGGCCTGCGCTCGTCCGACGACGTGGCGGCCGCCGCCACGCGCATGGCGACGCTCGGCGACCGGGTCCTCGTCGAACAGATGGTCGGCGGCGCCGTCGCCGAGCTCATCGTCGGCGTGGTCCGCGACCCGCAGTTCGGGTTCGCGCTGTTGGTGGGCGCAGGCGGCGTGCTCGCCGAACTCCTCACCGACTCGGTGACGGTGCTGCTACCCGCGACGCGTGACGACCTCGAGCGTGCCGTCCGCCGGCTGCGGGTCTGGACCCTCGTCGAAGGACATCGTGGCCGCCGGGGCGACCCGGAGTCCGTGCTGCGCGCCATCCTCGCCGTCGCGGAGTTCGCCGAAGCACATCGCGACCGCCTGCTCGAACTCGATGTGAACCCCCTGCTCGTCCTGCCCGACCGCGCGGTCGCGGTGGATGCGCTCATCAAGATGACGGCCGACTGAACGCGAGGAACCCATGACCGGACCCATTATCTTGGAACGGCACGGCGCCGTGCTCGAAGTCACGATCGACCGCCCCAAGGCGAACGCCATCGACGCGGCCACGAGCCGCATCATGGGCGAGGTGTTCGCGGGGTTCCGCGACGACCCGGTGCTGCGGGTCGCGATCCTGACGGGCGCGGGCGAGCGGTTCTTCTGCCCGGGCTGGGACCTCAAGGCCGCGGCGGCGGGCGAGGCCCCGGATTCGGACTACGGCGTCGGCGGTTTCGGCGGCCTGCAGGAACTGCCCGGGCTCGACAAGCCCGTCATCTGCGCCATCAACGGCCTCGCCTTCGGCGGCGGCTTCGAGATCGCGCTTTCCTGCGACATCCTCCTCGCCGCCGAACATGCGACCTTCGCGTTGCCCGAGATCCACTCCGGCACGGTCGCCGACGCGGCGTCCATCAAGCTGCCGCGCCGCATCCCGTTCCATGTCGCGATGGAACTGCTGCTCACCGGACGGCGCATCGACGCAGCGGAAGCCCAGCGCTGGGGGCTCGTCAACGAGGTCCTGCCGGGCGACCGCCTGATGCCGCGCGCGCGCGAACTCGCCCTGCAACTCGCCGAGGGGCCGCCGCTCGTGTTCGCGGCCATCAAGGAGATCATCCGCGAGACCTCGCACCTGCCGATCCAGCAGGCCTTCGACCTCGTCACCAAGCGGCGTCTGCCGACCGTGGACAGGCTCTATGGCAGCGAAGACCAAAAAGAAGGCGCGCGCGCCTTCGCCGAGAAGCGCAAGCCGGTCTGGCGGGGGCACTGATCCGCGCCACGCCCTCAGGCGGCATGGCTTGCGGCGGCATGCCCTGAAGCGACATGCCATGACGCGCCGGCTCAAGACATCTCGGCACCGAAGGGGTAAAACCGACCCATGCGCACCTCACCGAACCTCTGCTCCCTCATCGCGACCTGTCTGTTGGCGGCTTGGCTGCCGGACGCTGCATCCGCCGGAGCCGCCGCGGACCGACTGCCCGTCGCCGCCATGACCTCGGCCGCGGCGCCCGCGTCCCCCGTCGACAATTCGGCCTTCGTCCCGGGCACGGACGCGCTGCCTGCCGCGCCGATCGTGGGCACACTGCGCATCGGACAATCCGCGATGCAGGCCATGCCGGCGCTCAAGGGTCCGCTCATCGGCGGCCGCGACGCACGACTCTTCCCGGCGGTCTCGCTCACGCTCTTCAGCGACGGCGCGACGCTCGTGCCGCTGCAGCGCGGCAGCATGTTGTCCGAGCTGCCCGGCAAGGGTGCGCGCAGCTACTGGACCGTGATCCCGCAACCCGGACGGGTCTGGCGCGAACCGGGGGACGGCGAGTGGTCGCGTGCCGCGCTGCCGCTGATGCTGGTGAACGACACCGAGAACCACGCCCACCAAGGCGTCGCGACCTTCCTCTACCGCGGCGGCGAAGTGACGGCGCTGCGTCTGCAGTTCACGCAGCAGACCGCGCCTTACCTGCTGCACCAGCACGTCGTCTTCTGGGGTCGCGCCGCGACGAGCTTCACGCCGGGCGGACTCGCCGACCTCGAGACGCAGCGTGCCGCCGCGCGACGCGAGCTCGCGGACCGCTTGCCCGCCCGACCTTGGTCGGAACTCGAGAAGCAGTTCCCGCCCGGCACGCTCGCAGGCTTCGGCGGCCCGCTGCGCCCCACATGGCAGGTGATCAACGCGGTCGTCCATCGCGGCACGCTCTACCATCAGGAATCGGCCACGCCCTACGGCCCCTACCCGTACCCGCTCGAGATGCGCTTCGGCGTGCGCTCGGTCATGAAGAGCATCGCCGCCCCGCTCGCGCTGCTGCGGCTCGCCGAGACCTACGGGCCCTATGTGCTCGACCTGCGCATCGGCGACCATGTGCCGGGCCTGCACCCCAAATGGGACCGCATCCGGTTCATCGACGCCGCCGACATGGCGACCGGCTTCGGCGGTTTCGGCAGCCTCGAGACGGATCCGAACGACGCGTTCTCCGGGTATCTCGATGGCGAGTACGACGCCTGGTACACGGCAGGCCCCACCGCCCTGAAGCTCGCGCTCATCAACCGCCACCTCAAGCCCTATCCTTGGGAGCCGGGCACGGTCATGCGGTACCGCGACCAGGACTATTTCCTGCTCGGGCTCGCGATCGACGGCTTCCTGAAGTCCGTGCGCGGTCCGCAGGCGGATCTTTGGCAGATGCTCACGGACGAGGTGTTCAAGCCCATCGGCATCCACCACGCGCCGGCGGTGCGTACCCTCGAACCGGGCGGTGCGCGCGGCGTCATCTGGGCGAACGCGGGTTGGTACCCGACCCTGGACGATCAGGCCAAGATCGCGCTGTTGCTGCAGGCAGGCGGCGCGCACCAAGGGCAGCAGTTGCTGCATCGCGGGCTGACGACCGACCTGCTGGCCGCCCGCGGCGCCTTTCTCATCACGAGTGACCGGTCGCGCGACCTCACGGGCGCAGTTCCCGCAGCGTCGACGTCGGCGGATGCTTCGGCCGGTGACAACCGGTACCGCATGGGGTTCTGGTTCCCGCGCCACGTCGGCAGCGCGAGCGGCAAGGCGTTCCTGCTGCCCTCGATGCAAGGCTCGGGAGACAACCGCGTGACGATCTATCCGAACGGCATCATCGGGCTGCAGATGGCGAAGGCCGCCGAACTGCCGCCCGGCGAGCAGGCCCGCGATGATGACCCGGGCGCCACGCATCGCGTGGTCGACCGCATGGCGCCGTTCTAGGCCGCGGCGCTACGTCGCCAGAGCCTGCAACGCCGCCCGCACGACGCTCGCGCGATCGACCTCGAAGAACGCGCGCAGCGCCGTCCGCGTATCGCTGCGGCCGAAGCCGTCGGTGCCGAGCGCGATGAACCGCCGTCCGGGCAGATAGCTTGCGACCATCTGCGGCAAGGCGCGCACATAGTCGGTCGCGACGACGACCGGTGCATCACCAGCGAGGCACTCTTCGAGCCAACTGCGGCGCGCAGGCGCCGCCGCGCTGCCGTCCGCCGGCGCGGCAAGGCCGAGCCGCGCGTCGCGCTCGACCGACGCCGCCTCGCGGGCGAGTTCACTGAAGCTGGTGACGCTCCAGACCTCGCAGGCGATGCCGTGCTCGCTGCCGAGGATCTCCGCGGCGGCGATCACCTCGCGCAGGATCGTCCCCGACCCGAGCAGCCGCAGGCGCGCCGCACCCGCGGGGCCGTAGCTCCCGTAGCGGTACATGCCGCGGATCACGCCCTCGGCGGCGCCCGCGGGGAGCGAGGGCTGGGCGTAGTTCTCGTTCATCAGGGTGATGTAGTAGAACTCATCGACGCCTTGCTCGAGCATGCGGCGCGCGCCATGGTCGAGGATCACGGCGAGCTCGCCGGCGAACGCCGGATCGTAGGCGCGGCAATTCGGGATGGTGGCAGCGACCAGATGGCTGGAACCGTCCTGGTGCTGCAGGCCCTCGCCCGAGAGCGTGGTGCGACCCGCGGTGGCGCCGAGCAGGAACCCGCGCGCACGCTGGTCGGCGGCCGCCCAGATGAGATCACCGACACGCTGGAAACCGAAGATCGAGTAGTAGATGTAGAACGGCAGCAACGGCAGCCCGTGCACGCTGTAGGCCGTCGCCGCAGCCACCCAGGAGGACATCGCCCCCGCCTCGGTGATGCCCTCCTCCAGCAACTGCCCGTCCTGCGCCTCGCGATAGGCGAGCAGCGAGCCCGCGTCTTCCGGCTGGTAGAGCTGTCCGACGGGCGAGTAGATGCCGATCTGGCGGAACAGGCTCGCCATGCCGAAGGTGCGCGCCTCGTCGGCGACGATGGGCACGATGCGCGGCCCGAGGACCTTGTCGCGCAACAACCCGCCGAGCAGGCGCACGAAAGCCATCGTCGTCGACATCTCCTTGCCGTCCGACTCGAGGGCGAACTGCGCATAGCCCTCGAGCGGCGGCACCGCGAGCGACGGCGCGTCGCGGCGGCGGCGCGGCATCGGCCCGCCGAGCGCGGCGCGGCGCTCCGCGAGGTAGCGCATCTCCGGGCTGTCCGCGGGCGGCCGATGGAAGCGCAACTGCGCGACATCGTCGTCGGCGATCGGCAGGTTGAAGCGGTTGCGGAACTCGAGCAGGGCCTCGACGTCGAGCTTCTTCTCCTGGTGCGCCGTCATGCGCGACTCGCCGGCACGGCCCATGCCGTAGCCCTTCTTGGTCTTGGCGAGGATGACAGTGGGCTGGCCACGGTGGGCGCGCGCTGCGGCGAACGCCGCATACAGCTTGCGGAAGTCGTGCCCGCCGCGCTTGAGCGCATCGATGTCGGCGAGCGACATGTGCGCGACCAAGGCGCGCAGTTCGGGGTCGAGCCCGAAGAATTTTTCCTGGTTGTAGGCGCCGTCGTTGGCGCCCAAGGTCTGGTACTGGCCGTCGACCGTGTGGGCGAAGGCGCGCAGCAGGGCGTGGTGCTTGTCGCGGGCGAACAGCGGATCCCAGTCCGAGCCCCACAGGACCTTGATGACGTTCCAGCCCGCGCCGGTGAAGAGCGCTTCGAGCTCCTGGATGATCTGGCCGTTGCCGCGCACCGGCCCGTCGAGCCGCTGCAGGTTGCAGTTGATGATGAACGTCAGGTTGTCGAGCTTCTCGCGCGCTGCCAGCGTGAGCCCGCCCACCGATTCCGGCTCATCCATCTCACCATCACCGAAGATGCCCCAGACATGCTGCGCGTCGGTATCGGCCAGCCCGCGATGGCGGAGGTAGCGCAGGAAACGCGCCTGGTAGATGGAGTTGATCGGACCGATGCCCATCGAGCCGGTCGGGAACTGCCAGAACTCCGGCATCAGCCACGGGTGCGGATAGGAACTGAGCCCCTGCCCGCCCGTCTCCTGTCGGTAGTTGGCGAGCTGGGTCTCGCCGAGCCGTCCCTCGAGGAAGGCGCGCGCGTAGATGCCCGGCGCGGAGTGCGGCTGGAAGAACACGAGATCGCCGCCGCCCGGCGCGTCCGGACCGCGGAAGAAGTGGTTGAAGCCGGTCTCGAAGATCTCGGCGGCCGAGGCGTAGGTGGCCACATGGCCGCCGAGCTCGCCGTAGGCTTTGTTGGCGCGTACGACCATCGCCAGCGCGTTCCAGCGCATGATCGCCGTGAGCCGTTCCTCGAGCGCGACATCGCCGGGATGCACCGCCTGCTCATCGAGCCGTACGGTGTTCTGGTAGGCCGAATACGGCATGACATGGGCGACGACGCCCAACTGCTGCGCCTCCTGCTCAAGCTGTGTCAGAAGGTAGAGGCCGCGCTCGCGGCCACCCGCAGCGACCGCGGCGCGGAGCGCCTCAAGCCATTCACGGGTCTCTTCGGGATCGGTGTCGTGGGGGGCGGTCATGCGGTGGATTGTACCGCTCCCGCCGCACGCCGCCGCTCACCGTCCTGTCGAGACCAACCTGCCGAGCGCATCGAGGTAATCGGCGAAGGCCTTGCGCCCGGGCTCGGTGAGCGCGACCTCCGTGAGCGGCTTTCGGTCGCGGAAAGACTTGGTCGCGGTTACATAACCCGCCTCCTCGAGTTTGCGCAGGTGCACCGAGAGGTTGCCGTCCGTGGTGTCGAGCTTGGCCTTCAGCGTCCCGAAGTCGGCACTGCCCGCGCCGACGAGGTAGGCCATGATGCCGAGGCGTACACGCCCATGGATCACCTCGTCGAGGGCGTTGATGTCGAACGCCGCCACGGTCAGGCCCGGGCAGCCGCGCGCAGACGGAAGCCGGGGACCACAGCCGTCGCCACGAGCACGAGGGCGTAGACGAGGTATTCGTGGCTGCTACCTTGCACCGTAGCCATCAGTGGCACGGCGACGAAGCTCGCCGCGGCGACCCAACCCGCCCAACTGCGGCGCGATATGAGGCGATAGGTCGCCCACGCCACGCCGTAGGCGCTCAGCACATGCAGCGCGATGGTGCTCATCACCGGACCCACAGCCTCCGCTCCGCTACGCAGGCTGAGCAGGAACGCGCCGAGCCCGAACGCGAAGATCCCGAAACCAATGGCCGACCAGACCGCGCCGAGCGCACGGTTCAAGGTCGTCTCGGGCAGAGCATGGTCACGACGGATGAGCAGCGCGAGGTGGACCGCGAAGCCCACCGCCGCGATGACCCATGCGAGGTGGGCGGACGGCAGACTGAGGCCGAAGAGCCCCTGCGCCCCGGCCCAGATGATGAGGCTGGCGAGTGCGAACCACCCGCCGCCCGCGATCAGGTAGTCACCGCCGCCGAAGGGCGCATCGCGGCCGGATT
>JBIIVD010000037.1:0-23257 GCA_044339635.1 Steroidobacteraceae bacterium | reverse complement strand
TGGTCCAGAAATGGATGTCGATGAGGCGCATGCTCCACATCTCGCGCCGGCCGTAGAGCCGCGGGATGAGCATGTAGAGCGAGCCCACCGAGATCATCGCGACCCAGCCGAGCGCACCGGAGTGCACGTGGCCGATGGTCCAGTCGGTGTAGTGGGAGAGGGCGTTGACGGTCTTGATCGACATCATCGGCCCTTCGAAGGTCGACATGCCGTAGAAGGACAGCGAGACGATCAGGAACTTGAGGATGGGGTCGTCGCGCAGTTTGTGCCATGCGCCCGAGAGCGTCATGATGCCGTTGATCATGCCGCCCCAGGACGGCGCGAGCAGCATCAACGAGAACACCATGCCGATGGTCTGCGCCCAATCGGGCAAGGTGGTGTAGTGCAGGTGGTGCGGGCCCGCCCACATGTAGATGGAGATCAGCGACCAGAAGTGGACGATCGACAGGCGGTACGAGTAGATCGGACGCCCTGCCTGCTTGGGCACGAAGTAATACATCATCCCGAGGAACGCGGCGGTCAGGAAGAACCCCACCGCGTTGTGGCCGTACCACCACTGCACCATCGCGTCGACCACGCCGGCGTATACCGGGTAGCTCTTGGTGAGCGTCACGGGAATGGCCGCGCTGTTGACGATGTGCAGCACCGCCACGGTGATGATGAACGCGGCGAAGAACCAGTTGGCGACGTAGATATGCTCCACGCGCCGCTTGGCGAGGGTGCCGAGGAACACGATGCCGTAGGACACCCAGATCACCGCGATCAGGATGTCGATCGGCCATTCGAGTTCGGCGTACTCCTTGCTCGAGGTCCAGCCCATGGGCAACGATATCGCCGCCAGCAGGATGACGACTTGCCAACCCCAGAACGTGAACGCCGCAAGGCGGTCCGAGAACAGCCGGACGTGGCAGGTGCGCTGCACGATGTAGTAGGACGTAGCGAAGATCGCGCAGCCGCCGAAGGCGAAGATCACGGCGTTGGTGTGCAGCGGTCGCAGGCGGCTGAAAGTCAGCCAAGGCAGGTCGAAATTCAGGGCGGGAAACAGCATCTGCGCGGCGATGACGACGCCGACCAGCATGCCGACCACGCCCCAGACCACGGTCATCAGCGCGAACTGCCTGACGACCTTGTCGTTGTAGGACACCGTGCTCATCGGACCCCCGGACGAAGATGTTTTTGAAGGGCGCGCAATGTTCGCCTGCCCACCTTCGAGGGGGTATAGGTACAAGACGAATACGTAGAAGCCGCAGTTGCGGTCCGTGCGGTCACGCGTTCCCATCACTGCATGAAGACTTCACTTGGGATCACGCGTGGCGTGTCCGGCCTGGATGTCGCCATGGGCCTGCTCGTCGCGATGGCGATGTTCGCCGATGCGGCAAGCGCTCAGGCGGCAGGGGCGCCGATCGCGGGCGCGGCGCCGCGTGGCGCGCAGCTCTATCTCGATTGCGCGGCCTGTCACGGCGCCGATGGTGGCGGTGTCGTTGACGGCTCGGTGCCGGCGATCGGCGGGCAACCTGCCGCGGTCATCGCCGCCGCGCTCGAGGATTTCCGCGCCGCGCGACGCAAGGACCTGCGGATGCAGCACTTCTCCGATCCGCAGCACTTGGCTGGCCGGGACGAGGTGATGGCCGTCGCCGCGCATGTCGCGGGGCTGCGCCGCACGACGGCCGCCGGCACGGGCGACGGTACGCGGCTGGCGCAGGGCGAGGCGCTCTTCGCGCGCCGCTGCGCGTCCTGCCACGGCGCCGCGGCGACCGCGGCGGTGACCCCGCCCCGAGCCGCCTTGGCCGGGCAGCACGCGGCCTACCTCGCTCGCAAACTGCGCGACGGCACCATGACGACCGCGCAGGCGCGTCGTCACGCCGAGCTGGCGCGCGGGGTCGGGGATGCGGGCGTCGCCGCCCTCGCGGACTGGTTGTCGCGTTTGCCGCCGCCCTGAGCGGGGGCGGCGACCGTTCGCGTGTGGCTAGCGGCCTGTGCCGGACAGGCCGAGGTCGATCACCATGCGCACCAGTTGGGCGAGCGACTGCGCGCCCATCTTCTCCATGACGCGCGCGCGGTGGATCTCGACCGTGCGTTGACTGACCCCGAGATCGCCCGCCATCACCTTGTTGGCCTTGCCTTGGGTGACGAGCGCGATGACCTCCTGTTCGCGGGGCGTCAGGGACTCGTAGCGTTGGCGCACGGTATCGCGCTGCGCGAGCGTCTCGCGGTTCGCATGGTCGATGGCGAGGGCGCGCTGCACCCGGTCGATCAGGTCCTGGTCGCGGAAGGGCTTCTGCAGGAAATCGAAGGCGCCGTGCTGGATGGCATCGACCGCCATCGGGATGTCGCCATGGCCGCTGATGAAGATCACCGGGACGATGGCGCCGCGGCGGTTGAGCTCTTCTTGGAGCTCGAGTCCGCTCATGCCCGGCATGCGTACATCGAGCACGAGGCAACCGGGCTGTGCCGGGTCCCAGGCATCGAGGTATTCCTGCGCGGAGGCATGGGTCAGGGTGGGCAATCCCACGGACTTCAAGAGCAGGCGCAGCGAGTTGCGGACGGCGTCATCGTCATCGACCACGATCACGGCAGCGGTTCTGTTCAAGGTGTACTCCCGGCACGGCAGGGCAGATGGAGGATGAAGCGGGCGCCGCCCCCCGGGGCCGGCGCATAGGACAGGCGGCCTTGATGGGCCTCGGCGATGGTGCGGCTGATCGCGAGGCCAAGCCCGGTGCCGGATTCTTTGGTGGTGCAGAACGGATCGAAGATGTGCGCTGCGATGTCGGGCGGCACGCCGCCGCCGTTGTCGCGCACTTCGACGACCAGCGTCCCCTGCTCGTCGAGCGCCGTGGAGATGCGCACTTCCCGTGCCGACGTGCGCGATTCCACCACCGATTCGATGGCGTTGCGGAGCAGGTTCAGGAAGATCTGCTGGATCTGGATGCGGTCGAGCAGCATCTCCGGCAGGCCGGGCGCCAGATCCTGCACGAGGTTGACCTCGTTGAGGCGTGCGTCGCCGCGGATGAAACCCACGACTTCGCCGACGAGCGCATTGACCGCGGAGGGTTCGAGACGCGTCTCGCGGTTCTGCACGAGGGCACGCAGCCGGCGGATGATCTCGCCCGCGCGCAGTGCCTGTTGGCTGATCTGGTCGAGCGCGAGACGCACGTCACCGTCCGGGTCGACCTCACGCATGTCCGCGAGCGCGGTGAGGCGCATCGCTGCGTTCGCGTAGTTCGCGATCGCCGCCAAGGGCTGGTTGAGCTCGTGGGCGATGCCCGCCGCCATCTCGCCCATCGTGGCGAGTCGCGAGACCTGGGTCATGCGCTGCTGGGCCACCTGCGTCTCCTCGGCCGCCCTGCGGGCCGCCGTGACGTCCATCACCACGCCCGCGATGCGCAGGTCGCCGCGCGATGCCGCGGTGGTCACGTAGGTCGCCTGCAGGTGACGGGTCTCACCGGCCGGAGTGACGATGCGCATCTGCGCGCCTCGGGTGCCCGGCCCCGACAGCGCGCCCTGCCAAGCCTCGGCATGGACCGTCCGGTCCTCCGGGTGCACGGCACCGAGGTAGTCCGCGAGACCGACCGTCGCGCCCGTCCCGAGGCCAAGGATGCGGCCCATCTGCGGCGACCAGAACCCGCTGCCGTCGGCCGGATGGAAGACCTCGAAATTGCCGAGGCGGGCCAGATCCTGCGCCTCGTCGAGGAGGACCCGTGCACGCTCCATGGACTGTTCCATGGCGCGCCGGCCGGTGATGTCCTCGCCGGACGCGAAGAAGCCCGTGAGGCGCCCTTCGGCGCCGCGCATCGCGATGGCGCGCCAGGCGATCAGGCGCGGGGGGCCTTCGGCGCCGTGGACCTCGTGCTCGAAGTAGCGTTCGTCCGGGCTGTCGACGAGGCCCAGCGCGGCAAATTGGTCGAGCACGGCGTCGTGATGCTCGGGCGCGATCGCGACCTCCAGCCAGTTGCGGCCGAGCAGGTCGAGTTCGCGCCGGCCCAGCGTGTCGCAGCCCTTGCGGTTGATGAGTTGCACGCGATGATCCGCCGACAGGGCGACCAGTATCACCTGCGCCATCTCGAGGTACATGTTCGCCCGGTCACGTTCGCGACGGATCGCGGCCATCGCCTCGCGGCGCAGGGTGATGTCGTGCAGCAGCCCGATGAAGCGTGGCGGGTCCGACCCCTGGACCCGCCCGACGGACAGGAACACGGGGAACACGGAACCGTCCTTGCGCCGCGCATCGACCTCGCGGCCGATGCCGATGATGTGGGGCACATCGGTGCGCATGTAGCGCGACATGTAGCTGTCGTGGGCGTCGCGGTCGGGCGCGGTCATCAGCATGCTGACGTTGCGGCCGATCACCTCCTCGGGCGCGTAGCCGAAAAGCCGCTCGCCGGCGCGGTTGAAGGTCTCGACGGTGCCGCGCGCGTCGATGAGGATCACGGCGTCGACCGTCGCATCCAGCAGCGACTGCATCTCGGGTTGTGCGGACCGGGGCGGATCGACGGGCATGGGCTGCATCGGGAAGGGCTGCGGACGAAGAAATCCTAGCACGCGGGGGCATAGGTACATGCCGTAATGGTGCGGCGGGCTGCAGGGTGACACCTTGCGAGCCTTGCACACGGAAGCGATGGACGACCGCGACACGCCACGATGCACATCAACCTCAGTCCCATCCTGCTGTGCGCTGACCGCTCGAGCGAGGCACAGGACGCGCTGCGCAAGGCCTCGATCCTCGCGCGCTATCTCGATGCGAAGATCGAACTGTTCGCCTGCGACACCGAGCACGGCTGGGCGGTCAGCCAATCGTCGCAGAGCGAAGCGGCGAGGGCGGCGCTCGAATCCTGTCTCGCCGCGAGCCGCATCTATGTGGAAGCGCTGCGCGGGTCGATAGCGGCGACCGACCTGCAGATCGCCACCCGGGTCGCCTGCGCCCGTGGCGTCGCGGAGGGCGTCACCGAGCGCGTGCGCACGGGAGGCCACGCCTTGGTCGTCAAAAATTTCGATACGGGGCCGGCCCATGCGTGGCACGGGCCCACCTCGGCCGACCTGCGCCTCGTGCAGGCCTGCGAGGTGCCGCTGTTGTTGACCCGGGCCCGGCCGTGGTCGACGCCGCTGCAGGTCTGGGTGGCGCTCGATCTGCGGCGTTGCGACCTGCGCCACGGCCGCGCCGTGCTCGAGATCGCCCGCTTGCTCGCCGAGGGGTGCCGAGGTCGTCGGGTGGTGGCCTATGTCGAGCCGCACACGGGTGGCGACACCGACGCGGCGCGCACGTTGGAGGACGCCTGCCGGGCGTTCGGGCTGGCGCCGACCGATCTTCGATCGTTGTCCGGCGATCCGATGGAGGAACTGCCGAAGGCGCTGCGCTCGGGCGGCGCCGATCTGCTCGTGATGGCGAAACCCGCGTCCACTGCGGGCCGTCACGCCCGGCAACCGCTGGTGGAGCGTTTGTTGGGGCTTGGGGACTGCGACGTGTTGCTCGTGCCGGAAGATGAGGTCCCGGCGGTGGCGTCAGCGTCCCTCGCGCCGCTCGCGACGGATGCGCTGCACAGTCAGCGCTGAGAACAGGCTGAGAAGCCCCACCATCACGGCCATCAGCAAGCCGAGCCACCAGCGGACTTTCCAGGCTTCGTAGAGGCCCCAGGCGACGCCGATCGGGGTGGTGACCAGGAGCAGGGGTTTGGCGATCCGCATGATCGGAAGGATAGGGGGCGTCGGGCTGTCGTGGGCGTTTGATTTCATCCCGCGGGATGGTTAGCCTGCGCGCCGCCCGCCTGCCGGCGAGCTTCGATCCTCGTCTTGACTCCGTTTTGGTGTTATATTTATATATAACACTCAACGTATATCGAGCCCGGTGTGCAGTGTCGCCGTTTTCTCGGCCGACGCGGCGGCCGTACGGCTTGCCAACCCTTCAATCTTCTGGAAACCCGTCGCGATGTCCCTGAATGTCCTGAACAAGGTCCCCCGCAGCATCCTCTGGACGATCGGTATCATCACCGTTTTGGTGTTGGCCGGGCTGCTGCGGCTGCGCATGGACGCCCGCCCGGGCAACGACGTCACGCCCTTGCCCTTGGTCACGGTGCGGGCGGCGCGCAGCATCGAGGTCGCGGATACGGTGACCTTCACCGGCGCCATCGTGGCCCGCGACGAGGCGGCGTTGAGCGCCGAAGGCGAGGGCGGCCGCGTGGCCGGGCTCTTCGCGGAGGTCGGTGACCGCGTGCGCGCAGGGGCCGTGTTGGCCCGTCTGGACAATTCTTTGGTCGCGCCCCAGGTGGCGAGCCTCGAGGCGTCGCTCGAGGAATCCAAGGCCAACGCGGCGGTGGCGGAGGCCGACCATCGGCGTGCGCAGGCCGTGTCGGCGTCGGGAGCCCTGTCGGTCCAGGAGATCGAACGGCGCGGTGCGGCAGCCGTCGCGGCGAACGCCAAGGTGAAGGTGCAGGCGGCCCAGCTCGAGCAGGCCCGGGAGCGGCTGCGGCGCACCGAGGTGCGCGCGCCGTTCGACGGCATCATCCTCTCCCGCAGCGCCGAGGTCGGCCAGCTTGCAGGTCCCGGCGGCGCGCCGCTGTTCCGCATCGGTCGTGCCGGGGCGGTCGAGATGCGGGGCAATGTCGCCGAGCAGGACCTGCCGCGACTCGCGGCAGGACAGACGGCACGCGTCCGCGTCACCGGCGTCGAGCAGTCCTTCACCGGCCGCGTGCGGCTCATCGGTGCGGTGATCGATCCGCAGAGCCGGCTCGGCAGCGTGCGCATCGACCTGACCGCGCATCCGGACCTGCGCCCCGGCGCGTTCGCGCGCGGCGAGGTGGATGCGGGCGGACGCCGTGCCATCGTGTTGCCGCAGACCGCCGTCCTGAGCGATGCCGCGGGCACGTTCGTCATGACCGTCGATGCGCAAGGCAAGGTGCTCCGCCGCGCCGTCACGGTATCGGGTGCCCGGGAAGAGGGCGTGGTGGTCGGCAGCGGGCTGGCAGACGGTGAGCGCGTGATCGTCACGGCGGCGCCCTATCTGCGCGAGGGCGAGCAGGTCCGGGTCGCGCCATGAAGAACATGTCCGCGTGGGCGATCCGCAACCCCACGTTGCCGCTCGTCGCCTTCCTGGTGCTCACCTTCCTCGGGATCGTGAGCTTCATCAGGTTGCCCATCAACCTCAACCCGGACATCTCCTTCCCGCTCATCATCGTGCAGGTCTCGCAGCCCGGCGCGGCGCCGCCCGAGATCGAGACGCAGATCACGCAGAAGGTCGAGGGCGCGGTGCGCGGCGTCTCCGGCGTGCGCACGATCAGTTCGCGCGCCTCGGAGGGCGGGTCGTTCACCTCGGTCGAGTTCGAGATCGGCACGCCGGTCGACCGTGCGCTGAGCGATGTCCGCGATGCCGTCAGCAAGGTCCGTTCGGAGCTGCCCGAAGGGGTCGACGAGCCGCAGGTCTCGCGGGTCGACGTGGAGGGCGGCGCGATCGCCTATTACGCCGTCGGCACGACGGGGCGCACGCCGGAACAGCTGAGCTGGTTCGTCGACAACTCGGTCAGCAAGCGCATGCTGTCGTTGCCGGGCGTCGCGCAGGTGTCGCGCGGTGGCGGCGAGGACCGCGAGATCCGCGTGGAGCTCGACCCGGCGCGCATGCAGGCGCTCGGCGTGACGGCAGCCGAGGTCAACCAGCAGTTGCGCTTGCTCAACCTCAACGCGCCGGGTGGCCGGGCGCAGGTGGGCGGCGGCGAACAGTCTATCCGCGTGCTCGGATCGGCGGGCACGGCCATGGCGCTCGGCGCCACCCAGATCCGCGTCGCGGGCGGTACGCTGGTGCGGCTGTCCGACCTCGCAGAGGTCCGCGACTCGGTCGCCGAGCGGCGCTCGATCGAGCGCTTGAACGGCCGTCCGGCCGTGACGTTCGGCGTCTCCAAGTCGCGTGGCGCATCGGATGTGGCCACGCTCGATCGCGTCGAGGTCGAGATCGCCGCGATCAAGGCCGAGAACCCCGACATCAGCATCACGCGGGTCTTCACCACCGTCGAGAACACCCGCCGGAGCTACCGTTCGGCGCTCACGGCGATGATCGAAGGCTCGGTGCTCGCGGTGCTCGTGGTGCTGGTGTTCCTGCGCGATTGGCGGTCCACCGCGATCTCGGCGCTCGCCATACCGCTCTCGGCGATCCCGACCTTCGCGTTCATGTACGCGATGGACTTCACGCTGAACTCCATCAGCATGCTGGCGCTCTCGCTGGTGGCGGGCGTGCTGGTGGACGATGCGATCGTCGAGATCGAGAACATCGTGCGGCACATGCGCATGGGCAAGTCGGGATACCAGGCCGCGATCGACGCTGCGGACGAGATCGGGCTCGCCGTGGTCGCGACCTCCGCGACCATCATCGCGGTGTTCCTGCCGGTGAGCTTCATGGGCGGCATCACCGGACAGTACTTCAAGCAGTTCGGCCTGACCGTCGCGGCGGCCGTGTTCTTCTCGCTGCTGGTGGCGCGCTTGATCACGCCGTTGGTCGCCGCCTATACCCTCAAGCCGCACGACGAGATCCGCTCGGCCGACGGGCCGCTCATGACGGGCTATCTCGAGGCCCTGCGCTGGGCCTTGGCGCACCGCCGCGCGACCCTGGTCGGCGGCACGCTGTTCTTCGTGGTGTCGATCGGATTGCTGGCTGCGGTCCCGAAGTCGTTCTATCCGCGCGGCGATTTCGCCGCCTCGCAGGTGACGATCGAGCTGCCGCCGGGCGTACGCCTCGAGGAGACGGCGCGCATCTCGTCCCAGGTCGCCGCCTTGCTGGCGAAGCAGCCCGAGGTCACCGACATCATCGAGTCGGTCGGCGGCGGCGATGTCCGCACCGCCACCCTCTACATCTCGCTCGTGCCGCGCAAGGCGCGTGAGCTGACCCAGGAGCAATGGGAGGCGCGGGTGCGTCCGCTGTTCGAACAGGTCCCCGACGCGCGCGTGGCGTTCCGGGGCGACGAGCCCGGCGGCGGCGGTCGTCCGATCACCCTCTACCTGACGGGCGAGGATCCGGTGAAGCTCGAGGCCGCGGCGCGCGCCGCCGTCGAGGCCATGCGCAAACTGCCGGGGCTGCGCGATCCGCGCATCAACGGCGATCTCGAGCGACCGGAGGTGCTGGTGCGACCGCGGCTCGACCAGGCCGCCGAGCTCGGCGTGTCGGTGGCATCGATCAGCCAGACCATCCGCATCGCGACCTTGGGCGACCTGCCGCAGAACGCCGCGAAGTTCTCGCTCGCCGACCGGCAGGTCCCGATCCGGGTGAGCCTGCTCGAGAGCTCCCGCAGCGACCTCGCCACGCTCGAGAACCTGCCGGTACGTACCGCCTCGGGCGGCACCGTACCGCTGAAGTCCGTGGCCGAGATCTCCTTCGGGCGCGGGCCGTCGACGATCCGGCGCTACAACCAGAGCCGGCGCCTGATCATCGAATCGGACCTCAACGGCATCGAGATCGGTCCGGCGCTCGCCCAAGTCAACGCCTTGCCCGAGATCGCCAAGCTGCCGGACGGCATCCGCCTCGTCGAGGTCGGTCAGGCGGAGTTCATCAAGGAATTGTTCGGCAACTTCGCCCTCGCGATCGCGGCGGGCGTGCTCATGGTGTTCGCGGTGCTGGTGGTGCTCTTCCAACGGGTGTTCCAACCCATCACCATCCTCTCGGCGCTGCCGCTCTCGGTGGGCGGCGCCATGATCGCCCTGATGCTGACCGGCAACTCCTTCTCGATGCCGGTGGTTATCGGCTTCCTGATGCTGATGGGCATCGTCGGCAAGAACTCGATCCTCCTGGTCGACTTCGCCATCGAGGAGATCCGCGCCGGCAAGGACCGTCTTGAGGCCTTGGTCGAGGCGGGGCACAAGCGCGCGCGGCCCATCATCATGACCACCGTGGCGATGGTCGCCGGCATGCTGCCGGTGGCGTTGAGCATCGAGGAGTTCCGAGCGCCCATGGGCATCGCGGTGATCGGGGGGCTGATCACCTCGACGTTGCTGACCTTGCTGGTCGTCCCGGCGATGTTCACCTTGGTGGATGACATCGAACGCTGGATCGGGCCGCGGTTGATGAAGCTCATCAGCCCGGGCGATGCGGCGCCCCGGACCGTCGACGATCCCGTCAACGATCCCAGATAAGCGTGAGGACGAGCGTCGAGGACGCGATCCAGAGCGTCGCGAGGGCACCGAGCGCCAACGGGCGCCAACCTTGGGCGATGAGCCGCCGGATGTCCGTCTCGAGGCCGACGGCGGCGAGCGCGAGCGCGAGCAAGGCCTGAGTGGCGAGGTTGGAGAGGGCGCGCGCGTCGTCGCTGATCCAACCTGTGCCTGCGAGCAGCACCATCCCGAGGAAGCCGAACACGAACAGCGGGAACGGCGCTTTGCCGCGCGGGCGGCCATCGTCCTTGGCCTGTCGCGCGAACCAGGCGCCGAGCAGCAGCACGAGCGGCGCGAGCATCAGCACCCGCGCGAGCTTGGCGACGGTCGCGGCCTCGCCCGTCTCCTGGCCGCGCGCGAAGCCTGCCGCGACCACTTGCGCGACTTCGTGCACGGAGGCGCCGGTCCACAGGCCGTACCCTTCGGCCGACAGCGGCAGCAGCGGCGCGAGCACCGGATAGGCGAACATCGCGATCGTCCCGTAGAGCGTGACGGTGGCGAGCGCGTAGGCGACCGCTTCGTCGCTGGCGCGGGTGACGGTGTTGGTCGCCACGATCGCCGAGGCGCCACAGATGCCGGTGCCGGCGGCCAACAGTTGGGTGAGCCCGGCGTCGACCCCCATTCGGGCACCGAGCCACACCGTGACCAGGAAGGTGCTGGCGAGGGCGAAACCGAGCAGGGCGAGGCCGGCGACGCCGATGCCGAGGATCTCGCCCAGGGTCACCTGCAGGCCCAAGAGGACGATGCCGAGGCGCAGGGGGCCACGCAGCGCGAAGGCGAGACCCGCCCGGGCCGCCTCGGGTCGCCCGAGGAGGTTCCGAACGCCCATGCCGAGGAGGATCGCGAGCATCAGGGGGGAGATCCCCGACACCCCCGGCCAGCCGCTGGCGCGCAGGGCGAACGCCGCGGCGGCGACGGCGGCGCCGAGCAGCAGTCCCGGCGCGAGTGTCGGGATGATGCGCCGCAGGGCGGCGAGTCGCCCCGCCGGGGTGCCGTCGGTGCCGGCGTCAGGGCGCGGGGGGGCAGGGGATACCATGCCGGCGCACTATACCGGAGGCTGTGTTAGACTCCCCGGCGATCGTTGCTCTTTCTGACTGCATCTCTGGGCGCCCGAGCGCCGGTCTGCATCCCCGAATCGACATCGATCAGGTGGCCTCGGGTCGCCGATGTCCCAAGAGTCGGTGTGCTTTGCGGCCGGTGTGTGTTCTTTATTTCGAGAGTGTTTCCAGAGATGGCGAAAATCTATGTTGGCAACCTGCCGTTCTCGGCAGATGAAGCCGCGGTCCGTACGCTGTTCGCGCAGCACGGTGAAGTGACGTCGGTGTCGCTGCCGGTCGACCGTGATACCGGTCGTCCGCGTGGCTTCGGCTTCGTCGAGATGGGCCAGGAAGACGCCGCGCGCGCGATCCAGGCGCTGAACGGCTATTCGATGGGCGGTCGCCCGCTGCGCGTCAACGAAGCGCAGGATCGTCCCCGCCCGTCGGGCGGTGGCGGCGGCGGCTTCCGCGGCGGTAGCGGCGGCGGTGGCGGTGGCTATCGCGGCGGCAGCGGCGGCGGCGGTGGCGGTGGCTACCGCGGCGGCGGCGGCGGCGGTGGCGGCGGTCGCTGGTAAGCGGTCGCAGTCACGATCCCTACCGGATCGTCGATGACGGAAAAGGCCTGCGGAGACGCAGGCCTTTTCTTTTTGGGCGGGCCATCCGCAGCCGCGCCCGGTCCTAGAGCGCCTGTCCGCGCGTCTCCGGCATCCAACGCAGGGCGAGCAGGAAGGCGATACCCATCACCACGACGGGGTACCAGAGCCCCGCGAGCACATCGCCCGAACGGGCCACGAGCCAAGCGGCGGTGAGCGGCATGAATCCGCCGAACCAGGCGCTCGTGAGGTGGTAGGGCACCGACAACGAGGTGTAGCGGATGCGCGTCGGGAACAACTCCGCGAGCCATCCGGCGCCGGGTCCGCAGGTGAGCGCCGCACCGAGGATCATCGTCAGCAGGCAGGCCACGAGGGTCATGTGCAGGGGTTGCAGGTCGCCGATCGTGCGCAGCGGCGGGACCGCCGAGGCGGTGGGGTAGCCGGCGGCCGCGAGCGCCGCGTCCAGCCGCGCCGGGTCGAAGCCGGTCAGCGTCGTACCGTTAGCGCCGCCGATGCGGATCACCACCGGGACGCCTGGAACGGGCGCGGTCGCGGGCGACGCGTTGGCATACGAGATGCCGCGCTTGGCAAGCGCGTCGCGGACGCGGGTGGCATCGTCGAGGGTCGAGGCGCGGGCGAACGGTGAGAACCGCGTCGGTTCGGCATGCACCGTGACGGGCGAGGCACGCTGTGCGGCCTCGAGCGCGGGGTTGCCGACCCCCAACATCGTCTTGTAGGCGGGGATCACGGCGAGTGCGGTCAGCAGCATGCCCGCGAGCATGACGGGCCGGCGACCGATGCGGTCCGACAAGGCACCGGCGAGCACGAACAGCCCGAGGCCCGCGAGCACGGCGATGCCGATCACCGCCGCGGCGGTCGTGGAGTCGACCTGCAGCGCGGTCTGCAGGAACACCAGAGAATAGAACTGCGCGGTGTACCAACTGGTCGCCATGGCGGCGGCGACCACCAGCGCCGCACCCATGCGCGCGCGGTTGGCGCTGCCCAGCAGGCTCTCCCGGACGGGCGATCCCGAGAGCTCGCCGCGCTGCCGGATCGCCTCGAACAACGGCGATTCGGCGATCTGCAGGCGTACGTACACCGACAGCCCGAGCAGCAGCACCGACAGCAGGAAGGGGATGCGCCAGCCCCATTCGCGGAACGCTTCTTCGCCGAGCGCGGCTCGGCACACGAGGATGACGCCGAGCGACAGCAGCAG
This sequence comes from Steroidobacteraceae bacterium, assembly GCA_044339635.1. GTDB lineage: Bacteria > Pseudomonadota > Gammaproteobacteria > Steroidobacterales > Steroidobacteraceae > UBA964. The sequence goes on along the minus strand of JBIIVD010000037.1, from coordinate 10,292 downwards.
GCCGAGCGAGCCTGTGGTCTGGATGAAGCTCGTGAAGAATCCGCGGCGCTCCGGTCCGCAGTGTTCGGCGATGTAGATCGCAGCGCCCCCGAACTCGCCGCCGAGCGCGAGGCCTTGCACGAGGCGCAAGGTGACGAGCAGCGCCGGGGCCCACCAGCCGATCTGCTCGAAGGTGGGCAGGACTCCGACCAGCGCGGTGGACAGCCCCATCAGGACGATGGTCACGAGGAAGGTGCGCTTGCGTCCGACGCGATCGCCCAGACGCCCGAAGATCACGGCGCCGAGCGGCCGCACCGCGAAGCCGGCCCCGAAGGTCGCGAGGCTCGCGAGCAGCGCCGCCGTATCGTTGCCAGGCGGGAAGAACAGGCTGCCGAAGAACATCGCCAGGCTGCCGTAGAGCAGGAAATCGTAGAACTCGAACACGGTGCCCGTGGACGCGGCGATCACCACGCGGGGCATGGGGGTGCGGGGAATGGATGCCATGCGACATTCTAGGGGCAAGCGTTCGCGTACGCCGAGTCGCAGGTCGGCACGCAGGACATCGTGGATGAGCGACCGGCTAGATCTGTCGCGCCCGGCGCAGTGCGCGGGCGAGGAGCCGACGATGGCGCGGCTCCAAGCCGGCGACGAGGTCGGCGATCGACGAGGCCAGCCGGGTATCGGCGTTCGCCCACTCGCGCAGCTGCCGCCGCGCGGCCGCGATGTCCTGGAGTCCGCCGAGATCGTCCGCCAACGCCCCGATCCGGGTCGGGTCCCGCGTGGTCACGCCGATCGCCGCGGCGGCGACGGCGGCGTTGCGCAGGTCCTTCACGGCGAGGCGCAGCCGGTGCAGGACGTGGGGGTCGCGTCCGGGGTGCGCAGCCGCATCCACCTCGCGCAGCCTGCGGCGCACCCGACGCCGAAGCGCATCGAGGCCCTCTGCCACGAGCGAGGCCGCCGTGGCCTCTGCAGACGCGCCGCCGCGAAGACGCAGCATCGCGCCCTGCAGTTGCAGCAGCGTCGACATCTGACGGCGTGGGCCGGATGCCGCGAGCGCCGCCGCCAAGGCCTCTTCCCGTGCCGCTTGGGCATGCTGGCGCAGCCGACGGCCGGCGTCCGACCGGTGGAGCGATGGCTGCTCCTGCAGCGTTGAGCACAGCACGTCGAGTTCGCGTGCCGCACCCAAGCGCCGGGCGTCGGTGGCGAGCCGGCGGTCCCACTCGGCGACGAAGCGCTGCGGCAGCGCGGGCGCATACAACCGCAACAGCGTACGGAGGCGGCGTTGGATCACCCGCGAGCGATGCAGGAACTCTCCGGTGTCGCACGCCGCATCTTTCCCGAGCAGCGCGCGCCACTCCCCGATCTCGGCGTCCATAGACGCCTTGAACGCCTCGATGGCCGGTGCGTCGGCGGCCTTTCGGCGCCTGAGCGGGGCGGACATCGGCTCCGGACGCGTGAGGCCGGCGAGGCGGTAGCCGCGGTCGGCTTTCGAGCGGTCCTCGGGCTGCAGCGGCAGGTCGACGGCCAGGCGCGAGGCGAGCTCGAAGAGGTCGGCAGGCTGCCCGCGCTCCAGTTCGAGCTCGAGTTCGCAGATCGGCTCGTTGTGCCCCTGCGCCGAGATCCGGCCGCGGTCGAGCATCAGCAGGATGCTGACGCCGCGCCGCGGCTCGAGGCGTCGGGTCTCGCGCCGGAAGCGCGTCAAGAAGACCTCGCGCAGATGGTGCGCGTGGCGCTCGAGCAGGCGACGGATGCCGGCATCATCGACATCGGCGAAACCGGCGTCGGCCACACCTCGGGGAGCGGTGATCTCCCATTCGGCCCGGCGGCTCAGTCCGGCGACGGAGGGCGAGGAGCCTTTGACGGTACGGAGGCGCTGACCGCCGCCGAGCCGCAGGCGCAACGCGACATGGTGCGCCGCCAGGCGATGCGCCGGAGTGTCGAAGTAACGGTTGTCGAGCCAATGCGGCTCGCCGACCGGATGTGCGCTGCGGAACAAGGGATGTCGACGCAGCCGCGGCAGCGCTGCGGGAGGCAAGGCGAGTTTGAGTTCGGTCTCCAAGGGATGCCGCAGCGGTCGCGGCGGCTCAGGCCTGCAGGCCGCGACGGCCATCCTCGATCGCACAGCTGAAGAGCGTGCGCTCCGCCACGCCGGACTCGGGGCGCACCGAGTCGTAGCCTTGCAGGCGCGCTTCCATGCGTCGTGGTCCGAGCTCGAACCAAAGATATCCCCGATGCTCGCCGTCGGCGAACAGCACGTCGTCGCCGCCGCGCCGGTAGGCCTCCATGACGCGCTTCGGGGGTGGTCCCGAGGTGATGGAGGTGGTCACGAGTTCGCTCATGACGATGGGCGTGTCGCGGTCGCCGGCGCGCAGGCGCTGGTCGGCGGCGATGAACGCATGGATGTCGCCGCCCAGGATCAGCGGGTTGGTGGCGCCGCTCGCGGCGACGGACTCGAGCAGGCGTTGGCGGGCAGGGCCGTAGCCCGCCCAGCTGTCGTTCCAGTGCTGCACGCGAGGACCGGGATCCTCATCGACGAGGGTGAACACCATGCCCTGCGCCAGGAGGTTCCAGCGCGCGCGTGAGGCGCGCAGTTGGCCATCGAGCCATCGCTCCTGCGCAAGCCCGAGCATGCTGCGTTCCGGGTCGGTCCATGCGGGACACTCGTCGACGAACACCCGCGATCCGCCGACCCGTGGCGGCTTGGGGCAGGCCTGCGGCGAGCGGTACTGGCGGGTGTCGAGCATGTGGAAGCGCGCGAGATCGCCCACTGACACCGACCGATGCAGCAGCATGCCGCCTGCGCCCGGGCGTGCGGCGCGGGGCAGCGGCATGTGTTCCCAGTAGGCCTGGTAGGCGGCGGCACGGCGCGCGGCGAAGCCCGCTTGCTCGGAGGGGTGCTCCGACTGTCCGGCCGCGTAGTCGTTGTCGACCTCGTGGTCGTCCCAGGTGACGAGCCACGGGCAGGCGGCATGAGCGGCACGCAGCGCCGCATCGCTGCGGTACCAGGCGTAGCGGCGCCGGTAATCCTCGAGCGAGATGCACTCGCCCGGATCGTGGCGCCGTACGGCATCGCCCGCGCCGCCTTCGTAGATGTAGTCGCCGAGGTGCAGGACGAGATCGACGCCGCGCGCGACCATGTCGCGGTACGCATGGAAATGGCCCTGCTCGAAATGTTGGCAGCTCGCCATGCCGACCCGCAGGGTCGCCGCCGCCGCCGCCGCAGAGCCGGGCTCCGGTGCGGTCCAGGTGCGTCCGACGGGGCTCGTCGCATCACCGGCGCGGAACCGGTAGAAGTACTCGCGACCGGGGCGCAGGCGCGACACCTCGAGGTGCACGCTGTGGCCGTCGGCCGCCGCCGCCGTCACCGTACCGGCCTGCACCTTGCGGCGGAATCCGGGATCTTCGGCGATCTCGAAGTTGAGCGCCCAGTCATCGCGGCCGGCACCACCATCGGGCGCATACGGCTCGGGTGCGAGCCGGGTCCACAACACCATGCCATCAGGGCGCGGGTAGCCCGACGCGATGCCGAGGGTGAACGGGTCGCGATCGAAGCGTGCAGGGCGGATCGCCATGGCCCGCGGGGATGCGACGAGTGCGAGGCCTGCACCGGCCAGTGCGGTGCCGAGGAATCTGCGTCGGGAAGACATGCGGACGATTCTAGCCCCGTCCGCCGGCCGCCTGCATGACACCCGTGTGCGCGCCGCCGCAGAGGGTCTCAGCGTCGGCCCGCGAGCGTCATCGCCCCCGCATGTTCACTTCAGGGCGCCGAAGACGCTCTTCAGCAGCTTGCTCGACTGGCCGAGCGGATCCTTGCGGATCGCGCGCTCTTCCTCGGCGATCATGGTGAAGAGGCCGTCCAAGGCCTTGCGGGTCACATAGTCCTCGACCTTGGCGTCGCGCGCGTCGATCGCGCCGAAGCGTGCGGCCTGTCCTGCGAACTGGTTGTATTGCTGTGCGAGCTCGGTCTGGTCGGTGGTCTGCTTGACGATCGGCAGGAAGCGCGCCGAGAGCTTGTCATAGGAGGTGCGGCGGAAATACTGCGTCGCCGCGTCGTCGCCACCGGTGAGGATCTGGCGCGCGTCATCGAAGGTCATCTGCTTGACCGAGTCCACCAGCAGCGTCCGCGCCTCCGGCACTGCGGCCTCCGCAGCGCGGTTCATCGCGGTCACGAGCGAATTCGCCTGCTTGTCGAGACCCAGCATCTTGAACGCGCGCTCGCCCTTGGCGAGGGCGGGCGGCAGCGGGATGCGCACCTTCGGGTTGCCGAGGAAACCGTCGGTGACACCGAGCATGGAGACCGCGCGGTCCGTGCCCTGGCCGAGCGCGGCCTTGAGGCCGGCGACGCTGTCCTTGTCGGACAGGGCGGCGACGCCCGCGGCTGCGACCGTGGGCGACACCAAGGCCGAGGCGAGGGCGAGCAGGGTGGCGGCAAGCGCGGCCGCCGGCGCGTGGACTGCGATTTTCATGGTTCGGATGGTAGCACCGCCGAGTGACCCGTTAGGATGCCCGCATGGACCTGAGCCTTGCACAGATGGGATCGCTGGTGGCCGTCGGCCTGTTCGTGGTCATGATGTTGTCCGTGGAGGTCGGGCGGCGCATGGGCCGGCACCGATACGCCACGGACAAGGACTCGTTCGCCGATGGCCTCGGCGCCGCCGAGGGTGCGATCTTCGCCTTGCTCGGTCTGCTGATCGCGTTCACGTTCTCGGGTGCGGCCTCGCGCTTCGAGGAGCGCCGCCACCTGATCACCCAGGAGGCCAACGACATCGGCACGGCTTGGCTGCGCATCGACCTGCTGCCGCCCGCCGACCAGCCCGCGATGCGCGACCTGTTCCGTCGCTACACCGACCTGCGCATCGCGGCCTACGAACGGGTCCGCGACGAGGCGTCCACGGTGGCCAAGTCCGCCGCGGCGCAGCGCCTGCAGGGCGAGATCTGGCAGTTGGCCGTGGCAGGGGTCCGCAAGCCCGAAGCCTCGCCGGGCGCGGCCCAAGTGCTGTTGCCGTCGCTCAACGCGATGTTCGACATCGTGACCACGCGCAACACGGCGACCCGCAACCATCCGCCGCTCGCCATTTACTTGCTGCTCGGCGTGCTCTGCGCCGTGGGTTCGATGCTCTTCGGTTACTCGATCGGTCCCAGCCGCAACCCGAACTGGATGCACCGCTTGGCGTTCGCCGGCATCATGGCGCTCGCCATCTACGTGATCCTGGACCTCGAGTTCCCGCGGCGCGGTCTGATCCGCATCGACGGCGAGGACCAGGTATTGGTGGACCTGCGTCAGTCCTTCGACTGAGCGGGGCGGCCGTCCCTGCCGCGGACGACCGACGCCGCGATCAGCCACTGCGCGCCCCAGTAGAGGACCATCAGCAGCACCTTCAGCGCGAGGACCGGTGCGACGAAGCGGTTGTATGCGACCAGCACGTCGCTGAAGGCGAACGCGGTCGCGCCGAGCGCCGCCAACACCGCGAGCCGTGGCGGATGTCTGTCGCTGCCCACCAGCGCCCACGCGCGCCACAGCATCAGGCAGATCGCGAAGATGTAGGCTGCGACCGGCACGCGCAGCGCGTCCAAGTGCGGCGCAAGCCACAGGAAGGCACCCAGCCCGAGCAGCGCGGCCGGCAGGGCGAGCAGCCATCGGGGCCGCCGGTCGCGGGCCGTGAACGCCACGATGTAGACGACTTGCGCGCCGAGGAAGGCGACGAGTCCGGGCACGAAGAAGGATGGTTCGAACTCGAGCAGCAGGTCGCCGATTGCGCTGAGGCCGAGCGCGAGGGCGATGCGTCGGTGATCGGCGTCCGGGAACGGCGCAAGCCAAGCGGAGAGGCACAGCACCGGGATCGGCTTGGTGACGAGGCGCAGCGTGTAGAGGTCGGCGACCAGGCCGTAAAAACAGGCGGCAGCAGCGACGATGCCGATCGTCATCCACACACGGCCGCGGGTATCGCGGTTCATTCGACCCGTTCCCAGAACTGGTCCCGATGGAACGGCCCGAGCATGCCCCGCACCTCGAGGCGCTTGCCGCCGTCGAGCGGCGTCAGCCGGACTTTGTAGGTCTTGCCGTTCTTGGGGTCGAGGATGCTGCCGCCGTCCCAATGGCGTCCCGAGGTGTGGCGGCGCACCCCCTCGATGATGGCCATGCCCTGCACGGGCTGGTCCTTGCGCGCGCCGCCGCAGGCCGCGCAGCGCGCCGTGGCCTTGGCGGGATCCAGCACGCGCTCGATGCGGCCGGACAGCCCGGCGGGCGTCTCGACGATGCGCACCAGCGACTCGGCGGCCCGCGTCTCGGGGTCGATCGTGCGCCAGAGGCCCACGGGCGAGGCTGCGGCCTGCGCGATGGCGGCGAGGGACAGGAACAGCATCCAGGCGGGCTTCATCGTCTTCTCCAAATGCTCGTGAGGATCCAAATGGTCCGGTCCAGACGGCGCGGCTAGCATGCCGCAAAACCGCATCCGGGCGTTACCATGCGCGCCGTGGAGCGACGCAGCGCGAACGGGGCCGATGGGTATGTGGAGGACATCCCCTATACCTACGGCTATCACCCGGAGCTCGATCCGGTGCGCATGCAGTCGGCGCTGCGCCGGGCGGGCTTCGAGCCCCCGCAGGTCGAGACCGCCTGCGAGCTCGGTTTCGGACAGGGCATCAGTCTCGCCATCCATGCCGTGGCGGGCCGGGCGGCGTGGTGGGGGACGGACCTGCTGCCGGCGCATTCCGCGAACGTCCGCTCGCTTGTCGCGGGCACCCGGGCCCGGCTCGAGGCGTCCGACGAGCCGTTCGTGTCGTACTGCGCGCGCGATGATCTGCCGCAGTTCGACTTCATCGGCCTGCATGGCGTCTGGAGCTGGGTGTCGGCCGCGAACCGCGACTGCATCGTCGACCTCGCCGCGCGCAGGTTGCGGCCCGGTGGCGTGCTCTATCTGTCGTACAATGCGCTGCCCGCTTGGGCCCCGATGCTGCCGCTGCGCGAGATGATGGTGGCGTATGCCGCGGCGCTGCCGCCGGACCTGCCGCTCGCCGCGCGCATCGAGGCGGCCTTGCGCGATGCGCAGATGCGCGTGCTGCGCGACGCGGACCTGGTCGAGGCGCATCCCGGCATCGAAGCGGAGCTGCGGGCCATCCGCCACAAGGGCGTCGCTTACCTCGCGCACGAGTTCTTCAACCGCGATTGGGCGCCGATGCACCCGGCGGACGTCGCTGCGATGCTGGGGTCGGCGGGTTTGTCGTTCGCCGCGCAGGCGGACGGCGCGGCGCCGGGGTCGGACACGCGCTTCCGGCGGGAATACTGGGTCAAGGACGGCGCATCCCCGACCATCGCCATGCAGATCTGCGACGCCGGGGCGATGGCGAGGGTCTGCCGGCAGGATGCCCAAAGATTGAACGATCGGCTGCTCGCGCTCTCGCTGCGCAGCCCCGGGCCGGCTTGGCTCGCCGATCCGTCGACCGGCGGCGGCGTGGAGGTGGGCTATACGGCCATGCTGATGCTGGCGGCTTGGCGGGGCGGTGTGGCGGATGCGGTGGCGCTCGCGCGCGACGCCGAGGCGACGCTGGCGCGGCTCGGGCAGCGGTTGGTGCAAGAGGGCCGGGTGCTCACCGAGGCCGTGCAGGTACGGGCTCGCTTGGAGTCCGAGGCGCGCGGACTGCTCGAGGTGACGCTGCCGCGTCTGCGCGAGCGTGGCGTGCTCGCCTAGCGTGTGCCCGGGCCGTGGCGCGCCTCAGGTGGCAGGTTCGGCTTGGCCCTTCTTGAAGTTGAGGTCGGCGAAGGCCTTGCCGACCGTCGACTTGATCTCCATCGGCACGTGCTTCTGGCAGAGCATCGGCATTTCTTCGGTGTAGTCCTTGACGCCCCACATCGGATCCCAGGCGATCTTGCCGTCGGCGTCCTCGTGGAAGGCTACCAGCATGCAGCCGCGCATCATCGCGCCGAGGGCGTTCTGCGAGTCGAAGGCGACGGATGTGACGTAGGCCGGGCGGCCGTCGCGGGTCTGGCCCTGCCAGAGCACCTCTCCGCCGGCGCGTTTGAAGCTGTCCGGCGAGCGGACCATCGTCTTCACGATCTCGGCTGCCTGCGCAGGCGGGCTCGTGTCGCGGCCGAAGCCGCCGGGTGAACAGCCGGCGAGCGACAGCGCGCACGCCAGCGAGAGGGTGGCCGCGGAGGTCGCAGCCCAGGGGAAGTGGGCGGTGCTGGGCATGGCGGACCTTCGGGGGAGGGGGGAGGGAAGCGGCTCCCCCGATGATGCACAATTATTTGCCGCCCGGACAGCAATACCGTCAGGCTGTCGTGGTCTTGCCCGGTGCGCGAGGGGTCCATCTCGATGCAATCGCCTGTCCTGCCCGAAGACCACCCGGTCGCCCGTTGGCACCGTGTCCTGCAGGATCGTGATCCTGCGGCGCTGCCGCCGCTCTTCACCGAGAACGCCGTGTTCCTCTCGCCGGTGGTGCATACGCCCCAACGCGGTCGTGCACTGGTGGTGGCCTACCTCGGTGCCGCGTTTTCGGTGTTCGGGTCGCCGTCGTTCCGTTACTTGCGCGAGATCGTCGGAGAGCGCGGTGCCGTGCTCGAGTTCGAGACCGAGATCGACGGCGTGCTCGTGAACGGCGTCGACATGCTGCGTTGGGACGATGCGGGGCGCATCGTGGAGTTCAAGGTGATGGTGCGGCCGCTGAAGGCCATCCAGGCGGTGCACGCGAAGATGGCGGAGCGGTTGGCTAGGGCTTGAGCGCGGCGGGAAATGGTCGGGATGAGAGGATTTGAACCTCCGACTCCTACGTCCCGAACGTAGTGCTCTACCAGGCTGAGCTACATCCCGATCTCAAGAACTGCGCTCGACGGCGAACCGGGCGAGCGCTGCAAGGCCTTCTTTGCACGGCGTTTCGGGTAGCGCGTGCAGCGCGGTCAGCGCTTGCGAGGCCTCGTCCTGCGCGAGGCGGCGAGTGTACTCAAGTGCACCCGTCGATTCAATCGTCGCCACGATGACCTCGAGCTGGTCAAGGCCGCCTTGCTCGATGGCGCCGCGGATCATCTGCTTGACCGCCTTGTCCTCGGAGAGCCGCAGGGCGTGGATGAGGGGCAGGGTGGGCTTGCCCTCGGCGAGGTCGTCACCCAGGTTCTTGCCGCGCTCGGCGGGGTCGGACTGGTAATCGAGCACATCGTCGATGAGCTGGTAGGCCGTGCCCAGGTGCTTGCCGTACTCGGCGAGGGCGCGCTGCTGGCTCGGGCTCGCACCGGCGAGCACCGCGGCGACCTCGGCGCCCGATTCGAAGAGCTTGGCGGTCTTGCGGTAGATGACTTCGAGGTAGCGTTGCTGGGTGGTGTCCGGATCCCCGGCGTTCATCAGCTGCAGTACCTCGCCCTCGGCGATGACGTTGGTCGCCTGGGACATGATCTCCATCACGCGCTGCGAGCCGATGGCCGCCATCATCTGGAAGGCGCGCGAGTAGACGAAATCGCCGACCAGCACGCTCGCGGAGTTGCCGTAGACCGAGTTGGCGGTGTGGCGACCGCGACGGCGCTCGGAGCCGTCGACGACATCGTCGTGCAGCAGCGTCGCGGTATGGATGAACTCGATGAACGCGGCGGCATCGATATGGCTCGAGCCCCGGTAGCCGCAGGCGCGGGCGGCGAGCAGGACGATCAGCGGCCGCAGGCGTTTTCCGCCGCCGGCGATGATGTGCTCGGCGACCTGGTCGACCAGGGGGACCGCGCTTTTCATGCTGGCGCGGATGACGGCATCGACGGCGACCAGGTCGTCCCGGACGAGCTCCTTGACGGTCTGGAGGACGTTCATCGGCCGCATCCTAGCGGAATCGTCGGTCGTGGGCCCAGAAAGCCTTGCAGCCGGGCGCACTGCGGTCATCGGTAAGCCCTTGACGTGACTGGCGGGGATGGCCGGCCGTGGGGGCGTCAGGGAGTTTGACCGGCAGGGGGTCGGCCAGTAGAATGCGCGACCTTTTCCGGGTGGAGTCAACATGTACGCGGTCATCGCCACGGGCGGCAAGCAGTATCGGGTCGAGGCGGGCACGGTCCTGCGCATCGAGCTTCTTTCGGCCGAGGCGGGCGCCGAGGTCAAGTTCGACGACGTGCTGCTCGTCGGGTCGGGCGATTCGGTCACCGTCGGTTCGCCGAAGGTCGCCGGCGCGTCGGTGACGGCCACCGTGCAGCGTCACGGCCAGGGCGACAAGGTCAGCGTCGTCAAGTTCCGCCGTCGCAAGCACTACCTGCGCATGAAGAACCACCGTCAGAAGTTCACCGAGGTCAAGGTCACCGGCATCACCGCCGGCTGATCGGACCGTTTTCCGGAGCACACCCTCATGGC
>JBIIVD010000072.1:0-6737 GCA_044339635.1 Steroidobacteraceae bacterium | reverse complement strand
CGCCGACGGCATGCGCACCGTGCTCGTCCGCCTCACCGGTCGCCGCCAAGCGGCGAACGATCCGGTCTTCGCGCCGCTCATCGCCGGTGCCCGCCGTTACGTCCAGGTCTACCGCCCGCCGAGCGGCGCAAGCCCGGCGCGGATCACCTTCGACGCCGCCGCCATCGAACGCGCCGTCACCGCGCTGGCTCAACCCGTCTGGACGCGGACACGCCCGGTGGTGCTCGGGGTGGTGAGCCGGCCACCCGAGGGCGCTGATCCGGCCAAGGTCCGTACCGAACTCGAGACCGCCGCCTCGGAGCGTGGTCTGCCGCTCAAACTCGCCTCGGCGGCCTCCGCGGGACTGGCGGGACAGCCGGTCGTCGCGGCTGCAGACGCGCTGGCGGCCGCGCGCAGGCTCGGTGCCGATGCCACCTTGCTGGGCACGGGCGAGGGTGGCGAGTGGCAGTGGACGCTCTTCGAGGGCGGTGCGACCACGGTGTTCACGGGCAGCGTCACGGCGGGCGTGGAGGGCGCCGCCGACCAGTTCGCGCTCGGCGCCGCCGCGCCGTCCGCACCGGGTGTGGTCACGGTGCTCGAAGTGCAGGGGATCATCTCGCTCGTTGACGTCGTCAAGGTCCAGCGTGTGCTCGAGTCGCTGCCGGGTGCGCGCAACGTGACGGCGCTCGCGGTGGGCGGCGATGCGACCCGGTTCCGGCTCGAGATCCCGCGCGGCAATGACGGCCTGGTCGAAGCCTTGCTCGCCCGTCCCGAACTCGCGCGTGTCGGCGGGGCGTCGTCCCTGGTCTACCGCGTCGGACGCTGAGTCGCAGCGGTCGTGAGCATGCTGCGTCACCTGCCCAACATCATCTGCGTACTGCGCATGCTGCTGACCGTGCCCACGGTGCTGGCGATCTCGCGGGGCGAGCATGCCACTGCGCTCGTCTTGTTCACGGTCGCAGCGCTCTCGGACGGGCTCGACGGCTATCTCGCGAAGCGCAACGGCTGGACGAGTCCGCTCGGTACGATCCTCGATCCGCTCGCCGACAAGCTGCTGCTTGTCGCCGTGTTCATGACCTGCGTCTGGCAGGGGCTCGTGCCCGTCTGGCTCGCCGTGGCGGTGGTCGCACGCGATCTGATGATCATCGGCGGTGCCGTGATCTACCGCGTCTGGTTCGGGCCGGTGAACGGCCATCCGACCGTGCTGTCCAAGGTCAACACGGCATTGCAGATCACGGTGGTGGTGGCAGCGCTGCTCGCGGCGATGACCGGGCAGCCCCCGGCGGTGTTCATCCAGGCTTTGGCGGCGGCCACTTTCCTGACCACGCTCGCCTCCGGTGCAGGCTACACGGCGACCTTCGTCCGTCGCGGCTGGCGGCAGCTCGGCGAGCCCGCGGCGGGGTGATGCAGCAACTGCCGCTCGGCGTCCGGCTCCGCGAGCGCGCGACCTTCGATGCGTTCATCGTCTCGCCCGCGAACCTGCTCGCCGTGACCCGCTTGCAGGATGTCGCGCAGGGTGTCGCGGGCGTCCTGTGGCTCTGGGGCGCGGAGGGGACCGGCCGTTCGCATCTGATGCAGGCCGTCTGTGCGGCCGCGCCGGCCCGTCTGCGGATCGGCTACCTGCCGCTCGCCGAACTGCCCGGTTCGGGCGCGGCGATCCTCGACGGTGCGATGGAGCTCGACATCCTCTGCGTCGACGACATCGGCGCGCGCATCGGCGATCGGGAGTTCGAGCACGCCCTGTTCAATGTGTATCGCGCCGCGGAAGAGGCGCGTCGCGGACTGGTGGTGGCCGCTTCGGGGCCGCCTGCGGCGTTGGGCTGGACGCTCGCCGACATCGCCTCGCGCTTCGGTGCCAGCGAGGTGTTCCAGTTGAAGCCGCTCGATGAGGCGCAACAGGAAGAGGCGCTGCGACGCCGGGCGTCCGCGCGCGGTCTCGACCTTCCGGAGGAGACGCTGCGTTACCTGTTGCGCCGCTTCCCGCGCGACATGAGCCGCCTCGGGCGCCTGCTCGACCAGATCGACGACGCGTCGCTGAGCGCGCAGCGACGCCTCACCGTGCCGTTCGTGCGCGGGATACTCGGCGATCCCTGAGCGCGAGGGCGGCGTCGGCGACGCGGGCGCCCTGCGCCTGAGCCAACGCCTTCACATGCGCATCGAGCGCGGGCGCGCTGCCATACGGGGTCAGGTGGGTGGCGCCGTAGGGTGTGCCGCCGGTACGCGTCTCCGACAACGCACGCTCCGAATACGGCAGGCCCACGAGCAGCATGCCGTGGTGCAGCAGCGGCAGCATCATCGTGAGCAGTGTGCTCTCTTGGCCGCCGTGCAGGCTGCTGCTGCCGCCGAACACGCCGGCGGGCTTGCCGGCGAGCGCACCGTCGGCCCACAGCGCGCTGGTCCCGTCGAGGAAATACTTGAGCGCGGCGGCCATGTTGCCGAAGCGGGTCGGGCTGCCGAGCAGGAGGCCGTCACAGCGGCGCAGGTCGTCGAGCGTCGCCCAGGGCGCCCCTTCGTCGGGGACCGCCCGAACCGGACGCTCGTCCTCCGATGAGACCGCAGGGACGCTGCGCAGCGTGGCGCGGGCGCCATCGACGCTCTCGATGCCGCGACAGACCTGTCGTGCCAGTTCCGCCGTGGCGCCGTGACGCGAGTAGTAGACCACCAGGATCTCGGCTTCGGTGCTCATGACCGGCGCTCCGTGAGGGCCGCCGCGTGCGCGGCACGCAAGCGGGCGACGACCTCGTCCGCGGGCCAGTCCTCGTTGCCGGCGGCACGCCGGTGACGGTATTCGAGTCGACCGGCGTCGAGACCCCGATCGGAGACCACGATGCGGTGCGGGATGCCGAGCAGTTCGGCATCGGCGAACTTGACGCCAGGGCGGGCGTCGCGGTCATCGAGCAACACCTCGAGTCCCGCGGCCTGCAGCGCTTCGTAGAGCGCGTCCGCGGCGGCGGCCACCCGCGGCGACTTGCCGGCGTTGAGCGGCACCACCACCACGCTGAAGGGCGCGAGCGGTTCCGGCCAGCAGATCCCGGCCGCGTCGTGGTTCTGTTCGATCGCGGCCGCGACGATGCGCGTGACGCCGATGCCGTAGCAGCCCATGTACATCGTGACCGGTTTGCCGGCCTCATCGAGCACGCTCGCCTGCATGGCTTCGCTGTACTTGCGGCCGAGCTGGAAGATGTGTCCGACCTCGATGCCGCGGCGGATGACGAGGCGACCGTCACCACCGGGGCTCGGGTCGCCCTCGACGACATTGCGCAGGTCGGCGGGCACGGGTTCGGGCAGGTCGCGTCCCCAGTTGACGCCGGTCAGGTGCATATCGAGCTTGTTGGCGCCACAGACGAAGTCCGCCAACGCGAGCGCGGCATGGTCGGCGTAGACGGGGCAGGCAAGCCCGCGCGGTCCGAGATAGCCCGGCTCGCAGCCCGTGGCCTCGAGCACCGCCTCGCGTGCCGCCAGGCGCAGCGGCGAGGCGACGCCCGGGAGTTTCTGCGCCTTGATCGCGTTGAGTTCGTGGTCGCCGCGCACCAGCAGCGCCACGACGCCGCCCGGGTCGCCTTCGACCATGAGCAGCTTCAAGGTGTGCGAGGCCGGCACGCCCAAGAAGGCCGCGACGTCCGCGATGGTGCGTTGGCCGGGGGTGGCGACCTCGGCGAGCGCCGCACCCGGGGCCGGACGCGGCGTGGTGGGCGGCAGCGCCGGGGCGAGCTCGAGGTTGGCGGCGTAGTGGTCCGGGCCATCCGAGACGGCGATCGCGTCCTCACCGGAGTCGGCGAGCACCTGGAACTCCTCCGAACCCGTGCCGCCGATGGAGCCGGTGTCGGCCTTGACCGGGCGGAACTCGAGCCCCATGCGATCGAACATGCGGATGTAGGCCTCGCGCATGGCGTCGTAGCCTTCCTGCAGCGACTCGGGCGTGGCATGGAACGAGTAGGCGTCCTTCATGATGAATTCGCGGCCGCGCATCACGCCGAAACGGGGCCGGATCTCGTCGCGGAACTTCACCTGGATCTGGTAGAAGTTCGCCGGCAGTTGCCGATAGCTCTTGAGTTCGCGGCGGGCGAGGTCGGTGATGACTTCCTCGTGTGTGGGGCCGATGACGAAGTCGCGCTGGTGGCGGTCCTTCAGCCGGAGCAGCTCCGGTCCGTACTGCTCCCAACGGCCGGATTCCTGCCAGAGTTCGGCCGGCTGCACCGCCGGCATCAGCACTTCGAGCGCGCCGGCGCGGTCCATCTCCTCGCGGATGATGCCTTCCACTTTGCGCACCACCCGCAGGCCGAAGGTCGTCCAGGTATAGATGCCGGCCGCCAGGCGACGGATCAGGCCCGCGCGCAACATCAGCTGGTGGCTGACCACCTCGGCCTCGGACGGGGTCTCTTTCGTGGTGTTGACGGGGTATCGGGACCAGCGCATGGGTGGGGCTCGGCTCGGTGTGGGGCAAGGTGCGCCATGTTACGGTCGCGGCGATTGTCCCGAAAGGTTCCCGACCCTATCATGGGTCGGCTTGGCGCCTGGCCAAGCCGCCCCGCTTGCGCCCGGACCCCTCCGGGCGACCCCTCCGCCCAACCAGAAGGCGCCAAAGCCCCGTGAGCACCGATCCGACCCCCGAAGAACCGCCACGCCCGCGCCGACTGGGCATCGTGCTGCTGCCCAACCTGTTCACCACCGGCTGCCTCGCTTGCGGGTTCTTCGGCATCATCTCGGCCATCAACGGTGATTTCGGCCGGGCCTGCGCCGCCATCTACTTCGCCATGCTGTTCGACGGCCTCGATGGGCGTGTCGCGCGCTGGACCGGCACCGAGAGCGCCTTCGGCAAGGAGTACGACAGCCTCGCCGACATGGTGGCGTTCGGCGTCGCTCCCGCCCTGATCGCCTACCAGTGGGGCATCGCGCGCATCGCCGAGTACGGCGACGCCTGGGCGCGCTTCGGGTGGGTGGCCGCCTTCCTGTACGCGGTCTGTGCGGCGCTGCGCCTCGCGCGGTTCAACGCCCGCGCCGCCACGGCCGACAAACGCTACTTCGAAGGGCTGCCGAGCCCCTCCGCCGCAGGCTTCGTCGCCGCCTATGTGTGGTTCACGAGCGAGTGGCGCGAACCGGGCCTCGTCGGTCTGGTGGTCCTGTTCGGGGTGCCGGTCCTCGCCGGCATCCTGATGGTGTCCCGCTTCCCGTACACCAGCACCAAGCAGATCGATTGGAACGTGCGGGTCAAGTTCTTCTATTTCGTGATCGTGCCGCTGTCGCTGGCGTTGGTGGCTGCCAACCCGCCGCCGATGCTCTTGTTCCTGTTCACGATGTACGCGTTCTCCGCGCCTGCCGTGTGGCTGCTGCGCAGGGTGCGGCGCGGTGGTGGCGGCACGCCACCGCCATCCGCCGCAGGCTGAGGCGCTGATGCCGCTCCGCCATGGTTGATGCGGCTCGTCGCGCGGCCTATCTCGGCGCGCTCGGCATAGACCAATGGTCGCTGCGACGGCCGGCCGTGACCGCTGCGGCCATGAGTCCGCCCGCGTTGGCCGCAAGTCCGCCCGCCGCGACCGTGGAGCCACCCATGGATTGGGCGGCGCTCGAGGCCTGTGTCCGCGACTGTCGGCGCTGCGTCTTGCACGAGGGACGGACGCAGACGGTGTTCGGCCTGGGCGACCGTCGCGCCGAGTGGATGGTGGTCGGTGACGCACCGGGTGCCGAGGAAGACCGTCAGGGAGAACCTTTCGTCGGCCCGGCCGGACAGTTGCTCACCGCGATGCTGGCCGCGATCGGCTTGGCGCGCGAGACGGTGTACCTCACCAATGCCCTCAAATGCCGTCCGCCCGATGACCGCGATCCGCGTCCGGACGAGGCCGGCCGATGCCTCGCCCACCTGCAGCAGCAGGTGGACCTGGTGCGTCCGAGGATCATCGTCGCCTTCGGCCGCGTCGCGGCGCAGAGCCTGCTCGGCACGACCGCGGCGCTCGGTGCGCTGCGGGGCACCGTGCACCGCTTCGGTAGCCTCAACACGCCGGTCGTAGTCACGTATCATCCCGACTATCTGCTGCGCAGTCCCGGCGAGAAGCGCAAGGCGTGGGAAGACCTCAAGTTCGCCCGCCAGGTGCACGCCGGGCTGCCGGCGTTGCCGGACTGACCCGCCACACCGAGACCATGGCCACCGCCCCCCGACATCTGCCGCTCCCCGGGCTCGCTTTGCGTGCGATGCGCGAGGAGGACCTGCCGGCCGTGTCGGCGGCGGAGCAGGCGTCCTATGCCTTCCCATGGAGCGAGGGGGTGTTCGGGGACTGCCTGCGTGCCGGCTATCACTGCCGCGTCGCCGAGATCGACCACCAGCTCGTCGGCTACGGCATCCTGAGCGTCGGGGCAGGCGAGGCCCACATCCTCAATGTCTGCGTCCGTCCGGAGTTCCGCTGTCGCGGGTTCGGCCGGCGGCTCGTCACCGGGCTCTTCGATCTCGCCCGGTCCCTCGAGGCCGCGGACCTTTTCCTGGAGGTGCGGCCGAGCAATGTCACGGCGATCCGGCTCTACCAGTCGCTCGGTCTCTCCCAGGTCGGCCTGCGCCGCGGCTACTACCAGGCGGAGAACGGGCGCGAAGATGCCATCGTGATGCGCCTGCGCCTCTCCCCCTGAGCGCTGTCCCATGAGACTGCAGCAGGAAGTCGCGCGGCGACGGACCTTCGCCATCATCTCCCATCCGGACGCCGGCAAGACCACGCTCACCGAGAAGCTCTTGCTGTTCGGGGGCGCGATCCAGCTCGCCGGCACCGTCAAGG
>JBIIVD010000070.1:0-6957 GCA_044339635.1 Steroidobacteraceae bacterium | reverse complement strand
GATCAACTTGGGCATGGCGGAAATCCTGCGGAAAATTCGCCCGCTAGTGTGCCTAAGCGCCGCGCGGGATGCCAGCCCGCAGCGCGTGCCAAAGCGCATCGAGGAGACGCCGCAGCCGCAGCATCGCATCGAACCGACCGCGCTCGGCGAGCGGGACGGACGAGGCCCACGCGGCCGGGACGCGCGGCTCGCCCGCCATCATCGCCGCCAGATCGTCCCAGGCGCCGCCCGCATGGGCGTACTCCCAATCGAGCAGCAACAACGACCCGTCGGGCCGGACGAGCACGTTGCCGGGCGTCAGGTCACCGTGGACGAGACACGGCGCACAGGCAGCTTCCGTGGACGAGCCCGTCTTCGTCCGCCGCCACTGCGGCAGCGCCGTCGCGAGTTCGGCATCGAAGCCCGCCGCGGCCACGGCGTCGCGCTGCGCGAGCCGTCGATGCAGCAGCGACACGCGCGCCGCGAGATCGAGCGGCGGCAAGCCGGGCGCGGACACCGACCGCAGCCGCGCCAACACGCCGGACACCGCCGCACAGCGCGCCGGCCGCTGCGGCCAGTCCGGCTCGAGCGGCTGCCCCTCCATCCACGGCATCGACACCCAACCGGCGTCGGGGTCGTGGTCGATCACCGGCGGTGCCAGCCCCTGCGCGGCGGCCAAGCGCTGCGCGGCGACCTCGGTCCGGAAATCCGCGCCCAAGAGCCCCGCCGCCGCCGGATGCCACTCCCGTCTCAGCACGGGTCCGTCAGGCCCCTCGATCCGCCGCAGGCGATGCAGTCCGCTGCCGCGCGCTGCCGTCACCGGGACCACTCGCGCAGACCCCGTACGGCGATCACGAGATAGACGATGTACAACACCGACACCAACGCGAGGCCTTGGGCGAAGTACAGCGCGAACGAGGCGACGTTGACCCCGAGCCACCAGTACCAGTTCTCGAAGATCGCGCGGGTGGTGAGCCACGTGGCGAACAGGCTGCCCAGCATCACGGCGGCATCGAGGTGCGGCGCGGCGGCATCCGTCCACTGTGCCAAGGCGGGCGCGAGCAGCACGGTGCCGAGCGCGATCGCGAGCAGCGCCAGCAGATGGCGCCGCAGCGGCCAGCGCCCGATGCGCACCCGCGTGTCTTGCGGACCGGCGGCGCGCGACCATTGACGGAAACCATAGACCGCCAACAGCACGTAGACCGACTGGAGGGCCGCCTGCAGCGGCAGACGCGCGCCCGCCGCGAGCCACGCGAGCAGCCCCGAGGAGACCGCGCCGAACACCCAGGCGCGGCGGTCACGGCGCACCGCGAGCAGCGCATAGCCGAGACCGGTCACAAGCGCCGCGAGTTCCAGCGGCGAACTCGCACGCAGTTGCGAGACGGCCTGCTGCAGGAATTCCACGGTCAGCGGATCGTCCAGGAGACGGTGAGACCGGCTTGGCGCGGGTCGATCTTCTGCACGTACAGCTTGTCCGGGAAATCAGGCGGCTCGTTGCCGAAGAAGAACCCGCGTTGCGCGCACTCGTCGTCGAAGGCGTTGCGCAGCCACACGCTGGCGCTCCAGCGCCCGGTCTCCTGACCGGCGCGCAGGGCCGCCTGCGTGCAGGCGCTCGCCCGCTGGTCGTGGCTGTCGGAGAAGAAGAACGCGTCGGCATACTGAAGGTCGAGACGCAGGAACGGACCCCGCGGATCGCGCCAGTCGAGCCCCAGCGAATACTGCCCGCGCGGCGCATGCGCCTGGTCGCGACCGGAGAGGTCGCGCGACCCGACCTGGTAGTCGGTGAACGGCGAACGCAAGAGCGCCGCCGTGGCCTGTACGGTCACCGAGGCCACGGGGCGCCAGGCAAGCGCCGCCTCCACCCCGTAGTTGGCCCCGCGCGCGGCGTTGTCGGTGAGATAGATGAACGACAGCGGATCGCCGGGATCGAGCTGCGCCGACGTGCTGACCTGCTGCTGGCGACGCCACATGTGGAACACGGCGTGCTTCCAGCCGGCTTCCAGGCTGTAGAGACCCTCGGCATCGTACAACCGGCGTTCGGCGGGGATGGCGGCGCCGAGATTGAAGCCGCCACCCTTGTAGCCGCGCGCGAAGGACAAGTAGCCGAACGTCGACTCCGCCGGGCGGTACTCGAGCGTGGCATCGCCGCCCCACATGGTCTCCGCCGGTGACAGCGCGCTGCCATCGGTGTCCGCATAGTCGACCGACCGCCGCTCGACACGCAGGCCGAGGCTCGCCCGCCACTTCGCGGCGAT
Source organism: Steroidobacteraceae bacterium (assembly GCA_044339635.1). Lineage (GTDB taxonomy): Bacteria > Pseudomonadota > Gammaproteobacteria > Steroidobacterales > Steroidobacteraceae > UBA964. Next base: position 4,723 of record JBIIVD010000070.1, on the reverse strand, counting down.
GGCGCGCTGCACGCTGCCGTAGGCCGCGAGGCTGCGCGCGCGATAGTCGGAGACCAGCGCGCGGTAGACCTCTCCACCGTAGAGGTCCAACTGGTCGTTGCGCTCGTCGACCTGCGACGCGTAGAGCCCTGCCGTGAGGTCCAAGCCGGGCGCGCGGCCTGACGATCCCGACGACCAGCGCAGATCCTGCGTGATGGTGCGATGGCCGCGCAGGAAGCGCGAGGTGAAGTCGTAGTCGGGATCCGCGCCCCAGTCGCCGTCGAACGAGTAGAGGATGTCCGCGTCGGCGACCGCGGTGACGCTGCGCCAGGTGCTCTCGCCGCCGCGCTCGAGGGTGAGCGAGAGCCCGCGGGAGCGCTGCCGGTCGCGCCCGGGATCGTCGGAGCACGTGACCCGGGAGTTGTCGATCGCGAAGGCGTCGAAGCCGTTGTCCTGCTCGACCCACAGGGTCGAGACATCCGCCTGCCACCCGTCGGCGGGCGCGAAGGCGGCGCGCAAGCGCAGCGTATGCTCGTCGTAGCCGTTGGTGTCGTCACGGCCCAAGGTGACGTTGCGGCGCGACCCGTCGCTGCGATGCCGCTGCAGCACCGCGCGCCACGCGCCACCCGTATCGCCGTCCGCCGCGCCGATCGCGCCGCCGGCGACGGCACCGACGGCGAAGGTGCCGGATTCCCCGGCGGTCGATTCGAGCCGCAGCAGCGGCTCCGGCCGCGGCGCAGCGGTCGAGACGTTGATGAGCCCCGCGAGCGCGTTCGCGCCCAGCGTCGTGCCCTGCGGACCGCGCAACACCTCGACCTGTCCGAGGTCGAGCAGCGTCGCCGGCATGCCCACACCGGAGAAATCCATGCCGTCGATCAGGAAGCCCACCGAAGGGTTGGGCGCGCCCTGCCATTGGTCGGTCTCACCGATGCCGCGCAACTGGAAGTAGCGCGGGCGCGAGGTGCCGGAGGCCCAGTTGAGGTTGGGGACGAGACCGAGGACATCCTGCAGGTGCTGCACCCCGGCGGCCCGCAAGGTGTCGCCATCGAGCACGGTGGCGCTGGCCGGCGTCTCGACGAGCACCGTCGGGCGCAGTCGAGCGGTGACGATGACCTCTTCGAGCGGCTCGGCAGCGGCCGCAACACCGGCCGCGAGGCTCGCAGACACGACGCCAAAGACGACGAGCCCGCGATGGACGGGACGAGACAGGGTACGCATGGACACCTTCCTTCCTCCGCCGGTACTAACCGGATCAGGTTCGAGGGTTCGGTGCACCGCGCACCGTCTCAGGCCGATAGGCCACCCCTGGGGTGATGTCATTTTTTCATCATAATCATCGAGTTGCAATACTCGCCGCCCATCCCGACCGGTCCGCCTGTGCAGCGTGCAGCCGCTCGCCTACAATCGCGCCGCGCGCGGCCCCGGAGCCGGTGTGCAGAGGGGGTTCGAGCGATGACCAAGACTGTGCAGATATGCCGCGTCGATGCCTTCACGCGCGAGCTGTTCACCGGCAATCCGGCCAGTGTGGTGCTCGGCGCCGAGGTGCTCTCCGACGAGGAGATGCTGGCGATCGCGCGCGAACTCAACAACGGCGACACCGCGTTCGTGCTGCCCCCGGACGGTGACGACCACGACCTGCGCGTGCGCTTCTTCACCCCCCGCACCGAGTCGGGATTCGTCGGCCATGCCACGGTGGCCACGCACTTCGTGCTGTCCCGCGCGCCAGGTGCGCCGAAGCGCCTGCGCCAGCGCCAAAAAGCCGGCATCGTCGATGTGGAGGTCCGTGGCGAGGGTCCCGAGCGGCGCATCGCCGTGCGCCAGAGCGCCCCGCCGCTCGGGCGCGAACTCAACGAGCGCGAGCGCCTCGCGGTGCTCGACGCCCTCGCGCTCTCGAGCAACGACCTCGATCCGCGCTGCGAGATGCGCATCGTGGGCGGTGCCGGCAACCGGCTGCTCATCGGCGTGCGCGGCCCGCAGCAACTGAAAGCGATGAAGCCCGACTTCAACCGCCTGAACACCCTGTCGGCGCAGCTCGGCGCCGCCGGGCATTTCGTCTTCACGCTCGATCCGCAGATCGAGGGCTGCCTCACGCTCTCGCGGATGTTCTGTCCCGCGATGGGCATCCCCGAGGACCCGGTGAGCGGCAACGCGCACGGACTGCTCGGCGCCTACCTGCTGCACCACGGCTTGCTGCCCCGTGACGGGGACCGCGCCGCGTTCTCGGGCGCGCAGGGCCAGTCGATGCAGCGCCCCGGGCGCGTCGATGTCGAGCTCGAGTTCGCCGACGGCGCGCTCGTCGGCGTCTGGATCATCGGCAGCGCCACGATGGTGTTCGAGACGTCGATCAGTCTTTGAAGCGCAGACGGCCCGCGGGCCGCCGCCAGCGCAGCAGCACGTCGATCACGTGCGCGAACAAGGCGCCGAGCAGCCACATGGCGACGAGCACCCAGGGCTGATCGAGCAGCGCGGCACGCACCGCCATCATCAGCAGGCCGCCCGAGACGAGATTGCCGAGGTATTCGCGCGGCGCGAGGCCCGCACCTCGCCGGTACCAGAGCCACAGCAGCGCCACGGCCTCCAGCACGATCAGCGCGACGATCGCGAGCAGCAGGCTGCCATCGGCGAGGCGCGCGGCGAGCATGCGGTCGCAGCCGCGGGATCAGGTCGGCGCGAGGCCGAGCAGGTGCGCGACGTCCTTGAAGAACACGCGGATGTGCGCCATCGGATCGCGCCGCACCAGGCGTTTGTGCATGTACGATTCCCAGGTGAGGCGCTGCACGTCGGGATCCTGGCACATCTTCACGAAGCGCTCACGGCGGGCATCGCTCGAGTACCAGAAGCGCTGCAGCAGGCCGAGCACCCAGAAGACGCGGCCGTGCTGCGCCATGAAGTCGCGTCGCGCCGCCCGCAGCGTGCGCGGATCGCCGCTCTCGAGGCAGCGCGCCAAGGCCTGCGCAGCCATGCGGCCGCAGGCCATCGCGTAGTAGATGCCCTCGCCGGAGGCCGGTGCGACCACGCCGGCCGCATCGCCCGCCACCAGCACGTCGCTGCCGTTGTCCCAGCGCCGCAGCGGCTTGAGCGGGATCGGCGCGCCCTCGCGCCGCACCACCTCGGCCCGCTCGAGGCCGGCGATGCGCCGCAGGTCGCCGACGGCATGGCGGATCGAGAACCCCTTGTGCGCCGTGCCGGCACCCGCGCTGATGGTGTCGCCGTGCGGGAACACCCAGGCATAGAAATCGGGCGACAGACCGCCCTGGTAATAGACATCGCAACGGCTGCCGTCGTAGCCGGTGGGCTGCGACGGCGGCGTGCGCAGGATCTCGTGGTATGCATAGACGAACGGCACCTCGCGGCCGCCGGCGATGCACTGCCGCGCGACCTCGGAACGGGCGCCGTCCGCACCGAGCACGAGCCGGGTCCGGACCTGGCGCGTCGCTCCGTCATCGCGCCATCTGTCGGTGCCATCGCTGCCGCCCGCTTTAGGGGTGAAGTGCAGGATCGCGCAACCGTCGGCATCACGGGTCAAGGCGGTGAAGGTCCCCGCTTCGCGCGACGCCCCGCTCCGCCGAGCACGATCGCGCAACCACTCGTCGAAGACCTCGCGGTCGACCATGCCGACGTAGCCGCCGTCGATCGGCATGTCCACGGCCTTCGCGCTCGGCGCGACCATCCGCGCGGAGGTGATGCGCGCCACCAGCAGGTCCTGCGGGATCTCGAACTCGTCGACGGCCTTCGGCGGGATCGCACCGCCGCAGGGCTTGATGCGCCCCGCGCGATCGAGCAGGAGCACTTTCCAGCCGCCGCGGGCGAGATCATCCGCGGCGGTCGCGCCACAGGGACCGCCCCCGACCACGACCACATCGTATTCAGGCATCTGCGCGCTCATGTCAGTTCCTCCCGGCCGGCGCCCAGCGCCCGCCCGCCTCTGTTTCAGCCGACCCGGCGACCGACTCGGTGTCCTCGCGGCTCAGCCGCACCGCATAGAGCGTCGCCAACACGAACAGCACCGCTTCGGTGACGAAGACCACGCCATAGGCGAGCGGCGCCGAGCCGCTCGCGGCCTTGGCGAGGTCCACAGCGCCGGTCGCGAGGATGCCGCCCAATCCGAAGGCGACGGCTTGCGCAGCGCCCCACAGGCCCATCCGGGTCCCTTCGCGCGACTCGCGACCGCGCCCGACGAGGCCCATCATGGAGCCGATCGCCGCCACCGCGAACGCGCCGTTGGCGAGGCCGAGCAGGAACACCGTCGTGCGCAACGGCCAACCCGCGCCCACGAGACCGCCCACGGCGAGCAACACCAACATCGCCGCCGAGCCGACACAGCCGCCGATCGTCCAGCCGCGCAAGGAGCCGAACCGCGTGCCCGCGCCCACCGTGCAGATCACCGCCACCACGATCATGCCGATCAGCACGCCACCGCTCTGCACGCCGGAGAGGCGCGTCGAGTCCGCGGGGCTCAAGCCGAACACGCTGCCGGCGAAGGGCTCGAGGACGAGGTCCTGTGCGCTGTACGCGAGCATCGACATGAACACGAAGCTCGCGAGACGGCGCGAATGCGGTTCCTGCCAGACTTCGCGCAGCGCCGTGCGGAAATCGGGCGGCGGTGCGGCGCGCGCCGCGGCCGCCTGCGCCGCGCCGGGCGCGCCCCGCGGACGCTCGACGCCCCAGACCGCGACACAGGTCAGCAGGAACGCGCCTGCGGCGACCGTGGCGGTGACCTCGACGAGCCGCCCGAGCGAGAACG
>JBIIVD010000036.1:0-24582 GCA_044339635.1 Steroidobacteraceae bacterium | reverse complement strand
CCTCGTGTCGGTGGGCGTCAACGATGTCACCGCGCTGCGACGGCGGCGCGACTGGCGTGCGCATCTCGATGCGATCGCCACCCGGCTCGCGCGACATTCACCGGACGCCCTGGCGGTGTTCCTCGGCTTGCCACCGCTTCAAAGATTTCCGGCGCTGCCGTCGCCGCTCGCGCAGGTGCTGGGACTGCGTGCGCGGCAGCTCGACGACGAACTCGCCGCGGTGCTCGGCGCACATCCGGGCGCGCGGCATCTCCGGTTCGACTTCGAGGCGCGGCCTGAGGAGTTCGCGCCCGACGGCTTCCACCCGTCCGGAGAGAGCTATGCGCGCATCGCGCGGGAGATCGCGGTGCGCCACGCAGCAGAGATCGCAGCCGCGGCGTCGGCAACGGGCTCGGGACGCGCCTAGCCCAACCACCCCTTCGTACGCGCGAGCCACCACAGCTTCGGCCCCGCGGCGATGAGGATCACCAAGAGCGCGACACCGAGGAACACCAGCGTCTCGCGGGTCGACTGCTTCATGGCTGCAAGATAGCGCGGCGCGCGACGACGTGCGCGGGGACCGCCGAGTTCCGCCCGCCGGGAGTATGATGGCGCGATGACCTCCGACACCCGCCCCACCACGCCCGCCGACGCCGACCTCACCCTCGACCCGCAGGATTGGGACGCCTTCCGCGCTCTGGCCCACCGCATGGTCGATGACAGCCTCGATCATCTCTCGAGCCTGCGCGAGCGTCCGCCGTGGACGCCGCCACCGCGTGACGTGACCGCCGCCCTGACCGGCGAGCCGCTGCCCACCGCACCGCAGGGCGCCGAGCAGGTCTACGCGGAATTCCTGCGCAACGTCCTGCCCTACACCGCCGGCAACCGCCACCCGCGTTTCTGGGGCTGGATGAAATCGAACGGCACGCCGCTCGGCATGATGGCCGACATGCTCGCCGCCGGCATGAACGTGAACGCGGTCGGCATGAACCAGTCGGCGAAGCTCGTCGAACTGCAGGTGATCAAGTGGCTGGCGGAAGCCATGGGATTCCCCGCCGGTTCGAGCGGCGTGCTGGCGAGCGGCGGCACCATGGCGAACATCATCGGCCTCGCGGTCGGCCGCAACGCGAAAGCCGGTTTCGACCTGCGCCAGCACGGCCTACACGGGCAGCCACGGCTCACCGTCTACGGCTCCTCGGAGATGCACAGCTGGATCACCAAGTGCCTGGAACTCATGGGCATGGGGCGTGATGCCTACCGCGTCGTGCCGGTGGACGGGGATTTCCGCGTCGATCTCGCGGCGATGCGCGACATGATCGTCTCCGACCGGGCCGCGGGACTGCGCCCCATCTGCGTGCTGGGGTCCGCGGGCACCATCAACACCGGCGCCATCGACGACCTCGACGCCCTCGCCGACCTCGCCGCACAAGAAGACCTCTGGTTCCACGTCGACGGCGCCATCGGCTCCCTCGGCGCGCTGTCGCCCTCGTTGCGCCCGCTGTTCCGCGGCATGGCGCGTGCCGATTCGCTCGCCTTCGACCTGCACAAGTGGGGCTACCTGCCCTACGAGATCGCCTGCGTGCTGGTGCGCGATGCCGCCGCGCATCGCGATGCTTTCGCGACGAAGGCCAGCTACCTGCAGGTCGAGGAGCGCGGCGTCGCGGCCGGCGGCCTGGTGTTCGCCGAGCGCGGACCGGAGCTCTCGCGCAACTTCAAGGCGCTCAAGGCCTGGATGGCGCTCAAGGCCGAAGGCACGGATCGCATCGCGGCGGTCATCGAGCAGAACGTCGCACAGGCCCGGCGTTTCGGCGCTGCGGTGGCCGCTGTCCCGGACGTGACGCTGGCGGCGGCGGTATCTTTGAACGTGGCCTGCTGGCGCATCACGCCCGCCGGCACGACCCCTGAGCAGCAGGACCGGCTGACCCGCGAAGTGCTGCTGCGCCTGCAGGAGACCGGGGTCGCGGTCTGCAGCAGCACCGTCGTGCGGGGACGCGCCGTGATCCGGGTGGCGGTGGCCAACCATCGCAGCCGCTGGACGGATTTCGAGCGATTGCTCGACGCCCTGCCCGGGGTCATCGCCGACGCGCGGCAGCGCAGCGGGATCTGACGGTCAGGCCGTTGCCGGACGCTCCGCGAACCGGATCACCGCCATGGCGAGCAGCACCGAGAGCGCGATGTCCCCGAAGCTGGTGTAGGCCAGCCAGATGTCCTTGGAGAAGAACCGCGCGACGCCCCAGTTGAGGAGCGCCATCACCACGCCCAATCCCGCCAGCCCGGCCGCCATGCGCCGCGTGTCGATGGGGTTCGGCATGAAGCGTGCGAGCCGGCCGCCGAAGTAACGCCCATGATTGAAGATCGCATCGCCGAACATCACGGTCGCGACGAGGCCACCGACGATGGTGCTGCGCATCTTGATCGCCCAGTCGTCCTGGAAGAACCACGCAAAGGTCGCCGACACGAGCAACACCGCGACGCCGAACAGCGCAAGCCCGCCGAGCAGGTCGACCTTCACGAAGCGCTGCACGATGATCAGCACGAGACCCGCTCCCGCACAGACGAGCGCCGGCGTGACCAAGCTCTCGCTCAACTTGCCGACCACGAAGAACAGCAGCGCCATGCCGAGATCGACGGCGATGGTCCATCTGTTCCGCTGCCACTGCTCGCGTGCGCGGGCGTCGGCGTCGCTGACGGGTTCGGTGCTCACGGCGACACCGTAGCAGCCCGCGCAGCCGCCCGATACTTCGATTGCATCACTGCATCAGATGTCATAGCATCAACTCCATGCGTACCACCCTCGATATCGACACCCCGGTGCTGGATGCCGTGAAAGAACTCGCGCGGCGCGAGGGTCGCACCGCGGGCGCCGTCGCCTCGGACCTCATCCGCCGGGCGCTGACCCAGCCCGCGCCTGCCCCCGGCGTACACGAACCGCCGGCCCGCTACGGCTTCCGGCCCTTCGCCGCCGCACCCGCCGAAGACCGCGTCACCAACGAGCAGGTGAACCGCCTGCGCGACGAGCTCGGCATCTAGGTCAGGGCAGGCGGAGGGATGCGCGCGCTGCTCGACGTGAACGTGCTGATCGCCCTGCTCGACGCCGGGCATGTGCATCACGCCGCTGCCGGGCGTTGGCTGGACAGCCATCTCGCCGACGGACCTGCCGCCGGTTGGGCCTCCTGCCCGCTCACCCAGAACGGTTGCTTGCGCATCCTCTCCAATCGCGCGTATCCGCGGCCGCAACCGGTCGCGGCCGTGGGGGGGGGGCGCCCGCCGCCGCGCCCCCCCCCACGCCGCACCACGCGTTCTGGCCGGATGACCTCTCCGTGCTCGAACCCGCGCGCTTCGCGCACGACCGCTGGCTCGACTCGCGCCAGATCACCGACGCTTACCTGCTCGCCCTCGCCGTGCATCGCGGCGGCGTGTTCGTGACGCTCGACCATGGCATCGACATCTCTTTGGTGACAGGCGCGACGCCGCGGCATCTGGTCACGATCTGAGGCCGCGACCAGACACCGCCTGACGGCCGGCCTGTGCCAGCCTGCGCATCACTTCAGCGCCGCCTCGAGGCCCGGCGTGTGCTGCGCGCCCTCCGGCACCTTCGCCGACGACTTCTTCACCGTGTCACCGATCGGTTCGGCGCGGCCCTTCAGGCAGCCGGCGAGGAAATTCTCGGTCACCGCATTGAAGGCGATGTTGTTCTCGGGGCGCGCGAAGCCGTGGCCCTCGTCCGGGAACAGCACATAGGTGACGGGGATGCCCTTGGCCTTCATGGCGCTGACGATCTGGTCCGACTCGGCCTGGTTCACGCGCGGGTCGTTCGCACCTTGCCCGATCAAGAGCGGCCGCACGATGTCCCCCGCCTTGTAGAGCGGCGAGCGCTCCTTGAGCAGCGCGAGACCCTCCGGCGTGTTCGGGTTGCCCATGCGCTGGTGGAACTGCTCGATGAGCGGCACCCAGTACGGCGGGATGGTCTTGAGCAAGGTCTCGAGATTCGAGGGGCCGACGATGTCGACGCCGCAGGCGAAGGTCGTCGGCGTGAAGGTGAGGCCAGCGAGCGTCGCATAGCCGCCGTAGGAACCGCCCATGATCGCCACCTGGTCGGCAGGCGACACGCCCTGCTTCACCGCCCAATCGACGGCGTCGATCAGGTCGTCGTGCATCTTGCGGCCCCACTCGAGGTCGCCCGCCGAGATGAACGCCTTGCCGAAGCCGGTCGAGCCACGGAAGTTCACCGACAACACGGCGTAGCCGCGGTTGGCGAGCCACTGGTGGTAGGGGTTGTAGCCGTAGTCGTCGCGCGCCCACGGACCGCCGTGTACGAGCAGCACCATCGGCACGGGGGCAGCGGGCTTGCCGTCGCCGTCCGCGTCGCTGCCGGGCGGGAGCGTCAGGTAGGAGGGCAGCGTCAGGCCATCACGCGCCTTGATCTCGACGGGGTGCATCGCCTGCAGCGGCGCGCCGACGAGCTCGGGACGCGACACATAAAGCTGCTTCAGCGACTTCGCCTGGCGGTCGTAGAGGTGCACCGAGGAAGGCGCGACGACGGGGTCGACGGCGACGGTCCACAGCCGGTCGTCGAGGGTGCGCGAGGTGACGCTGATGTCGCCCTTCAACTGCTCGCGGAGCCAAGCGAGATCGGCACCGACCTTCGGGTCGAGCGCGGTCCATTCGTCGCGCAGGTAGGTGACAGCGTAAGCCTCGACCTCGCCGCTGCGCGGGTTCGACATCGCATTGCTGATGTCAGCGCGCGCGCTCTCGCCGATGACCCGCGTGGCGCCCGTCGCCGCATCCTGCGCCACGAGCGCGGCGGTGTTGCGGCCGCGGCTGTCGATCCAGTAGAGCGTCTTGCCGTCGGTGGTGAAGCCCACCGGCTGCGTGGTCAATGAATCATCGAGGCCCGTCGAGGCGACGGGCTTGTCCGCCACCTTCGGGCCGGCGGGCGTGGCGCTGACCGTGAAGTAGTCCATGCCGCCCGCGGCGTTGGGGCGCATCGCGAGGCGCAGCGCATGGTTGGCGTCGGCCACGAAGCCGGCGTAGCCGTCGGCGCGCATGACCTCCGTGAGCTTGCCGGTCTTGAGCTCGAGGCTGTGGATGTCATGGAAACGCGGGTCGCGGTTGTTGAGGCCGACGAGGATGCGGTCCTTGACGAGCGGCGAGACGCTCACGACCTGTACGCGCGTCTTCTCGAAGGGCGTGAGCGTGCGCTCGACGCCCGTCGCGACGTCGATGCCGTAGAGCAGGAAGTTCTCGTCGCCCGCCTTGTCCTGGATGTACATCACCATCGAGCTGTCCGGCGCCCAGAACAGCAGGCGGATCGGCCGGTCCTTCGAGGCCGTGAGCGGCTTTGCCGCATCGAGCTTGTCGATGGGGGCCACCCAGATGTTCATCACGCCGTCGCGCGGCGCAAGCCAGGCGAGGTGCTTGCCGTCCGGCGCGAGCGAAGCACCCGCGCGGCTCGGGTTGCCGAAGAGCTTCGCGCGCTCGATCAGCGGCGCGGCCTGCGTGGCGGCTTGGGCGGCAGGCGACAGCGTCGCCGACACGGTGGTGGTCATGAGGACTCCGGCGAGGATCAGGTTGAGGGCTTTCACGGCAGATACTCCGTCAGGATGAGTGTGTTATATATAAATAAAACACCATAACAGTGTCAAGCCTCCGGCTGCTCCGAAGGCAGGTTCCACGCCAACACCAGGGCCGGCAGGAAGGCGGCCGACATCACGAACCCGATGAGCAGCATCGTCCCGTCAGCGGGGGCCGCAGCGGCGATGACATCGTGGGGGTGCCGCAGCACCAGATGCAGCACCAGCGTCACGCTGCCCACGAGGGCGAGCACGCGGTACGCGACCGTATGAGCCGCATCACGCACGGCGATCTGCCGCTCGTCGAGCAGCTCGTCCGGGGCGTCGGAGATCTTCCGCACCGCCTTGCGCAGCAGGGTGTAGAGCACCAACGCCGCCGCGATCAGCCCGAACTCGAGATAAGTGGTCAGCTTGGTCTCGGTCACGAAGGCGATCAGCGCCATCGCGGCGAGCACGATGGCCATCGCGATGACCAGCGTCCGCCGTGGACCCTGCTGCCGCAGGCGCGAGGGTCGGGTGTCGTTGAGACTGCTCAGCACCTCCGCCTCGGTCACGCCCTCGAACCAGAAGAACTTGCTGCGGCGCTTGGCGCCCGTATCACCCGTGGTCATGTCATTTCCCTTTCTTGAACGGCTTGATGGAGAAGAGCTCAGGCACCTCGGCCTCGAGCGCCGCCGCGATCTTGAGCGCCAGCACCAGGCTCGGGCTGTACTCGCCGCGCTCGAGGTAGCCCACCGTCTGGTAGTGCACCCCGACCGCATCGGCGAGCTGCTGGCGCGTGAGGCCCTTGGCCACGCGCAGCTCCTCGACGCGGTTGAAGACGGGGTCTTCCTTCTGGCGACTCATGATGGGGATAGCATATATGCTTAATAGCATTCATGCAACACCTTTCCGCGGCCCGGCGGCTGCGTGGTAACTTCCGCGCCATGAAGACCAAGCAAGAGATCGTCGACAACTGGCTGCCGCGCTATACCGGCACCGCGCTCGGGGACTTCGGCGAGCACATCCTGCTCACCAATTTCGGCAACTACCTCGAACTCTTCGCGGCGCAGACCGGCGCGACCATCGTCGGCCGGGACCGGCCGATGCCGAACGCCACCGCCGACGGCATCACCATGATCAACTTCGGCATGGGCAGCGCCAACGCGGCGACCGTGATGGACCTGCTCTCGGCCATCACGCCCAAGGCCGTGCTGCTGCTCGGCAAGTGCGGCGGCCTGAAGAGGAAGAACCAGATCGGGGACCTCGTGCTGCCGATCGCCGCGATCCGCGGCGAGGGCACCTCCGACGACTACCTGCTGCCCGAGGTGCCTGCCCTGCCCGCCTTCAGCCTGCAGCGCGCGGTCTCGACCATGATCCGCGACCTCGATTCGGACTACTGGACCGGCACGGTGTACACCACAAACCGCCGCGTCTGGGAGCACGACGACGAATTCAAGGAATACCTGCGCGAGACGCGCTGCATGGCCATCGACATGGAGACCGCGACCATCTTCGCGGCGGGCTTCGCGAACTCGATCCCCTCAGGCGCGCTGCTCTTGGTGAGCGACCAGCCGATGGTGCCGGAAGGCGTGAAGACCGAGGCCTCGGACAAGAAGGTGACGGACGTGTTCGTGGAGAAGCACATCCGCATCGGCATCGAGGCGCTGCGCCTCATCCGCCGCCACGGCAAGAGCGTCAAGCACCTGCGCTTCGACGAGTAGCGTCGCGCGCGGCGCCCCGTCGCCTCAGCGGAAGACCTTCGCCCAGAAGGATTTCATGTCTTCCCAGGACTGCCGGTCGGCCTTCTCGTCGTAGGCGAGCGGCAGGTTGTTCTTCTTGCCCTTCTCGGTCGCCTCCGGATTCGTGAAGCCGTGCTTGGCATCCGGGTAGGAGACGAACTGGTAGTCGACGCCGAGCGCCTGCATCTCCTTGTGGAAGTTCGCCTGGTCCTCGGCGGGCACGAGTCCGTCGGCTTCGCCGTGGCAGATGAGCACGGCGGGCTTGAAGTCGCCCGGCTGGGCCTGGTGCGCCGCAGTGAGCGCGCCGTGGAAGCTGACGACGCCGCGCAGCGGCACGCCGATACGGCCCATGTGCAACGACAGCGCGCCGCCGAGGCAGTAGCCCATCGCGCCGATGCGCTCCGGGTCGACCTGCGGATGGGCGCGCAGCTGCTCGTAGGCCGCGCGCAAGCGCTCGTTGAGCGCGGGGATGTCGGTGAAGAGCCCGCCCATCAAGCTGCCGGCCTCCGACGCATCCGCAGCCTCGCGGCCGTCGCCGTAGACATCGACCGCGACCGCGACGAAGCCGAGACCCGCGAGCTCGCGCGCGCGGCGCCGCGCGTAATCATTGAGCCCCCACCACTCGGGCAACACCAGCACGCCCGGACGCTTGCCCTCCCGCGCCGGATCCCAGGCGAGGTAGCTGGCGAGTTCGCGGCCGCCGGCGGCGTAGCGAACGACTTCGGTATGGGAGGCGTCAGGCATGATCAGGGTCCGTGGAGATGGGGCGGGAGGGGGAGCAACTTTCGCAAGCGGACCGACGTTCTGCAAGCATGGCGTCGTCCGCTTGCTGCCATAATGACCGTGTGATGGACCACATGACGGACAATGGACCGCCGCGTCGCAGCATCCGCAGCTTCGTGCTGCGCGCCGGACGCATCACGCCGGCCCAGGAGCGGGCGCTCACCGAGGCCTGGCCTCGCTACGGCATCGATCCGCCCGTATCAGGCCCGCAGGATTCTTTGCCTGCCACGCTGGACCTCGCCGCGGCGTTCGGCCGCCGCGCGCCGGTCGTCGTCGAGATCGGCTTCGGCAACGGCGAGAACCTGCTGGCGCTCGCGGCCGCGGATCCGGCGCGCGATTTCCTCGGCATCGAGGTGCATCGCGCCGGCGTCGGCCACCTGCTGCTGCGCGCCGAGGAGGCCGGCCTCGGCAACCTGCGCGTGATGCGGCACGATGCCGTCGAGGTCTTCGAGCGGCACGTCGCACCGGATTCTTTGGACGCGGTGCTCGTGCTGTTCCCGGACCCGTGGCACAAGAAGCGCCACCACAAGCGCCGCCTGGTGCAGCCCGGCTTCGTGGCGCTGCTCGCGTCGCGGCTGCGCATCGGCGGCCGCCTGCAGCTCGCGACGGACTGGGAGCCCTATGCGCGGCAGATGCTGGAGGTGCTGTCGGCGGAGCCGTCGCTGCAGAACCTCGCCACCGCGGCGGACACGCCCGGCGATGCAGCCACCGAGCCCGGCTTCGTGCCACGACCCGCCTGGCGCGCCTTGACGCGGTTCGAGCGCCGCGGCCACCGGCTGGGGCACGGGGTCTGGGACCTGTCCTTCGAGCGGGTCGCCGCGCCGGCTGGACGGCCGATCAGCCCGGAAGCGTGATCCCGAAGCTCGCCCGCACGCCGTCCACCACGAACTGCACCGCGAGCGCACCGAGCACCACACCGAGCAGGCGGTTGATGACGTTGGTGCCGGTGACGCCGAGCAGCCGCGTCAGGCGGTCCGCCCCGAGCATCACGACCAGCGAGATCGCGAGCACGGCCAAGGCCGCGGCGAGCAGCGTGCCGAACATGAGCGGGTCCTCCAGCACCGACACCGGACCGAACCACAGCAGGATGGTGGTGAGCGCGCCAGGGCCGGACATGAAGGGGAAGGCCAGCGGGAACACGGAGATGTCGGCGCGGCGACGGCTCTCGGCCTGCTCGTCCGACGAGGTGCGCGTGCCCGACTCGCGGGCGAACACCATCTCGAGCGCCACCAGGAACAGCAGCAGGCCGCCGAAGATGCGGAAGGAGTCGATGCTGATGCCCATGGCGCCGAGGAACCCCGCGCCGCTCAACGCGAAGCCGATGATGATGCCGGTCGCGACCAGCACCGCCTTGACCGCCATGCGCCTGCGGTAGGCCGCGGTCGCGCCCTCGGTGAGGCCCGCGAACACGGGCACGAGCGCGATCGGGTCGACCACGACGAAGAACACGACGAAGAACTTCAGGAACTGTTCGAGCATGGCAGACCGGTCAGGCGCGCGGCACCGGCGCAGCGCGCGCCGGATCGGGGCGCGGATTGTCGCCGTTCGCGTCCGGCAGCACCAGCCGGAGCACCCCGTCGGACGACACGGCCACCGGCAAGGGACGCAGCATCCGCCCGGGACAGGGTCCGGCGACGCAGAGTCCCGTATCGAGGCTGAACAAGGCGCCGTGCGAGGCGCAGACGATATGGCCGCGGTCGGCCGTCAGGAAGCGGTGCGGCAACAGGTCGAGCGGATGCCCCGCGTGCGGACAGGTGTTCTCGTAGGCCCGCACGCTGCCGTCCGGCAGCTGCACCGCGAGACCGCGCAACGGCCAGTCGCCGTCGCCCACCCGGAAGCCGCGGCTGCCGTATTCGGCGAGCTCGGCGAGCGTGCAGAGCGCGGGGCTCATGGCGCACGGTCCGCGGCGGTGGTCGACGACGAACGCCCCGCGGTGCCGAGCGCCTCGTCGACGATGCCGCGGCGCCACATCCACCAGAAGAGCAGCACCCCGGGCAACGCGGCCAGCGTCGTCAGCAGGTAGAAATCCACGTAGCCGAGCGACTCGATGAGGCCGCCCGCCGTGGTGCCGGTGAGCACGCGCCCCGCGACGCTCGCCGCCGCGGAGACGAGCGCGTATTGCGCGGCCGTGTAGCGCAGGTTGCACAGCGCCGACAGGTAGGCGACCACCACCACGCCACCATAGCCGCTCGCGAAGTTCTCGAAGCCGATCGCCGCCGCGAGGCCGAGGTTGCTGTGGCCCGCCGCGGCGAGCGCCGCGAAGCTCAGGTTCGAGAGCCCCATCAGCACGAGGGCCAGCAGCACCGCACGCGCCAGCCCAAGGCGCGCGAACAGCAACCCGCCCAAGAAGATGCCGACGAGGAAGGCCCAGAAGCCGACACCGACGTCGTACACCGCGATCTCGTCGTTGGTGTAGCCCATGTCGTTGAAGAGCATCCTGAGGGTCAGGTTCGCCAGCGTGTCGCCCACCTTGTGCACCAGGATGAAGGCGAGCACCAAGGCGGCACCCGGCCGCGTCAGGAAATCGCGGAACGGCCCCTCGATGGAGCGCCAGACCTCGCCGAGACCGCGCTTGATCGAGGTCACCTCGCGCCGCACGGGCTCCCCCACCACCCACGCCGTCAACATGGCCGGCAGCGCGAAGGCGGCGCAGGCGATGTAGGCCGCTTCCCAGCCATGGCGTGCCGCGATGAAGAGCGCGAGCGCGCCCGCCGCCGCCGATCCGATGCGCCAACCGTACTGCGACATCCCTGAGCCGATGCCGAGCTGCGCGGGCTGCAGCATCTCGATGCGATAGGCGTCGATCACGATGTCGAAGGTCGCTCCGGCGATGCCGAGCAACACCGCTGCGACGATGGTCGCCTGCAGGCTCGCCGCGGGGTCGACGAGCGCGAGGTTGAAGACCGCGGCGATGACGAGCGCACCGGAGAACAGCATCCACGACACCCGCTGCCCAAGCCGCCACAGCAGCGGCAACCGCACACCATCGACCATCCAGGCCCAGAAGACCTTGAGGTTGTAGACGAGGAACGCGAGCGCGAACGCGGTGATGGTCCGCTTGTCGATGCCGTCCTGGGCGAGGCGCGTGGTGAGCGTCGCGCCGATCATCGCGTAGGGGAAGCCCGAGGAGATGCCGACGAAGAACGCCGCCAGCGGTTCGCGCGCGAGGTAGGGCCGGATCGGTGCGAGCAGGTCCGTGCTCACGGCGCGGGGCTCACAGATGGTCGTTTCACAAGTCGTAGTCCATGACGAGCGGCGCGTGGTCGGAGAATCGGCTCGACTTGTGGATGTGGGCCGCGCGCGCGGCGCCCGCGAGGCCCGCGCTCGCGATCTGGTAATCGATGCGCCAGCCGACGTTCTTCGCCCAGGCCTGGCCGCGGTTGGACCACCAGGTGTACTGGTCCGCCCCCGGCTCCACCTCGCGGAACGCGTCGACCCAGCCGAGATCGCCGAACAGGCTGTCCATCCAGGCGCGCTCTTCGGGGAGGAAGCCGCTGTTCTTCTGGTTGGACTTCCAGTTCCGCAGGTCGATCGCCTTGTGCGCGATGTTCCAGTCGCCGCAGAGGATGTACTCGCTGCGGCGGCGGCGCAGCCGCTTCAGGTGCGACGGGAAGGCCTCGAGGAACCGGAACTTCGAGGCCTGCCGCTCCGGGCCGGACGAGCCAGACGGCAGGTACAGCGACACCACGCTGAGGTCGCCGAACCGCGCCTCGAGGTAGCGGCCCTCCCGGTCGAACTCGTCGACGCCGAAGCCGCGGATGACCTCGGTCGGCTTGCGCTTGCAGTAAAGCGCCGTGCCCGAGTACCCGGGGCGCTCGGCGTCGCAGAAGAACCGGTGGTAGCCCGGCAGGTCGACATCGTGGCCGGCGAGTTGGGGTTCGTGCGCCTTGGTCTCCTGCAGGCAGACCACGTCGGCCTCCTGGTCCCGCAGCCAGGCGAAGGCGCCCTTGGAGGCCGCCGAACGGATGCCATTGGCGTTCAGGGTGATGACGCGCACGGGAGTATCATAGCGGCATGCAGCCCCACCAACGCGCCTTCGTAGACCTCGCCCTGTCGCGCAACGCCCTGCGTTTCGGACGCTTCACCCTGAAATCCGGCCGCGAGAGCCCCTACTTCTTCAACGCCGGCCTGTTCGACGACGGCGCCGCGCTCGCCACCCTCGGCCGCTGCTATGCCGCGGCGCTGGTCGCCTCGGGCGTCGAGTGCGACATGCTTTTCGGCCCGGCCTACAAGGGCATCCCCCTGGTCTCGGCCACCGCCGCGGCGCTTGCCGAGCACCACGGCCGCAACCTCCCCTGGGCCTTCAACCGCAAGGAAGCCAAGGACCACGGCGAAGGCGGACGCGTGGTGGGCCGCGCGCTCTCGGGCCGGGTCGTGATCGTCGACGACGTCATCACCGCCGGCACCGCCATCCGCGAGTCGGTCGACCTCATCCGAAGCGCCGGCGCAGAGCCGGTCGCGGTGCTGCTCGCGCTCGACCGGCAGGAACGCGGCCGCGGCGAGCGGTCCGCGGTGCAGGAAGTCGAAGCGGACTTCGGGCTGCGCTGTGTGAGCCTGCTCACGCTCGGCGACCTCATCGACATCCTCGCCCAACCCGCCGACGGCGCAGCCGCGCTCGCCGCGCCGCACCTCGCCGCGCTGCGCGAGTACCGCGCGCAGTACGGCGTGAACGCCTCTCCCTGACCCTCGACCCGGACATCGCCATGAACCTCAAAGATCCTTCACTGCTGCGCCAGCAAGCCTTCATCGACGGCGCGTGGTGCGCGGCCGATGACGGCGCCACGGTCGACATCCGCAATCCCGCCAACGGCAGCGTCGTCGGCGCCGTGCCGGTGATGCGCGCCGGCGAGACGCGCCGCGCGATCGACGCGGCGTCGCGGGCGATGCCGGAATGGGCCAAGCGCACCGCCAAGGACCGCGCCACGGTGCTGCGCCGCTTCGCCGAGCTGATGGTCGCCAACGCCGACGATCTCGCCGTGATCATGACCAGCGAGCAGGGCAAGCCGCTCGCCGAGGCGCGCGGTGAGATCACCTACGCCGCCTCCTTCCTCGAATGGTTCGCCGAGGAAGGCAAGCGCGTCTACGGCGAGATCATCCCGACCTTCCGCGCCGATGCTCGGCTCATGGTGCTGCGCCAGCCGGTCGGCGTCGCAGCCGCGATCACGCCGTGGAACTTCCCCGCCGCGATGATCACCCGCAAGCTCGGTCCCGCGCTCGCCGCGGGCTGCACCTTCGTCTGCAAGCCCGCGCCGCAGACGCCGTTCTCGGCGCTCGCGCTCGCCGAGCTCGGCGCGCGCGCAGGGCTGCCGGCCGGCGTGCTGAACGTGGTGACGGGCGATGCCGAGGCGATCGGCGGCGGATTCACGGGCGACCCCCGGGTCCGCAAGCTCAGCTTCACGGGCTCCACCGCTGTCGGCAAGAAACTGCTCGCGCAATGCGCGGACACCGTGAAAAAAGTCTCGCTGGAGCTCGGCGGCAACGCGCCGTTCATCGTGTTCGATGATGCCGACCTCGACGCGGCGGTGCAGGGCGCGATGGCGAGCAAGTACCGCAACACGGGCCAGACCTGCGTCTGCGCCAACCGCCTGTTCGTGCAGGCCGGCGTCTACGAGGAGTTCGCGGCGCGGCTCGTGAAGGCTGTCGCGGGCTTGCGGGTCGGCGACGGCCTCGCCGGTCCGACCGATCAAGGCCCCCTCATCGACGCGCGCGCCCTCGCCAAGGTCGAGGCGCACGTCGCCGATGCGGTGGACCAGGGCGCACGCGTCGCGAGCGGCGGGCGGCGCCATGCGCTCGGCGGCAATTTCTATGAACCCACCGTCCTGCTCGACGTCACGCCCGGCATGCGCGTCGCCCGCGAGGAGACCTTCGGTCCGGTCGCGCCGCTGATCCGCTTCACCGACGAGGCCGAGGCGGTCCGCATGGCCAACGACACCGCCGCAGGCCTCGCCGCGTACTTCTACACCCGTGACCTCGCGCGCAGCTGGCGCGTGCAGGAGGCGCTGGAGTACGGCCTGGTCGGCGTCAACACCGGGCTCATCTCGACCGAGGTCGCCCCCTTCGGCGGCGTCAAGGAATCCGGCATCGGCCGTGAAGGCTCGCGCCACGGCATCGACGAGTACACCGAGCTCAAATACGTCTGCGTCGGCGGCCTCGTGCCGTGACCGACGAGGGGCTGGTCCCGGAGGGCGCGGAGGACGGCGCGCCGGGCGAGCCCGCCTCACGCGCGCTCACCGTGCTGCTCGCCGCAGGCAGCGCGCTCGGGCCGGTCTCCTCGCTGATGCTGATCCCGGCGCTGCCGGCGATCCGCGCCGAGTTCGGCGCCACCACCGCCGCGACCCAGGGCGTGATCAGCGTGTTCCTGATCGTCTTCGCGATGGGTATCCCCTTCGCGGGACCGCTGTCCGACCGGTACGGACGCCGCCCGCTGCTCCTCGGCGGCACGGTCGTGTTCCTCTGCGGCTCCTTGCTCGGCGCGCTCGCGCCGACGCTGGAGGTGCTGGTGTTCGCGCGCGCGCTGCAGGCGCTCGGCTGCGCGGCCACCGCGACGGTCGCCCGGGCGGTGCTCGGCGACCTCTACCCCGACTGGCGTCTGGCCCGCGCGCTCGCCCGCCTCACGCTCGTGATGATGTCAGGCACGGCGATCTCGCCGTGGCTGGGCGGCCTCATCACCGAGTCCATGGGATGGCATGCGCCGCTCGCGCTGATGGTGGCGTTGGCCGCGGTCATCGGCCTCGCCTCCATGGTGGCCCTGCCCGAGACACGGGTGGTGCGCGGCGAGCCGACTTCCTTCGCGGAGCTCGGCCATGCGTCGCGGCGGGTGCTGCGCAACCGCATCTTCCTCGGCTGCGTCATCGACGCCGGCGTCATCTACGCCGTCTACCTCGGATTCATCTCCATCGCGCCGTACGTGATGAGCGAGATGCTGGGCAAGCCCGCCACGAGTTTCGGCCTGTACCTGCTGTTGCTGTCGGCCGGCTACTTCCTCGGCAACGTGGTGGTCACACGGCTCAAGGGCCATGCCGACCTCGACCGGGTGGCGCGCTTCGGCACCTGGCTGCAGGCCGGCTCGGTGGCCCTCGCCCTCGCCTTCGTCCTGGCCGGTTACACGCACCCCCTGTTCTGGTTCGGGCCGATGCTGCCGCTGGCGTTCGCGCAGGGGCTCGCCCTGCCCCATGTCACCGCCACCGCAGTCCGGCTCGCGCCCGGCTATGCCGGCGTCGCCTCCGGCCTGATAGGCTTCTCGCAGCAGGCGATCGCCGCGACGGCCGTGCAGGCGCTCGGTTTCGTGCGCACCGACACGCCTGTGCCGGTGCTTGCCGTCTGCACGGCGCTCGCGCTGGTTTCGTTGGTCGCCATGCTGCTGATCGAGCGCGCGCTGCGCCGACAGCCGGCGGCCGCATGAAAGCCCGCCGCCGCACCCTGATCCCTTGTCGAGGAGCCGTCTTGACGCCATGTACAAAGAAAAAACCTCCCGCCCCCTGCCCGCCCTGCTGCTCGGCGGCCTGTTCGCGCTCGCCTGCGCGCCCGCGATGAGCGCGCCCGCTCCCGAAAAGGCCCTGCCGACCGCGCCGGATGGCGCGCCGCTCGCCGAGCAGCGGCCGTTCATGGTGACCTCGCCGTTCGGCGCGCGGCCCGATCCCTGGTACTGGCTGCGCGACGACAAGCGGGAAGACAAGGACATGATCGCCTACCTCGAGGCCGAGAACGCCCACCTCGCCAAGGTGATGGCGCCGCACCGCGCGCTCGAGCAGAAGGTCTATGACGAGATCGTGGGACGCATCAAGCAGGACGATTCGACGGTGCCGGTGCGCCGCAACGGCTGGTGGTACTACCAGCGCTACGAGACCGGCAAGCAATACCCGATCTTCGCGCGCCGCAAGGGCAGCCTCGAGGCACCCGAGGAGATCATCCTCGACGGCAACCAGCGCGCGCAGGGCCACGGGTTCTACGCGGTCGCCAACCTCGAGGTCAGCCCCGATGGACGCTGGGCCGCGATCGCCGAGGACACCGTCGGACGGCGCCAGTACGACATCCGCATCCAGGACCTCGCGAGCGGCGAATGGCTGCCCACCCGCATCACCAACGCCGAGGCCTCGCTCGCCTGGGCGGACGACAACGCCTCGCTGCTCTACATCCGCAAGGACCCGCAGACGCTGCTCGGTGACAAGGTCTATCGGCACCGCCGCGGTACCGATCCCGCGCAGGACACGCTCGTCTACGAAGAGCAGGACGACAGCTTCTACATGGGGCTCGGCCGCTCCAAGTCCGATCGCTTCCTCTTCATCACGGTGCAGAGCACGGTCTCGTCGGAGTGGCGCTACGCCGCGGCCGGCGATCCCGCGCTCGCCTTCAAGGTCGCCGTGCCGCGCGAGCGCGACCACGAGTACCAGCTCGAGGATTGGGGCGACCGGTTCGTGCTGCGCACCAACTGGCAGGCGCGCAATTTCCGCATCGTCGAGGCGCCGATCGCGCAGGTCGCGGACCGCGCGGCCTGGAAGGACGTGATCCCGCACCGCGCGGACGCCTTCGTCGAGTCCTTCGAGGCCTTCGACGACTACCTCGCGGTGAACGAGCGCTCGGGCGGGCTCTCCAAGCTGCGCGTGCGCGGCTGGACGGACGGGCGCGACTTCCTGCTCGACGCCGCGGACCCGGCCTATACGATGGAGTTCGGCAGCAACAGCGAAGCCGCCACGCCGCTGCTGCGCTATGTCTATGCCTCGCCCACCACGCCGTCGACGACCTACGACTACGACATGCGCACCGGCGAGCGCCGCGAACTCAAGCGCGAGCCCGTGCTCGGCGGCTTCGACTCCGCGGATTACACCGCAGAGTTCCGCTTCGCGACCGCACGGGACGGCACCCGGGTGCCGGTGACGCTGCTGTACCGGCGCGGCACCCGGCTCGACGGCACGGCGCCGGTGTACCAGTACGCCTACGGCTCTTACGGCTATTCCACCGATCCGGTGTTCCGGTCAGGGGTCCTGTCGCTCGTCGACCGCGGTTTCGTCTATGCCATCGCGCACATCCGCGGCGGCCAAGAGATGGGACGCGCCTGGTACGAGGACGGCAAGCTCAAGAAGAAGGTCAACACCTTCACCGACTTCATCGACGTCACGCGCTTCCTCGTCAAGGAGAAGGTCGCCGACCCGAAGCGGGTGTTCGCGATGGGCGGCAGCGCCGGCGGACTGCTGATGGGCGCGATCGCCAACATGGCGCCGGGCGACTACAAAGGCATCGTCGCCCACGTGCCGTTCGTCGACGTCGTCACCACCATGCTCGACGAGAGCATCCCGCTGACCACCAATGAATTCGACGAGTGGGGCAACCCCGCGGCGGACCGCGCCACCTACGACTACCTGCTCGCCTACTCGCCCTACGACCAGGTGTCGCGGCAGGCCTACCCGGCGATGCTGGTCACGGGCGGACTCTGGGACAGCCAGGTGCAGTACTGGGAGCCGGCCAAATGGGTCGCGCGACTGCGCACCCTGAAGACCGACTCCAACCCGCTGCTGATGCGCATGAACATGGAAGCGGGCCACGGCGGCAAATCGGGGCGCTTCGAGCGCTACCGCGAGGTGGCCGAGGAGTACGCCTTCGTGCTGTGGCAGGCCGGCATCGCGCAGTGATGCGGCAAGGCATCCCCGCACCGTGGACGATGTGACCCTTCCGCTCGGCGCCTTCCACGAGGTCAGCCTCAGCACGCGCGACCTCGCGGCCTCGATCGCGTTCTGGGAAGCCCACGGCTGGGTGACGGGCGCCGTCCGGCCGGTATGGCCGCATCCCTATGCGGTGCTGTCGAACGGCGGCATCGTGATCGGCCTGCACGAGTACCGCTTCCCCTCGCCGTCGGTGACCTGCGTGCACCCCGGCATCGCCGCCGCGCTCGAGTCGCACCGCGACGCCGGCATGGTGATCGCCTTCGCCCAGACCGGTCCGGACCGCTTCAATGAATTCGGATTCCGCGATCCGCACGACCACATGGTGACCTTGCTGGAGGCGCCCACCCACGAGGTGGCCATGCACCCGGCCCCTCCCCAAGGGGTGCGGACCACCCCTTCCGCCGAGGTCTTCTTCAGCCTGCCCGCCGAGGACATCGACCTCGGACTGCGCTTCTGGGGGCTGCTCGGCGCGACCGAACAGGGCCACGTCCCCGGGGGCTGGCCGTGCCGTCGGTTCAGCGCAGGGGGGTTGCCGATGGCCCTGCATGCCGCAGCGCACCTCGACCGGCCGGCGTTGGTGCGTATCACAGCCGGCGGGTCCGCCGCCGGACCGGCCGTCACCTCGCCCGAGGGCCTCGCCTGGGTGCTGGCGGCGGCCTGAACGACCCCTCCGCCGACCGACAAACCGACCGACAAACCGACCGGTCACCCTACGAGAGACGCCGGACAGCGATAGACTATCGGCCTCGCAGTCTCGGGGAGGGTCGTCTCGCACCCTATGGAAATCGCTTTATTGGTCGGCCTGATCCTGTTCAACGGCCTGTTCGCCATGGCCGAACTCGCCATCCTCACCGCACGCCAAGTCAGGCTGGAAGCTGCTGCCGAAAAGGGCGATGCCGGCGCCATCGAGGCGCTCAAGCTCGCCGCCGATCCCACCCGGTTCCTCTCCACCGTGCAGGTGGGCATCACCTCGATCGGCGTCCTGAGCGGCATCGTCGGCGAGGCCACGCTCGCCGTGCCCTTCGAGGCCTTCCTCGGGCGCCTCGGTGTCGATCCCGTCTACGCGAACTACATCGCGACCGGTCTGGTCGTGGTGACCATCACCTATTTCTCTATCGTGATCGGCGAACTGATCCCGAAACGCATCGCCCAGACCCATCCCGAAGTGATGGCAAGGCTGATCTCGCGGCCGATCAAGTGGCTGTCCATCGCGACCCGTCCGTTCGTGCACCTGCTCTCGGGATCCACCGACCTGTTGCTGCGCCTGCTGTCGATCCCGCAGCGCCGCGAGGCCGAAGTCACCGAAGAAGAGATCTATGCCGTCCTGAAGGAAGGCGCGGAATCCGGCGTCCTCGAGTCCGAGGAACGCACGATGATGCAGAACCTCTTCCGGCTCGATGAGCGCAAGCTCGTGTCCTTGATGGTCCCGCTGTCGGACGTGACGCACCTCGACCTCGAAGATGACCTCGCGACGATCCTGAAGACCGCCGCGGCGGGGGGGCATGCACGCTACCCGGTGCTGCGCGGCGACTGGAGCCATGTCGCCGGCATCCTGCGCACCAAGGCGCTGATCCATCACCTGACGGCATCGACGGCGGCGGACGGCACAGAGACGGGCGGCACAAAGCCGGCCGGCGCACCGCCGCTCGAAAGCCTGCTCGAGGAGCCGCTGTTCGTGCCGGAGTCGAGCTCCGCCCTGCACGTGCTGCGTCAGCTTCAGGAGACCGCGGCGAAGATGGCGCTCGTCGTGGACGAATACGGCGCCGTGCTCGGCATCGTCACCCTGCAGGACCTGCTGGAGGCGATCACCGGCCGTTTCTCGTCCGCAGGCCTGAAACACGAGTGGGCAGTCCGCCGCGAGGACGGCAGCTGGCTGCTCGAAGGGGCGACGCCGGTCCCGGAACTCAAGGACATCCTCGACATCCGTTCGCTGCCAGAGGAGGAGCGGGGGCGCTACTCGACGCTCAGCGGCATGTTCCTGCTGCTGCGCGGCGAGATGCCGCGCGAGGGAGACGCGGTGGAGTGGGCAGGCTGGAGGTTCGAGGTGGTGGACATGGACGGCAACGCCATCGACAAGATCCTCGCGACCTTGAAGCGCTGACCGTCGACGTCACAACCGCCGCGCGACCGCCGCGACGAGCCGCGCCAACGCCGCGGGCGACTGCGCGAGGAACAAGGAAGGTTCGATGAGTTCGAGCTCCATCACCACCGGCATGCCGTCCGGGCCCGGCGCGACATCGACCCGTGCGTAGAGCAGCCCGGATTCGAGCCCGGCCAAGGCCGCATTCCCGGTCGCGCGCTCCGCTGCGCTGATCGGCAAGGCCTCGGAGACCTGCTCGACACCGTCCGCAAACCGCGGTGTCTTGCGCACGGCATGCGTGAACTCGCCGTCGATCCACACCAGCGCGCGCTCGCCATGGTCCTCGACCGAGGGCAGATACGGCTGCACCAGCATGTCGTGCGAGGCCACCAATCGCGCGCAGAGCGCATCGGCGGCCGCCCAGGCGCGCTCGCCCGGCGCCGGCGTCCCGCCGAGGAACGGTCCCAAGCGGTGGGTCTCGAAGGAGGCTGCGCCGATGGCAGGCTTCAGCACCACATCGCGCCAGCCGCGTTCGGCGGCGACCTCCGACAAGGGCCGCGTGACCCCGCGCGGCAGCAGCACGGTCGGCGTCACCGGCACGCCGCGCTCGGCGAGCCGGAGCAGGTAGCGCTTGTGGAGGTTGCCGTGCAGCACCTCGGGCGCGTTCCAGAGCGGCGCAGCCGCGCCGGCGACGTCGATCCAACGCCCGAATTCTTCGACGGCGTGCAGGTAATCCCAGGTCGAGCGCAGCAGCGTCGGCACGGGTTCGCGCCAATCCGTACCGCCCCCGCGCCACGCCGCCATCACGGCATCGATCCCGGTATCCTGCAACGCTGCGAGCAACAGCTCCTCGTCCGCATCCGGCTCGGGCAGCGGTCGGCAGGTGGCGATGCGCAGCGCGCGGCGCGCGGGATCAGCGGCCAACGGCGGCGCCTCCGGACCGGCTCACGAGCACGATGGCGAGCGCCGACAGCAGGAACCCGGGCAGCAGCTCATAGAGCGCGAACACGCCCCCCAGGTGGGCGAACTGCTTCCAGAAGATCACCGTCGCGCCACCGACCAGGATGCCGGCGAACGCGCCGGCGCGGGTCATCCGCGGCCAATAGAGCGAGAGGATGATGGCGGGGCCGAACGCCGCGCCGAACCCCGCCCAGGCCCAGGCGACGAGACCCAGCACCGTGCTGTCGGGGTCCAGTGCCAGCACGAAGGCGAGCGCCGCGATGCCGAGCACCGCGAGGCGGCCCGCCCAGAGCAGTTCCGCTCGGCCCGCCCCGCGACGGAACAGGCTCCCGTAGAAATCCTGTGCGAACGCGGACGAGGCCACCAGCAACTGCGCCGAGGCGGTGCTCATGATCGCGGCCATCACGCCCGCGAGGCAGAGGCCCGCCAGGGCCGGATGCAGGAAGGTGGTGGACATCACGATGAACACCTTCTCGGTGTCGGTGCCGGTGAGCGGCTGCGGCAGCACCAGCCGTCCGGTCAGGCCAACCACCACCGCGGCCACCAACACGACGATCACCCAGCCCATCGCGACCCGACGCGCCACGGTGATGTGCGCCACCGAGCGCGCGGCCATGAAGCGCGCGAGGATGTGGGGTTGGCCGGCATAACCGAGCCCCCACGCCAGCAATGAGAGGATGCCGATCGCCCCCAGCGTCTCTCCGCCGTCGGCCGCGAACGGGTCGAGCAGCGAGGCATCGAGCGCCTCGAGCCGCGCAAAGGTCTCGCCGGGTCCGCCTGCGAGCGCGAGCCCCATCACCGCCACCATCACCAACGCCACGAACATCAGCGACCCTTGCAGCACGTCCGACCACGACACGGCGAGGAAGCCGCCGAGGAAGGTGTAGGCCAGCATCACCGCCGTGCCCCAGAACATCGCCTCGACGTACGGCAAGCCGAACAGCGCCTCGAACAGCCGTCCGGCCGCGACGAAACCAGAGCTCGTGTAGAACACGAAGAAGACGAGGATGAAGGCCGCGGACAGCGCGCGCAGCATGCGGCTGTGGTCCTCGAAGCGGCGTTCGAGGTAATCCGGCAAGGTCAGCGCGTCACCGAGCCGTTCAGTCGCTTCGCGCAGGGGGGCGGCCACCCAACGCCAGTTGAGCCAGGTCCCGACCGCCAGCCCGAGCAGCAGCCAGACCGAATCGAACCCCGAGGCATAGGCGAGCCCCGGCAACCCCATCAGCAGCCAACCGCTCATGTCGGTGGCCTGGGCGCTCAGCGCCGTCACCCAACTGCCGAGGCTGCGGCCCCCGAGGATGAAATCGCCCAACGTCCGGGTACGGCGCCACGCCAACACCCCGAGCCCGAGGCAGATCGCCATGTAAAGCACCATGGTGGCGACGGTGACGGTAGAATGTTGCATCCGGACCCCCCTCTCCGTTCAGTGTAACCGAAGAAACCCTGCGGTTTTTCCGACCAATGGACGGTCGGTTCTCGCCTAGGATGCGCGCCCCATGCAAGACCTCCTCCTGATCCCGTTCGCCGATTATTGGTGGGCCTACATCGGCTTCATCGCCGCCCTGCTGATGATCCTCGCCTTCGACCTGGGCGTGTTCAGCAAGCCGGGGTCGGTGCCGAGCCTGCGCTCGGCCATCATCCGCTCGATCGTGTTCATCAGCCTGGCGCTGGCCTTCAACTGGGGCCTCTACCAGTACCTGCTGTACGAGCTGCCGCTGCGCGCCGACCTCGCGGGGATGGACCACGCCCAGCTCGCCCGCGACACCTCGCTCGAGTTCCTCGCGGGCTATGTGGTCGAGTACGCGCTCGCCATCGACAACGTGTTCGTGTTCGTGGCGGTGTTCTCCTATTTCGCCGTGCCGGTTCAGTACCAGCAGAAAGTGCTCTTCTACGGCATCCTCGGCGCCATCGCCTTCCGCGCGCTCTTCATCTCGCTCGGCTCGGTGCTGATGCAGTACGAGTGGATCGTGATGATCTTCGGCGTGTTCCTGATTCTCACCGGCCTCAAGATCCTGTTCCTGCCCGAGAAGCCGATCGACCCCTCGCGCAACCCGATCATCCTCGGCGTGAAGAAGCTGTTCCCGGTGACACCGCAGTTCCACGGCGACAAGTTCTGGGTCGAGATCGACGGCAAGACCTGGGTGACGCCGCTGTTCGTGGCGCTCGCCTTCATCGAGTTCAGCGACATCATCTTCGCCATCGATTCGGTGCCGGCGATCTTCGCGCTCACCAACGAGCCGTTCATCGTCTTCACCTCGAACATCTTCGCGATCATCGGCCTGCGCTCGCTGTTCTTCGTGCTGCAGAGCATGGTCAAGGCCTTCATCTTCCTGAAGTACGGCCTCGGCGTGATCCTGGTGTTCGTCGGCCTCAAGATGGTCTGGCTCAACGAGGCGTTCGGCGGCAAGTTCCCGATCAGCCTGTCGCTCAGCATCATCGGCGCGATCCTCGCGGTCTCGATCATCGTCTCGCTGGCCTGGAACCGGCTGCGCTTGGGCGGTGACGGCTCGGACGACGAGGGGAAGGCCGCCTGAGCCCGGGCCGGGCGGGTCCGGTCAGACCGCCCCGAGGAAACGGTCCAAGGCCTCGCGGCTTGACGGTTCGTCGAGCGTCGGCGCATGGCCGCGGTCGGGGATAGTGACGGTCTGCAGCCCCGGGGCGGCCTCCGACATGCGACGGACGGTATCCGCCGACAGCACATCGCTCGTCTCGCCGCGCAGGCACAGCATCGGCAGGCCCCGCAGGGTCGCGAACGCCGCCCAGAAATCCGGCACCGGGAGCGAGGGATCGGCCAGCGCCCGGCCCACCGCCGGATCGACGTCCCGCACGATCCTCCCCGGGGCTTCTTCGCGGTAGACCGCCCGCGCGAACCGCAGCCACGCGGCCTCGTCCAATCCCGGCAAGGCGAACCCGTTGGCGGCGCGCGCATCGGCCACCGCCTCCTCCCAGGTCGCGGCCGTCCGTACCCGACCCATGCCGCTGGCGATGCGCTGCATGCCACGCGGGTCGAGCTCGGGCCCGATGTCGTTCATCACCAGCCCGGCGACGCGGCTGCGATGTCCGGCCGCGAGGAACATGCCGACCAGGCCGCCGAGCGACGTCCCCACCACCACCACCTGCGGGATCGCCAGCGCATCGAGCAGCGCCACCATGTCGGCGACGTACACGTCGAGCCGATAGCGACGCCACTCCGGGTCGCGGTCCGATCGGCCGCGGCCGCGCAGGTCCGGGGTGAGCACGCGACGCCGCTGCGCCAGATGCTGCGCAAGCGGCTCGAAGTCCCGGCTGTTGCGGGTGAGTCCTGGCAGGCACAGGACAGGTGCGGCGCCTGGACCATTACCGATGTCGGGCTGCTCCGGGACAGACTGCCCAGGGCCGGGTTGTCCCGGACCAGGGTAGTCCCGGCAGAAGATCGATACCCCGCCGTCCGCGACGATGCGGTGATCGACCTCGCGCGTGCCGCTCATCAGGTCCCGCTCACTTCGCGAACAGGCGCGAGGGGTCGCGGAACGCCTTGAACTCCAGGGCGTTGCCCGAGGGGTCGTAGAGGAAGAACGTCGCCTGCTCGCCCACCTCGCCGGCGAAGCGGATGCCGGGCTTGATGATGAAATCGGTGCGCTCGGCCTCGAGACGCGCCGACAGGGCTTGCCAGTCCTCCCAGCCGAGCACCACGCCGAAATGCGGCACCGGCACATCGTGACCGTCCACGCGGTTGCTGTGCGCTGCCGGCGAGAACGCCTCGCGCGACGGGTCGAGATGCGCGACGAGCTGGTGACCGAAGAAATCGAAATCGACCCACTCGGCGGCGGAACGGCCTTCCGGACAAC
>JBIIVD010000035.1:0-24595 GCA_044339635.1 Steroidobacteraceae bacterium | reverse complement strand
ACATAGAGCACGCTCTGGTTCTGGGTGCCGTCGTTGCGGGTGAAGAAATACTTGCCGCCCTTGACGCGCGGCAGGCCGACCCGCTCGTAGTTCCAGAGCTGGGTCAGGCGTTGCTTGATGCGCTCGCGCTGCGGCAGCGCCTCGAGGAAAGGCTGCGCCAAGGCGTTCTGCGCGCGCACGAACTCGCGCGTCGCGGGTGCGGCGGGATCTTCCATCCAGCGATACGGGTCGGCGACCTTCGTGCCGTGGTAGTCGTCGACCACCGCGCCGCGCTCGGCGGCGGGATAGGCGAGCCCCGCAGCGTGTGCGGGGGTGGCAAGGGCAGCGATCGTGGTCAGGGTCATGGCGATCAGGGCGGGCAGCGGGTGGCGATGCAGCATGTTCCTCTCTACACTCCGGCCAATGCCGGGCGAGCCGTTCTGGCCGCCCATCTTACTGGACGGAACCCGCCCATGCCGCACCGCTCGCCCTCGCTCCGCACGACCCTCGCCGCGCTCACTGCCCTCGCCGTCCTGCCGGCCATGGCGGCGGCGCCCGCCGCCGCACCCGTCGCCGCGCCGAACCCGCAAGGGCTGACCGTCGAGCGGCTCTTCTCAGGCCCCGACCTCGCCGGGGCCAGCCTGCGCAGCGCACGCTTCTCGCCCGACGGCAAGCGCGTGACCTACCTGCAGGGCAGCGCCGCCGCCAAGGACCGGCTCGACCTCTGGGCGTACGACATCGCGACCGGCCGCAACGCCATGCTCGTCGACTCGCGCAGCCTGGTGGCCGACGAGGGCGCGCTCTCGCCCGAGGAAGAAGCCCGCCGCGAACGGCAGCGCACGGTCGCGCTCGCCGGCATCGTCGACTACCAGTCCTCCCCCGACTCGCGTCTGCTGCTGCTCCCGATCGCGGGGGACCTGTTCCTCTACGATCTCAAGGCACCGCGCGGCAGCGACCCGGTCCGCCGCCTGACCCGCACCGACGCCGCCGAGACCGACGCGCGCTTCTCGCCGCAAGGCCGCTATGTGAGCTTCGTGCGCGGCCAGAACCTCTTCGTCATCGAGGTCGCGAGCGGTCGCGAGACGGCGATCACCCGCGAGGGCGGCGGGCTCGTGTCCTTCGGCATGGCGGAGTTCATCGCCCAGGAAGAGATGGACCGCGATACCGGCTACTGGTGGTCGCCCGACGAACGCATGATCGCGCTCGCCCGGGTCGACGAATCGCCGGTCGATGAACTCGAGCGCTTCGAGATCTACGCCGACTCCGTGCGCGTCGTGCGCCAGCGCTATCCGGCCGCCGGCCGGCCGAACGCCCGCGTGGACCTGTGGCTCGCGACGCTCGCCGTCCCGGGCAGCGATGCCCGCACGGGCGCGAGCGGTCTGCCTGCGCTGCGCGAACTGCCGGCCGCCGCCGCGGGCGACGGCTACCTCGCGCGCGTCGCCTGGTTCCCCGATTCGCGCGCGCTCGCCGTGCAACGCCAGACGCGCGACCAGAAGCGCCTCGAACTGCTGAAGGTGGACGCCGCGAGCGGCGCCGCGCGCCGGCTGCTGGAAGAGCAAAGCGACACCTGGGTCGAACTGCACGACGAACTCACTTTCCTGCGCCGGCAGCCCGCCTTCATCTGGGCGTCCTACCGCAGCGGCCACAAGCACCTGTACCTCTACGATCTAGACGGGCGACTGCTGCGCCCGATCACCGCGGGCGAGTGGATGGTGGTCGGTGATTCGCGCGAGCGCGCCATCGAGGGCGTCGACGAAGCGCGCGGCCTCGTGTATTTCACCGCCAACCGCGATACGCCCATCGAGCGGCACCTCTACGCGGCGCCGCTCGCGGGGCCGTCCGACACCGCAGGCATCGACGCACGCATCCGCCGCCTCACCGAGGGCGCAGGCTGGCACTCGGTATCGATGGCACCGGATGCCACGCGCTGGCTCGACACCTTCTCGACGCCCGACACCCCGCCCTCGCTCACGTTGCGCTACGCCCACGGCGCGGCAGCGAAGACCCTGGTCGCCA
Source organism: Steroidobacteraceae bacterium (assembly GCA_044339635.1). GTDB lineage: Bacteria > Pseudomonadota > Gammaproteobacteria > Steroidobacterales > Steroidobacteraceae > UBA964. Next base: position 22,600 of record JBIIVD010000035.1, on the reverse strand, counting down.
ACCGTCTCGACGCCGACCATCCCTACGCGCCCTATCTCGCGGCGCACCGTTCGCCCGAGTTCGGTACGCTGCGCGCGGCCGACGGCCAGGTGATGCACTGGACGATGCTCAAGCCCTTGGGCTTCGACCCCGCCAAGCGCTACCCGGTCATCGTCGAGGTTTACGGCGGCCCGGGCGTGCAGCGCGTCCAGCGCGCCTGGGGCGGCCACTACCGGCAAGTGCTCGCGCAGCAGGGGTTCGTGGTGTTCATGCTCGACAACCGCGGCTCGGGCAACCGTGGTCGCGCGTTCGAGACTGCGCTCCATCGCCGTATGGGCAGCATCGAGATCGAAGACCAGGTGAAGGGCGTCGACTACCTGCGCAGCCTGCCCTTCGTCGATCCGGCGCGCATCGGTGTCTGGGGCTGGAGCTATGGCGGCTACATGGCGCTGATGGCGATGGTGCGGGCCCCGGATCACTTCGCGGCGGGCGTCGCCGGTGCGCCCGTCACCGACTGGCGGCTCTACGACACGCACTACACCGAGCGTTACATGGGTGTGCCGGACGCAGGCTCGCCCGAGAGCAACCCCGAGGGCTACCGCGACGGCAACGTCATGACCCACGCGGCTGCGCTCAAAGGTCCGCTGCTCGTCATGCACGGCATGGCCGACGACAACGTGCTCTTCACGCACAGCACCGCGCTCTTCAAGCGCCTGCAGGATCTCGGCAAGACCTTCGAGGTGATGCCCTACCCGGGCAGCAAACATGCGTTGCTGCGTTTCCCGGCCACCGGACTGCACGCCTATCGCACCATCAACGAATTCTTCGTCCGCACGCTGCGGCCCGAGACCGTGGCGCCCGCCGGGACGGCCGGGCCCGCGCCGTGAGGAGCCTGCGACCGCTCTTCGACCGCAACCGCAGCTGGGCCGACGAGGTCAAGGCTCGCGACCCGGGGTTCTTCGAGACCCTGGTCGGCCAGCAGTCGCCGGATTATCTCTGGATCGGTTGTGCCGACAGCCGCGTGCCCGCCAACGAGATCGTGGGCCTGCTGCCCGGCGAGCTCTTCGTGCATCGCAACGTGGCCAACGTCGTCGTGCACACCGACCTCAACTGCCTCTCCGTGCTGCAGTACGCGGTGGATGTCCTCGACGTGGAGCACGTGATCGTCTGCGGCCACTACGGCTGCGGTGGCGTGCAGGCGGCGCTGCGGAACAGCAGGCTCGGCCTGATCGACAACTGGCTGCGCCACGTCCAGGACGTCATGAAGAAGCACCGCGCTCGGCTCGACGAACTGCCCGATGAGGCCTCGCGCCTGCACCGGCTCTGCGAGCTCAACGTCATGGAACAGGTGCTGAGCGTCGGTGAGACCACCATCGTGCAAAGCGCTTGGGACCGCGGCAAGGCGCTCGAGATCCACGGCTGGATCTACGACCTCAACGACGGCCTGCTGAAGGACCTCAGCGTCTGCGTGAAGAACGCGCGGGAATTCGCCGAGGTCTACCGCTCCGTGCTCGACGCCTGAGGGGCCCCGCTCCGATCCGCCTCGCCGATGACGGCCCCGAGGCGCGCCTCGGCCTGCCGCAGCCGGAGCCGTGCGGAGACGAGATCCGCGCGTGACTGCACCAGTGCGCGTTCCGCATCCAGCCGCTCGATCAGGGACAGCCGGCCGGCCTCGTAGCCTTGGGCCGCGAGGCGCGCGGCCGAGGTGGCGGCAGGCAGACCGCTCGCCGTGAGCGCGTCCACCTCCAGGGTCGCCGCATCGAGCTCGGCGAGCGCCGCTTCGCGCTCCGCAGCGAGCGCCCGCGACACGCGTTCCGCGTCCCGTTCCGCCGCCGACACCGCAGCACGCGCGGCGACGATCCCGGATTCGTTGCGGTCCCAGAGCGGCAAGGGCATCGCGAGCCCCAGCACCCAGGCCCGATCGGCGCCCGGCGCGTCGGCGAACCGTCGCGCGCCCACCGTCGCCTCCACGCCGCCGTAGCGGGCGCCGCGCGCCGCATCGAGCGACGCGCGCGCCTGGTCGAGGCGCGACTGTGCGAGACGCAGTTGCGGATGCCCCGGCGCCGCCGAACCCTGCGAGACCGCCCCCGGCGGCATAACCCGCTGCAGCAAGGGCCCCGGCGGCATGCGGGGCGCGGCATCGAACCAGGCGTCGTCCAGCGCCACAGTGACGGTCTCCTCGCGCCAATGGGCGGCCAGCGCACGGCGATGCGCGAGCGCCGCGGCTGCGGCACGGCGCGCCTCGGCCTGCATGCCGGCGGTCTCGACCTCGACGCGGGCGCGTTGCAGGTCGGACTCCAGCCCGGCGGCATGGCGCCGATCGACCGCTTCCCGCGTCTGCGCGCCGAGCGCCGCACGCTCACGGCCGATCGCGGCGCGCCGGTCGGCGGCGACGGCCTCGGCATACGCGATGGCGAGATCGCGCCGCAGCTCGATCGCGGCGAGCGCGGCGCCCGCCTCCGCCGCCGCGACGTCGGCCTGCGCCGCGCGCAGCAGCCCGCTGCGACCCCCGCCGAGCGGCAGCGGCTGGGACAGGGACACCGTGGTCTCGGCCGCATCGAAGTCGCGGTACGGACCCCGGCCGAGCACGTTCTCCACCTCCACCGACAACGACGGGTTCTCCCAGGCCCGCGCCTGACGCGCCCGGGCGGCGGCCATCTCCCGCTCGCTCTCGGCGACGAGCGCTACGGGGCCGCTCGCCGCGGCACGCGCGAGCGCGTCGTCGAAGCTGAGCACCGGCGACTCCGCGGCATGCGTGGCGGAGTTCCCCCACGCGAGCGACAGCAACAACGAGGCCAGCACGGCCTCCAACGGCCGCGCTCGGGGCGTCCGCCCGTCAATGATCATGGTGCGCGTGGCCATCATGGGCTTTGGTCTTTTCCTTGCCCTTGTCCTGTGAGCCGGGCGTCATCTTCGACGAATAGCGCAACTGCAGCGGCGCACGCTTGGGCGCCTCGACGCGGAACAGCAACACCCAGTCGCCGCCCGGCACGGGACGCCCCGTCAGGATGCCGGACTTGGAGGCGGTGAGCGGCACGGTGGTGGTCTTGCCACCCGACAGCAGCGTCGCGGTGTAACGGCCGCTCGAGGTGTCGACGATGCTGTGAGTCGCCTTGTCGTGCAGGTGCAGCTCGAAGCGGTCATCGTGGAAGATAAGGTGGGTGTGATAACTGCCCGCCGTCATGTCCCATTGTTTGGCGGACGCCGGCATGGCCGACAGCAGGGATGCCGCAAGCGCGGCGATGAAGGTCGAAGCACGCATCAGTAAGCCTCCGCGGGTCTGCCCGCCTCCTGGTCTTCGTCACGCAGCCGCGCGATCGCGGCGGCGCCGAAACGTTCGATGAGCACGGGCGTCACCACCGCATCGAGCAGCGTCGCGGTGATGAGCCCGCCGAAGATCGTCACCGCCACCGGGTGCAGGATCTCCTTGCCCGGCTGGTCGCCGCCGATCATGAGCGGCAGCAGCGCGATGCCCGCCGAGACCGCGGTCATCAGCACCGGGGTCATGCGTTCGAGGCAAGCACGACGGATCGTGGCGCGGTCGAAGACCTGGCCCTCGCGCAGCACGAGGTTGAGCGTGTGGCTCACCTTGAGGATGCCGTTGCGCGCGGTGATCCCCGCGAGGGTGATGAAGCCCACCATCGCCGCGATGGAGAGGTCGAGCCCCGCGATCGCGAGCGCCGCCACCGAACCGACGAGCGCGAGCGGCACGTTGCCCATGATGATGAACACGAGCGGCGCGGACCGGTAGCGCGAATGGAGCACGAGGAAGATCAGCGCGAGCGACACCAGGGAGAGCAGCGCGATCATCCGCGAGGCCTGTTGCTGCGCGCGGAACTGACCCTCGATCTCGAGCGAATACCCGGTCGGCAGCGGCAGGGCATCGAGGCGGCGCCGCATCTCGGCGACCACCTGGTCGGTGCCGGCACCCGCGATGTTGCCCGACACCACGATGCGCCGACGGCCGTCCTCGCGCTGGATCTGGTTCGGACCATCGGACTCCTCGACGGTGGCGAGGCTCGAAAGCGGGACGGCGCCGCGCGGCGTGTCCACGAGCACTTCGGCGAGTCCCGCCCGGGTGCGCGACACATCGGACAACTGCAGCGAGACGCCATAGCGGCGCGGACCATCGATCACCTCCGCGATGCGCTCGCCGCCGGCCAGCATCTCGATCTGACGTGACACGGCAGCGGGGGTCACGCCGTGGAAGCGCGCGGCGTCCTCGTCGACCCGGACGTGGATCTCGGGTGCCCGCAGCTGCCGCTCGAGGCGCAGGTCGACGAGTCCCGGTACGCCCGTGAGCGTCTGCTCCGCCTGCGCACCGAGCGCGCGCAGCGTGTCGAGGTCGTCGCCCGAGATCTTGACCACGAGCGCAGCCTGCACGCCCGAGAGCAGATGGTCGAGGCGATGGCTGATCGGCTGACCGATCGACACCGACCCCGGTAGTGGACTGAGACTGCGGCGGACATCCTCCAGCACGACGTCGCGATCGCGTCCGTCCGCGCGCAGGTTCACGTCGAGCTCGTTCATGTGCACGCCCTCAGCGTGCTCATCGAGTTCCGCGCGTCCGGTGCGGCGGCTCACCGACACCACCTCCGGGACCTGCCGCAGGAGCGTCTCGGCCACGGCACCGAGACGCTCGGATTCGGCGAGCGCGATGCCCGGGTTGAAGGCGAGCGAGACCACGAGCGAGCCTTCGTTGAAGGCGGGCAGGAAGGCCTTGGGCAGGCGCCATGCGCCCGCCACGCCGAGCACCACGGCGATCATCGCCACCGCGAGCACGAGCCGACCGCGCGGCAGCGCGAGATCGAGCAGGCGCGAGTACGCGTCCTTGAGGGTGCTCACCACCCGGGACTCGGGTTGCTCCAGCGTCGACAGCGAAGGCAGCAGCAGGTGGCACAGCACCGGCGTGAGCGTGACGGAGACCAAGAGGCTCGCGAGGATGGCGACGATGTAGGCGACGCCGAGCGGCGCGAACAGCTGGCCCTCGATGCCGGTCAGGGCGAAGAGCGGCACGAACACCAGCACGATGATGAGGGTCGCGTAGAAGATGCCCGAACGCACCTCGATGCTGGCCTCGGCGACCACGCGCAGGGCGGATCGCGGCTGCGCGGCCCGGCGCTCCTCGCGCATGCGGCGCAAGATGTTCTCGACGCCCACCACCGCGTCGTCGACCAGTTCGCCGATGGCGATGGCGAGGCCGCCCAAGGTCATGGTGTTGATGGAGAGGCCCGCCCACCAGAACACAATCGCGGTCACGAACACGGACATCGGGATCGCGACCAGCGAGATGAGCGTGGTGCGCGCATCCATCAGGAACAAGAACAGCACGATGCCGACGATGACCAGCGCCTCGAAGAGCACGGTGCGCACGTTGCCGATCGAGTTCTCGATGAAGGTCGCCTGGCGGAACTGCACCTCGAGGGTGGTGATGCCGGCCGGCAGCGTGGTGCGGATCGAGCCGAGGGTGCGCTCGAGCTCACGGGTCAGCGCGAGGGTGTCGACGCCCGGCTGCTTCTGGATACCGAGGATCACCGCGGGCTTGCCGCCGAACCCCGCGCTGCCGCGACGCGGCCGCGCGCCGTAGCCGACCTCGGCCACGGCATCGAGCAGCACCGGCGTGCCGTCGCGCACCGCCACGACGAGCCCGCCGAGCGCGCGCGGGTCCCGCTCGCGTCCGAGCGTGCGGATGGTGAACTCCTGCGCGCGATCGTCGATGAAGCCGCCGCCCGCGTTGGACGCGAAACCGCGCACTGCGGCCTCGATGTCGCCGAGCGTGACGCCGAGCTGGCGCATCCGCTCGGGCGACGGCGCGACGCGGTACTCGCGCACCAGGCCGCCGATGGGGATCACCTGCGACACGCCGGGCACGGCGAGCAGCCGCGGCCGGATGGCGAAGTCCGCGGTCTCGCGCAACAGCATCGGGTCGGCCCCTTCGCCCGCGAGCGCGACCAGCATGATCTCTCCCATGATCGAGGAGATGGGCCCGATGCTCGGACGGATGTCCTCGGGCAAGGCCGCCTGCGCGGTCGCGAGCCGTTCGGCGACGAGCTGCCGTGCGCGGTGGATGTCCGCGTCCCACTCGAACTCGACATAGAGGAATGACAATCCGAGACTGGAGGCGGAACGCACGCGCGTGACACCCGGCAGTCCCTGCATCGCCGCCTCGATCGGCACGGTCACGAGCTGTTCGACCTCCTCCGCGGCGAGCCCGTGCGATTCGATCTGCACGCTGACGGTGGGGCGGTTGAGGTCGGGCAGCACATCGACGTTGAGGTGCGGCACGACCCAGGTGCCGAGGCCGACCAGCAGCAGCGATGCCGCCAGCACGAGGAGGCGGTTGCGCAGGCTGCCGAGGATGATCTGGTTGAACATGGCGTGCGGTCCCGGAAGGCGGTGCGTGGCGGCGGTCAGCGGATCTGGCCGACGAGATGCGCGCCGCGCACCACCACGCGCGCTCGCGCGGCGAGGCCCGCGAGCACGACCACACGGTCTGCCGACACCTGCTCGATGCGCACCGGCCGCGGCACGAACCGCTCGGCGGAGACCTTCTCGAACACCACGCGCTCGCCGTTGGGCGTGCGGATGACGGCCTCGCTCGGCAACACGAGGCCGCGCACCGTGGCCGTGCGCTCGAGGAACACCGTGACCGGCTGACCGGCGACGAGACCCGGCGCGACCGACACGAGGTCGAACCGTACCGGCACAGCGCCGCCGCGGGCCTGCGCGCCGACGCCCGCGAGCCGCGCCTCGAGCGCGGTGCCATCGCGCAGCGCGAGGCTGGCGCGCGTCACGCTGCCGGCCACGACGGGCTCGAAGGCCAGCGCCTCCACCGACATGCGCGAGGGATCGATCACGGTCAACAAGGTCTCGCCGGGTGCGACCACCGCGCCCGGACGCGCGTCGATCGAGGCGATCACGCCGTCGATGGGCGCGACGATGGCTTCGCTGCCTGCCGACAGCGGCGCGCGCAACGCGGCACGCTGCGCGGCGAGGCTCGTGACGCGGCTGCGCTGCGTCTCGACCTCGGCGCGCGACACGACGCCGGCGAGACCCTCGAGCCGCGCCAGATCCGCCCTCGCCTGCGCGAGTTCGGCCTCGACCCGCGCCGCTTCCGCCGCCGTCGCTGCGCGCTCGCTGCCCGAGCCGCTCGGGGTCAGGCGCAGCAGCACCTGACCGCGGCGCACGCGCGCGCCGAGCGTCGGCCAGGCGCCGCCCTCGCCGGCCACGCGGCCGCCCTGCAGGGTCTGCAGCACCGCGCTCGAGCGCGGATCGCCGACCAGCTCACCGGCCAAGCGCAGCGTGCGCGAGGCGTCGCCCTCCTGCACCACCACGGTCCGCAGCCCGAGCAGGCGCTGCGAGGGTTTCGGCACGAACACACTGCCGTCGGCGAGCCGCGCCGGCCGATGGCCGGTGGCCGCGGCGAGCACAGGCGCGGCAGGCTCCTCCGCATGATCGTGACCCTCGTGGGCGAAGGCCGGTGCGGGATGTCCCGACAGCGTCGCGGCGAGCAGCGACACGCCGACCAGCGTGAGCACGACACGGTCTTGCCGACGCGCGCGCCGGCGCCGCAGCACCAGCACGGCCACGCCGACCGCGAGCAGCGCCGCGAGCAGCCAACGCCAACCGTCCTGCAGGGCGTGCAGCAATCGCCCGGACCAGGGCGCGGGCGGCGGCGTGGCATCGCTCAGCGTGCCGCCCAAGAGATCATCGCCGGATGGCGCCTGGATGCTGATCGCGAGCGCGGCCGCGGCGCCCGGCGCCAGCGGCGTGATGGGCGCCATGTACTGCCCGGGCGATTCTTCCTTCGCGACGACCTCTGCGGCGTCGCCCAAGGTCACACCGACCCGCGCACCGGTCACCGGCTCGTTGCTGTCGTAGCGGTCGAGCCAGATGTCGATATGGTCGCCATGCGACTCCACCACGGCCTCGTAGAGCTCCGAGGTGAGCTCCACCACCGTGCGACCGGCGATCGCGCCGCCGACACCCGCCGCGGACACGGTCGCGGCCGGTGCCGCTTCCTCGGCCGCATGATCGTGCCCCTCGTGCGCGAGCGCTACCACGGTCACGGCCCATGACAGGCCAACGGCGATAAGGGAGCGGCGGAAAGAGCGGGACATGGCGGACCTCGGACACGGGAAGACGGACGCGGCCCCGACCGGGACCGGCATGCGACATCGACGGTGAGGACGGCCTAGATGAGCAGGCGGACGGAGCGGCCGGCGATGGCACCGGCGGCCTGGCGCATCGACGCGGGATCGGGCGCGGCGCCCCCGCAGGCAACGAGGTGCGTGGGGTGAAGGTCGGCCGCCCGAGGCAGCCAGCCGCCGAAGGGAACCAGCGACGGCAGGGCCGACTGCCCTGCAGATGCGGACGATGCGACGGGGCCCGCCGCGTCGTCGACTGCGGGCAGGTGCAAGCCGCTCCCGGCGTCCTTCGCCATCGTCTCGCAGTGCGCGGCGGCGGCGACCACTGTCGGCGCATCGTCGCCGTGCAGGCAGTAGGCGAGCGGACCCGCCATCGCCGGCGCGATGAAGAGGGCGAGCGCCAACGCCGCGAAGGTTCGCGGTGCGCGGTCGGCCCAGGCTCGGAGACGGCGGAACATGCCGCGACCGTATCGGAGCCCCGGCGGCCGGTCAACCGTCAGGGGAACTTGATCTTTCCGGGCGAGGGCATCCCGCCCGCATCCGGCACGACGATGCGCGACGCCGCCTCGCGGCGCATCTGCTGCGCCTCCTCGATGGCGTCCTCGAGCGCCTGCTTCACGGCATCCGGGAACTTGTCGATCGCCTCGGCGAGGTCCTGCGCGTCGATCTCGAAACCGAGCGGCAGCACGCCGCCCGGCGTCATCAACTGCGTCTGGCCGAGCCACAGCACCGGGCGCGCCGCGTCGGGCGAGCCGTCGGCGAGCACGGGGACGAGCCGGCGCAGGGTGCCTGCGCGCCGGTCGGTGAACATGTCCTCACGATAGAGGCTGTCCTTGTCGATCCTGATGTCGGGCAATCCGAGGTCCTGCGTGCTCATGGTCAGCTCCGTGCGAGTGATTCGTTGATGCTGTCGAGGGTGGCGGGCGCGCCGTGCTGGCGGATCAGCGCCTTGCGGCGGAAGAAGCGCAGGTAGCCGGCCGCGCCCATGCGCGAGCCGCCGAGCCCGGAGAGCTTGAAGGAGTGCTTCTCGGCCTCGTGGCACATGGCGGTGAGCGAGCCGTCGTTGAGGCTGATGCCGCCGGCATCGAGACGCCGGCCGATGGCCTCGGCCTCCTCGAGCGTGCCGGCGATGACCCCGGCGGACAGCCCGAAATCACCGTGGTTGGCGAGCGCCACCGCCTCATCGACGGAGTCGAAGGGCATCACGGGGATCACCGGCCCGAAGGTCTCGTCGGTCATGATCGCCATCGAGTGGTCGACGTCCACGAGCACCGTCGGCCGCAGCCACTTGCCGCCGTGGTCGAGGATCTCGCCGCCGCACAGCACGCGCGCACCTTTGGCGCGTGCGTCCGCGAGCTGCGCCGCGACGGTGTCGGCCTGCGGGCCGAAGATGAAGGGACCGAGGGTGCCGGCGTGGATGTCGGGCCAGTTCGGCTCGATGCGGCGCGCCTTCTCGACGAGCCGTTCCACGAAGGGCGCGAAGATGCGGCGGTCGACGTACACGCGCTCGAGGCTCTGGCAGGCCTGTCCGGTGGCGAGACAGGTGGCGCGCAGCGCGACGTCGGTCGCGCGCTCGAGGTCGGCGCTCGCCGTGACGATGAGCGGGTCGTTGCCGCCGAGCTCGAGGAACGCCGGCACGAAATGCCGTGCGGCGTTCTCGGCGACCTTGCGGCCCGTGGCGACGCTGCCGGTGAAGCAGACGACATCCGCGGCGGAGACGAGCTGCTCGCCGGTCTCGCGGCCGCCCGGTTGCAGGCGGAACACCGCGGCGAGCTCGGGCACCGCGGCGATGCTCTGCATCGCAGGCACCGTGAACCGCGGCGTCACCTCGCTCGGCTTGACGAACACCGCGCAGCCGGCGAGCAAGGCCGGCACGGCGTCGATGAAGCAGAGCGCGACCGGGAAGTTCCAGGGGCTGATGATCCCCACCAACGGATAGGGCACGTACTGCGAGCGGTAGCTGATGGTCGGCAACGTCGCGGAGCGGAAGTCCTCCTCCTGCGCGAGGCCCGGCACCTGGCGGCTCCAGCGGTCGATCATGCCGAGCACCGACTGGAACTCGCTCTGCGCGAGCAGGTGGCGGCCGGTGTCGGCCGCGAGCGCGGCGACGATGTCCTGTTGGCGCGCCAGCCACTCGGCACGCCAGCGCGCGAGCACCTCGATGCGGTGCGCGAGCGGCGCCGCCGCCCATGCCGGCTGTGCGGCGCGCAGGCCCTGCAGCGTCGCGGCCAGCTCTTCCGCGCTCGGCGCCTCGAAGCGGTGGTCGATGCGGCCGGTGCGCGGATCGCGGACATCGAAGATGCGGCTCATGCGCTCATCCTGCGGCACCGAGCCGGTGCTGCAAAGCCTCGATGAACGGTCGGTCCGCCTCCAGGATGTCTTCGGCGCCGAGCGCCGTCGGTGCGACCCAGCGGAGGCCTTGTCCTTCGAGCGCCTGCACGGTGCCGCGGAACGCCGTGACCACATAGCAACGCAGTTCGATGCAGCGGTCGGGATAGTCGTGGCGCAGCGTGACGACATGCTCGGGTCGGGCCGCCTCGCGCGCGAGGTCGATGCCGAGTTCCTCGCGCAGTTCGCGGGCGAGCGCGTCGAGGTCGGACTCGCCCGCCGCGATCTTGCCGCCGGGGAACTCCCAACGGCCCGCGAGCGGTTTGCCGGGCGGACGCTCGGCGATGAGCACGGCGCCAGCGCCGTCGACGAGCGCCGCAGCGACCACCGGCACGATCGGCAGGACGGGCAAGACCGGCGCGACAGGGGCGCCGGCGACGGTGGTCATTCGAGCTGCCCGTGGCACTGCTTGTATTTCTTGCCCGAGCCGCAGGGACAGGGCTCGTTGCGGCCGACCTTGCGCTCGCCGCGGACGACGGGCGCGTCGCTCGACGCTCCCGCCGGCAGTTCCTCGGCCGCGCCCGCGGCAGCGGCCCCTGCAGCGGCGGCAGCCGCAGCGGTCAACGGCGACTGCGCCTCGGCATGCTGCGCCTGCAGCGCCGCAAGCAGACGCTGCTGGCGCTCTTCTTCTTCGCGCTGCAGGTCGGCCTCGCTGCGCACGTCGATGCGCGCGAGCACCGAGGCGGTGTCGAACTTCACGCGGTCGAGCATCGCGCTGAAGAGCTCGTAGGCCTCGCGCTTGTATTCGTAGCGGTAGTCCTTCTGCGCGTAGCTGCGCAGGTGGATGCCCTGGCGCAGGTAGTCCATGCCGGCCAAGTGCTCGCGCCAGTGCTGGTCGAGCGTGCGCAGCATCACGTCCTTCTCGAGGTGCTGCGCGAGCTCCGGCCCGAAGCGCTGCGTCTTGGTGTCGTAGGCGGCGGACACCGCGTCCAGCACGCGCGTGCGCAGGGTCTGCTCGTCGAGCTCGGGCTCGGCGGCGATCCAGGCCGGGGGATCGATGTCCATGAGGAAGTCCTTGCGCAGGCCGTCGCGCAGGCCCTCGAGGTCCCAGTCTTCGCGCGGCACGTTGCGCGGCAGCGCCTCATCAAGCATCCGCCCGACCACGTCGGCCTGGATGCCGCGCACGGCGGTGCCGAGGTCGGTGGCGCCCATGATCTCGGTGCGCTGCTGGTAGATGACCTTTCGCTGGTCGTTGGCGACGTCATCGAACAGCAGCAACTGCTTGCGGATGTCGAAGTTGTGGGCCTCGACCTTGCGCTGCGCGGTCTCGATGCGGCGGCTCAGCATGCGGCTCTCGATGACTTCGCCTTCCCGCATCCCGGCGGCCGACAGCAGCCGCTTGGTGAAGTTCGGGTCGCCGAAGATGCGCATCAGGTTGTCTTCCATCGAGAGATAGAAGCGCGAGGAACCCGGGTCGCCCTGACGGCCGGAGCGGCCGCGCAGCTGGTTGTCGATGCGCCGCGACTCATGGCGCTCGGTGCCGATGATGTGCAGGCCGCCGGCGGCGAGCACGTCTTCGTGGCGCTGTTGCCAGGCGCTGCGCGCCGCCTCGCGCGCCGCCTCGCGTGCGGCGCCATCCGCGTCGGCGTCGGCATCGGCGTCGGCGGGGAGCGCGTTGAGCTCGGCCTCGAGGTTGCCGCCGAGCACGATGTCGGTGCCGCGGCCGGCCATGTTGGTGGCTATGGTGATCGCGCCGGGACGACCGGCTTGCGCGACGATGTGGGCCTCGCGCTCATGCTGCTTGGCGTTCAGCACCTCGTGGGCGATGCCTTCCTTCTGGAGCAGGCCCGACAGGAGCTCCGAGCTCTCGATGGAGGCGGTGCCGACGAGCACCGGCTGCCGGCGCTCGACGCAATCGCGGATGTCGTCGACCACGGCCTTGTACTTGTCTTCCTGGTTGAGGAAGACGAGGTCGGGCTCGTCCTTGCGGACCATCGGCCGGTGGGTGGGGATCACCATCACCTCGAGGCCGTAGATCTGCAGGAACTCCGGCGCCTCGGTGTCGGCGGTGCCGGTCATGCCGGCGAGCTTCTTGTAGAGCCGGAAATAGTTCTGGAAGGTGATCGAGGCGATGGTCTGGTTCTCTTCGCGGACCCGCACGCCTTCCTTGGCCTCGACGGCCTGATGCAGGCCTTCGGACCAGCGCCGCCCCGGCATGGTGCGACCGGTGAACTCATCGACGATCACCACCTCGCCGTTGCGCACGATGTACTCGACGTCGCGCTTGTAGAGCGCGTGGGCGCGCAGCGCGGCGTTGAGGTGGTGCATCAGGCGGATGTTGGAGGGGTCGTAGAGGCTCTCGCCCTCACGCAGCAGCCCGGCCTTGATCATCAGCTCCTCGACCCGCTCGTGGCCGGCTTCGCTGAGGTGCACCTGGCGCTGCTTCTCGTCGACCGAGTAGTCGCCGGGGCTTTCCGGTTCGTCGCGGCCCGGGGGCGGACCCTGCATGCGCTCAAGACGCGGCACGAGGCGGTTGATGGCGACGTAGGTCTCGGTGCTCTCTTCGGCCGGTCCCGAGATGATGAGCGGCGTGCGCGCCTCGTCGATGAGGATGGAGTCGACCTCGTCGACGATGGCGAACGAGAGCGCGCGCTGCACCCGGTCCTCGAGACGGAACGCGAGGTTGTCACGCAGGTAATCGAAGCCGAATTCGTTGTTGGTGCCGTAGGTGATGTCGCAGGCGTAGGCGGCGCGCTTCTCGTCGGAGCTCTGCGAATTGCGGATCACGCCGACGCTGAGGCCGAGGAAGCGGTAGATGGGGCCCATCCAGTCGGCGTCACGCTGCGCGAGATACTCGTTGACGGTGACCACGTGCACGCCCTGCCCCGTCAGCGCGTTGAGGTAGGCGGGCAAGGTCGACATGAGGGTCTTGCCCTCACCAGTGCGCATCTCGGCGATGCGGCCCCGATGCAGCGCGATGCCGCCGACCAGCTGGACGTCGAAGTGGCGCATGCCGAGGGTGCGGCGGGACGCCTCGCGCACCACCGCGAAGGCCTCAGGCAGCATCGCATCGAGGGTCTCGCCAGCGGCGAGCCGGGCGCGGAACTCGGCGGTCTTGGCGCCGAGCGCCTCGTCGGACAGGGCCTGCAGCGCCGGCTCGAAGCCCGCCGCCGCGCGCGCCTCCCTCAGGGAAGCCTTGACCAGGCGGTCGTTGCGACTGCCGAAGATGCGGGTGAGGAGGTTGAGCACGCGAGGGGAACCCCGGAAAAAAGGAGCCGTATTCTACGGGGTTCTGGGGGCGGGAAGCAGTTTTGCAAGCCCCGGGGTCGCCGGGCGGCGCGCTCAGCCGCCGATATAGCCGAGGGGGTTCACCGGAACGCCGTTGCGCAGCACCTCGAAATGCAGGTGGGTGCCGGTGGAACGGCCGGTGGACCCCATGCGCGCGACCTGCTGGCCACGGGTCACCATGTCGCCGACCCGCACGGTCAGCCGGGAATTGTGGGCATAGCGGGTGACGTAGCCATCGCCGTGGGTGACTTCGATGGTGTAGCCGTAGCCGTCTTTGACGCCTGCGAAACTGACCACCCCCGCGCCCACCGCGACCACGGCATCGCCGTGGTTGCCCGCGAAATCGATGCCTTTGTGCAGCGCCGAACGGCCGGTGAACGGATCCTGGCGCCAGCCGAACCCGGAGGACATGAAGCCGCGCAGGACGGGCCGGCCATCCGGGACGATCTGCTCGCGCAGGTCACGGCGCAGCAGCACGCCCTCGAGGGCGCCCAACTGCGAGTCGCGCTGGTCGAGGCGCGATTCGAGGTCGTCGATGAGGCGGGTGATGTCCGGCGCCTGCGCCGGCTCGCCCGGCGATTCCTCGGGACCACCCATCGCCGGTGCGGTGCCGAAGTCGAATTCGCGCGAATCGAGGTCAGCAAGTTCGGCGACGCGCTTGCCGAGCGCATCGAGGCGCACGACATGGGCGTTGACCTGGCCGATGCGGGCCGCGAGCACATCCACGCGTTCCTGCAGTTGCTGGCGCAGATCGGCGAGTTCGGATTTCTGGAGCAGCGCCGCGCGCGCGATGCCCGTCGGGCTGCCATCGCCGAACTCGGCGCGCTGACCGAGCGCGAGGCCCGCGCTGAAGACGCCGCCCAACAGCAGCAGCACGCCGCAGGCGACCGCGCCCTGCACCCAAGGCGTGGAGAGGTCGAGGCGCACGACGCCCGACGCCCGCTGCCACAGCAACGAGAAGCTCACGTTCGGGACTCCGACGCGCGGGCCGGGCGAATCCTGCGGTTCGCCGCCTTGGACGATGGCATAGTTACCCCTCGCTAGCGTGGTCGGCAGCGAACCCTGCTGCTGGCCCGACCGACCGGCCACCCGCTTGAGCGGGCCGCCGACTTGACGGAAAAGAGCCGCGACTATGCCCAAACCCCCAGACCGACACAACCCTGCCCGGGCCACCCGCCGGACATCCGGCGCGCGCCATGCGAAAAAGCCTAGCAGTATCAACGAGTTGCTATCTGGTTTGGGTGTCCTGCAACAAGGGATCCGGCGCCAGTCGGGTCGCGAGGCGTTCTGGCGGGACTTCTTGGCGGCGCGCTTGGAGGCCGATCTGCTCGCGCAGGTCACCCAGATCGTGGAGCGCGAAGGGGCGTTGACGGTCTACGCGCAGTCCGCGGCCTGGTCGGCGCGGTTGCGGTTCGCGATGGCGGAACTCTGGGGCGAGGCGCAGGCGGCGAGCCCGGGGCTCACGCGCTGTTCGGTGAAGGTTCAGCCCGTCGCGGCGAGGACCGGGGCGCGGACGTAGGAGATCGGCGCGTCCTCCGGACGCTCGAACACCACCGCCTCCCAGGCGTCGGTGTCGGCGAGCAAGGTGCGCAGCAGGCGGTTGTTGAGGCCGTGCCCGGACTTGAAGCCGCTGAACTCGCCGATGAGGCTGTAGCCGAGCAGGTAGAGGTCGCCGATCGCGTCCAGGATCTTGTGCTTCACGAACTCGTCCTCGTAGCGCAGGCCGCCTTCGTTCAGGACCTTGGAGTCGTCGAGCACGATCGCGTTGTCGAGGTTGCCGCCGAGCGCGAGGTTGCGTGAACGCATGTGCTCGAGGTCGCGCATGAAGCCGAAGGTGCGCGCGCGGCTGATCTCCTTGAGGAAGGAGGTCGTCGAGAAATCCATCGTGGCGCGCTGGGCGCGGCGCTTGAAGATCGGGTGGTTGAACTCGATCTCGAAGTTGACCTTGAAGCCGTCGAACGGGTCGAACTGCGCCCACTTGTCGCCGTCTTCGACGCGCACGGTCTTGCGGATGCGGATGAAGCGCTTCGGGGTGCGCTGCTGTTCGATGCCGGCCGACTGCAGCAGGAACACGAACGGACCCGCGCTGCCGTCCATGATCGGCACTTCAGGCGCGGTGAGCTCGACCAGGGCGTTGTCGATGCCGAGACCGGCGAAGGCCGAGAGCAGATGCTCGACCGTGGAGACCTTGGCGTCCCCGTAGACCAGCGAGGTGCCGAGCGTGGTCTCGCCGACGTTCTCGGCGCGCGCCGGGATGTCGATCGGGGTGGGCAGGTCGGTGCGGCGGAACACGATGCCGGTGTCGGGCGCAGCCGGCCGCACGGTCATCAGGATCTTCTTCCCGGTGTGCAAACCGACGCCCGAGGCGCGGATGATGTTCTTTAAAGTGCGTTGACCGACCATCTTGCCCCCCGGCCGGACCGGCGCCCGCAGGCCGCGGGACACCGGCTCTCGCCGAACCGGGGAATGTTACCCGAAAGTGACGGGATCAGTCGGCCTGGCGCCGGAGGAAGGCCGGGATGTCGAGGATCTCCTCGTCGGCCACCGGGTCGTCGTGGCGCAGACCGTCACCCGAGGCGACGGCCAGACGCGTGATCGCCGGTTCGTCGAGCTTGGAGTAGTCGCTGGTGGCGACCGCGACCGGCCGGCGCACGGCGGCGCTTCGCAGGCCGCCCGCGGACGTCGCCGGCGCTGCGAACGGGCTCGAGGCGCGCGGCATCGGCGCTGCGACAGCAGCAGCCGCCGCCGCGCGGGGCTGCTGCGCGACCGGCGGCTGCACCACCGAGGCCTGCGGCCGGCCGAGGCCGGTCGCGACGACGGTGACGCGCAGTTCGTTGCTGAGTTCGGGGTCGATGACGGTGCCGACGACCACGGTGGCGTCCTCGGAGGCGAACTCGCGCACGATGTTGCCGACCTCCTCGAACTCGCCGATGGCGAGGTCCATGCCGGCGGTGACGTTGACGAGGATGCCGCGGGCGCCCGCGAGGTTGACGTCCTCGAGGAGCGGCGAGGAGACCGCCATCTGCGCGGCGACCCGCGCGCGGTCGTCACCGGTGGCGAAACCCGAACCCATCATGGCCATGCCGGTCTCGCCCATGACGGTACGCACGTCGGCGAAGTCGACGTTGATGAGGCCCGGCCGGGTGATGAGGTCGGCGATGCCCTGCACCGCGCCCTGCAGCACGCCGTTCACGCTCTTGAAGGCGTCGAGCAGCGTGGTCTTCGGGCCGAGGACCGTGAGCAGCTTCTGGTTGGGGATGGTGATGAGGGAGTCGACGGTGCGGGCGAGCTCCTGCATGCCCTGGTCGGCGATCATCGCGCGCTTGCCGCCTTCCATGTTGAAGGGGCGCGTGACCACGGCGACCGTGAGGATGCCCATCTCGCGGGCGATCTGAGCCACCACCGGCGCCGCACCCGTGCCGGTGCCGCCGCCCATGCCGGCCGTGAGGAACAGCATGTCGCAGCCCTGGATCATCTGCACGATCCGGTCGCGGTCCTCCATGGCGGCCTGCCGGCCGACCTCAGGGTTGGCGCCCGCGCCCAAGCCCTTGGTGATGCCGGCGCCGATCTGCAGCGTGGTCTTGACCGAGGAGTGCTTGAGCGCCTGCGCATCGGTGTTGATGCACATGAACTCCACGCCCTCTATGCCGCTCTGCACCATGTGCGCGACGGCATTGCCGCCGCCGCCGCCGATGCCCAGCACCTTGATGACTGCGCTCTGGCTGTATGCGTCCATGAGTTCGAACATGCGGCGTCTCCTGTTTGCGGGATTCTAATATCAGAAATTGCCTTGGAACCAACTTTTCATCCGATCGACCACCGAACGCGTGCCGCCGGCGAGCCCGCCGGTGCGCCGTCCGGGCGTGTAATGGTCGCGCGCGTAGAGCAACAGACCGACGCCGGTGGCATGGATCGGCGTGCCGGTGACCTCGGCGAGGCCACGCACGCCGGAGGGCACACCGAGGCGCACCGGCCGGTGGAACACCTCTTCGGCGAGCTCGATCGCGCCTTCCATGCGCGCGCTGCCGCCGGTGATGACGATGCCGGCGGCGACCGCCTCGTCGAAACCGCTGCGGCGCAGTTCCTCGGCGACCAGGCCGAACAGCTCCGCATAGCGCGGCTCGACGATCTCGGCCAGCGTCTGGCGGGTGAGGCGCCGCGCCGGGCGGTCGCCGACGCTCGGCACCTCGATGGTCTCCTCGGAGCGCGCGAGCTGCGAGAGCGCGCAGGCCCAGCGCAGCTTGATCTCCTCGGCGTTCACCGTCGGCGTGCGCATCGAGATGGCGATGTCGTTGGTGACCTGGTCCCCGGCGATCGGGATCACCGCCGTGTGGCGGATGGCGCCGTGCGAGAACACCGCGATGTCGGTGGTGCCACCGCCGATGTCGACGAGGCAGACCCCGAGGTCCTTCTCGTCCTGGGTGAGCACGGCGTAGGACGAGGCCAGCGGCTCGAGCACGATGTCGTCCACCGCGAGGTCGCAGCGCTGGATGCATTTCTCGATGTTCTGCGCGGCGCTCTCGGCGCCGGTGACGATGTGCACCTTGGCCTCGAGGCGCACGCCGGACATGCCGACCGGGGCGCGGATGCCTTCCTGCCCGTCGATGATGAACTCCTGCGGCAGCACGTGCAGGATCTTCTGGTCCGCCGGGATCGCCACCGCCTTGGCGGCATCGACCACGTGCTCGATGTCGGCCTGGCCGACCTCCTTGTCGCGGATGGCGACCACGCCATGGGAGTTCAGGCTGCGGATGTGGCTGCCGGCGATGCCGGCGTAGACCGAGTGGATCTCGCAGCCGGCCATCAGCTCGGCCTCCTCGACCGCACGCTGGATCGACTGGGTGGTCGACTCGATGTCGACCACCATGCCGCGCTTCAGGCCGCGCGAGGGCTGCGAGCCGATGCCGATGAGCTCGATGCTGCCGTCCTCGGCGATCTCGCCGACCAGCGCCGACACCTTCGAGGTCCCGATGTCGAGTCCGACGATCAATTGCCTGTCCGTCTTGCGTGCCATGGTGTCCCCGTCAGCCCTCAGGTGTCTCGTCGCCGTCGTCCATCGCCGCGACACGCGTGCCGCTGCGCCAGCCGGTCGCGAAGCCGTTCGAATAACGCATGTCGACGTAGGCGATCTCGGCGCCGCGCTGCGCGACGAGGCGCAGCGCCGCCGCGACGAAACGCTCGAAGCGCGCGTCCACGTCGCGCCGGCCGAGCCGCACGCGCACGCCGTTGTCGAGGTCGATCTCCCAGGCACCGCGCGCATCGAGCCGAAGCGCGGCGAGCCGCACGCCGCCCTCGGCGAGGCGCCCCTGGATGGCGAGGTAGCGCTGGGCGACGACGCTCTCGGTGCCGGGCGGTCCCGACAGGCGCGGCAGTTCGACCGGCACGAAACGCGCCTCGGAGATGAAGAGCTCCCCGCGCGCGTTCAGCAGCCCGTTGGCGCCCCAGCGCGCCGCAGCCACCTGCTCGGACAGGTTCACCTTGAGGCCGGTCGGCCAGGCACGGGCCACGCTCGCGGTGTCCACCCAGGGCAGCGACTCGAGGGCGCGCTGCACGCCGGCGAGGTCTGCGGACACGAGGCCGGCGCCCTGCAGGCGCTCGCGCACGGCCTGCTCGACCTCGAGCGGCGAGACGCGCTGGAAGCGGCCTTCCACCGCGACCGCGGTGACCGGGCGGTCGAGGGCATGCTGCAGCAGCGCCGCCAGCAGACCGATCGCTGCGAGACCGGCCGTCACCTGCAAGACGCGCCGCCACTCCAGGGTCGGAAGCTGCCACTGGCGCTCCTCGCTGCGCCGACGGTTGCGGGGACGGGTGCCGATCATGCGCAGGGTCTCCTCGCCAGACTCGTCTCGAGCACGCGCCACACGAGCTCGGGGAACTCGATGCCCGCGGCGCGCGCGGCCTTCGGCACGAGGCTCGTGGCGGTCATGCCGGGCACGGTGTTGATCTCCACCAGCAGCGGCCGGCCGGTGGCGTCCATCATGAAATCCGCGCGTCCCCAGCCCTCGGCGCCCGCCGCGGCGAATGCGCCGAGCGCAAGCGCGCCGAGATGCCGCTCGGTCTCGGGCGAAAGGCCCGAAGGACAGTGGTACCGCGTGTCGCCCGACAGGTACTTCGCCTCGTAGTCGTAGAAGCTGCGCGCGGTCTCGATGCGCACGGAGGGCAGCGCACGCCCCCGCAGCACGCCGACCGTGTACTCGGCGCCGGGGATGAAGGCTTCGGCGAGCACCGCCGGATCATGCGCCGACGCCGCGGCATAGGCGGCGGGCAAGGCCGCCGCGGTCTCGACGCGGGAGATGCCGACCGAGGAACCCTGGGTCGCCGGCTTGACGAACATCGGCAGACCGAGCTCGGCGAGGGCGGTGTCGAAGTCGGCGGGACCGCGCAGCTCGACGAAGGCCGCCGTCGCGATGCCGACCGCCGCCGCGAGACGCTTGGTGCGCACCTTGTCCATGCAGACAGCAGAGCCGAGCACGCCGCTGCCGGTGTACGGGATGCCGAGGCATTCGAGCGCCCCCTGCACCGTGCCGTCCTCGCCGCCCGGTCCGTGCAGCGCGATCCAGGCGCGGTCTATGCCCGCATCGACGAGCGCGCCGAGCGGCCGGTCGCGCGGATCGAAGGCCTGCGCGTCGACACCGCGCGCGCGCAGCGCTTCGAGCACCGCGTCGCCGGAACGCAGCGACACCTCGCGCTCGGCGGACGCGCCGCCGAGCAGCACGGCCACCTTGCCGAATTCCCGGGCGTCGGTGACCTCGCGGATCCGTGACGGGTCGTGCGACAGGCGCATCAGGCGGCCTCCCCCACGATCCGCACCTCGGTCTGCAGGTGCACACCGGCCTGGCGCGCGACTTCCTGCTGCACGAGGGCGATGAGCTGTTCGAGGTCGTCGGCGCTGGCCTCGCCCTCGTTCAGGATGAAGTTCGCGTGCTTCTCCGAGACCACCGCTCCGCCGATGCGCCGCCCCTTGAGGCCCGCGGCCTCGATCAGCCGTGCGGCGTGGTCGCCCGGCGGGTTGGTGAACACCGAGCCGCAGCTCCACTCGCCGATCGGCTGCTTGCGCTTGCGCTCGACCAGCAGGTCGCGGATGGCCTCCGTGCTCGCGCCCGGCACCGGTCTGAAGCGCAGCATCGCGCCCAGGAAGGCCTCGCCGACGGCGGGCGCCTCGATGTGGCGATAGGACACGCGGTACTCGGTGGCGTTGCGCTGGCGGATCGTTCCGGTACGGTCGATCACCTCCACGGCATCGACATGGGTCCAGGTCTCGCCGCCGAAGGCGCCCGCGTTCATGGCGAGCGCGCCGCCCAAGGTGCCGGGGATGCCGGCGAAGAACTCCGCGGGGCCGAGCTCCCAGCGCGCGCACTGGCGGGCGATGCGCGCGCAGGGGACACCCGCCTCGCACCACACCTGACCGCCGTCGCGGCGCTCGAGCGCGGACAACGCGCCGTGCACCGAGATGACCGCGCCACGCAGGCCGCCGTCGCGGACCAGCAGGTTGCTGCCGAGCCCGACCCAGGTGATGGGCGTCGTCGCCGGCAGGGCACCGAGGAAATCGGCGAGATCCGCGCGGTCCCGCGGCTCGAACCACAGATCCGCCGGACCGCCGACATGCCAGGAGGTGTGGCGCGACATCGGCTCGTCACGGCGCAGCCGGCCCTCGAAGCGCAGCAGCAACGTGTCGAGCCCGGCGGACTGCGTCGTCATGCGCCCTCCCCGGCCGCGAGCCGGCGCGGCAGGTCGTGCGCCGCGGCGCTGATGCTGCCCGCGCCCATCGCGAGCACGACGTCGTCGGCGCGCAGCAGACCGCGCAGCGCATCGGCGAGTTCCTCGACGCGCGGCACGAACACCGGTTCGATCGTGCCGCGGCTGCGTACCGCACGGCAGATGGCGCGGCCGTCCGCGCCGGCGATCGGCGCCTCGCCGGCCGCGTACACCTCGGTGACCAGCAGCACATCCGCGCTCGACAGCACGACCGCGAAGTCATCGAGCAGGTCGCGGGTACGGGTGTAGCGATGAGGCTGGAAGGCGAGCACGATGCGCCGCCCGGCGTGGGCCTGGCGGACCGCATCGAGCGTCGCGCGGATCTCGGTCGGATGGTGGCCGTAGTCGTCGATGACGACCGCGGACCCCGTGCCCGCAGGTACGGTGCCGACCCACTGCAGCCGGCGGTCGACGCCCTGGAAGCGCGCGAGGCCCCGCTGGATCGCGGCATCGTCGATCCCGAGCTCGGTCGCCACCGCGACCGCGGCCAATGAATTGAGGACGTTGTGCGCGCCGGGCAGGTTCACCGTGACCGTGAGCGGCTGGTCGCGGCCGGGACGCAGCACGCGGTAGGCGGTCTGCGGCCCCCGGCGCTCGATGTCGACGGCACGCACGTCGGCTTCGGGCACCGTGCCGTAGGTGACGATCGGACGGCCGACCCGCGGCAGGATCCCGCGGACCTCGGCGTCATCGGCGCACAGCACCGCAAGGCCGTAGAACGGCAGGTTGTGCAGGAAGTCGACGAAGCTCTGGCGCAGGCGCGAGAAGTCCCCGTCGTGCGTGGCCAGATGGTCGTTGTCGATGTTGGTGACGACGGCGATCAGCGGCTGCAGGTGCAGGAACGAGGCATCGCTCTCGTCGGCCTCGGCCACGAGGTAGCGCCCGGCGCCGAGGCGGGCGTTGGTGCCGGCGCTCTTCAGGCGTCCGCCGATGACGAAGGTCGGATCCTCGCCGCCCTCGGCGAGCACCGAGGCGACGAGGCTCGTGGTGGTGGTCTTGCCGTGCGTGCCCGCGACGGCGATCGCCGAACGGAAGCGCATCAGCTCGCCGAGCATCTCGGCGCGCGGCACCACCGGGATGCGCTGCGCCAGCGCGCGCGCGAC
>JBIIVD010000009.1:0-69291 GCA_044339635.1 Steroidobacteraceae bacterium | reverse complement strand
GAAGCCTCGATGAAGCTGCTCCGCGAGGAACAGCTCGCCGGCGTCCAGGACCGCGCGGCCGACGCCGCCGAAGAGCGGCTGCTCGATGCGCTCCTGCCCAAACCGCGGATGATGGGATTCTCGACCGACGAACCTGCGGCGCCGCGCGATGCCGACACCCGCCAGAAATTCCGCAAGATGCTGCGCGAGGGCGCGCTCGACGAGCGCGAGATCGAGCTCGAACTGCAGGGCGCGATGCCGGGCGTCGACATCATGGTGCCGCCCGGCATGGAGGAGATGCAGCAGCAGCTGCGCTCGATGTTCAAGGACCTCGGCGCAGGGCGCAGCAAGCCGCGCAAGCTCAAGGTCCGCGAAGCCCGCAAGATCCTGCTCGAGGAGGAGGCCGCCAAGCTCGTCAACGAGGACGAGCTGCGCGCCGCGGCGGTGCGCAACGCCGAGCAGAACGGCATCGTGTTCATCGACGAGCTCGACAAGGTCTGCCGCCGCCAGGAATCCTACGGCGCCGATGTCTCGCGCGAGGGCGTACAGCGCGACCTGCTGCCGCTGGTCGAGGGCTGCACCGTGAACACCAAATACGGCGCGCTCAAGACCGACCACGTGCTCTTCATCGCCTCCGGCGCCTTCCACCTCGCCAAGCCCTCGGACCTCATCCCCGAGCTGCAGGGCCGTTTCCCGATCCGCGTCGAGCTCGACTCCCTGCAGGTCGAGGACTTCGTTCGCATCCTCACCGAACCCGACGCCTCGCTCACGCGGCAATACACCGCGCTGCTCGCCACCGAGGGCGTCGGCATCGAGTTCACCGCCGACGGCATCCGCCGCATCGCCGAGATCGCCGCGCACGTGAACTCGAACACCGAGAACATCGGCGCACGCCGTCTGCACACCGTCATGGAGCGCCTGCTCGAAGACCTCTCGTATGATGCCGTCGAACGACGCGGCAGCACCGTGGTGATCGACGCGCGTCGCGTGGACGAGAGCCTGGGCGCGCTCTCGCAGGACGAGGATGTCAGCCGCTTCATCCTCTGAACCCAGCGCCCGGACCGTCGCATGAGCGACCTCATGCTCGGGCTCGTCGCGCTGATCATCGCGGCGGTGCCGGTGTCGCTCGGCGTGCTCATGCTCGCCGACGGATTCGGGCTTGACGGCGAGGGGCGCTCGCGCCGATGGATCCGGATCGCGCTCGCCGTGCTCGCCGTACCCGCACTCGCTTGGACCGGCGTCGCCGCGTGGGGCTGGGCGGGCGCGGCACACCTCGCGCCGCTCTGCCAAGCCTATGCGACGCCGGAGTTCCGCGCGGTGCGGCAGGTGCCGCCGGGAGACATCCTGCTCGACGTCGGTCGGGTCGACGGGGCGACCGCGGGATCACGCGCCTCCCCGCCGGACCTTCCGCCATGGTCCAAAGCCCTCGGCGCACGGCTCGTCACCGACGCCTCCTCGCCCGCAGCCGCCGCGGCACCGCTTGAGCTCGAAGTGCGGCGCCTGACCCATCATCAGAGCCTGTGGTTCAAGGTCGAGATGGATCGTTTCCGGCTGATCGAGCGCCAGTGGGACAGCGTACTCGCCGAGGGCGACGAACTCTGGATCAGCGCGGGTCGCGCCCGCTACCACTGCGGACTCGTCAGCGGCGCTCGCCCGGTGCGCGCGGATCGCACGCCCTGGCCGGGCGGCGCTGGCATCGCGAAGTTCGTCGAGCAGGGTCGTCAGCCTGCGCCGGTCGCGGGAACACCCACGATCCCGGCGACGCTGGGACCCTGATCGCCGTCAGGCGAGGCGCGATCAGGCCAGGAAGCCGAGGTCGCGCTGCGCGAAATTGCCGATGCTCGGCGCGACCTTGGCGAGGTCGGCATCGGCGACGCCGAACCAGCGCGCGAGCGTGGCGGCGTACTGGTCGACGGACACCGTCGGGATGATGCGTCCGCCGCCGATCTCGAGCGTGCTGCCGATCTCGAGCAGCGGATAGTCGCCATAGAAACGGCCGCCGCGCACGGCGCCGCCTGCCACCAGCTGCACACCGCCCCAGGCATGGTCGGAGCCGTCGCCGTTCGAGGTGAGCGTCCGGCCGAAATCCGAATGCGTGAACATCGTCACGCTGTTGTGCATGCCGATCTCGCCCATCGCATCGTGGAACATCTTCATCGAGTTGCTGACGTTGGTGAGCAGGCCCGGCTGGTCGGCGAGCAGCGTGTCGTGCTGGTCGAAGCCGCCCACCGACACGAAGAAGATCTGGCGCGACATCGAGAGCTGCGCGCGCGACGCGATCATCTTGGCGACGGTGCGCAGCTGGGTCTGCAGCGGCGTGAGCGTGACACCCGTGTTGGGCAGCGCGGCGAAGTTCGGACCGGCGGCGATCGCGGCGTTGACGCGATCGGCGTACTGGAGGGCGCGGCGCTGCACTGCGGCGAAGCTGCGCTCGTACATCGTGTTGGTCGTCGAAGCGGTGCTCGCGTTCAGCACGGCCTCGTAGGAGGTGCGGCGGCCCCCAGTGACCCCGGTGGTGCCGAAGCCGGTGAAGCTGGCCGCGCCGGCGGCGCCTGACACGTACGGGCGCGCGACCTCGCCCGCCTGGAAGAGGGTCTGTCCGGCCAGCGAGACGTTGAGCGCCAGTTGCTGGCTGCCCGTCTGTGCGACGAGCAGGTCGGCGACGCGGCCGGCCCACCCGGAACGCATGACCGCGCGCCCGCGCAGGCTGTGCCACTGGTCCTGCTGGTCGTTGTGAGAGAACAGCTGTGGCGGCAACTGATGTCCGCTGCTGGCGGCCGTCTGGTACTGCGCCTTGGTGGTCGGCCGGACCAACGGTCCCACGTTCGGCAGCACGGCGAGCCGGCCGGAAGCGAACAGGTCGCGCGTACCCGTCATGCTCGGGTGGAAACCGAAGGTCGGATCGCCCGCCACCTGCCCGGCGCGCGTGATGGGCAGCAGCGCGGCACGATCGATGGCGAGGCTGGAGGTCGTGCCGCCGCCGCGCGCGCGCGAATAGGCGTTGTACTCGGCGGTGCTGGAGGGCACCACCATGTTCCAGGAATCGTTGCCGCCGAACATGAACAGGCAGACGAGCGCCTTGTAGTCGCTGAACCCGCCGGTGCCGGTGGACTGCGCCCAGACCGTATCCGGCGTGCGTCCGAACGCGTACAGCGCGCCGCCCGCGGCGGCGGCCTTGAGGAACTTGCGGCGTTGGCGGTTCATGCGGTCACCTCTGCAGCGCGAAGTCGGGTGAGGTGACGACGAAATAGATCGCGTCACCGGTGCGCGTGGCAAGCGCCGTGTTCGGGTTGGTCGTCGGCACCGTGGTGCGTTCGATCTGCGCCTTGGTCTCGGCCTTGAGCGCGGCCGACATCTGCCCCGCGCCGCCCAGCAGCCTCTCGGCGACGCGGTTGACGAGCGCCTCGGAGTCGTTCGCGACCGCGAGCTCATCGGTGGTGGTGATGTACATGTCGTCGGCGTTGAGGGTCGCCGCCTGCGCCTGGGTGCGCGTGAAGGCCTGGGTGTAGAAATAGTTGGCCGAGGAGGCCGCGAGGATCTCGGTGCCGAGCTGCATCTCGGGCGAGACATAGCCGCCGTCGGCGATCTCGCCGGGCGGGGCGTAGGACGGGCTGAAGAAATTGAACACGGAGGGCGACATGCCCTGCCCCTGGCCGAACTGCGCCGTGGGCGTGCCGCCCGAGAAATTGCGCGCGACGCCGAGCTTGCCGCTCGTCGACGTGACGCCATAGGCGCGCCAGAACTGCGTGAGGCGCAGCAGCGGTTCCTTGAGCTTGCCGGCGACCGCACCGGCGGGCGGATTGCGCGCCTCGGCATCGAGCAGGATCGCGCGGATCACGGCCTCGAGGTTGCCGCGGCGGCCGCTGCCGTCGTTGTTGAACCGCTCGGCCACGCGCTGCACATAGGCGCGCGAGGGGTTGCTGGTCACCAGCCGCTGGATCAGCTGCTTGGAGATGAACGGGCCGACGTTCGGATGGTTGAAGATGTTGTCCAGCGCGTCCGCGAGATCCTTGGCGCCGCCTTGGTTCGCGGGCATGAGGCCGTTCGGCAGGGTCACACCGCTGTAATTGAGCAGCTGTTTGGTGCCGGTCTCGTGCTGCTCGGCGTAGAGCTGCATCGGTTTGACCTGGTTGAAGTTCGCCGAATAGGCGAGCTCGACCCGCGTATTGTTGAAGGTGCAGGTCGGGAGCGTGCTCGGGCAGGCCCAGTTCCAGCCGGTGAACACCCGCGCGAACCCTTCAGTCTCCACTTGGCCGAAGGTCGGGATCGGTTGCCCGGAGGCGTCGTTGCGCACACTGCCATCGAGGTTCAACTGCACGAGACCGACGCTGAACAGCTGCGCCAATTCGCGCGCGTAATTCTCGTCGGGGCGCAGGTTGGTGTTGGCCGCGGCGCGCCGGTTGCCGAGCATCGAGAGATAGATGCCCATCGCCGGGTGCAGCGTGACGTCCTCGAGCAACGTTCGGAAGTTCCCGAAGGCGTTGCGCGCCAGCATGTCGTGGAAATCGGCGGTGGCGAACGGCAGGTTGTTGAGCGCACCCACCTGCGAGACCACCATGATCTGCGAGAGCGCGAAGGCGACGCGTTGCCGCAGCTGGTCCTCGCCGCGCAAGGCATTGGCGAACCACTGCTCTTGGCGGAAGGTATTGAGGGTCGCGGGATTGAAACCGGTCGGCAGCGGGTTCGGATACGCCGCGACGACGGTGGGCAGCAGCAACTGCGTCGGCTTCGAGATCTCGGCGTCGATCCAGCGCGAATACGCGTTCGAGGAATCACCGAGACCGATGAGACGGTTGGCCTCGGCTTCGGTGGCGCCGAAGCTGGCCTGGTTCAGGAAGCGGAAGGCCTCGGCCTTGCCGACCGGGGCCGGCGGCGGCGCGGCAGCCTGCGGCGGCGTCGAAGACCCGCCACCCCCGCCCCCGCCGCACGCGGCGAGCAGGCTGAGAAGAGCCGCCGAAAGGACCCAGGAAGCGCTGCGACGCATGGAACTCATGGAAGCAGACTATCCCATGCGCGAAAAAAGAGGGAGTGACGGTCGGCACCCCCATCACAAAAGAACTGCAAAGCCCCCTGCAACAACCTGCGGGGGGATCGGCTCAGCTGTAGTGCTGCGCCGACAGCAGATCCAGACGCTGCTCGAAGTCCTGGCCGGTGGGCAGCATCACGCAGCCCGGCGGGATCTCCTCGGGCGACAACATCCGTGCAGCAAAGCCGCCGACCCATACCTCGCAGCGGCCCCGGAGGGCGTCGGCGAGCGCCGCCAACTGCTCAAGCGCCGGCACTTCGTTCTCTGGCATGACGAGGGAGACCAGCACCGCGCGTGCCTCGACCTCGAGGGCGAAGCGGGCAAGCTCCTCGGCCGGGCAGTCGGCACCCAGATAATGCGTGCGGAACCGGCGCGTCGCCGCCAACCAACTGCACATGAGGATGCCGAGCTCGTGCCGCTCGCCCGACAGCGTCGCCAGTACGAGGCAGGGACCCTGATCGTTGCGCAGGTAGCCCCGCGACACGGAGATGATCAGGCGGCGCACGATATCCGTGACCATGTGCTCCTGCGCGATCGACACCTCCCCGCGGTGCCAACGCTCGCCGACTTCGCGCACCAAGGGCACCAACACCGAGTGCACCACTTCGTTGGGCGGCAACAAGGCGACCGCCGAGATCAGCACCTCCTCGACGCCCGACGGATCGGAATGCAGGGTGGCATCGAGCGCCCGCTCAACATAAGACTGGCCGCGGGTCGGACCAGGGCGGGCCTGTCCGCCGGAGTCGGCCACCAGCTGGGCGAGCTCCTGCTCGTCCAGCTTGGCGAGGCGACTGATGGTGTGGCCGAGTTCCGTGGCCGTGCGCAACAGGCGCAGGCGGGCGACATCGGCGGCGGAGTACGTGCGGCGCCCGCCCGGATCGCGGCTCGGCTGGACGACCTCGTAACGCCGCTCCCAGGCCCGTAGGGTCTCTACGGTCAGGCCGGTCGCTTGGGCGACCGCCTTGATGGTGAACTGCCCGCTGGAGGGGGGTGAGGCGAGCTTGTTCATGTTTTGTTCACGTTTTGTCCAACTGTTGGTTGTACAACATGTTGACAGACCCCACCCCCGATGTCACGCTGACCCATCGAATCCGCGTACGCCGACCTGAGCGGTACGCCCTACCAGCCCTACGGAGTATCGCCATGACCCTCAACCTCAAGACCGCCCGGGCCCTGTTGGCCACCTCGGTCCTCTCGATCGTCTCCCTGACGGCCCAAGCCGGCTCGCCGGACATCCTCACGGTTGCCAAAGACAAGGGTAACCTCACCGTCTTCACCAAGGCCGTGGAAGCGGCCGGTCTGCAGGACGCCCTCGCCTCGCAGGGTGCCGTGACCGTGTTCGCGCCGACGGACAAGGCCTTCGCCAAGCTCCCCCCGGAGCAGCTCGAGGCCCTGATGCGCCCCGAGAACAAGGACCAGCTCGTCAAGATCCTCACCCACCACGTCGTCCCGGGCCGCGCCCTCTCGACCGACGACCTGAAGCGCACCCGCAGCGCCAAGACGGTCGGCGGCGATGAGGTGAAGTTCGCGCTCGTGCGCGGCCGCGTCCGCGTCGACGGCGCCCGCGTCACCGCCGACCACAATGCCGCCAATGGGGTGGTGGTCGCGGTCGACAGCGTACTGATCCGGAACTGACCTGAACGAGGACAAGGCGGGCCGTCACCGGCCCGTCGACCCGGACAAGGACTGTCCGGAGGCAAGGATGCCCGTCGTCCAAGGATGAGCCGGCGGGGCGGATCCGAAAGGGTCCGCCCCGCTTGGTTCTTGGGGCCCCGCCTGCGGTCTGCGATGATGTCTCGCACGACACTGCCGCGAGGCCACCCATCGTGACCCTCTCCCGTCGAGACTTCCTCGTCTCCTCCGCCGCCGCCTCCATGGCCGGCCTTGCGCCCCGCCTGCGGGCGGCCGGCAACGGCGCGCCCGATGTCATCGTCATCGGGGCCGGGCTCTCGGGTCTCGAGACCGCGCTCACGCTCGAGGAGAACGGCTACAAAGTATTGGTGCTCGAGGGCCGCCGCCGCGTCGGCGGCCGTCTCTACACCCTCTTCGATCTGCCGGGGCACCCGGAGGCGGGCGGCAACACCTTCGCCAACGCCTACGGCCGGACCCTCGCGGCCGGCCAACGCTACGGCGTCGAGGTCGTGAACGTCGCGCCGCGGGCCTTCGCCAACCGTACCGGCCAAGCGCTGTTCATCGGCGGCGAGCACGTGAGCCTCACGGATTGGGCGAACCACCCGCGCAACCCCTTCACGGGCGACCTGCGCAAGCTGCCGCCTTGGGGCTGGGCCGATGCCCTCTTCAAACAGCACATGCCGTTCAAGGACCTCGAGAACTGGCACGACGCCGCCCATGCGCAGCACGACGTCTCCGTGCACGATTTCCTCTCGGCGCAGGGCGCGACCGACGCGCAGATCCGGCTCGGCTACGACACCAACATCGCCTATGGCACCACCGCGCGCGATGTCTCGCTGTTGCAGCAGGCTTCCGCCAACCACTGGCAGGCCGTGAACCGCCGCGCGGCGACGACGGAGCTGCTGCTCGGTGCCTTCAAGGGCGGCAACCAGAACCTGCCGATCGCGATGGCCCGCCGGCTCAAAGGCGACCTGCTGCAAGGCAAGCGCGTCTCGGCCATCGAGACCGGCGCTGCGGGCGCGACCGTGCGCTGCGCGGATGGGTCCCGGTACTCCGCCAAGGCGGTCGTCTGCTCGATGCCGTTCTCGACCCTGCGCGATGTCGCGATCGACCCGCTGCCGCCTTCGCTGCAGCACAAGGCCATCCAGACGGTCGGCTATATCCCCATCACCCAGTTCCACGTGGTCGCGAAGAGACCGTTCTGGGAGATGGACGGCCTCTCGCCCTCGATGTGGACAGATGGCCCGCTCGGCCTGGTGCTCGCGCAGCGCTCCGGCAAGACCGACAACGAGGTCACGAGCCTCACCGTCTGGTGCCGTGGCCTGAACGGCCTCTCCATCGACCGCTTCGGCGTCGAGGAAGGCAAGCGCATGATCCTCGATGAGTTCGCGCGGCTGCGGCCCGCCTCCAAGGGTCTGCTCACCGTGGGCGCGGTGCACTCCTGGACCGCCGACCCGTTCGCCGCGGGTACCTGGGCGATCTTCCAACCCGGTCAGGTACGCGAGCTGCGCGCCGCGATGGCGATGCCGCACCAGCGGCTGTTCTTCTGCGGTGAGCATACGGCCCTCAGCAGCCGCGGCTTCGAGGGCGCGCTCGAATCGGCGGAGCGTGTCTCGCTCGAGGTGCTGGGCGCGCTCGGCTGACGACAGCCGAGCGTGGAACGGCGTCCGCAGGCGGCGTATCCTGCGGGGCTTGCCCGCAGGGCTTGCCCGGAGACCCGGGCCCGAAACGCGAGGGGGAGTTCTTATGCCGAACGCGGCCATCACGGGTTGGGGCAAGTGCCTGCCGCCCAACATCCTGTCGAACGGCGACATCGCCACCTTCATGGAGACCACCGACGAGTGGATCACCTCCCGCACCGGCATCCGCGAGCGGCGCATCGCCCATACCTCCCTCAATGACCTCTTCCATGTCGCCGGTGCCCGCGCCCTCGCCTGCGCGGGCCTCAAGGGCAGCGACATCGACCTCATCGTCGTCGGCTCGACGACCCACGACGACCAGTGTCCGAACATGGCCTCCGGTCTGCAGCAGCGCCTCGGTGCCGACGGCTGCGCCGCCATGGACGTCAACACCGCCTGCACGAGCTTCCTCTACGCGCTCTCCACCGCCACCGCGATGATCCGCAGCGGCGTGGTGCGCAACGCGCTGGTCGCGGGCGGCGAGCTCATCTCGCCCTACATGGATTGGAACGACCGCAATGTCGCCGTGCTGTTCGGCGACGGCGCTGCCGCCGTCGTGCTGCAGGCCACCGACCGCGACGAGGGTCTTCAGATCGAGAAACTCGGCTGCTACGGCGAGTCCCGCGAGATCCTGCGCATCCACGGCATCGGCGGCGCCTACACGCATCAGGGCCGTCTGCTCGGCGCCACCGAGTGGCAGTTCGAGGGACAGGAGATCTTCAAGAAAGCCGTCCACGGCATGGGCAGCGCCTGCGAGGATGTGCTCAAGCGCGCCGGCCTCACGCCGGATGACATCGACCTCGTGATCCCGCACCAGGCGAACCTGCGCATCATCGAGTCGGTCGCCAAGCGCGCCGGGATCCCGATGGAGCGCGTCTATGTGAACGTGCAGCGCTACGGCAACATGTCGGCGGCGACCGTGCCGGTGGCGCTCTGCGAGGCGCTGGAGGACGGCCGGGTACGTCCCGGTGCGCAGCTGCTGATGCCCGCCTTCGGCGGTGGGCTCACCTTCTGCGCCCACCTCGTGCGTTGGGGTGAGCGGGTCACACCGCTCGGCACGACCGACATCGACCTGCCCCCTGCAGCGCGCAATGCGCTCGACACCGTGATGCGCTATCGCACGGCGCGCGGCGCGGCCATCGCGTGAGCCCCGCCGCGCCGGACGGCTCCGGCGCACCGGACATCACGGCAGCGCCCGACCCGCGGCGGCGCATGCTGCCGATCGCCGCGATGGCGCTGTTCATCGACTCGCTCGGCATCGGCCTCATCATCCCGGTCGCCCCCAAGCTCGTGATGGAGCTTTCCGGGTTGACGCTCGCCGACGCGGCGCCGATCGCCGGCTGGCTCACGCTCTCCTACGCGCTGATGCAGTTCGTGTTCTCGCCGATCCTCGGCAACCTGAGCGACCGATATGGCCGAAAGCCCATCCTGCTCGCCTCGCTGGCAGCGCTCGCCGTCGACTACATCCTGATGGGCCTCGCGCCGACGCTGGCGTGGCTGTTCGTCGGTCGGATCATCGCCGGCATCGCAGGCGCCACCTTCGCCACCGCCAATGCCGTGGTCGCCGATATCATCGCGCCCGACAAGCGGGCCAAGTATTTCGGCCTGAACGGTGCCGCATGGGGTCTCGGGTTCGTGATCGGCCCCGTAATCGGCGGGCTGCTCGGCCAGTACGGCCCGCGCGTGCCGTTCTTCGCCGCGGCCGCGTTCACCGCGGTCAACTTCCTCATCGCGCTCGCCGTGATGCGCGAGACCTTGCCGCCCGCCGACCGCCGCGCGTTCTCGGCGCGCCGCGCCAACGCGCTCGGCGCGTTGCGGACGATGCGCCGCATCCCGGGGGCGATGCTGATCCTGTTCGTGCTCCTCATGTACCAGATCGGCCACGACACGCTGCCCTCCACCTGGGTCTGGGTCACCATGGCGAAGTTCGGCTGGACGGAGCGCGACATCGGCCTGTCGCTCGCCGTGTTGGGTTTCGGCACCATCATCGTGCAGGGCGGACTGGTCGGGCTCTTCACCAGACGCATCGGCGAACACCGCACCGCGCTGCTCGGCCTCGGCTGCGGCGCGGTCGGGTTCGTCGGCTATGCGTTCGCGACGACGCCCACGATGTTGTACGCCAGCGTGCCGCTCGGCTGCCTGATCGGCCTCACCATGCCCGCATTGCGCGCGATCCTCTCCCGCGCGACGCCCGCCAACGCCCAAGGCGAACTGCAGGGCGCGATCGCCGGCATCGTCAGCTTCACCGCCGTCGTCATCCCGTTCACGATGACGCACCTCTTCAGTTGGGCGACCGCCGCCCATCCGCCCTTCCCCGGCGCGTCGTTCCTCGCGGCAGCGGTGGCGCTCGCGATCGGCGCCGTGGTGCTGGCGCGGGTCAGGGTGCCGGGGCCGACTTAGGCGGCGCGGCCGGATCCTTCATCAAGATCCCGATCGGCATACCGGGTGGACAGGAACCGAGCCGCTCATAGGTGGTGACCCAATGCATGGTCGTCGTGGATGCATCATTAAGTCGCCCAGCGCGAAGCGGCTGCGCGTCCGACCAGTGCTCATCAACATATCGATCGTCGCTCGTATGCAACCTCACCGTGCGAGTGAGGTTCATCACGAAGCCATTATCCGCCACGAGCGTTGCCCATGGACTGTGGAGCCGGACCCGATATCCGAAGAGGGACAGGCGCTGCTCGCTTTCGCGTCCCTCCGTCCGCGCGGAGCGCAGTCCCCTGCCGCTGTCCGACGGTCCGAAAACTTCGGACAACGAAGCTTGTTGGGGCTCGGGCCGACACATCACCGTGACGCGGGTATCGGCAAGGACGCCCGCGACTGCGGCAGCCACAGCGGGATCATCCTCCGCGCCGAAGCCGGACGTGGTATGCCGGTCAACAACGCTGCGCCACAGCGACGGCGCGGGAACTGGCGCTTCGGCCTCCGCAACGGCTTCCGCAGAAACCGGCGGCACTGCGCCGCCATCGCGCGGACAGTCGTCGATCCGGACGAACTCGCTCTTGGAATCGATCGAGCGGCGCCGGCCTGACGCCTGACGGACCTCTGTTTGATGATGGACGCTGAAGCGTGCCGCGAAGTCCCCCGTGTAGCGGGACCGTGACTCGATCACGGGCCCCGTCCGATCGAAGTCCAGGTCGGCGATCATGTAATGCGTGGAGGACGCCTCACACCGGAGTGTCATGTCGAAACCCTCGGGTGTCGATACGACATCGGTTCGATACGATGAGCCACAGATACTCCACGTCTCCATCTTCGGGATGGATACGCCTCCGCGATCGGGCAGCCCCGTGATGCAGTGCTGCGTCTCCTCGGTGATCGGGCTGCCCCGGTCGGTGCGCATGACCCGCTTACGGGACCACAGTCCGGCCCGCATGACCGGACGATCCGCAGACGGTGGTCTGCCCGACGCATCCTCTGCCCCGTCCATCGCCGATACCACAGGCTCAGGCATCCGGATCCAGCGACGCAGGTCATCCGGCGGCAGATCGGCCGGACAGGCCGCGGCCTGCCACACACCGCGCGTGACGCTGCGTGTCGTCTGGCGTTCTCCCGGCGGAGACTCGACGATGGTGAGGTTGTCGCGGTGATACTTGCGACGCAGATCGCCCGTGAACACGGAGCGCGAGCGGATCGACAAGCCGGGCTCGCGATCGTCCAACGGGCCTCGGCCCCGGTCCTCGGGAAGGCCACGATCGGGGGACGCCCGCGCCGGCACCGCGCACTCCATCTCCACGATGAGTTTCTTGCCATCCGGCGAACGGGTCGCTTCAATGCGTTTGCAGTCCGTCGGCCGTTCAGCGGAATAGAGCCCCCGCAGTTCCACACAATCCCGGATCGTGCGCGTCTCGACGGGCTTCCCCTCGCGCCGCGTCTCGATCTCGAAGGTCCAGAGACCGGGCTCGAGGAGCGGGATGTCGGGGGCGGAAGGTTTGGAGCAGCCAGTGAGGCTCGTTGCAAAGACGCAGAGCAGGCAGGCCACCAGCGGAGCGCGGTGACGGACGGCACCCATGCACCGAAATTGCACCCGGTGCGCGTCGCTGTCAACGCCACCCCAAAAAACAGAAGGCCCGCGGGATCTCTCCCGCGGGCCGCTGCGACCTGTGCCCTGACAGGACCGGCTTTGTTATTTCTTGGTGCCGGTCTTCTTGGCGGCGCGCTTCTTGGCGCGCGCCGGATCCTTCGGACGGCTCTTGCCGAACGAACCTTGGTAGATCTTCCCGCGACGGGTCCTGGTGTCTCCCTTGCCCATGTCCTGCTCTCCAGCGTGTTCTAGCGCATCGTGCGCGGGCGCCAGTGTAGCCAGTCAGCGGTAGCGCGCCAAGACCTTCTCGAGCGCCCGGGCGCCGGGGACCAGCCTCCCGAACGGCACCTGGTTCAGCGGCACCTCCGGCGTGCGGTTGAGCGCATGGAACTCGGTGTCCGTGGTCGACCGGCAATGCAGCAGCCCGGTGAGGTACTCGCCTCGGGCGATATGCTGCTGCACATAGTCGTAGGCGGCATGCGCGTCGGTGGGGTCGTAACCCTCGGCCAGCTTGCGCAGCACCACGCGGCTGCCGTCGTGCAGCATCACCGGCACCGCCTCGCCCGCCCCGTAATCGGTCGTGATCTCGCGCTGGAAGGGCACGAAATCCGCCTCGACCACGGGCTCGTAGTGCTCGCGCGTGTACTGGTAGCTCTTGGTCGAGCCGTCGTGGTCGTTGAAGGTGACGCAGGGCGAGAGCACGTCGATGAGCGCGAATCCCGGGTACTCGAGCCCCGCCTGGATCAGCGGCACGAGCTGCTTCTTGTCCCCCGAGAAGCTGCGGGCGACGAAGCCCGCGCCGAGGTTCATGGCGAGCAGTACCGGGTCGATGGGCGGCTGCTGGTTCACCTCGCCCTTCTTGGCCTTGGTGCCGACGTCCGCGGAAGCCGAGAACTGCCCCTTGGTGAGGCCGTACACGCCGTTGTTCTCGATGATGTAGAGCATGTCGAGGTTGCGGCGGATGGCGTGGCAGAACTGGCCGAGGCCGATGGAGAGCGAGTCGCCGTCGCCCGAGATGCCGATGTAATAGAGGTCCCGGTTGGCGGCGTTGGCGCCCATCGCGATCGAGGGCATGCGGCCGTGCACCGAGTTGAAGCCGTGCGCACCGCCCACGAAATACGCCGTGGTCTTCGAGGAACAGCCTATCCCTGAGAGCTTGACGAGGTTCTCGGGGCGCAGCGAGATGCCCCACGACGCCTCGATGATGGCGGCGGTGATGCTGTCGTGGCCACAGCCGGCGCAGAGCGTGGAGAGCGAGCCCTCGTAGTCGCGGCGGGTGAGCCCGAGCTCGTTCCGCGGCAGCGAGGGGTGGGCGATCTTCGGTTTCGGGATGTAGGTCATGACGCGACTCCCGTGACGGCGCGCCGGCCCTCGCCGAGGTCCGCGAGCACGCCGTCGACGATGAACTTGGAGGACACCGGCAAGCCGCTGTAATGCAGCAGCGAACGCAGTTTCGATTTCTCGACCCGCGTCTCGAGCGTCAGCAAGGACTTCAGCTGCGCGTCACGGTTCTGCTCGACGACGTAGATGATCTCGTGTTCGTCGAGGAACTTCTCGACCTCCTCGCCGAACGGGAAGCCCCGGACGCGCATGTAATCGAGCTCCACGCCGCGGGCGGCGATGACATCGAGCGCCTCGTGGATCGCACCATCGCAACTGCCGAGCGAGACGATGGCCGCCTGCGCCTTGCCGCTGCCCTCGAACACGGGCTCCGGCACGAGACGCTTGGCGGTCGCGAACTTGCGCACCAGACGGTCGAGCACGATCTGGTACTCGGTGGCGTCCTCGGTGTAGGTGCCGAACTGCGTATGGCCGGATCCACGGGTGAAATACGCGCCTTTCGGGTGGACGCCCGGGAAGGTGCGATACGGGATGCCGTCCTCGTCCTTGTCGACGTAGCGGTGGAACTTCTCGATCTTCTCGAGCTCTTCCTTGCCAAGGATCTTGCCGCGGTCCGGCTGGCGCGTGTCGTCCCACTGGAGGTCGCGGCACATCCAGTCGTTCATGCCGATGTCGAGGTCGAGCATCACCATGATCGGCGTCTGCAGGCGCTCGGCGAGGTCGAAGGCCTGCGCCGCCATATAGAAACACTCTTCCGGATTGGCGGGATACAGGCACACGTGCTTGGTATCGCCGTGCGACGCGTACGCCGCCGCCATCAGGTCGCACTGCTGGGTGCGCGTCGGCATGCCGGTGGACGGCCCCACACGCTGCACGTCGAACAGCACCGCAGGCACCTCGGCGTAGTACGCGAGCCCTAGGAACTCGCCCATCAGCGAGACGCCCGGCCCCGAAGTCGCCGTGAAGGAGCGTGCGCCGTTCCAGTTCGCACCGAGCACCATGCCGATGGCGGCGAGCTCGTCCTCGGCTTGGATGAAGGCGAAGTTGGCGTGACCGGTCTCCGGGTCGATGCGCAGCTTGTCGGCGAAGGACTTGAACGCGTCCATCAGCGAGGTGGACGGCGTGATCGGGTACCAGGCCGCGACCGTGGCGCCGGCGTAGACACAACCGAGCGCGGCCGCGGTGTTGCCGTCGATCATGATGTGGCCGGCGGTCTTGTCCATGCGCTCCACGCGCAGCGGCAGCGGGCAGGCGAAGTTCGCCTTGGCGTAGTCGTAGCCGAGCTGGATGGCCTGCATGTTGGAGTCGACCAACGCGGGTTTCTTGGCGTAGGTCTCGGCCAGGAGTTCGCGGATGCGCGCGACATCGAGGTCGAGCAGCGCCGCGAGCACGCCCGCGTAGCAGATGTTCTTCATCAGGATGCGCGTGCGCACACCCTTGAAGTTCTCGTTGCACATCCGCGCGAGCGGCACGCCGAGCACCGTGACGTCGTCGCGCTTCAGCAGCGCCGGCCGCGGCCAGGTCGAGTCATAGATGAGGTAGCCGCCCGGCGCCACCTCGCGCACGTCGCGCGCGTAGGTCTCGGCGTTCATGCAGACCATGATGTCGACCTTGCCGGAGCGGGCGACATACCCGTCCTTCGAGACACGGATCTCGTACCAGGTCGGCAGACCCTGGATGTTCGAGGGGAAGTAGTTCTTGCCCATCACCGGGATGCCGCTGCGGAAGATCGACTTCATCAGCAGCGTGTTCGCGCTCGCCGACCCCGTGCCGTTGACGGTGGCGATCTTGATGGCGAAATCGTTGACGCGGGAGGGTGCGGCGCTCATCGAGAGACCTCCGTAGATGCCGCCGCGGCCTGCGGGGTGGCGGCCTGATCCACCGCATGCGGCCACTTCACCCAGGATTTCTGCATGTCCCAGGCGGCGGTCGGACAACGCTCGGCGCAGAGTCCGCAGTGCACGCAGACGTCCTCGTCCTTCACCATCACGCGACCGGTGTGTTTCAGGGGTGCGCTGACATAGAGCGCCTGCGTGACGTTCGTGGCCGGTGCCTTGAGGCGCGTGCGCAGCTCGGCCTCCTCGCCGTCCGGCGTCATGGTCAGACAGTCGACCGGGCAGATGTCGATGCAAGCGTCGCACTCGATGCAGAGCTTGGCCTCGAACACCGTCTGCACGTCGCAGTTGAGGCAGCGCTGCACCTCGGCGGCGGCCTGCTCCGCGGTGAAACCGAGCTCCACCTCGATGTCGATCTTCTTGAAACGCTCCTTGAGCGACACATGCGGCACGAGGCGGCGCTCGATGCCGCTGTAGTCGTTGTTGTACGACCACTCGTGCATGCCCATCTTGCGGCTCTGCAGGTTGACCCCGGGCGGCAGACGCTCGCTCGCCGGTTTGCCCTGGCAGTGCTGATGGATGGAGATCGCGGCCTGGTGGCCATGCTCCACCGACCAGATGATGTTCTTGGGGCCGAAGGCCGCATCCCCGCCGAAGAACACCCCCGGACGGGTGCTCTCGTGCGTCACCGGGTCGACCTTCGGGACCTCCCACTTGTCGAACTCGATGCCGAGGTCGCGCTCGATCCAAGGGAAAGCGTTCTCCTGACCGATCGCGAGGATCACATCGTCCGCCGGGAGGAACTCCTCGCCCGTCACGCGCTCGGCGGTGATCCGGCCGCGCGCGTCGACCTCGTACTCCATCACGTCGAACATCATGCCCTGGAGCTTGCCGCCCTCCACCACGAAGGACTTGGGTGAGCGGTTGATGACGATCTCGACGCTCTCGGCCTCGGCGTCCTCGAGCTCCCACTCGGAGGCCTTGAAGAACTGCCGCGGCTTGCGCGCCATCACCTTGACGCTCTTCGCGCCCAAGCGCAGCGAGCTGCGACAGCAGTCCATCGCGGTGTTGCCGACGCCGATGATCAGCACCTTCTCGCCCACCGACTTCACGTGCTCGAAAGCGATCGACTCGAGCCAGGTGATGCCGATGTGGATGTTGGCCGCGCCTTCTTGCCGGCCAGGCAGGTTGAGCTCCTTGCCCTTGGGCGCGCCGGAACCCACGAACACGGCGTCGAAGCCGCCCTCCTCGAGGAGCTGGCGCATGGACTCGATGCGGTGGCCGAGGCGCAGCTCCACGCCCATGTCGACGATGGCGGCGATCTCCTCGTCGATCACCGACCCGGGCAGGCGGAACGAGGGGATGTTGGTGCGCATCAGGCCACCGGCGATGGCGAACTGCTCGAAGATCGTGACCTCGTAGCCGAGCGGCATCAGGTCGTTGGCGACGGTGAGCGAAGCGCAGCCCGCGCCGATGCAGGCGACCTTCTTGCCGTTCTTCTGCGTGGGGATCGGCGGCAACCGGTCGCGGAACTCGTCCTTGTGGTCGGCCGCGACGCGCTTCAGGCGGCAGATGGCGACCGGCTTTTCCTCGACCCGGCCACGGCGGCAGGCGGGCTCGCAGGGCCGGTCGCAGACCCGCCCGAGGATGCCCGGGAAGACATTGGAGCGGCGGTTGACGAGATAGGCGTCGGTGAAACGCCCTTGGGCGATCAGCCGGATGTACTCCGGCACATCGGTGTGGGCAGGACATGCCCACTGGCAATCCACGACCTTATGGAAATAGTCGGGATGCGAGGTATCCGTTGCAGCCATCAAACCCCCGTCTGACGATCGACCACCCGTCGCCCGAGTATCGGAGAGACGCCGACAAATGTCACCGTGGACAATGCCTGTACGCCCGCTAGGATGCGGCCCTATGGACGCACGGCCCGCGACCGACCGACTGGACATGCCCGTACCCACCGAACTGCGCCTGCGACGCCAGTCGCGGGTGCTCGAGGTCGCCTTCGGTCCGGACGAGCAGTACGCCCTGCCCTTCGAGTTCCTGCGCGTGCACTCCCCCTCGGCCGAGGTGAAGGGGCACGGCCCCGGCCAGGAGACGCTGGTGCTCGGCAAGCAGACGGTGGGGATCCGCGAGATCGAGCCGGTAGGCCAGTACGCCGTGCGGCTGGTGTTCGACGACGGCCACGACAGCGGCCTCTACAGCTGGAAATACCTGCGCGAACTCGGCCGGGACCAGGCGACGCTCTGGCAGGGGTATCTCACGCGGGTGGCGGCAGCGGCCCGAGGCTGAATGGCCGGGGGCTGATTCCGGGGGCGAAAAAAAAGGCCGGGCATCCTTCCCGGCCTTCAGCTCTTTCTTGTTTTTATCCAACCCCCGTTCGGCCGGCCCGTCGTCGAGCCGGAACGCTGTACAGCGTTTTACTCCTTCACGCCGCCGAATGCCAGAGGCAGCCGTTACAATGCCGTCATGACCGCCCCCCAGGACAGCAAGACCACGCATTTCGGCTTCGAGGAAGTCGCCTGGGAAGACAAGGCCCGGCGCGTCCGGGGCGTGTTCGACTCGGTCGCCCCCCGGTACGACCTCATGAACGACCTGATGTCGGGCGGCCTGCACCGCATCTGGAAGCAGTTCACGCTCTCCCAGACCCACCTGCGCCCCGGCCAGCGGGCGCTGGATGTGGCGGGCGGCACCGGCGACATCGCCCGCGGCCTCGCGGCCCAGGTCGGCGAACAGGGTCTCGTCGTGCTCTCGGACATCAACGGCGCGATGCTCTCCCACGGCCGCAATCGGCTGTTGGACGCCGGCCTCACCCGCGGCATCGCCTATGTGCAGGCCAACGCCGAGCGTCTCCCGTTCGCGGACAACAGTTTCGACTGCATCACCATCGCCTTCGGCCTGCGCAACGTCACCGACAAGGCAGCCGCTCTCGCCTCGATGCGCCGCGTGCTGCGCCCGGGTGGGCAGCTCCTGGTGCTCGAGTTCTCGCAGCCGGTGGCGCCCGGCCTCAAGCCGCTCTACGACACCTACTCGTTCCGCGTGCTGCCTTTCCTCGGCCGCGTGGTCGCGCGCGACGAGGACAGCTACCGCTACCTCGCCGAGTCCATCCGCAAGCATCCCGACCAGGAGACCCTGCTCGGCATGATGCGTGAGGCCGGGCTCGAGGACTGCCGCTACCACAACCTCTCCGGTGGCATCGTCGCGCTGCACCGCGGCTACCGTTACTGAGCGTCGTCGCCCGCGTGCTGACCGAACTCGTCGAAAACTTGTTGAACCGCAATCTCGGCGCCTCGCCGCGGGCGCGCGAGCTCTGCGCCGCCCTGCGTGGCCGCCGCCTGCGCATCACGCTCAGCGGCCTCGGGGTGCGCATCGGCCTCGAATCCTTGGGCAGCACGCTGCGGATCGCGCGCGACCCCGAGGGCGAGTTCGATGCCGAGGTCGAGGGCAGCCCCGTGAACCTCGTCGCCCTGGCCGGACCCTCGCCCGAACGCCTGCTGCAGTCGGGTAGCGTCCAAGTACGCGGCGACACGGAGCTGTTGCAGCGCTATCGCGAACTCGGCCTGCTGCTGCGCCCTGACCTCGAAGAAGAGCTGTCCCGCTTCGTCGGCGATGCGCCCGCGCACCAGGTG
Organism: Steroidobacteraceae bacterium; assembly: GCA_044339635.1. Classification (GTDB taxonomy): domain Bacteria; phylum Pseudomonadota; class Gammaproteobacteria; order Steroidobacterales; family Steroidobacteraceae; genus UBA964. The sequence goes on along the minus strand of JBIIVD010000009.1, from coordinate 50,140 downwards.
GTGCGGTTCGCGAGCAGCATCTTCGGCTTTGGCCGCCACGCCGCCGACACCGCGGTGCGCAACGCCGCCGAGTATTTCGCCCACGAGCGCGGCGATCTCGTTCCCGCCGCCGAAGCCGAGGCGTTCATGAGCGATGTCGACCGGCTGCGCGAGGATGTCGATCGCGCTGCGGCGCGCCTTGATGCCTTGACCGCGCGCCTGGATGCCGCGCACAGCGCGCCCGACGGCGGCGCCTCGGAGCCCGCCCCATGAAACTGCGGGTGATGGCACGCCTCATCGAAATCCAGCGCGTGCTGGTGCGGCACGGGCTCGACGAGTTCGTGCGCGAGACGCACCTTTACCGCCCGCTGCGCTTCGTGTTCCTCGCCTCGCCCTGGACCTGGCTCGAGCGGCGCAAGCAGGCCCCGCGCGCCGAGCGCCTGCGGCTCGCGCTCGAGGAGCTCGGCCCCATCTTCATCAAGTTCGGCCAGGCGCTTTCCACGCGCCGCGATCTGCTGCCGCCCGACATCGCCGTCGAGCTCGCGAAACTGCAGGACCGCGTGCCGCCCTTCGACAACGCCACCGCGCGCGCCATCATCGAGAAATCGCTCGGCAAGCCCGTGACCGAGGCTTTCGCGAGCTTCGAGGAGCAGCCGCTCGCGGCCGCCTCCATCGCACAGGTGCATGCGGCGACGCTGCATCCGACGTCGGGCGCGGCACCGGGCGCCGCGACCCGGCCTGGCGCCGAGGTCATCATCAAGGTGCTGCGCCCCGGTATGCGCGAGACCATCTCGCGCGACCTCGAGGTGATGCACGAGCTCGCCCGCCTCGCCAAGGCCAACTCCCCCGAGGCGCGCCGCCTGCGCGTCGACGAGATCGTCGACGAATACGAGAAGACCATCCTCGACGAGCTCGACCTGATGCGCGAGGCCGCCAACGCCTCGCAACTCAAGCGCAACTTCGAAGGATCCTCGCTGCTGCACGTGCCGGCGGTGTACTGGGACCTTTGCCGCATCGATGTCATGGTGATGGAGCGCATCCGCGGCGTGACCATCAGCGACATGGACACCCTTCGCGCCCGGGGCGCCAACATCGCGATGCTCGCCCAGAACGGCGTGAAGATCTTCTTCACCCAGGTGTTCCGGCACAACTTCTTCCACGCCGACATGCACCCGGGCAACATCTTCGTGCTGATCGACGATCCGGCGAACCCGCGCTACGCCGCCATCGATTTCGGCATCGTCGGCACGCTCGACATCCGCGACCAGCACTACCTCGCCGAGAACTTCCTCGCGGTGTTCGACCGGGACTACCGCCGCGTCGCCGAGCTGCATGTGCAGTCGGGCTGGGTGCCGCCCGACACCCGCGTCGACGAGATGGAATCCGCGATCCGCACCGTGCTCGAGCCCATCTTCGACCGGCCGCTGAAGGACATCTCCTTCGGCACCATCCTGCTGCGCCTGTTCGACATCTCGCGGCGCTTCGACATGCGCATCCAGCCGCAGCTGATCCTGCTGCAGAAGACCCTGCTCAACATCGAGGGGCTGGGGCGCGATCTCTACCCCGAGCTCGACATCTGGCAGACCGCCGCACCCATCCTGCGCGAGTGGATGTCGGACCGTATCAGCCCGCGCGCGCAGCTGAAACACGTCCGCCGCAACCTCCCCGACATCCTCACCTCGCTGCACGCCCTGCCCTCGCTCATGAAGGTCGCCGTGCAGCAGGCCGAGGACGGCAAGCTCGCGCTCGGCGTTCGGTCGGAGGAGATCACCGCCCTGCGCCGCGAGATGCAAGAGTCCGAGCAGCGCCGGAACCGCACCCTCGTCGGCACCGCGCTCGGCTTCGGCAGCCTCTTGTGGATCGGTTTCGGCCTGCCGCCCGGCCTCGTCGGCTGGCTGCTGCTGCTGGCCGCCGCAGTCGTGCTGTGGAGGGCGCGACGGCCCTAATCCCGCCGGTCGTTCCAGTAGCGCTGCATCTCGATGAAGGTGAAGCTCGCCGACCAGGTGATCAGCACGAAACCGAGCAGCGCCTGTGGGCCCACCATGATGCGGATCGCGCCCTGCGGCACGATGTCGCCGAGGCCGAGGGTGGTGTACACGACGGCCGAGAAATATCCGCACTCGACGATACCGACGCTGCCGATGCCCACCAGCGAACCGTATTGCGGGTCCTGCAACAGGGCGAGATAACCGAGCGCGAACAGGAAGATCTCGGCGCTGTGCAGGACAAGGATGGCGAAGATCAGCCGCAACACGCGTTGCTGGCGCGGCCCGCGCATCTGCGGCAACCGGCCGTGCAACCACGACAGCGCCTCATAGTGCAGCACCACGCAGGATGACGCGATGACGAGCGTCAGTAGCGAGACGGCGACGGTCGGCCAGGTGAAGAGCGTATCGATCACCGCATCCGCTCAGCTGCCGCGCAGCGCGCGCAGCCAGGCGGTCGGGTCTTCGCCGCGCTCCAACACCTCGACCAGCGCCGAGCCGACGACGGCGCCCTCGACCGTGCCACGCAGGCGCGCGACCTGCGCCGCCGAGCGGATGCCGAAGCCCGCACAGACCGGCACCGGCGAGGCGGCGCGCACGCGTGCGAGGTATTCGAGCACGCTGTCCGGCACCTCGACGGACTTGCCGGTGGTGCCGGTCATGGTGACGGCGTAGACGAAGCCCTCGCTCGCGGCACAGACCTGCGCGAGGCGTGCGGGCGTGGTCACGGGCGTCACCATCTGCACGAGCGCGACGCCGGCCGCGCGCAGCGCGGCGCGCAGGTCGTCACCCTCGTCGAAGGGCAGGTCGGGGACGATGAAACCGCAGACCCCGACCGCCGCCGCGTCGGCGGCGAGGCGCTCGTAGCCGTACTGCAGCAAGGGGTTGAGGTAGCTCATCAGCACCAGCGGCGCCGCCGGGCGCTGCATCGCGCCGAGCTCGGCGAGGATCCAGCGCAGGCTCACGCCCTGCTTGAGCGCGGCTTGGCTAGAGCGCTGGATGGTCATGCCGTCGGCCATCGGGTCGGTGAAGGGCACGCCGATCTCGACCACGTCGGCACCCGCCGCCACGGCGGTCAGGTGCTCACGGAATTTTTGGGCTTCGGGGAAGCCCGCGGTGAGGAAAGCGACGATGGCGGGGTCACCGCCGGCTGCGCCCTTGCGGATGGCGGCGCTCAAGCGCTCGTGCGGCTTCATGATGCGGCTCCCGGCGTCTTGACGCCGCTTGCGGCCGAGGCCCCGGACAGCAGCGTGCGCTGCAGCGTCGGCATGTCCTTGTCGCCGCGGCCCGACATGCAGAGCAGCAGCTGCTTGCCGCGGTTGCGGGCGGCCCAGCGCTTGGCGCCGTGCAGCGCGTGCGCGGTCTCGAGCGCGGGCAGGATGCCCTCGAGCGTCGCGCACTCCTGCAGCGCGGCGAGCGCCTCGTCGTCGGTGGCGGACTCGTACTGCACGCGGCCCGCGGAGAGCAGCAGCGCGTGCTCGGGGCCGACGCCCGGGTAATCGAGGCCTGCGGAGATGGAGTCGGTCTCGTGGATCTGGCCGTTCTCGTCCTGCAGCAGCAGCGAATAACAGCCCTGCAGCACGCCCGGCCAACCATAGGAGAGGCTGGCGGCGTTCTCGCCGAGCCCCGTGCCTCGGCCACCCGCCTCGACGCCGATGATCGCGACCTCGCGGTCGGCCACGAACGGATGGAACATGCCGATGGCGTTCGAGCCGCCGCCCACGCAGGCGAACACCGCGTCGGGCAACCGCCCTTGGCGCTTGAGGTACTGCGCGCGCGCCTCGCGGCCGATGACGGCCTGCAGTTCGCGCACCAACACGGGATACGGATGCGGGCCCACCGCCGAGCCGAGCAGATAGAAAGTGCCGTTCGGGTCGGACACCCAGTCGCGCAGCGCCTCATCGATGGCGGAACGCAGCGTCTGGTCGCCGCCCGTGACCGGCACGACCGTGGCGCCCATCAGCCGCATGCGGCCGACGTTCGGTGCCTGGCGTTCCATGTCGATGGCGCCCATGTACACGGTGCAAGGGAGACCCAGGCGCGCGCAGGCCGCGGCGCTCGCGACCCCGTGCTGACCCGCGCCAGTCTCGGCGACGATGCGCTTGGCGCCGAGCCGCTGCGCGAGCATCGCCTGGCCGAGCGCGTTGTTGATCTTGTGCGCGCCGGTGTGGGCGAGGTCCTCGCGCTTGAACCAGACCTCGGCGCCCCAGGCGGCAGAGAGCCGCGGCGCGTAGGACAGCGCGGTGGGGCGACCGACCCAGGACTCGAGCTGGCCGGCGAGTTCGCGCTGGAAGTCCTCGCGCGGCAGGTGCTCGCGCATGCCCGCTTCGAGGCGCTCGAGCGCCGGGATCAGCGTCTCCGGCACATACCGGCCGCCGTAGGGGCCGAAGCGGCCGCGCGCATCCGGGAACTTCCCCGCGAGCTCGGCGTCGAGCAGCCGCTGCTGCTCCTCGGGAGTGAACTTCACGTTGGCATTCATGTGGGTGCGCTCATCGTCTTGGGTTCCGGGGTCAGGACTGCGCCGCCGCACGCGCGGCGGCCACGAATCGGGCGATCTTCGTCGGACATTTCACGCCTGGCGAGGACTCGATGCCACTCGAAACATCCACACCGAAGGGACGGACGGCGCGGATGGCGGCCGCGACATTGTCGGCGTCCAAGCCGCCCGCAAGCAGCAATTCCGTGCGTCGCGCCACTTTTTCAGCGCGCGACCAGTCCGCAGTGCGGCCCGCACCACTCACCGCTCCCTCATAGAGCAGTCGCGGCGGCAGTTCGTCAGGCAGCGGCGCGTTCTCCCGCAGCACCGGCAGCCACCGTGCGCGGGCGCGGGGCGATAGTGCAGCCGCATCGGCCAGATCGTTCTGCAGCAGGTCGGGTGCGAACACGTCGAGGATCTCCTCGACCTCGGCGCTCGTCGGATGCAGCGTGACCGCGACGCACAGCGCGCGGCCTCGCACGGGTGCAGCCAACGACGCAGCCGCCGCCGGCGTCACGCGCCGCACCGACGGCGCGAACACGAATCCCACGGCATCGGCGCCCGCCTCCAGCGCAGCCGCGACGCCTTCCGGCGTGGTGAGCCCGCAGATCTTCACGAACATGCGGCCCCGCTCCGGCGTGCCCGGTGTTGCAGCGCGCCGCGCGCGGCGCCCAGCATCGCCCCCGCGAGTTCGCGGGGTGCGCCGCCCGTCATCAGTGCGCTGCCGACGAGCGCGAGATCGTAACCACGGGCGGCGAGCCGCGCGGCGTCCTGCGGTGTCGCGACACCGCTCTCGGCGACGCGCGCGACCCAGGACGGCAGCTGGTCCACCATCTCCTCGAGGCGACCCGGCACGACCTGCAGCGTGACGAGGTCGCGGCAGTTGATGCCGAGCAACAGCGACTCGCCGCCGACGTTGTCCGCCACCGTACGCCGTGGCCCCAGCAACTGCGCCGCAAATTCGATGTCGTCTGCGTCAAACGCCTCGAGCAACACGAACAGCCCGTGCTCCAGCGCCGCATCCATCAGCGCCTCGATCGCCGCGCGCGGCAGCATGCGCAGGATCAGCAGCACGCCACCCGCACCGGCGGCGCGCGCCTCCAGCACCTGATACGGATCGACGAGGAAATCCTTGCGCATCGCCGGTATCCCCTTGGGCGCGAGCGCGGCGGCGGCTTGCTCCAAGTGCGCGAGGTCGCCATCGAAACGCGACGGCTCGGTGAGCACCGACACCGCTGCGGCGCCCGCATCGGCATAGGCCAGCACGCGACGTGTGACGTCCTCGTCGCCCGCACTGCGCAGCGCGCCCACCGCAGGCGAGCGGAGCTTCATCTCGGCGATGAGGTCGAATCCCTGCGGCGACACATGCAGTCGCGGCGCAGGCGGCAGGTCGCGCAACCGCGCGCGCAGTTCGGACACGGGCACGCGGGCGCGCGCCGCCTCGGCGCGCTCACGGCTCGACGCCGCCATGCCGGCGAGGAAGTCTCCCGCACTCACGATGACACCGTCATGCCGGACCACCGGCGGCCGATGCCGTACTCGCAGCGCCGAATGCCGCGATCGCGCGCAGCACACTCGCGGCACGACCGTCGTCGATGGCGGCCGCCGCACGCGCGAGACCGTCGGCCGGTGAAGATGCGACGCCTGCGGCCTCGAGCGCAAGCGATGTGCCGAGGCACAGCGCATCGCGGTGCGGACCGCGGTCGCGGCCCTCGAGTACCGCACGCATCGCTGCGGCGTTGGCCGCGGCATCCCCGCCTGCCAAGTCCTCCGCGGTGCAGGTCGCGAGACCGTAGTCGGCGGGGGTGCGGACGCTGCGGCGGACCGTGCCGCCCTGCACCTCGAACAGCGTGAACGGGCCGATCGGCGTCGGCTCGTCCCAACCGCCCGCACCATGGACCACGAACGCACGACGCACGCCCGGCAGGCCCGCGAGCGCGCCGGCCATCAGTTCCGCCATCGGCTCGCTGTAGGCGCCGACCAGCATGTACGGTGGCGCGGCGGGGTTCGTCAGCGGTCCCAATACATTGAACAGCGTGCGCACGCCGAGCGCCTGGCGCACCGGGCCGATCGCCTTCATCGCCGGGTGGTAGTGCGGCGCGAAAAGGAAGGTGAACCCGGTCGCGGCAAGGCAAGCGCCCGCGCGCGCCTCATCGAGCGGGAGCGGGAGTCCCAGCTGCTCGAGCACATCAGCGCTGCCCGAACGGCTGGAGATGGAACGGTTGCCGTGCTTGATGACCGGTAGCCCGCAGGCCGCGACCAGCAGCGATGTGCCGGTGGAGAGGTTGACGCTGCCCGAGGCGTCGCCGCCCGTGCCCACGATGTCGATGGCGCGGGCCTGCAGTGCAGGATCCACCGCCGGACGACGCGCGAGCTCGCGCATCGCCCGCGCGAAGCCGCGCAGTTCGTCGGCGGTGACGCCCTTGGCGCGCAGCGCCGCGAGCAAGGCGCCCGCGAGCGGCGGCGGGAACGCCGGGTCGGTGAGCGCGCGCAGCGTCTCGCCGGCCTCGTGCTCACTCAGGTCGCCGCGATCGAGCACGCGCTCGAGGAGGCGGCGCAGCTCCGGCAGTTCAGCCATCTCGACGACCTCCGCGCTGGCGCAGGAAGTTCGCCATCAGCGCAGGTCCCTCGGGCGTGAGCACGCTCTCGGGATGGAACTGCACGCCCTCGACCATGAGCTCGCGGTGCCGCAGGCCCATGATCTCGCCCTCGGCGGTACGCGCCGTGACGATGAGCTCGGGCGGCAGCGACTCGGGCTGCGCGATCAAGGAGTGGTAGCGACCGACCTCGCAAGGGTCGGGCAGGCCCGCGAACAGCCCCTTTGCGTCGTGCGTCACAGTCGAGGTCTTGCCGTGCATGAGGCGCCCCGCGCGCACCACCTTGCCGCCGAAGACCTCGGTGATCGACTGGTGGCCGAGGCAGACGCCGAACAAGGGTACGCGCCCCGCAAAGGCGCGGATCATGTCCATCGAGGTGCCGGCGTCATAGGGCGTACCCGGGCCCGGCGAGATGCAGACATGCGTCGGCGCGAGCGCGAGCGCGTCATCGATGCTCAAGGCGTCGTTGCGGTGGACCTCGACCTCGGCGCCCTGCATCAGGAAGGCCTGCACGAGGTTGTAGGTGAAGGAGTCGTAGTTGTCGATGAGCAGCAGCCGCACGCCGCGACCGGCATCGCCCAGCGCGTTCATCGCGGCCCCTGCCGATGCAGCGCTGCTCATGTCGCCTCTCCCGCCATCTGCAGCGCGCGCGCCGCCGAACCGCTCTTCGCCAACAATTCTTCGTACTCGCTCTGTGGATCGCTGTCGGCGACGATGCCGGCGCCCGCCTGGTAGGAATACTCGTCGCCGCGGAACACCAGCGTGCGGATGGTGATGGCCTGGTCCATGTCACCCTGCGCCCCGAAGTAGCCGACGGTGCCGCCGTAGAGGCCGCGAGGCACGGGCTCGAGCTCGTCGATGATCTCCATCGCACGCACTTTGGGTGCGCCGACCAGGGTGCCCGCCGGGAAGGCGGCGGCGAAGAGGTCGAAGGCATCGCGCCCCGGTGCGAGTTTGCCGCGTACCCCGCTCACGATGTGCATGACATGGCTGTAGCGCTCGATGGAGCGGTAAGGTGCCACATGCACGCTGCCCGCCTGCGCCACGCGCCCGAGGTCGTTGCGCGCGAGGTCGACCAGCATCACGTGCTCGGCGTTCTCTTTCGCGTCGGCGAGCAGTTCCTGCTCGCGACGCCGGTCTTCGGTGTCGTCTGCCGCGCGCGGCCGCGTACCGGCGATCGGACGCAACTGCGCATGGCCGCCGGAGAGCTTCACCAGCGCCTCCGGCGAGGAGCCGACCACGGTGATGTCGCCGAGCGCGAGGTAGTACATGTAGGGCGAGGGATTGATGAGCCGCAGCGCGCGATAGGCGTCGAAAGGATCCACCGAGTGGCGGCCGCCGAAGCGCACCGACAGCACGAGCTGGTAGACATCGCCCGCGGCGATGTATTCTTTGGTGCGCGCGACGCCTGCGAGGAACCCATCCTGGGACATCGAGGCCGTCGCCGGCGAGAACCCGCCCGAGGCGCGCGCCGGCGGCAACGGACCGCGCAGCGCGGCGATCACTTCGCGTCGCAGCGACTGCCGCTCGGCCTCGCTGCCGGAATGCAGCAGCGCGATGCCGCGCGTCAGATGGTCGAACACCAGCAGCGACGACGGCGCCACATAGTGCATGTCGGGCACGAGCGAAGCTGCGGCCGGACGCTGCGGCAGCCGCTCGAACCAACGCACCACATCATAGGACGAGTAGCCGACCAGGCCGCCGGCGAGCGGGAAACCGGGGCCGGCGCCGGGCGCGGTGGGCCGCGGCGCCCGCGCGAGCGCGCTGCGCAGGAGTTCCAGCAACCCCGCCTGGTCGGCGGGCAGAGGCAGGCGCTCGGCGCCGAAAGAGTGGCCGTCGGCGTCGAGCTTGAGCTCGAAAGCCGCGTCACCGAAACCGATGAACGAATAGCGCCCCAAGCGCTCACCGCCCTCCACGCTCTCGAGCAGGAAGGTCGGCTTGAAGGCCTGCAACTTCAGGAACGCCGAAACCGGCGTGTCCAGGTCACCTGAGATGTCGAATGGCGGCTTCATGAACGAAAAAACCCGTCCCGGAGGGTATCCGGAGACGGGTTCGGGTAGCTGGATCCTCGTTTGTGGGATTCGAACAGCGGCGCCCGCGCCCTCTCCGTCAGGAGGGGCGCCACCACCACCCACGGCCGGGCAACCCGATCACGGGGCCTCGGCAGGGGGTCTGGATGCGCGGCATGTCCATCGAGGTCGAGTATCCCTTTACGCACGAAGGGGAGTCAAGCCATCGCCCAACGCACGAGACCGTGGACCGACAGACCCGTGACCACGAGACCGACCGCGATGATGGCGTAGCGCGGCGGCACGTGCTTCGCCACCCAGGCACCGAACGGCGCGGCGAGCACGCCGCCACCGAGCAAGGCGATGACGAGGTCGTAGCGCTGCCAGTCGAAGGTGAAGAGGAAGGTGATGGAGATGGTGAGCGTGACGAAGAACTCGGCGGCGTTCGTCGTGCCGATGGCGTAGCGCGGCGGCACGCCGCGGGCGATCAGGGTCGGGGTGCAGACCGTGCCCCAGCCGCCGCCGCCGATGGCATCGAGGAAGCCGGCGACGCCGCCCAAGGCGTGGCTCGGGGCGCGGGCGAGGCCGGGCTCATCGCGCCGGAAGGCGCGGCGCAACAGCAGGACACCCATCAACAGCAGCCAGCCCCAGACGAACGGCCGCAGAAGCGCGCCATCGAGGCTGGTGAGAAGGTAGGCGCCCAGGGCGCCGCCCGCCATGCCGGGCAGCACCAAGCGGAAGAAGATCTTGCGGTCAAGGTTTCGGAACCAGGCGTGGGAGACGCCTGACGCACCGGTGGTGACCACCTCAGCCGCGTGGACCGTGGCGCTGACGAAGGCGGGTGGGTGGCCCATGGTCGCGAGGAAGGCGCTGGCGGAGACCCCGTAGGCCATCCCCAGCGCGCCGTCGATGAGCTGCGCCAGGAAACCGACCAGCACGAGCGGCCAGAATTCGGGGGACAGGCCTTCCATCCCCACATGTTACCCCGCGACGGGAACGGGCGGGCTTCGTACAATCAGGGTTTCCACGCCTCTCCACCCGCTTAGGACCGTGCCATGGCTGTCGACTACGAGAAACTGGGCGTCTTCTATCTGGGCAAGGAATACGACCCGGGGGCGAACGCGCTCAAGGACGATCTCGTCCTCTATGACGCCAAGGACCTGACCACGCATGCGGTCTGCGTCGGCATGACCGGCAGTGGCAAGACGGGTCTTTGCCTCTCGCTGCTCGAAGAAGCCGCGATCGATGGCGTACCGGCCATCTGCATCGACCCCAAAGGCGACCTCGGCAACCTGATGCTCGCGTTCCCGGAGCTGCGTCCGGCGGATTTCCAGCCCTGGGTCGACCCCGCCGACGCCACGCGCAAGGGCGTGACGGTCGAGGACCTCGCCACCAAGACCGCTGACACCTGGCGCAAGGGACTCGCGGAGTGGCAGCAGGAGCCGGCACGCATCGCGCGCTTCCGCGAAGCCGTCGACATCAACATCTATACGCCAGGCGCCGAGACCGGTCTGCCGCTCTCGGTGCTGCGCTCCTTCGCGCCGCCGCCCGCGGAGCTTCTGGCCGACTCCGCCGCGCTGCGCGACCGCGTAGGCGCCGTGGTGTCGGGACTGCTCTCGCTGCTCGGCCGCGACGCCGACCCGATCCAGAGCCGCGACCACATCCTGCTCGCCAACATCCTCGAGACGGCCTGGCGCTCGGGCCAGAGCCTCGACATGGCCGGACTCATCAACGCCGTGCAGAAACCGCCCTTCGACAAGGTCGGCGCCTTCGATCTCGACACCTTCTTCCCGCCCAAGGACCGGCTCGGGCTCGCGATGGCGATCAACAACCTGCTCGCCTCGCCGGGCTTCGCCACCTGGATGAAGGGCGAGCCGCTCGATGCGCAGCGCCTGTTGTACACACCCGAAGGCAAGCCGCGGCTCTCGATCATCTCCATCGGCCACCTCTCCGACACCGAGCGTATGTTCATCGTGACGCTGGTGCTGAACGAGGTCATCTCGTGGATGCGCAACCAGTCGGGCACCTCCAGCCTGCGCGCGATCCTCTACATGGACGAGATCTTCGGCTACTTCCCGCCGACCGCGAACCCGCCCTCGAAGATGCCGATGCTCACGCTGCTCAAGCAGGCGCGCGCCTTCGGCCTCGGCTGCGTGCTCGCGACGCAGAACCCCGTCGACCTCGACTACAAGGGCCTCGCCAACTGCGGCACCTGGCTCATCGGCCGCCTGCAGACCGAGCGCGACAAGGCGCGCGTCATCGAGGGCCTCGAGAGCGCGCTCGCCGGTGCGGACGGCATGGACCGCGGCACGTTGGACAGGTTGATGTCCGCACTCACACAGCGCGTGTTCCTGATGCGCAACGTGCACCAGGACGCGCCCTACCTCATGAAGAGCCGTTGGGCGCTGTCGTTCCTGCGTGGCCCGCTCACCGGGCCCGAGATCACGCGGGTGATGGCGGGCAAGCGTGCCGCGGCAGCAGGCGGTGCCCCGACCGGCGCAGGCGCATCGGGCGCGACCGCCGCATCGGCCCCCGCCGCGGCAGCCGCCACGGCGTCGGCCCCCGCCGCAGGCGCCGTGCGTCCGGCCGTGCCCGGCGATGTCACCGAGTATTTCCTCGAGGGACGCAGCGGCTCGGCGCCGGCGGAGTACCGCCCGATGGTGATGGGCCTCGCCAAGCTGCATTTCGTCGATACCAAGCTCGGCCTCGACCAATGGGACACCACGTCATGGCTCGCGCCGCTCGGCGAGGACGGCAAGTCCGTGGACTGGGCGGCAGGCGCCGCGCACCCGGACCTCAAGGCCCGGCTCTCGAAGTCGCCGGCCGCGGGCGCAGAGTTCGCCGACCTCCCGGGCGCAGCGATGCGCGCAGCGAACTACACCGCCTGGGGCAAGTCGCTCACCAGCCACCTCTACGAGCAGGCCCGCGCCGAGGTCTTCTTCTGCGATGCGATCAAGCTCGCCTCGGCACCGGGCGAGGACGAGGCGCAGTTCCGCGTACGGCTCTCGCAATCGCTGCGCGAGAAGCGTGACGAGGCGGTCGAGGCGCTGCGCCGCAAGTACGCGCCGAAACTCGCGACGCTGCAGGACCGCGTGGCGCGCGCCGAGGACAAGGTGCAGCGCGAGCAGGCGCAGCTCTCGCAACAGAAGATGAACACCGCGATGTCCGTGGGCGCCGGGATCTTGGGTGCCTTGTTCGGTCGCAAGGCCCTCTCCGCCGGCACCATCGGCCGCGCGAGCTCGGCGGCGCGTTCGGCCAGCCGTATCGGCCGCGAGTCGCAAGACGTCGCCCGCGCCGACGAGAGCCTCGAGGCGGTCCGGCAGCGCCTCGCCGACCTGCAGGCCGAGAGCGAAACCGAGATCGCCGCGCTGGCGGCATCCTTCGAGGGCGATGCCGTGGCCTTGCGCGAAGTGTCCGTGACGCCGCGCAAGTCCGACATCGCCGTCGGCCAGATCGCGCTCGTGTGGGTGCCGTGGCGCAAGGACGCCGAGGGTTTCCCCGTCACCGACGCCTGATCGCTCCCTCGCTTCGCACCACGGACAGGTCACCGACATGCCTATCGCCCCCGCGGCCCGCCGGCCGCTCCACTGGATGCTGCTCATGATCTCGACGCTCGCCCTCGCTTCCTGTTCCCGCATCGATGGCGGCCCGCGCGACGGGCTCTGGCGCGCCGTGCTGCAGGTGCCGGGCGGCGAACTGCCGTTCGGCATCGAGTTCGTGCGCGAGGAGGGCGGCCGGGTCGCCTATCTCGTCAACGGGCCGGAGCGGACGCGCGTCAATGAGATCGCGGTGAACGGCGATGCGGTGACGCTGCGGATGCCGGGCTTCAACAACCGCATCGACGCCACGCTCGAGGGCGATACGCTGTCGGGCACCCTCACGATGGTGAAGCCCAAGGGCAAGGACCAGCAGATCCCGTTCCGCGCGCGCCATGGCGATGCGTTCCGATTCAGCCCGGACAGCCCGGCCGATGCTGCGCCGCCGGCGCCCGGCGCGACGCCCGCGCCCGATGTCAGCGGTCGCTGGGCCGTGGTGTTCGCGGACGGCGGCAAGAACACCCCGGCGATCGGTGAGCTCTCCCAAAAGGGGCCCCTCGTCACCGGCACCTTCCTGACGCCGACCGGCGACCATCGATTCCTCGCCGGCGAGCTGCGCGGCCGCCAACTGCGCCTCTCGAAGTTCGATGGCGGCCATGTGTTCCTGTACCACGCGACGCTCGCCGATGACGGCACGCTCGCCGGCCAGTTCTGGTCAGGCATCGCCTTCGAGGACCGTTTCACGGCGCGCCGCGACGACAACGCATCGTTGGGCGATGCCGACCAGGCGACGAAGCTCGTCGCCGGCGACCGCTTCGATTTCCGCTTCCCGGATTTGGGCGGCGTCAACGTCTCGCTGCGCGACCAGTTCTTCAAGGGCAAGGTCGTGGTGGTGGCGCTCGCCGGGAGCTGGTGCCCCAACTGCCATGACGAGGCGAAGCTGCTCGTCGACCTGCACAAGCGCAAGCGTGCGCAGGGCTTCGAGGTGGTGTCGCTGATGTTCGAGCAGTTCGGCGACTTCAACCGTGCCTCGGAAGCCACCTACCGCTTCCGCGAACAGTACGGCATCGAGTACACCACGCTGATCGCCGGCATCTCGGACAAGGACGACGCCGCCTCGCGCCTGCCGCAATTGAACGGCGTGTTCGCCTTCCCGACGACGATCTTCATCGACCGCGGCGGCAAGGTCCGCAAGATCCACACCGGTTTCGCGGGGCCCGCCACCGGCGTGCACCACGAGAAGATGGTGCGCGAGTTCGAGCGCACGGTGGAGGCACTGCTGGCCGAACCGGTGCCGGACCTGCCGCCCACCGAACCCGCCCTCCCCAAGGTCTGAGGTCGCCATGCCCTCCTTCGACGTCCAGTCCGAGATCGACCTCCACGAACTCACCAACGCCGTCGACCAGGCGAACCGCGAGCTGCAGCAACGTTTCGACTTCAAGGACTCCGGCGCGGTCTACGAGCTGAAGGCCAAGGAGTTCACGGTGCAGATGAAGGCCGAGGTGGAGTTCCAGCTGAAGCAGATGCTGGAGATCCTCAAGCCCCGGCTCGCCAAGCGCGGCATCGACGTCGGTTGCCTCGAGGTGAAGGACCCGCAGACCAACCTCGCCGAGGCGCGCCAGGACGTGCTGCTGCGCCACGGCATCGACGCCGACTGCGGCCGGAAGATCGTGCGGCTGCTCAAGGACTCGAAGATCAAGGTGCAGGCCGGCGTCCACGGCGACAAGGTGCGCGTGACCGGCAGGCAGCGCGACGACCTGCAGTCGGCGATCGCGCTGCTGCGCAAGGAGACCTTCGACCGCCCGATCTCCTTCGGGAACTTCCGCGACTAGCGGCGCGGCGGCCGCGCGCTACCAGCGCAGGCCGAAGCGGGTCGAGGCGCCGAAGCCCGTGTCGGTGTGGTCGACCTCGACCGCGAAATTGATCAGGATCACCTTGAACCCGAGCCCGGCATGCACGCGGGTCATCGACGGCGATTCCTTGCGCAGCGGCAATCCGAGCGAAGAGGCCGAGGACGGCGTGACGCTGCTCCAGACCTGACCGATGCCGCCATAAGGGGTGATGTTGAGCAGACCCTTGGACACCACGAGCTCCACGCTCTGCGTCTCCACGTCGAGGTCGTCCACCCCGGACATGCCGGTGACCGCGCCGCGCACCGCGAGCGCCGGCATCACCGTGTTGCCCTCGAGGATCGCGTATTTCAGCTCGCCGCCCCAGAGCTTGATGTTGCTGCCCGGCGCCGCGGCGTAGAAACCGCCGACGTCGATGCCGAAGGGCAGGCCCTTCTGCAGCATCAGCCGCGGCATCGGCAGATAGTCGGTGCCGCTGCCGGTGGCGAGTTTCCAGACGCTGCCCGAGGTCTCCGTGACCGAAAGGCCCACGCCGAGGTCGAAGCCCGTGACGCCGAGCGGCTCGGCCGGGGAGATCGCCTTGTAGGACAGCGCAGCGACGAGGTCCTCGGCCAGCACGCGGAACTGCGGCTGCGTGAGGTTCTGCAGGCTGTCGATGTCGGCGGCGCGGGCGGTCGGCGCGGCGGCGAGGAGCAAGGCACTGCCGATCGCGATCGAGACCATGGCGAGACGGATGGGGTTTCGCAGACGGATCATGGGATGCGCTCCTCTGTAGCTTGCGCGTCCTGGCACCTCGGGAAGCTTACCGCGTGTCGCGGCCAGGTGGCGCGAATGACGGGAAGAACAGCTTGCGGAACGACAACCGGATCGCCCGGCCTTGCGGGTCGAGCAGCGACGGCTGGTAGTTGAACGGCACGGCGCCGGCGGCGTCGCGCACCCGCGGCAGCTCATCGAAGAGGTTCTCCACGGCGAACGTCACGCGCACGCCGCGCAGGGATCCCTTGTCGCGCGCCCAAGGCTGCAACCCGAGGTCCGCGAACAGCCGCAGGTCGACGGCCCAGAGCGGCGCGAAATCGAGGTCCACGGGGCCGGCGGCCGTGGTGCCACCGCTGACGCGGCTGCCGTCGCGCCACTTGGCGATGACGCGGCCGCCGAAGCCGTCGCGGTTCGCGCCGGCCTGCAGTTCGAGCTCGCGTCGGGGGCTGCCGTCGGTGTCGGACAGCGTGTCGCCCGCGAGCAGATCCAGGGTCGGCAGGCCGGGCGCGATCTGCACCTCGTCCTTCAGGCGCTGCGTATAGACGAGCGTGAACTGCACGCTGCCGCGCCGTGCGAACGAGAGGAAACGCTCCGCCATCGCCGCCGGATCGAAGCCCGCGGGCGGCCCGCGCGGCGAAGAAGGCCCACCCTGCGCAGCCGCTGCACGCTGCGCCGGCGGCGCGCCCTGCCCGCCGGGCGTGGCGTCACGGCTGCGGGGGGCGCCCCCACGTCCCGGCGTCGACGGCATCTCGGGCTGCGGACCCCACGGGCGGCTGAGGTTGACCGTGAACCGCAGTTCATCGCGCTCGCGGCCCTCGAGGTTCACCGGCCGGGCATCGATCGACAGCAACCGCCCGGCCGGATCCCGCAGGAACCGGCCAGGGAACGCCTGCTCGAACTCCGGCGTCGCGAAAGGCACGGTGGTGACGAGGCCGCGCACGCGGCTGCGGGTGAACTCGCCGTTGAGGTCGAGGTCGACGCCCTCGAGGGGTCGCGCGCCGAGCGCGACCTTGAAGATCTTGCGGCTGTCCGCCCGCAGCGCCGGATCGCCACCGTCGATACGGACGATCTCCACGGCCTCGCCGCGGACGAAATCATAGGTCCGCACGGCCGGCGTCGGGATGACGGCCGCACCGAGCTGCAGCATCGACGGCGCGTTCTCGTCGTCGACGAGGGACACCAGCGCGCGCCACTGGCGTCCGATCGATGCGTTGAGACCGGCATTGGTGGTCGACAACACACCGACTTCGGCGACGTCCTCGATCGCGTGACCGAGGCTTGCCGTCACCCGCCCACCGGTGTCCTCCGTGCGCAGGAGCGGGATGTCGAGGTTGATGCGCAGGTCGCGTTGGCCGCGCGACAGGTCGGTGCGCACATCGCCCGTGAGGCGGCGCGCGACGCTCTCGATGCCGCGCGTACCGAGACCCGCCTTGACCGTGAGCCCGAGATCGCCGGCGGGCAGTTGCAGCGGCGCGCCGACGGCCAGCAGCTCGAGGTCGAGGCTGTCGCTGCGGCTACGGCCGGCGAGATCGCCGCCGGCGACCCGGGTCGCCGTATCCGTGCGATCGGCGTTCAGCGTCGCCGACCAACGCCATCCTGCGTTCGCGCCCTGCAGCAGCCCGCCGAGATGCGCGTCCCGGGTGTCCACATCGCGGCGCAAGACCTGTCCACCTTCGAGCGACGGTCGCAGCCCGAGCAGCGAGCGCCGTCGCGTCTCGTCCACGGTGGCGTTGACGGTGGCCGACAGCCCCTCGACCCACGGACGCGCGTACACCAGATTGACGGACAGCTGGTCCGCCGCCGGCAACAGCGTGCGGGAGGCGGCGTCGGGTCGCGGCGCGCCGTCCGCCCCGACGACCTCGCGTTCGCTTTCGAGCAGGCGGTCGTCATGCCGGGCCTTGAAGTCCGCCTGCCACCGGGTGTCACGCTGCACGCGCAGCACGCCCACGCCGACACTGGCGCCTTCGCGCGCGCCCTCGGTGGTGCCGCGCGCGCCGGCATCCGCCGTGACCGCGCGGAACCGCGGGCGCAACACGATGTTCATCACGCGTTGGTCGGCGCGGTAGCCGTACTTGAGCGCGACCTCTTCGGAGAAGAGGTCGACGCGCTGGATCGCTTCGGTCGGCAGGTCGCGCACTTCGGCGAAGCCCGAGATCCGGACGCCGTTGAGCAGCACCACCGGTCGGCCGCCGCCCCGGCCGCCACTGCTGCCGAGCTGCGGTCCGAGCGCGGCGATGAGCTCGGTCACGGACCCCACGCCAAGGGCGCGGATCTCCTGGGAGGACAGCGTGGTCTCCGGCGGGATGTCGCCGATCACGGAACCCGGGGGACGGCGTCCGCTCACCACCACTTCCTCGAGTTCGGCCTCCGGCATGTCGGGGGCGGCACCCGCTGGGGGCGAGGATTGCGGGGCGGCCGGCGCGGCGGCCAACGCGAGCAGCGTCGCGCCCAGCAGCAGAATCCAAGTCGGTCGGTGTTCCACGGTGCGGATTCGACCCTGAACCCGCGCCGACCGCAAGTGAAGATTCGTCAGCGCGGAACGCCCGCGATCAACTTGCAAAGATCGGCGACGGCATCGAGCGCGCTCGGCCCCATCCGGTCGAGGCGCGGATCGGTGTACGCGAGCATCTGCCGCTTGGCCACCGCATCGACGTCGGGAAACCCGGCCCATCGTTCACGCCAGTCTCGCGCCGTCACCGGCGGCGCCGCCATCAGGATGACCTCGGGGTCGCGCTTGCGGATCTGCTCGAACTCGACGATCGGCACCGGGAAGTCGATATCGTCGAAGATATTGCGCGCGCCGCAGCGCGCCAAGGCGTCGGACATGACATGGCGGCTGCCGACGGTGTAGAGCGGCTCGGCCCACTTCATGAAGAACGCGCGCAAGGGCGGCCGTGCGTCGGCGCCGGGCCGCGCCGCGGGCTTCGGCGGCAGACGCGAGACCTTGGCCTCGAGCCCGCGCGCGGCGGTCTCGGCCGCAGCCGCCGTGCCGGCGAGCGTACCCAGCCGGCGTACCGTACCCGGCATGTCGGCCAATCCCCCTACGCTGACGCTATAGACCGGGATGCGCAGCTTGACGAGGCTCTCGAGGATGCCGTCCCCGATGAGGTCGTGCCAGACGACCACCACATCGGGCTTGAGCGCCGTCAGGCGCGCAAAGACGAGGGCGTTGGCGTCGCCGATGCGTTCGATGCGCCGGGCGGCGGCAGGCTCGTCCGCGCCGGTCACGGTGGCGACGATGCGATCCCCCGCGCCGGCGGCGAACAGGAGCTCCGTGGCACCCGGCGACAGGCTGACGATGCGGCGCGCCGGCGCCGTCAATGCGAGCCTTACGCCGATGTCGTCGACGATGGCGGTTCTCGCGGAGGGCGCCGCCGAAGCGGCGGGCGTGGGCTTCGGCGTCGCCTGCGCGACCTTCGCCGCCACGCCGGAGAATCCGGCACAGGCCAAAGAGACGAGCACGAACATGGACCCACGGGACATGCTGCGCGCAGGTTTCGATGCCGCTGCAGGCAGCAACACCCGGACCAGATGTGTAGCGGCAGCCAAGAGGAAGGCCACGACGGATGCGAGCGCGAGAAGATGATCTGCCATGCGCAGAGGATAGCGCCAACAGTCGGTCTCGCGCTTCAACTCAGCGAGCGTTACCAGACATTGCAATGCGAGTCGCTCCTGTGGTCAGACCTGCCGACCGCGCGTGGATCGGGCGACCCGTCAACCCGACGGCCGATCGAGATACACCCAGCGGCGCAGGACCGTCTCGACCGGGCCGAGGGCGTGACGACTGCGCCACCTTGCGACGAACCAGAGCGACAACACGGCGGCGATGACGCCGACGGGCAGGTAAGCCGACGCACCCAGTTTGCCCACCCAGCCAAGGCCATAGCCCGAGAACACCCACGACATCAACACGCCTTGCAACAAGTAGGCGGTCAACGATGCGCTGCCCGCGCGACCGAGGAAGTCTCGTATGGGGCTGGGCCCGCCGCGCAGCCACGCGGCCAACCACCCGAGGTAGCCCACGCTCGACAGCGGACTGCCGATCACGATCAGCAGGAAGCCTGTCATGAATGCCGGGTCGGATTCGTGGGCGCTGTCCGACATCAGCCAAGCCCCGAGCCCCGCAAGGAGCAGTCCGACCGGCAGGTAGACGCGACGCGCACGGGACCAGCGCGCAGCCTCGAGTTCATCGAACAGGCCCGCTCGCGCGGCATACAAGCCATACAGGATGAACGCCATCGCGCCGGGGCCCTGAAATGCGACCAGGTATCCGAAATCCTCCGCCCACGCGCCGAACCGCGTGTCCGCCACCGCGAAGAACCCGTTCGCGGCAAAGCCCGCTTCACGCTCCGCGGCGACCCCTGCGGTCTCGGCCCACATCTCCCGCAACGTCGAGACGTTGTCCGGCATGTTGAGCGCCAAGGTGCCCAACAGCAGCAACAGCACGATGACGATCTGCAGGGCATAGAACCCGAACGCCCAACGCCGCAGCGCACGCGGCTCTTTGGAGCGGAAGAGGTAGAGCATCGTGCCGAGGACCGAATACACCACGAGGATGTCGCCGAAGAAGAGGAACGCGGCGTTCAGCAGCCCGAGCAGCAGCAGCCCGAGCATGCGACGCGCGTGGCGGCCCGGGAAACGCGCACCCTGCGACTCGGCAGCACGCATCTGCTGGCCGAAGCCATAGCCGAACATCATCGCAAAGAGCGAATAGGACTTGAGCAGGAACACGGTCGCGACCACCCACCAGAGCGCCCGGTCCAGCGGCGAGGCGAGACCCCGCTGCAGCAAGCCGTCCATGGAGGGGTGCGCGAAATAGTCGACGTTGACGACCGCGATGCCGAAGAGCGCGCAGGCGCGGACGAGGTCGGGAAGAGGCTGGCGGACTTGGGACATCGGGCGACTGTACGGCCGTTGCATACCGCGAGGAAGATATGTAGCATTAATGCTCAATAGTTCCACCGCCCTGCTGGAGGCTCCATGATCCGCTCCGCCGCCCTGCTCGCCCTGCTCGCTTCGTCGCTGCTCGCCGCGCCCTCGCTGGCCAAGGAAAGCTGTCCGGCGCCCGCGCAGGCGCCCACCCTGGAGCAGAGGGCGGAGGGCATGAAGAACGCGAAAGACCGCGGCGCGCTTTGGAAGATCGCCAAGGACGGCCGCACGAGCTATCTCTACGGCACGATCCACATCGGGCGTGTGGAGTGGATCTTCCCGGGACCGAACCTCATGTCGGCCCTGCAGAACACCGGCGTGATCGCGGTCGAGGTGGATCTGACGGCACCCGGCACCCAGCAGGAGATGATGACCGCCATGGCGGCGGCGCCGGCCCTGCCGCTGACCGACGGCGACCGCGCGCGGCTCGCCAAGCTCGCCGAGGCGGAGTGCGTCCCGCCGGGCGCACTCGACGCCTTTCACCCGGTGATGCAAGCGATCACCTACAGCTCACTGATCGGTCGCCGCGACGGCCTGCACGCCGACTTCGCGCAGGAGTTCGCGCTGATCGGCTTCGCCCGAAACTCATCCCGACCGGTCGTGGGCCTCGAGTCGATCGGCTTGCAGTTGGACGTCCTCATCCCGGATGACCCGGCCGAAGCGCGGGTCGCCTTCGAAGACACGCTCAAGGAACTCGAGGCACCCGACGCGCGCGAAAAACTGCTCCGCACCGCGCAGGTCTGGGAGCGGGGCGACCTGGAAGCGATGGATACCATCGAGGAGGCCTGCCAATGCCGGCCGACACCGCAGCAGCGCAAGTTCTATCTTGCGCTCAACGACGGCCGCAATCCCGGCATCGCACGCCGCATCGCCGAGGAGCACGCAAAGGGCGTACCGGTGCTCGCCGCAGTCGGCATCCTGCATATGACGGGCGACAAGGCGATCCCGAAGCTGCTCGCCGAGCAGGGCTTCGAGGTCACCCGCGTCGCGTACTGACGCCGCGGGTCGCGCCCCCCCCGGAGCGCGGATGGGCGTCGATGCGCTGATCGATCGGAATACGACCCATTCCGATTCCGGGGGTCAGGGGCAGCGTCTGACCCGTCAATCCGTGGCCACACGGCTCGAATCGGGTACGCTAGCACCCACCATGGACGGCAGCGGCAGCGAGAACAACCCTCAAGTCAACGTCTTCGGCGAGCCGCTGGCGACCTGCAGCGATGCGCCCAAGACCGGCTGGTATCGCAGCGGTTGCTGCGAGACCGACGTCCAGGATGTCGGGTCGCATACTGTCTGCGCGCAGATGACCACGGCGTTCCTGGAGTTCTCCAAGGCCCGTGGCAACGACCTGTCCACCCCCCGTCCCGAGTTCGGCTTTCCGGGCCTGCGCGATGGCGACCGATGGTGCCTGTGCGCGGCACGCTGGCTCGAGGCCTACCAGGCCGACCGCGCCCCCAAAGTGTTCCTGAAGGCGACCCACCGGCGCGCGCTCGAGATCGTGCCGCTCGCCGCGCTCAAGGCCCACGCGCTCGACCTCGCCTGAGGTTGCGCGTGGCCGAGGTCGATCCCAAGCACGACCCACGGGCCGCGGCGTTCCGGCGCGGCATGCGCGAGTTGCTGCCGTTCGGGCCGGGCGTGTTCGCCTGGGGCCTCGTGACCGGCGTTGCGATGGTGAAATCCGGGCTCAGCGTCGTCGAATCTTTGGGGTTGAGCCTGCTCGCCTATGCGGGCAGCGCACAGCTCGCAGCCCTGCCGCTGATCGCGGCCTTCGCGCCGCTGTGGCTGGTGACCCTCGCGGCCGTGATCGTCAACCTGCGCTTCGTGGTGTACGCCGCGTTGCTGCGCCACCATCTGTCCCATCTGCCGGCGAACACGCGTCTTTGGCTCGGCTACCTGACCGGTGATGTCATGTTCGCGCGGTTCTCGGCGCTGCTCACCGAGGAGCCCGACTATCCGCATCGCGTCGCCTATTTCGCCGGCGGGGCGACCGCGAACTGGATCATCTGGCAGGTGTCGTCGATCATCGGCATCTTCGCCGCGGGCGCGATCCCCGCCTCATGGGGTCTGGAACTCGCCGGCACGTTCGCGCTGCTCGCCTTGCTCGTCCCCTTGTGCCGGCAGTTGCCCGCGCTCGGCGGCGTCGCAGTCGCGGTCGCCGTGGCGGTGATGGCCCACGACCTGCCCCTGCGCCTCGGCCTGCTCGCGGCGACCGTGGCGGGGATGATCGCCGCGATCCTCCTTGAACGCCGGCTCCGGGGCCCGGCACCGTGAACGAGACGCTCTACATCTGGCTCGCGATCCTCGGGGTCACCGCGGCGACCTTCATCGCGCGCTCGAGCGTCCTCTTGCTCGGTGAACGCCTCCGGCTCCCGCCCGTGGTGGAGTCAGCGCTGCGGTACGCCCCGGCTTGCGCCCTGGCGGCCATCGTCGCCAATGACCTGCTGTTCGTGGCCGGGAGCCTGGATGTGAGCCTGCAGAACCCCCGGTGGCTTGCCGGGGGCGCCGCGATCGTGATTTTCGTCGCCACTCGCAGCACGATCGGCGTCATTGCCGGCGGGATGGCGGCATTTTGGCTGTTCAGGGCCTGGCTGGGAAGTTGACAAGCATCCAAACTTGATACGGATGTCCAAAGGTTGACACTGTGTCAATCGGTTGGCAAAGTGCCTGCCATGAGCGAGCTCACGGACAGACGCCTCGAGGAAAAGG
This sequence comes from Steroidobacteraceae bacterium, assembly GCA_044339635.1. GTDB lineage: Bacteria > Pseudomonadota > Gammaproteobacteria > Steroidobacterales > Steroidobacteraceae > UBA964. The sequence continues at coordinate 27,320 of JBIIVD010000009.1, read as the reverse complement.
AACGTCGGCGCCTCGAGATCCTCGATGCGGCCGAGACCGTCGCCGGCGTGGTGGGCGTCGAAGCGCTGACCATGGAGTTGGTGGCGCGCAAGGCGCGGTTGTCGCGCGCGCTGCTGTACGTCTATTTCCACGACAAGTCGGCCCTGTTGTTGGCGCTCTGCGTGCGCGCGCTCGCTGCGCTGCAGGCGCGCTTCGAGGGTGCCGCCGCCGACCACACACTCGGCATGGCTCAGGTGGAAGCCTGCGGCCGCGCCTACGTCGCGTTCGCCGAGGAATTCCCCACGCGCTTCGAGGCGCTCGCCCACGTCGAGGCGCAGCACCCGGGCGGCGACCACGACCCGGCTTATGAGGAGTTCCTCGCGGCGGGCGACCGGACGCACGGCGCGATCTGCGCGGCCATCGAGCGCGGCATGCAGGATGGCAGCATCCGCCCGGAAGCCGGCCCGCCCTCGCTCATCGGCTTGACGCTGTGGGGGCTGATGCACGGCCTGATCCAGCTCTCGATCACCAAGAGCGCCAGCCTCGGACGCGAGGGCGTCGGCCGTACACAGCTGATCGACCAGGGATTCCGGCTGGCGCTCGACGCGCTCGCGACGCCGCAAAGTCGTGCCGCGTTCAAACGCCGCGCGGATCGGGGTACAGGCTGATGGTCGCGAGGCCGCGCAGCACGATGGCGGCCACGCTATGCGCCGCAGCCTTGGCGACGGCGCTGCTGCCCGCAGCGTCGCTGCGCGCGCAGACCGCCGCCGGTACACCGGCCGTGGAGACGCGGCGGCCCGTCGCTGCGGTGATCGACGACTATGTGCGCCTCGGCCAAGGCTCGAACCTCGCCCTGCAGTCGGCCTCTCTCGAGGTCGAACGCAGCCAGGCGGCGCTCGACGCCGCGCGTGCACGGTTCTATCCCGAAGCCGCGCTCGCCGCGCGCTACACGCGCGCCGAGGGCGGGCGCGAGATCACGCTGCCGCTCGCCGGCGCGTTCAACCCCGTCTACGGCACCCTCAATGAATTGCTCGTCGCCGACGGCAAGCCGGCGCGCTTCGGCAGCATCGAGGACCCGAGCTTCAGCCTGCTGCGCGAACGCGAACAGGACACCCGCATCTCGGTGGTGCAGCCGCTCTTCGCCCCGGCGATCCCGGCGGCCGTGCGTGCGCGCCGCTCGGCGCTGCAGGCGAGCGAGTACGCGCAGCTCGCGCTCGCGCAGCGCCTGCGCCGAGACATCACCATCGGCTATCTCGACTGGTTGCGCGCGGGGCGCGCCGTCACCCTCACGGACGCGAGCCGCGCGCTGCTCGCCGAGAACCTGCGCGTCACCGATTCGCTGTTCCGCAACGGCAAGGTCACGCAGGACCAGGTGCTGCGCGCGCGGGCCGAGCTGCTCGCCGTCGAGCAACAGGTGATCGAGACGCAGGCGGCCCGCGACCAGCTGCGCAGCTACGTGAACTTCCTGATGAACCGGCCGCTCGACGAACCGCTCGAGAACGCCGACACCGACGGCGAGCTGCGACGTGCGGCGCGCGACCTCGCGGCGCTGCGTGAAGGCGCGCTCACGCGCCGTCCCGAGATCGCGCAAGCCGGCAGCGCGGTCGATGCCGCCCGCTCGCAGGCCGACATCGCCCGGGCGGCACGCCTGCCGACGCTGGCGCTCGGTGTGGACGGCGGCATCCAAGGCGAACGCTACGAGTTCGGCAGCGGCCGCAACTTCGCCACCGTGTCGCTGCTGCTCAATTGGACCTTGTTCGACGGCGGCGCGCGCCGGGCCGACGAAAAGGCCGCGCGGCTCGCCGAACGCCAGGCGAGCAACCGCCGCGACGAACTCGCGCAACAGGTGCAGCTCGAGGTGCAGACCGCGCTCGACCGACTCGCCGCGAGCGAACAGTCGCTGCAGGCCGCAGAGACCCGCGCCGAGGCCGCGCGCGCGGCGTTCCGCATCGCCGGCCGCAAGCGCGACGAAGGCATGGTGAGCCAGGTCGAGTTCCTCGACTCGCGCACCAGCCTCACCGCCGCCGAACTCAACCTGAACGCCGTGCGCTTCCAGCTGCTCGCGCGCCAAGCCGAACTCGATTACGCCACCGGAGCGCCGTCGCCGTAAGGCGCGCGCGGATTCGCCATGCCCGTCCGTCCTGCCCTCGCCTCGCCTTCCATCGCCCCATACGCGGGGTCCCCGTCCCTCTCGCGTTTGCTGGCCATGGGTCTTGCCTTGTCCGCGTTGGCAGCCTGCGGCGGAAAGCCGCCGGCGGCGGCTCCGGCGCAGGACGCCGCGATCCCGGTCCGCACGGCGCCGGCCACCTCGGGCCCTGCGGGCGCCTCGATCGGCGCGAGCGGACTACTCGCGAGCGAGGACGAGATGCGCCTGTCGTTCAAGACCGGCGGCATCATCCGTCGGCTCGCGGTGCGCGAAGGCGACACCGTGCGCAAAGGCCAACTGCTCGCGGAACTCGAGCTCGCAGAGGTCGGCGCGCAGGCCGAGCAGGCGAGCCAAGCCGCCGCCAAGGCCGAGCGCGACCTCGAGCGCGGCGAGCGTCTGCATGCCGACCAGGTCATCAGCCTCGAGACGCTGCAGAACCTGCGCACGCAGGCGGCCGTCGCGCGCGCGGGCCGCGATGCGGCACGCTTCAACCTCGGCTATTCATCGATCGTGGCGCCACGCGACGGGCGCGTGCTGCGGCGCCTCGCCGAAGAACGCGAATTCGTGCCGCCCGGCCAGCCGGTGGTGGTGCTCGGTTCCGCCGCGCGCGGCCATGTCGTGCGCACGGCGCTCGCCGATCGCGAGATCGTCCAGGTCGCGCTCGGCGATACGGCGGAGGTCCGTCTCGACGCGTACCCGGGCCGCGTCTTCATGGCCACCGTCAGCGAAGTCTCGGCCGCTGCCGATCCGCGCAACGGTCTCTTCCCGCTCGAGGTGCGCATCGCGCCCGAGACCGGCCTCGCGCTCGCGACAGGGCTCGTCGCCAAGATCGACCTCATCCCCGCCGCGAGCCGCCGCGGCACGCTCACCCACATCCCCATCGCCGCGCTCATCGAGGGCCGGGGAGACCAGGCGAGCGTGTTCGTGACCGAGGGATCGGTCGCCCGCAAGCGCGCCGTCACGGTCGCGTTCATCGACGGTGAACGGGTGGCGCTCACCTCCGGTCTCAAGCCCGGTGAACCCGTGATCACCGAGGGCGCCTTGTACCTGCAGGATGGCGACCGCATCCGCGTGATCGCCGCGCCGCCGCCCGCAGCCGATGCGACTGCGACCACCCCGCCTGCCGCTTGGGCGCGCCGGAGCTGACGCAGGATGTCACTGCTCGAGTTCCCGATCCGCCGCTACCAGTTCACGCTGGTGGCCTTCCTCTGTCTGGTCGCGATCGGCCTGTTCAGCTTCCTGTCGATCCCGCGCGAGGAAGACCCGTCCTTCGAGATCGCGGGCTTCGACATCTCGGCCGTGTTGCCGGGCGCCGACCCGAAGGACCTCGAGCGCCTCGTCACCAAGCCGCTGGAAGACCGCCTCGCCGAGCTCGACGACCTGCGCCAGATCGAGAGCGTCGTGGCGGACGGCGTGTCCTTCACGATCGTCGAGTTCACCGCCAGCGTCGACGCCGACAAGAAATACGAGGAGGTGATCCGCGAGATCAACGCGCTGCGCCCCTCGCTGCCGCCGGAACTGCGCGAGATCGACATCCGGCGCTTCAGCCCGGGCCTCGTCAACATCGTGCAATACGCCCTCGTCTCCGAGGAGGCGCCCTACCGTGACCTGCAGGATGCGGCGCGGGAACTGAAGGACGTGCTGAAGGCGGTGCCGGGCGTGCGCACCGCCGAGACCTGGGCCTATCCGCCGCGCGAACTGCGCGTCGAGGTCGACCCGCGCCGCATCGCCGAGTTCGGCATCAGCCCGTCGCGCATCGCGCAGGCGCTCGAGAGCGAGAACGCCAACATCCCTGCGGGCATCATCGACATCGGGCCGCGCAGCTTCACGGTCAAGAGCACCGGCGCCTATGAGGACCTCGAGCAGGTCCGCGACACGGTCGTCACCGCGGTCGACGGCCGCGTGGTGCGGGTCCGCGATGTCGGCACGGTGAAGTGGACCGAGGGCGAATGGGGCCACATCGGCCGCCACAACGGCAAGCGCGCGGTGTTCGTCACCGCCAACATGAAGTCGGGCTACAACGTGCTCGACGTGCGCGAGGCGGTCGTCTCCGCCGTCGATCGCTGGAAGGCGGGTCTGCCGAAGCGCATCTCCCTGGATCTCGCCTTCGACCAGTCGCGCAACGTCGCCACGCGCCTCGACCGCCTTTACATGGATTTCGGCATCGCCATCGCGGTGGTCCTGCTGACGCTGCTGCCGCTCGGCCTGCGCGCGGCGAGCATCGTCATGATCTCGATCCCGCTGTCGCTCGCCTTCGGCATCGCGGTGCTGTATTTCCTCGGCTTCTCGCTCAACCAGCTGTCCATCGCAGGGTTCGTCGTGGCGCTCGGCCTACTGGTGGACGATTCGATCGTCGCGGTCGAGAACATCGCGCGCCACCTGCGCATGGGATACGACCGCACCCGCGCTGCGATCGCCGGGACGCGGCAGATCTTCGTCGCGATCCTCGGCTGCACCGCGACCCTGGTGTTCGCTTTCCTGCCGCTGATGGCCTTGCCCGGTACCGCCGGCAAGTTCATCCGCGTGCTGCCGAGCGCCGTGGTCGCGACCATCATCGGCTCGCTCCTGATCGCGCTCTTCATCATCCCGTTCCTCGCGAGCCGGATGCTGGACCCGGCGGAGTCCGGGCACAGCAACCGCCTGCTGCAACGGATCATGGACGGCATCCACCGCTACTACCGCCCCGCGCTGCACTACTGCCTCGCGCGGCCGAAGGCGACCGTGGCCGCCGCGATCGGCGGTTCCTTGCTGGTCTCGGTGCTGTTGGTGCCGGTGCTCGGCTCGAGCCTGTTCCCGAAGGCCGACACGCCGCAGTTCCTGGTGCAGATCGACACGCCCACCGGCACGAGCTACGCGGAGACCGACCGTGCGCTGCGCTTCGTCGAGGACGAGGTGCGCAAGGTGCCGGGCATCCAATCCGTGTCGGCGAACCTCGGCCGCGGCAATCCACAGGTGTACTACAACCACATCCAGCGCCAGGAGTCGGCGTCGTATGCGGAAGTGCTCGGCGTGCTCGAGGAGTACCGGTCGCGGAGCACCCCGGCTGACCTCGACGCGCTGCGCCAACGGCTCGACGGCTATCCCGGCGCGCGCATCTCGGTGCGCGAATTCCAGAACGGGCCGCCCGTCGCCGCGCCGGTCGCGATCCGCATCGTCGGCCCCGACCTCGCGACGCTGGACCGCCTCGCCCGCGAGGTCGAAGCGCTGCTCGACGCGTCGCCCGGCACCCGCGACGTGCGCAATCCGCTCAAGTTCACCCGCACCAACATCAAGGTGGAGGCCGACACCGCCAAGGCCGCGCTGCTCGGCGTGCCAGCCGTGGAGATCGATCGCACGGTGCGGCTCGCCGTCTCGGGCCTGCAGGCCGGCACCTTCAAGGACGAGGACGGCGAGCAGTATCCGATCGTCGTCCGGCCGCCCTTCGAGGGGCGTGCCGACCTGCGTTCGCTCGGCGAAGCGCGCCTGACCACCGTCACCGGCGGATCGCTGCCGCTGTCGCAGGTGGCGAGCATCGGTTTCGAACCGGCCCCGGTGCTGATCTCGCGCTTCGCCCGCGAGCGCGCGGTCACCGTCACGGCGCAGGTGGATCGCGGCCTCAACACGGGCAAGGTCACCGCGGGCGTCGTCGACCGTCTCGACAAGGTCGAGTGGCCGCGCGGCTATCGCTATGTGCTCGGCGGCGACGCCGAGGCGGGCGCCGAGTCCTTCGCCGGCATCGGCACGGCGGCGATCGTCGCGATCTTCGGCATCTTCGCGATCCTGGTGCTCGAGTTCGGCAGCTTCCGCTCGACGCTGATCGTGCTCACGGTGGTGCCGCTCGGCGTGCTGGGCGGGATGCTGATGCTGCTCGTCACCGGCAACGAGATCTCCTTCACCGCCAGCATCGGCTTCATCGCGCTGATCGGCATCGAGATCAAGAACTCGATACTGCTGGTGGACTTCACCAACCAGTTGCGCGAGGACGGCGTGCCGCTCGACGAGGCGATCGAGCAGGCCGGCGAGATCCGCTTCCTGCCCATCCTGCTCACTTCGGCGACCGCCATCGGCGGCCTGTTGCCGCTCGCGATCCAGAACTCCGGGCTTTATTCGCCCATGGCCTGGGTGATCATCGGCGGCCTTATCACCTCGACGCTGCTCGCGAGGCTCGTCACGCCGGTGATGTACAAGCTGATGCCGCCCGATGGCCACGAGCCGCGCAACATCGAGCGCGGCACCCAGCCGGAGGCGTCGGGCGCGCTGCTGTAAGGCGCCGCGCGCGGCGCGCTCAGCGCGGGCGCCAACCGATCCAGGACGCGTGCAGGCTCTGCACGTAGAGGCGGTCGGCGGTCTCGGTGACGGCCGTGGTCTCGGGATACGTGCCCGCAGGGTCCTGCAGGTCAGCGACGATACGACCGTCCTCGGTGAAGGCGACCACGTGGCCGTAGGGTTCTGGCACCGGCCACATCGACCGCGGCAACCGCAGCGTCACCTTGCGCAGCGCCGGATAGGGCGCGAGCGCATCGACCACCTTGCTGCGCGGCTTGGTGAACCCCATCCAGATGCGCCCTTCGAGGCCGCGCATGAGGTTGTCGGGGTAGCCTGGCAGGCCATCAAGCAGCACAGTCGCGGCGGCCGTCGCCGGCTGCGAGAGATCGAGCCCGCGCGCCGCGGCGGCGATGCGCCACACGCGATAGCGCCCGGTCTCGACGACGAGCAGCGAGGCACCGTCCTGCGTCATCACGACGCCGTTCGGGAAACTGAGGCCGCCCGCCACGCGCTGCACCACGCCCGTCGCCGGGTCGTACACCAACACGCGACCGGTGGCGGAGTTCTCGAGGATGTCGAGCACGCTCGCCTCGAACGTCCCGCCCCATTCGCGCGGCGAGAACCGGCGCGATGCATCGGTGAAGTAGACCTTGCCGTCGGGCGCCACGATGACGGCATCGGCGTAGCGCAAGGGCTCGCCGTCGACTTCCGCGACCAGCACGCGCACCGCGCCCGCACGGTCGATGGCGAGCAGGCCGCGCACCGCGTCGGCGGCGATCATGCGACCTGCAGCATCGAAGTCGAACCCGAGCACGCGGCCGCCGGTGTCCGCGAACACCGTACGGGCGCCGCCGTCGGGTGTCATCCGCAGCACCCGACCGCCGTCCACAGCCGCATAAAGAAGTCCGTCAGGTCCGATCGCGATGTGCTCCGGACCCTCATGGCCGCCGAGCTCGATGCGCTGCAAGCCGGCCAAGCGGGTGTTGGCCGCATGCACGCCGGTGTAACCCGACGAGGGCGCGGGCTGCCACGCGACCGGTGCCACCGGCACGGGCCAACTCGCGAGGTAGGCGACCAGCGCCGCGCCCAGCAAGCCCCCGACCGCGAGCGCGCGCCGCATCAGGCCGGCAGCGGGTGGTCGCGGAATCGTTCGCGCAGGATCGACTTCTGCATCTTGCCGGTCGCCCCGAGCGGGATTGCATCGACGAACACCACGTCGTCCGGCACCTGCCACTTGGCGACCTTGCCCTCATAGAACGCACGCAGCTCGGCCGCGGTCGGCGTCGCACCCGGCTTCGGCACCACCACGAGCAACGGCCGCTCGTCCCACTTCGGGTGCGGCACGGCGATGCAAGCGGCCATCGCCACCGCCGGATGGGCCATCGCGATGTTCTCGATGTCGATGGAGCTGATCCACTCGCCGCCGGATTTGATGACGTCCTTGCTGCGGTCCGTGATCTGCATGAAGCCGTCTTCGTCGATGGTAGCGACGTCGCCGGTCGGGAACCAGCCGTCCTGCAGCAGCGGCTCGCTCTCGCGCCGGAAATAATTCGATACCACCCAGGGGCCGCGCACCAGGAGGTCCCCCGCGGACGTTCCGTCCCAGGGGAGTTCCCGCCCCTCGGGATCGACCACCTTCATGTCGACGCCGAAGATCGCTCGACCTTGCTTGGCGAGCACCGCCACTTTGCCCTCTTCATCGAGGCCGGTGTGCATGGACTTGAAGCTGCTGCCGGTGCCGAGCGGCGAGGTCTCGGTCATGCCCCAACCGTGCAGCACATCGACGCCCATGGCACGGAACGCGCGGATCATCGACGGCGGCACCGCCGAGCCGCCGATCATCGTGCGCCGCAGCGTGTTGAAGCGCAGCCCGTTGCCCTGCACATGGTTCAGCATCGCGAGCCAGACGGTCGGCACGCCCGCGGCCATCGTGACCTGCTCGGCCTCGATGAGCTCGTACACCGACTTGCCGTCGAGCGCGGGGCCCGGGAATACGAGCTTCATGCCGGCCATCGGCGCACCGTAGGGGATGCCCCAGCCGTTGACGTGGAACATCGGCACGACGGGCAGGATGGCTCCGACCGAACTCAGGGCCTGCGCATCCGGCAGCGCCGCAGTGATGGCGTGCAGCAGCGTCGAGCGATGGCTGTACAGCACGCCCTTCGGGTCACCGGTGGTGCCGCTCGTGTAGCAGAGCGCGGCGGCCGAGCGTTCGTCGAACTGCGGCCAGGCATACTCGCCACGATGCGGCGCGATCCAGGCCTCGTAGCTCACGAGCCCCGGGATACCCGTATCCGCGGGCAGCGCGTCCGCCTCGCAGAGCGCCACCCAATGCTTCACGGTCGGACACTTCGCGGCGACCGCCTTCACGAGCGGCAGGAAGGTCATGTCGAAACAGAAGACCTCGTCCGCCGCGTCGTTGACGATCCACACCAACTGGTCGGGCGGCAGGCGCGGGTTGAGCGTGTGCACCACACGTCCGCTGCCGCTCACGCCGTAGTAAAGCTCGAAGTGCCGGTAGCCGTTCCAGGCGAGGGTCGCGACACGCGCGCCCTGCGCAAGCCCGAGCGCATCGAGGGCGTGGGCGAGACGGCGCGAGCGTATCGCGGCATCACGGTAGGTGTAGCGGTGCAGGTCGCCCTCGACGCGGCGCGAGACGATCTCCTGCTTGGCATGGTGGCGCGCAGCGAACTCGATCAGGTTCGAGATCAGCAACGGATGGTCCTGCATCAACCCCAGCATGGCTTTCCCCCAAAAGTCACGGAAACGCCGAGTGTACCCGAAGTTCCCGGACACGCCGTCCGCAAGCGCGACGCCCGATGTCGGCCGGGTCGGTCAACCCGCCGTCTCGAGTTCCCAGGTGACGAGGGGCGAGCCCTTGCGCAGCCAGAACCCGGCGCCGGCCTGCCGGAAGTGCCGCTTCAGGCGGGACCGGTACCAGTCGGCGCTGCGCATGGTCACGTCGGGATCGGTGCGCGACTGGTCGGCGTTCTCGCGCCAGTCCCGGCGCGTCAGGGCTGAAAAATACAGCACCCCGCGGCACATCCGCGCGAAATTGGCCATCGCCTTGACAGCCGCCGCATCATCCAGATACTGCAACACGTCGTAGCAGACCACGAGGTCGAAAGGCTTGCGCGGACGCCAGTCGGCGAGGCTGCCCTGCGTCCAGCCGTAGCGCTCGCAAAGATATTCGCTGTACTCGAGGCCGACCCAGGCGGCGCCCGGCAGCGCGCGCATCAGCGGCTCGCGCATCAGGCCGAGACCGCAGCCGGCATCGAGGATGCTCGCCACCGGACAGTCGATATGGCGCACATAGGCTGCGATGAACTCCGCGCGCCGCGCCATCTCCGCGCGCGAGGCCACCGAGGTACGCCCATCACGGTAGAACCGCCGGTAGTACTCGCGACCGAACCGCTCGCGGGCCTTGCTGTGCATGTCATCGAGCGCCATGGCTCCCCCGTCAGATGCCCGTATCCGCCACCTGCGGTCCTGACACCCCCTCCGCTGTGGTCGGCAGAGCCTACCCGCGCCTCCGGTGAGCCGCCAGAGCCGCTTGCTGCGGCGTGTGGCCGCCGCCTGCGCCCCCGTACCCCCCTGCGGACAGGCGCGACCAAGAGGCGGTAAAATGATCCATGCCCGTCGCAAAAACACGCCGTACACCCAAGGTCGGCTTCGTCAGCCTAGGCTGCCCCAAGGCGCTGGTCGATTCCGAACGCATCCTCACGCAGCTGCGCGCCGAAGGCTATGCCGTCGCGCCCGACTACGACTCGGCCGACCTGGTGGTGGTCAACACCTGCGGCTTCATCGACTCGGCGATCGACGAGTCGCTGGACGCCATCGGCGAGGCGCTGGAGCAGAACGGCAAGGTGGTCGTCACCGGCTGCCTCGGGGCGAACCCGCAGCGCATCCTCGACCGGCATCCGCGCGTGCTCAAGGTCACAGGCCCCCATGCCTACGACGACGTGCTCGCTGCGGTGCACCAGCACCTGCCGCCGAAGCACGATCCGTTCCTCGACCTCGTGCCGCCGCAAGGCGTGCGCCTCACGCCGCGCCACTACGCCTATCTCAAGATCTCCGAAGGCTGCAACAACAAGTGCAGCTTCTGCATCATCCCCGATCTGCGCGGCAAGCTCGCCAGCCGCCGCATCGACGATGTCCTGCGCGAGGCCGAGCGGCTGGTGCGCGCCGGTGTACGCGAGCTGCTCGTGATCTCGCAGGACACCAGCGCCTATGGTTCGGACCTGCGGTACGCACCGGCGAGCTGGCAGGGCGCGGAGTACGAGACGCGCTTCATCGACCTCGCGCGGGGCTTGGGTTCGCTCGGGGTCTGGGTGCGGATGCACTACGTCTACCCCTACCCGCACGTCGACGCCGTGCTGCCGCTCATGGCCGAAGGCAAGGTACTGCCCTATCTCGACATCCCCTTCCAGCACGGCAGTCCGACCGTCCTCAAGCGCATGAAGCGGCCGGCTGCTGCCGAGGGCACGCTGGACCGGCTGCGCGAATGGCGGCGCACCTGTCCGGATCTCGTGCTGCGCAGCACCTTCATCGTCGGCTTCCCCGGCGAGACCGAGGCCGAGTTCGAGGAGCTGCTCGCCTGGCTCGACGAGGCCCAGCTCGACCGCGTCGGCGCGTTCAAATATTCACCGGTCGAGGGCGCGCGCGCCAACGATGCGGGTGTGCACATCGACCCGGAGGTCCAGGAGGAACGCCTCGCGCGTTTCATGGAACGCGCGCAGCGGATCAGCGCCGCCCGCCTCGCGACCCGGGTCGGCCGCGAGGAGACGGTGCTGGTGGACGCGATCGAGGGCAACGTCGCCCTCGCGCGGTCGCGCGGCGATGCACCCGAGGTGGACGGCGTCGTGCGGTTGCGCGGCGGCGGAGACCTGCCGGTGGGCGAGTTCGCGCGGGTGCGCATCACCCGGGCGGGCGACCACGACCTCGCGGCGACGCTCGTCCGCGGCTGACCGCCGCCCCGCGCTTCAAAGATTCCGCAGCGTCGCGGCCTTCGCTTCGCGACGACGGCGCTCGCGCTCGGCGATCGCGGCGGCGTCACGGCGGGCCTGTTCCGCGAGCGCTTCCTGGCGCCGCCGCTCGAGCGCCACGCGCTCGGCCTCGAGGCGCGTGGCCTCCGCCGCGGTACGCTGTTCCTCCGCGCGCTGCTCGGCGAGCATGCGGTCGAGCCGCAGCCGCTCTGCCTCCGCCTCGGCACGTGCACGGGCCTCGGCGGCCGCACGGGCTTCGGCATCGACCCGCATCTGGACCAGGCGCCGCCGCTCGTCGCGGACCGGTCGGAAATCGACGGCAGCGGCCAGCATGGCAGGCGCCGCGCCGAACTGCTTCACTTGCTTCGGGTTCGGCACGTTGCAGCTGTCGCAAGCGACCTCCAGCGCGGTGACGCCCTCCAGCGGCGAGGTGTCGATCAGTCGGCTGAGGTCGATCTCCGCCGAGCCGGTCCCGCCGTCGATCGAGACCGCGAGCGTGCGCGGCGTCTGGAAGCCGCGCAACGTGACCGTGGCTTCGCGGCCATGGTCAGCCCAGTAGCCCTTGCGGCCCTTGCGGCGGCTGTCGACGTCGAGCCGCTTGCGGGTGGATTCGCGGTCGGTGCAACCGAACGTCTGCTCGGCGGCCGACTTCGGATCGAGCAACAGAGGCAGGCCGACCAGCAGCGCGTTGGTGATCAGCGCCGAGACCGGCTCCGCGCCGTAGACCTCCTTGCGCACGGTCAGCAGCGCCGGCGCCGTGTATTCTTGGAAGTACCCCTTCGATGTGAATGTCAGCATGAGGCGGGTGCCCTCGACCTGCATCGTCTTGAGCGCATGGAACGTGGACTCCGGCTCATCGAAGACGAACTGCAGCTCGCCGACGCGCTTGTCCTCGTATTCCACGCGCTTGTTCTCGTCGGTGGTCGTCAGGTAGCTGCTCTCCTTGCAGCCGTAATCGTGCACCCGTTCCTGCTCCCCGATCGGCAGTTCGACCGTGCTGCCGGCGGAGACGACGAGGCGCGACACGCCGTCGAAGCTGCGGAACTCGTTGGCCGAGGCCGTCACGGCGGCGATCGATGCGAGGGCGGTGAAGGGCGCGGCGTACCGCGACCGACGGGGATTGCTGCTTGCGCACGTCATGTCGTTCGTCTTCCTGTCCTTCATCGGGCCCTGGATCGCGGCTTCAGGCATCCTGCGGCGCGCGCTCGATGACCTGCACACCGCGCAGGTTCGATTCGATCTTCGCGAAGATCAGCAACAGCGCGAGCGAGATGAACGCGCCGAACATCCCGAGCGAGATGAGCAGCTGCTGCACGCCCGCGGCCTTGGCGGCGGCGACCCGCGCCGCTTCCTCAGCGGTCTCGCGCTCGACGCGCTCCGCCTCGGCCACCGCGAACTCCTCGGATTCCTTGACCTTGACCCGCCATTGTTCGAGGTGCCAGTTCATCGAAGTCCAGAACACCTGGGCCCGCCCCCGCCGCTCGACGCAGATCTCGATGATGCGCGGATGGGACAACAACGCCTTCTCGAAAGCAGCCTGCGACTCGATGTAGGGATCGCCGAGTTCCTTGAACAGGTTGCGCATCACCCGACGGTCGAAGCTGTTCTCGAAAGTGCGCTGGTCCACCTGCGCCTCGAGGGGGATCCGGCAGGCCTGCTGGTAGCCGTCGAAGTAGCCGTACAGCTTGCGGATCTGCGCCGTCACCTTGTCGTCGAGCGCCGTATCCGGCTTCGCGGGGTTCCCGCCGGCATCGGACGGCGGCGGCGTATCCGGCATGGGCTGCTTGTCGAACTCCTCGATGAACGCGTCGATGCCCACGGCGGGTGCCGGCGCCTCCCGGGCCGGTTGGATCGCCTCCGGCTTCGACATGGCCTTCCGAGCACCTTGCACCGCCATCGCCAGGGAGGCGACCAGCACCAGGGTCAGGAGCACGAGCAAGGCGATCCTGAAGATCTTGAGGTAAGCGTCTTCGATGCGGGTGAGCAATGGACGGGTCATGTCAGGTGTCCGCGCAGGGCCAGACGTCCTTGAGGGCGGCGACGACGATCTGGTCGGCGCTGCGGTCGAGGACCTCCGGGTTCTGGCGCATGTACTTGAGGACGATGTTGACGACCTGCCCTTGGGTGACGTTGTCGCCGCTGCAGATGACGGAGCCGGGCAGGGCGTCGTGCACCCCGATGACGTAGCCGAATGCCATCGCATCCCGGACGTATTCGGTGGAGTCCTTGTCGACCCACCCCTCGAGACCGGCCTTGATCTCATTGCCGGACTTGAATTCCCCCGCCGCATCAGCCGTGCTGGCGAAGACCGCTGCCATACCGAGCAGCACGGCCACAAAACGCGTCATCGAGACTCCCTCCGTATCAGACGCCCGCCGGCCGATGCCAACGGGCAGAATCGGACCCGCTTGGGCGGACCCGTCATTTGACCTAACGCAATGTTGATGCCGAGTCGGGATTTTGTCAGAGGCCCCCGGCCCGGTTCCGTGAACTCCCCCACGAATTGCCGGTCAAATCGCCATGGATACCCCCCCGATTGCCCCCCGCGTCACCCCCTCTTCCCGCCTGGCGCGGGCCTTTGTCCCCGCGCTGCTGCTCGCCCTCGGCCTCGTGGCCGCCGGATACGCCGTCAGCCACGGCCTCGAGCGCTTCCGGATGGCCGACCGCTCCATCACGGTGAAGGGGCTGGCCGAGCGCAGCGTCGAGAGCGACTACGCCACCTGGACGCTCGCGTTCCGGCGGGCGGGCAACGGCTTCGGCGAGGTGCAGCAGGCGCTGAACGGCGACCGTGACCGGGTCGTCGCGTTCCTCAAGGGCGCAGGTTTCAAGGACGACGAGATCCAGGTCCGGCCGCTCGAGATCCAGGACCTCCTGTCGCGCGAGTACGCGCAGGCCAACCAGCCGTTCCGCTACAACGGCGTCGGTCGTGTGCTGGTGAAGTCGGCGCGCGTGGCGGCGGTCGCCGACGCGGCGCTCGCCACCGACCCCTTGGTCGCAGCCGGCGTCTCCATCGAGCCCGGCAATGGTCCCTGGTACGAACTGCGCGGCTTCAATGAAGCCAAGGCCTCGCTGATCACCGAGGCGACGCGCAACGCCCGCGAACAGGGCACGAAGTTCGCCGCCGAAGCCGGCGCCACGCTCGGCCGCCTGCGCAGCGCCAACCAAGGCGTCATCACGCTCTCGGGCGAGGACCCGGGCGGCGACGACCGCAGTTCACGCACCAAGCGCCTGCGCGTCGTCAGCACCTTCGAGTACGAACTGCGCTGACGCGCCGAGGCGCGCGGGGCTTCAGCGCGTCGCGGCGACCCAGGCGTCGACCTGCTGCTCGAGCAGTTCGAGCGGCAGCGCGCCCGAGCGCAGCACCACGTCGTGGAAGTCGCGGATGTCGAAGCGCGGACCGAGCGCGCCCTTGGCTTTCTCGCGCAGCGCCACGATCTTGAGCATGCCGACCGTGTAGGCGGTCGCCTGCCCCGGCATGACGATGTAACGCTCGGTGGCCTTGGTGGCGGCGTCGCGCGTCATAGGCAGCTTCTCGAGGTGGTACTGGATCACCTGCTCGCGCGTCCAACGCTTGGCGTGCAATCCCGTATCGACGACGAGGCGCACCGCGCGCGTCATCTCCATGGTGAGGCGCCCGAAGTCCTCGTACGGGTCGGCGTAGAGCCCGAGCTCCTTGGGCAGGCGTTCGGTGTACAAGCCCCAGCCCTCGGAATACGCCGTGAACCCGCCGAAGCGGCGGAAGCGCGGCAATGCATCGAGCTCGCCTGCGATCGCGAGCTGCATGTGATGGCCCGGGATGCCCTCGTGGTAGGCGAGCGCCGGCAGCTCGTACTTCGGCATGTCGGCCATGCGGTAGAGGTTGGCGTAATAGACGCCCGGGCGCTTGCCATCGGCGGAGGGCGCCGAGTAGAACGCCTTGCCCGCCGACTTCTCGCGGAACGGCTCGACGGCCTTCACGACCATCGGCGCCTTCGGCAGCGTGCGGAAAAGCTGCGGCAAGCGGGTGCGCATGTCGTCGATCACGCGGGTCGCCTCCGCGAGGTAGGCCGCCTTGCCTTCCGGTGAGTCGGGATAGTAGAAGCGCGGGTCCTTGCGCACTGCCTCGAAAAATTCCGGCATGGCGCCCTTGAAGCCGACCTGCTGCATGATCGCGCGCATCTCGCCCTCGATGCGCGCGACCTCCGCGAGCCCGACGGCATGGATCTCCTCCGCCGTCATCGAGGTGGTGGTGTACCCCGCGAGCAGGTGGTCGTAATAGCGCGTGCCCTCCGGCAAGCGCCAGATGCCATCGTCGGTGCCGGCGCGCCGTTCGGCGCCTTCGGCATACGCGATGATGCGGCGATAGGCGGGCTCCACCGAGCCGCGCAACGCGCGCTCCGCTGCGGCCAGCAACCGTACGCGCGTCGCCTCGTCGGTCTGCAGCGCGCCGACCTTCCCCTTGATGTCGGCCCACAAGGGGCTGTCGGACACCGCGCCGGGCGCCACGTCGGCGCCTGCAGCGGCGCCGAACGGCGCGCCGGTGATGACGTTGCGCGCGTCGGAGGCCACATACGGGAACACGAATTTCGGCGGCAGGACGCCGCGGCGCTCGGACTCGGTCGCCCAGGCGATCGCGTCGTCGACCCGCTTCGAAACGCCCTCGAGGCGTGCGATGTAGGCCTCGGCGTCCGCCACGCTCTCCACCCGATGGGTGTTGATGAGGAACGCCGGGATGCGCGACTGCATACCGTTCATCTGGTCGAAGACATAGCCGTGGTACTGCCACTCGGCCCCTGCGATCGTCCGCTTGGCGTTGGCGGCGAAGATGTCGTGCGAGAGCTGCCCTTGCGGTGCGAGCGCAGCACGGTCGATGTCGCGTTCGAGCTCGACGAGCTGGCGGCGGGTGCGTTCGAGGCTGGCGGCACGCTCCGCCTCCGTGAGCGGCGTCCATTCGCCGTAGCGCAGGCGCTGGCCGAGCTGCGCCGCGAACTCCGGGCTCGCGGCGACGCGTTCATCGAAGGCGCGCTCGAAGAAGGCCGAGGCCCGGGCGTCGGCGGTCTGTGCGACCGGGGTGGCGGCGGGCGTGGCAGCAGGTGTGGCAGCAGGCGACGGGACGGTCGCCGCCGACAGGAGGACGACCGAGGCTGCAAACAGCAAAGTGCGTGAAACATCCATGTGGTGATATTACCGAAGCCCCTTTCTGTCGGTAGCGCTTGCCATGGACTCCCCTGCCCCGATCTCCGTGCTGTTCCTCTGCACCCACAACTCCGCCCGCAGCATCCTCGCGGAGGGCTACCTCCACCATGCGGGTGGGAGTCGATTCGTCGCACACTCCGCCGGCAGCAGCCCGCGCCCGGAGGGCCGCCCCAACCCCCTCGCGCTGCGCACGCTGCAGGAGGCCGGCATCGCCACGGACGGCCTGCGCAGCAAGAGCTGGGACGAACTCCGGGGCCCTGGCGCACCGCGCATCGACCTTGTGATCACGGTCTGCGGCGCCGCCGACCAGGCCTGCCCGGTGTTCCCGGGCGCACCCGCGACCGCCCATTGGGGCTACGACGACCCGAGCGCCGGCGATGCCCCGGATGCCGTCAAGCTGCAGGCCTTCCAAGACACATTGGAGCGGATGCGACGGCGGATCGACGCGTTCGTCGCCTTGCCACCCGAAGCGCTTGCGCCCGACCGCTTGGCCGCGAGCGCCCGCCGCCTGACGGGCGTGTGACCTGACGGGCGTGTGACCCGACGGGCGGGTCGTCGGACAGGCCTGCAGCCGCATGGATCACGGAGGACACATGGGCTTCTTCGAACGCTACCTCACGCTATGGGTGCTCGCCTGCATCGGGCTTGGCATCCTGCTCGGCAACCTCGCGCCGCAGACCTTCGCGGCGCTTGCGGGTCTCGAGTACGCGCGGATCAATCTGCCCGTCGGGGTGTTGATCTGGGTGATGATCATCCCGATGCTGGTCAAGATCGACCTGCGCGCCATCCGCGACGTCTCGCAGCACGCACGCGGCATCGGCATCACGCTTGCGGTCAATTGGCTCGTGAAGCCGTTCTCGATGGCGCTGCTGGCCGCTTTCTTCCTGCAGCACCTGTTCGCCGACCTGCTGCCGGCGGACGAGATCGAGCAGTACATCGCGGGGCTGATCATCCTCGCCGCCGCGCCCTGCACCGCGATGGTCTTCGTGTGGAGCCGGCTGACTCGCGGCGACCCGGCGTTCACCCTGTCGCAGGTGGCGCTCAACGACGCCATCATGGTGTTCGCGTTCGCGCCGATCGTGGCGCTGCTGCTCGGCGTATCGAAGATCACCGTCCCTTGGGAGACCCTGCTCGGCTCGGTGGTCCTCTACATCGGCGCGCCGCTGCTCGTCGCGCAGTGGATCCGGCACCGGCTGCTGCGGGCCGGTGGCGACGCGATGGCGCGCTTCGAGCGCGCGGCCGGCACCGCAT
Source organism: Steroidobacteraceae bacterium (assembly GCA_044339635.1). Taxonomy (GTDB): domain Bacteria; phylum Pseudomonadota; class Gammaproteobacteria; order Steroidobacterales; family Steroidobacteraceae; genus UBA964. Next base: position 9,539 of record JBIIVD010000009.1, on the reverse strand, counting down.
CCATCGTCGCGCTGCTGGCGACGCTGGTGCTGCTCTTCGGCCTGCAGGGCGACGCCGTGCTGCAGCAGCCCTTGGTGATCGCGCTGATTGCCGTGCCGATCCTGGTGCAGGTGCTCTTCACCTCGTCGCTCGCTTACGGCCTCAACCGCCTCGCGCGCGAGCCGCATGCGGTCGCCTGCCCGTCGGCGCTGATCGGCGCGTCGAATTTCTTCGAGCTTGCGGTGGCCGTGGCGATCGGCCTGTTCGGGATCCAGTCAGGCGCCGCGCTGGCGACCGTGGTCGGCGTCCTCGTCGAGGTGCCGGTCATGCTGCTGGTGGTGCGCGCCGTCAACCGCTCGAAAGTCTGGTACGAGCAGGGACTGTCCCGTACCTAGGCGCCATGCGCCGGGCGCATGCTGAGCACGAACGGCTGGATGAACTTCCGGTCGAACTCGACGAAGTTCTCGATGCCGGAGGTCAGCACCGACCAAGCCAGAAGCCCCCGCTGGAACCGCACCAGATATTCGGGCCGGGTTCCGTGGTCGGGCAGCGTGAACACCGATAAGCGGTCGGTCTCGACATTGCCGACCGCCGTCGCATCCGCGGATGGACGATAGTCGACTGCCAGCGTGGCTTGGGTCGCGAGCAGCACAGCGTCACCGGCGAGCAGCTTGCGCAACCGGTCGGGGATGAGCGCGAGGCCGAGCTTGCCTTCCGAGTACGTCAAGACCTGCATGTCAGAGCGCCTCGGCCAACCGGACTTCGATCTCGATCCGGCGGTTCAGGCTGCGGCCTATGGCCGTGCCATTGCCGGCGACGGGCCGGGTATCGGCGAACCCTTGCGCCTCGATCTTTGCGGCCTCGAAGCCGCGGTTCACGACGAGCTCACGGACCACCGACACGGCGCGCGCCGCCGACAGATCCCAGTTGTCGCGGTACTTCATCGTGCTGATGGGAACGTTGTCGGTATGCCCGCCGATCACGATCCGTGCGTCCGCCGACTTCGCCACCGTGCCGATCTTCTCGATGATCCGTGCGACAAGCGGCGTCAGGGTGGCATCACCAGTGGGAAAGGCACCACCGGAGCCCACCTTCACCACGACTGCGCCGTCCTTGCGCTCGACCGCGACGAGCCCGTCGCGGATCTCGCCGGCAAACGCGGCCTCAAAGCTGCTTGCAACGGCGTCGACGCCGTCGGGACCTCTTCCATCGCCCTCACGCCCTTCGGGGGCCGACCGGCCTTGGGGGCCGGCGACCTCGACCAATGTCTTGGTCGCGCCGATCACGGCGACCTCGGTGCGCAACCGGGGCGTCAACTCGGTCAGCTTCCTGACCCCCGATGCGACCGCTTGCGCCGCCGTGAACTGCCGTATGTTCGATGCGTTGGCGTCCGGGTTGAACGCCACGATGACACGCGTCGCCGACGCCCTCACTGCGACGACCCCGGCAGCAACCTCTGCTGCGAGCGCCTGTCGGATCGTGGCGGCGTCCTGCTCCACGGAGTCCGGACCGCTGCCGTCTTGCGCCGCCGGCCGTGCCGTAGCTGTCGTCTCCGGCGTGATGTTTTCGACCAAGGCGACCGTCGATGACGGCGAGAAGTTCAGGTCGCGAACCGTGGCGCCCTGCGGCTGATCCGCGACCGGGTCCGCTCTTTGCGCGCCGAAGACGTCGTTCATGCTCCCGCTGACCTCTTTGAACTTCGGCACGCTCATCTCGGTGAAGGAGAGCATGAGCACGAAGAAAGCGAGCAGCAACGTCACCATGTCGGCGAATGTGGTCATCCAAGGCGGCGCGCCAGGTGGACTTTCGGGAAGTCTCCCCGGGCGCGGACGTCGAATGGCCGATGCGACCCTCACCGGAGCGGCGGGCGGCGTCGCCGACGGATCTTCCTCCCCGGGGCTGTGTTCGGTGACGGCGCTCATTGCGGGGACTCAAGCCATCGGGAGCTTGGCCTGCGCCGCAGGGGGCAGCAAGGCGACGATGGTTTCGCCGATCATCCGCGGGTTGTCGCCGCGGGCGATCCCCTGCAATCCGGCGAGCACCGCCTCGCGGTAGATCATCTCTTCCGCGTGGTAGATCTTCAATTTGTTGGTGATGGGACCGGCAACGACATTGGCGATCAGGGCGCCGTACAGCGTGGTGAGCAAGGCGAGCGCCATCGCGGGTCCGATCGCCTTCGGGTCGGACATGTTGCCGAGCATCTGGACGAGCCCCACCAAGGTGCCGATCATCCCCATCGCAGGCGCGACATCGACCCAACCCTGCCAAGCCGAGATCACGGCACGGTGCCGCCGGTCCATCGCATCCATCTCGGTGCGCAAGCGATCGGTGAGCGCGCCCTCGTCGTGGCCGTCCACCAACAACATCAGGCCGGACTTCAGGAAATGCTCCTCGGTCTCGGCCGCTTTGGCCTCAAGAGCGAGCATCCCCTCGCGACGAGCGAGCGTGCCGTACTCCGGCAGCACCGCGATGAGAGTGTCGAGTGTCTGGGGCTTCGGGATGAACGCCTTGACCGCACCGGCAAGGTGACTCACGAAATCTGCGAAGGTGTGCCGCGACAGGACGACCGATATCGTGCCCCCGAGGACGATCGCGAGCGACGGGCCGTCGATGAACGCACTGAGAGAGCCGCCCATCAAGATCGCCCACAGGACGACCCCGAGGGCACCGATCAAGCCGAGGATCGTTGCGATATCCATCGCTAGTTCATCTCCATGACCGGCGATGCGCCGACGCGCCGCTTTCCGTCAGTCGACAGGTTAAGGGCTTTTGTTATACTCCGGAATGGTTCTTTATTGTCCACTAGGCGGTCGATTGACGGTCTCGGGCAGGCCACCCGCCGGCCACTCCAGCCGGAAGAGTCCTTGAGGATGCACACGCGCTCGGTCACGGAGCTGATCAGGGGCATTGTCATCGTCGCCCTCGCAGTATCGATGCCGGCGCGCGCCGTCTCCCAAGAGCGTCGCATGCCGGAGGCGACGCCGATCCAACTCAAACAGTTCACGGTCCCCGATCGTGCTGCCGGCCTCGAATGGCTGCGGTGCTCGGTGGGTCAGGTCTGGAACGGCTTTACCTGCATCGGCGTGGCGCGGATGCTCACCCTGGCACAGGCGGGAGAAGCGGCCGCGATGGCGAGCCGGGAGCTCAAGGGCGCATGGCGCCTGCCGACCCTTCCGGAATTGCGACAACTCCTCTGCCTTGAATGCCCTCCGCCGAAGATCGATGGCCACCTTTTTCCGAACACGATGGCGACGGCCTATTGGACCTCGTCGGAGAACGTCTGGTCTTTTGGCCGCTACTGGAGCGTGAACTTCTATACCGGCCACTCCTTCGGCAGGAACGCACAGGACACGACCCGTCACGTCCGGCTGGTCCGTGACCTGCCGCGACCTGGTGCGTCGAACGATCCGTGAACCGCCCCGAGGCGCGTCGCTGACACGCGGGAGCGCTACTCGACCGTCACGCTCTTGGCGAGGTTGCGCGGCTGGTCGACGTCCGTGCCACGCAGGATGGCAACATGGTACGACAGCAGCTGCAACGGCAGGGTGTAGACCACCGCGGCCTGCAGGTAGCTCACATGCCGCGGCATGGTGATCACCGTGACACCCTCAGAAGGCTCGATGCCGGCATCCGGGTCGGCGAACACGATGAGCTCGCCGCCGCGCGCACGCACTTCCATCATGTTCGACTTGAGCTTCTCGAGCAGGTCGGTGTTGGGTGCGACCACCACCACGGGCATGTCGTCGTCGACCAGCGCGAGCGGTCCGTGCTTGAGCTCGCCCGCCGCATAGGCCTCGGCGTGGATGTAGGAGATCTCCTTGAGCTTGAGCGCGCCTTCCATGGCGATGGGGTGCATGGTGCCGCGACCGAGGAACAGCGCGTGGTGCTTGTCCGCGAAGCGCTTGGCGAGCTCGCGGATGACGGGGTCGAGCGCGAGCGTCTTCTCCATCATGCCGGGCAGTTCGACGAGCCGCGACACCAGGGTATGCTCGACCTCGGGGCCTGCGCCGTTGCGGCGCGCGAGCGCCACCACCAGCAGCGCGAGCGCCGTCAGCTGCGTGGTGAAGGCCTTGGTGGAGGCGACGCCGATCTCCGGACCCGCGCGCGTGAGCATCACGAGCTCGGATTCGCGCACCAAGGAGCTCTCGGGCACGTTGCAGATCGCGAGCGATGACAGGTAGCCGCCCGCCTTGGCGAGCCGCAGCGCGGCGAGCGTGTCGGCCGTCTCACCCGACTGGGAGATGGTGACGAACAGCGAGCTCTTGGGCACCACCGGCTGGCGGTAACGGTACTCGCTCGCGATCTCGACCACGCAGGGGATCTTGGCGATCTGCTCGATGAGATAGCGCGTGACGCAACCGGCGTGATAGCTCGTGCCGCAGGCGACGATGTGCACGTGCTCGACCTCGCCGAACACCTTCATCGCGGCCGGACCGAACGCCGCCTCGAGCAAGCGACCGTGGGCCACGCGCTCGGTGAGGGTGTCGGCGATCGCGCGCGGCTGCTCGTGGATCTCCTTGAGCATGAAGTGCGGATACTGGCCCTTGTCGGCGGCGTCGGCCGAGAGCTCGCTCTGGCGCACCTCGCGCGCGGCCGAGTTGCCGTCGCGGTCGAGCACGCGGATGGCGGTGCGGCGCACTTCGGCGACGTCGCCTTCCTCGAGGAACATGAAGCTGCGCGTGACCGGCAGCAGCGCCGCGACGTCCGAGGCGACGAAGTTCTCGCCCTCGCCGAGGCCGATCACCACCGGGCAGCCCTCGCGCGCGAGGATGATGCGCTCCGGGTCGGATTCGCTCACCACCGCGAGCGCATAGGCGCCCTGCAGCTCGGACACGGTCGCGCGCACCGCCTTGAAGAGGTCGCCATGGAGGCCGAGGTGCTCGTGGATGCGGTGCGCGATGACCTCGGTGTCGGTCTCGGAGGTGAAGGCGTAGCCCTTGGCCTGCAGTTCCGCACGCAGCTCGTCGTGGTTCTCGATGATGCCGTTGTGGACGATGGCGAGGCCGTCCGCCGAGATGTGCGGATGGGCGTTGCGCTCGGAGGGCACGCCGTGGGTGGCCCAGCGGGTGTGCGCGATGCCGAGGTGGCCGTGGGTCGGGGAGGCGTCCATCGCATCCTGCAGGCGCTGCACCTTGCCGACGGTGCGGACACGCTTGAGGTGGCCGGTACCGTTGACGACGGCGACGCCGGCGGAGTCGTAGCCCCGGTACTCGAGGCGGCGCAGACCCTCGACGAGCACAGGGACGATGTCACGTTGGGCGATGGCGCCGACGATGCCGCACATGAGGTGATGTTACTCCGCGAAAGGGAAAAGGCTATGCAAGAAACGTCAAGACCGACAGGACATCAAGACCGGGGCGGACCGCCCCCGCCGCCGCCCCCGCGACCACCGTTCTTCACCGGGCGTTTCCAACCCTCGATCGCCACCTGCTTGCCGCGGGCGACCGCGAGCGTGCCGGCCGGGACATCTTTGGTGATGGTGGAGCCGGCGCCGACCGTGGCACCCTCGCCGATGCTCACCGGCGCGACCAGCACGGAGTTCGAGCCGGTATGCGCGTCAGCGCCGATGGCGGTGTGGTGCTTGTTGGCGCCGTCGTAGTTGGCGACGATGGTGCCGGCGCCGATGTTGGCGCGTGCGCCCACCGTGGCATCGCCCACATACGCGAGGTGGTTGGCCTTCGAGCCCGCGCCCATGGCCGAGTTCTTGATCTCGACGAAGTTGCCGATGTGGACCTCGGGGCCGAGCGCGGCGCCCGGACGCAGCCGAGCGAACGGGCCGATGATTGCCCCGGCACCCACCGTGGCGCCCTCGATGACGCAGTATGCGTTGAGGCGCACGCCGGCTGCGATCTCGCAGTCGCGCAACACGCAGCCCGGGCCGACGACGACGCCGTCGCCGAGCACCACGCGGCCCTCGAACACGGCGTTGACGTCGATGAAGACGTCGCGGCCGACCACGATCTCGCCGCGCACATCGACACGCACTGCGTCGGCGAGCGTCGCACCCGCCAACATCAGGGCGTGGGCGCGCATACGCTGCAACGCATCCTCCGCCTCGGCGAGCTGGACCTTGTCGTTGATGCCGAGCACCTCGGCGACCGTCGGCGCCATCAGCGCAGCGACCTTCACCTTGTCCTTCACGGCCATCGCGATGATGTCGGTGAGGTAGTACTCAGCTTGGACATTGGCGTTGCGCAGCTTGCCGAGCCAACCGCGCAGCCGCTTGACCGGCACCGCCATGATGCCGGTGTTGCCCTCGCGGATCTTGCGCTCACGGGCGTTGGCGTCCTTCTGTTCGACGATCCGCAGCACCTTGCCGCGTGCGTCGCGCACGATGCGTCCGTAGCCTGTGGGGTCCGGCAGCTCGACGGTGAGCAGGCCGAGCGACTTGGGGCCGGCGAGCGCGACCAGCGCGCGCAGGGTGTCCGGCTGCAGCAGCGGCACATCGCCGTAGAGCACGAGCGCGATCTCGTCGTCGCGCAGCGCCGGCAATGCCTGCTGCACGGCGTGCCCCGTGCCTTTCTGTTCGGCCTGGAGCACCCAGGAGCTGCGCGGCGCAGCGGCGGTGAGCGCGGCATCGAGCGCGGCGCGCACCTGCTCGCCGCCGTGGCCGTACACGACATGCAACGCAGCGGGCTCAAGCTCGCGTGCCGCGGCGATGACATGGCCCAACAAGGGACGGCCGGCGAGCGGCTGAAGGACCTTGGGCAACGCGGAGTTCATCCGCTTGCCTTGGCCGGCTGCCAGGATGACGATGGAGAGCGTCATGAGGACGCGCCGGGCGGTCAGCCGCGGGTCTTGCGGATTTTCTGCAGCATCCTGAGCTGCGCTGCGGCACGGACGAGCTCGGCAAGCGCCTCGGCCTGCTCCAGCTGGTCGATCTTGCCCTGCAGTGCCTCTTCCGCGCGCTTCTTCGCCTCGAGGGCGGCTGCTTCATCAAGGTCTTTGGCACGTATCGCCGTGTCCGCGAGCACCGTGATCTTCTTCGGCTGCACTTCGAGCGCGCCACCGCCGACGAAGAACAGCAGCTCCTCACCCGACGGGGTCTGCACGCGCACTTCACCGGCGTTGAGGAGCGTCAGCAACGGCGAGTGGCGGGGCGCGATACCGATCTCACCCTGTGTGGCCGGCACGAACACCATCTTCGCCGGACCAGAATAGATCTCGCCCTCGGCGCTGACGATGTCGCAGTGTATGGTGCTGTCGGCGGCCATGTGTTGTCGCTCTGGTTCGGTGCGGCGGGCTGCGGCGGGGCTTACGGAACGCCCTTACTGCAGCGTCTTGGCCTTCTCGATGGCCTCGTCGATCGAGCCCACCATGTAGAACGCCTGCTCGGGCAGGTGGTCGTACTGGCCCTCGAGGATCCCCTTGAAGCCGTGGATGGTGTCCTTGAGCGGGACGATCTTGCCGTCCTGTCCGGTGAACACCTTCGCGACGTTGAACGGCTGCGACAGGAAGCGCTGGATCTTGCGCGCGCGGAACACCGTGAGCTTGTCCTCCTCGGAGAGCTCGTCCATGCCGAGGATCGCGATGATGTCCTGCAGTTCCTTGTAGCGCTGCAACACCTGCTGCACGGCGCGCGCCGTGTTGTAGTGCTCTTCACCGACGACCAACGGATCGAGCTGACGCGAGGTGGAGTCGAGCGGATCGACCGCCGGGTAGATGCCGAGCGCCGCGATCTGGCGCGACAGCACGACCGTGGCGTCGAGGTGGGCGAAGGTCGTGGCGGGCGACGGGTCGGTCAGGTCGTCCGCGGGGACGTACACGGCCTGGATCGAGGTGATCGAGCCGGTCTTCGTCGAAGTGATGCGCTCCTGCAGCACGCCCATCTCTTCGGCGAGCGTCGGCTGGTAGCCGACCGCCGAGGGCATGCGGCCGAGCAGCGCCGACACCTCGGTGCCCGCGAGCGTGTAACGGTAGATGTTGTCGACGAAGAACAGCACGTCGCGGCCCTTGCCGCCGTCCTCGCGCACCTCGTCGCGGAAATACTCGGCCATGGTGAGGCCGGTGAGCGCGACGCGCAGGCGGTTGCCCGGCGGCTCGTTCATCTGGCCGTAGACCATCGTCACCTGCGACTTTTCGAGGTTCTCGAGGTCGATGACGCCCGATTCCGCCATCTCGTGGTAGAAGTCGTTGCCCTCGCGGGTGCGCTCACCGACGCCGGCGAACACCGAGAGGCCGCTGTATTGCTTGGCGATGTTGTTGATGAGCTCGAGCATGTTGACGGTCTTGCCGACGCCCGCGCCGCCGAACAGGCCCACCTTGCCGCCCTTGGCGAACGGCGCCAACAGGTCAATGACCTTGATGCCGGTGACCAGCAGCTCATTGCCGCCAGCCTGCTCGTCGTAGGACGGTGCCGGACGGTGGATCGCCCAATGGTCCTTGGCAGCGACCGGTCCGCGGTTGTCCTGCGGCGTGCCGAGGACATCCATGATGCGGCCGAGCGTCGCCCTGCCGACGGGCACCGAGATCGGCGCACCGGTGGTCTCGACCGCGAGGCCGCGCTTCAGGCCCTCGGAGGCACCCATCGCGATGGTGCGCACGACGCCGTCGCCGAGCTGCTGCTGCACCTCGAGCGTGAGGTCCGCATCTTTGAGCTTGAGGGCCTCGTAGACCTTCGGGATCGACTCGCGCGGGAATTCCACGTCGATGACCGCGCCGATGATCTGGGTGATTTTGCCGGTTGCCATGTCGCTACCCTGTGCCTTGTATTCGTGAATGCCTTATGAACGCGCCGCGCGGCTCAGACCGCTGCGGCGCCGCCGACGATCTCCGCCAGCTCCTTGGTGATCGCCGCCTGGCGCGCCTTGTTGTAGACGAGCTGCAGGTCGCCGATGAGCTTGCCCGCGTTGTCTGACGCGGCCTTCATCGCGACCATGCGCGCAGCCATCTCGCAGGCCACGCTCTCGACTGCGCCGCGGTAGACCTGCGACTCGATGTAACGCATGAGCACGCCATCGAGGATCTCGGCCGCGCCGGGCTCGTAGATGTAGTCCCAGTGCTCCTGGAGGTCCTCGGCGTCGGTGGTCTCCACCGGCAGCAGCTGCGTCACCGTCGGCTTCTGCGTCATCGTGTTGACGAACTGCGCATTGACGATGAACAACCGGTCGATGCTGCCGTCTTGGTAGGCGTCCAGCATGACCTTCACCGCGCCGAGCAGGTCCCGCAAGTGCGGCTTGTCGCCGAGACCGGTGGTGCTCGCGAGGATCGGCAAGCCGAGACGGCGGAAGAACGCCAGCCCCTTGCTCCCGAGCACACAAAGGCTGACCTTCGCGTCCTTGCCCTGCCACTCACGCATCAGACCGAGCGTGCTCTTGAAGACGTTGGTGTTCAGCGCACCGCAGAGACCGCGATCGCTCGAGACGACGATGATGCCGACGTTCTTGGCCTCGCGCTCCACCAGGTACGGATGTTTGTAATCCGGGTTCGCCTGGTTGAGGTGGCCGACGACGGTGCGGATCTTCTCGGCGTACGGACGGGCCAGGCGCATCCGGTCCTGGGCGCGGCGCATCTTGCTCGCCGCGACCATCTCCATCGCCTTGGTGATCTTCTGAGTGCTC
>JBIIVD010000034.1:0-25037 GCA_044339635.1 Steroidobacteraceae bacterium | reverse complement strand
GCTTTTTTCTGTTCGCGGGACGGAAGTTCGATCGAGAGGTCGTAGAGCTTCTGTCCGTCAACCAGGGCGACGCGCAGTTCTTCCTGCTGCGTCGCGTTCACGAGCATTCTTTTCATGGAGGGCCCCTGTGAGGGAAGGGGCCGACGGTGCTGCGGAGGCCAGGGTGATGGCGGCTGCGGAAGGCGCGAACGGAGCGGAGGCGATGGTGATCACTTCTTTTGTCTTGTTCGTGCTGTCTGTCCGCGACATCGTCTGTCGCAGACCGGAAGCTGCGCTGCCCTGGTACCGACGGCGCGCCGGGGAGCCCATCGGGACTCGACGCCGGACGCGGCCACTGTCGGCCGGATTCGATGGCCTCGTCGCCGAGGACCAACTAACATGCGACGCCCGCCTCAGGCAGGCCTCGCGGCGATTGGCGCCCGGATAGGCCGCACGGGGCGGCAAGCTGGGCGACGGTCGGAGTTTATGACAAAGGCTTTGGAAAAACAAGACGTTACGGAAAAGACCGAAAAAGCTGCTGTCGTTCAGGCCGAGATCGGCGAGGACGATGCGGGCAGCCGGCTCGATCGCTTCCTGACGCGCCGCTATCCCGGCGTACCCCGGACACGCCTGTACCGCATCGTCCGCAAGGGCGAGGTGCGCGTGAACGGCAAGCGGGCCGACATCGACACCCGGCTCGCCTTGGGGGATACGGTGCGCCTGCCGCCGGTGCGGGCGACAGCCCCCGGGGACAGCGACCCGCCGGCGGGTGCTCCCGTGCCGGGCGTTCCCGCGGCGGGCGTTCCCGCGGCGGGCGGCGCCCGGGGCAGCGGCGAGCCGTCGACGGCGGTGCGCCGTCGGGTGCCGACGTCGCTGGTCGAGACCCTGACCCGGGCGGTGATCTACGAGGACGAGCGCCTGCTGGTGATCGACAAGCCGGCCGGGATCGCCGTGCACGGCGGCAGCGGCGTGAGCTTCGGTGTCATCGAGGCGCTGCGGGCGGCCCGACCGGACGAGGCCGACGCCTTGGAACTGGTCCACCGGCTCGACCGCGACACGAGCGGCGTGCTGCTCGTCGCGCGCAAACCCGCGGTGCTGCGCATGCTGCATGCCAGCCTGCGCGACGGCGAGGGCTTCGAGAAGCGCTACCTCGCGCTGCTCAAGGGCAGTTGGCAGCTCGGCAAGAAGCGCATCGATGCGCCGCTGCGCACCGACCTGCGCGTGGGGGGGGAGCGTACGGTGAAGGTCGCCCCAGCGGGCAAGGCGGCGACCAGCGATTTCCGGGTCGTGCAGTCCTTCGGCAAGATCGCGACGCTGATGGAAGTGTCGATCCTCACGGGCCGCACCCACCAGATCCGTGTGCATGCGCAGTACGCCGGGCATCCGGTGTCCGGCGACCCGAAGTACGGCGATGCCGAGTTCAACAAGGAGATGCGCGAGCTCGGGCTCGAGCGCATGTTCCTGCACGCCTCGAGCCTGTCGTTCGTCTGGCCCGATCGGGGCACCGAGTTCAGCGTCAACGCGCCGTTGCCGCCGGAACTGGCGCGCGTGGTCGATGCGCTAGCGGGCCGTCCACGGCCGAAGCGTTCGCGCTACCCATATCATCGGTAGGCCCACGAGCGCCGTGGGGTCCTCGGCGCGCAGCCGGTCGAGCAGCGAGATGCCGAGGCCTTCGCACTTGAAGCCGCCGGCGCAGTCGTAGGCGGGCTCGGCCGCGACGTAGGCGTCGATCTCCGCCGGCGTCAGCGCGCGGAATTCGCAGACCGTCTCGTCGAGATGGGCAGCCTCGAAGCCGTCCGCGAGGGACACGATGCAGACGGCGGTGTGGAACACGACGCGCTGTCCGGCGAGGCGGGCGAGCTGTGCGGCTTGGGCCGCGGCACTGCCCGGCTTGCCGAGGCATTCGTCGCCCAGGGCGCAGACCTGGTCGGAACCGATGACCAGCGCGCCGGGGTCGGCGTCCGCACCCTGCGCGGCCTCGGCGGCGAGGGCGCCCGCGACCGCCCGCGCCTTGGCACGGGCGAGCCGCCCGGCAAGCGCCGCGGGCGCTTCGCCGGGGCGCCGCGATTCGTCGACGTCGGGCGAGCGCCAGGAGAAGGGCTGCCCCAGACGGGAGAGCAATTCGCGCCGGTAAGCCGACCCGGAGGCGAGCCAGAGAGGCCTCTTCAGAAGAAACAAGGGCTTACACCGTAGATTGGTTTTGACTACCGGGGGGACGCTCCCTATTATACGCGCCCCATGCCGGCGGACTGGTTGCGCCCCCTCGATGTCGAGCGTCATTCAGACGCCGGCGACGTGTGGGAGTTCGAACTGCCGCTGGCACAGATGCCGCGGTTGGCTCCCGAGCTCGCCGTGCCAGCGGGGCGGTCGGTGGACGGGACGGCGACGTGTCGCGTGGCGATGTCACGCGAACGCGGCCAGCCGGTCGCGACGGTGCAGGTGAGCGCGCGCGTGCCGCTGCGCTGCCAGCGTTGTCTGCGGCCCGTATCGTGGCCGGTGGAAGCGGACTCCCAAGTCTGGCTCGTCACCGACCCGGCGCAGGCCGACGAACTTGATCCGGGCATCGAGCCGACGCTCGCGCCCGGGGGTCGCGTGGTGTTGCGCGACCTGGTCGAAGAAGAGATCTTGCTGTCGGTGCCGCTGGTGCCGCGGCACGATGATGTCGCCGACTGTGGTCCCGGCGATGTCACCCTCGGCGCAGACGCGCCGAAGGTCGCAAAGGACGACACGATCACGCCGTTTGCAGGGCTGGGCGAGCTCCTGAAACGGGGACGATAGCCCGCCCGCCGAGGAGAGACCGAGATGCCAGTCCAAAAGAGCCGCAAGACCCCCTCCAAGCGCGGCATGCACCGCTCGCACGACCGGGCCCCGACCCCTGCGCTGTCGATCGACCCGCAGTCGGGCGAGACGCACTTCCGTCACCGCATCACGCCGGACGGTTTCTACCGCGGCAAGCGCGTGATCGAGAAGCCGATCGACGACGAAGCGGCCGGCTGAAGCCCTCGGCGCGCCTCGAGGCGCGCCCGCTCCGTCCGCGGAGCACCCCCATGACCGTCATCGCGCTCGATGTCATGAGCGGCGACCTGGGTGCGCAGGAATGCGTGCCTGCGGCGCTGCTCGCGCTCGAGGCGGACCCGGCACTGCGCCTGTTGCTGGTCGGCGACCCGTCGGTGATCGGGGCGACGCTCGCAACGGCCGGCGCGGCAGCGGTGCGCGATCGCTGCGAGGTCGTGGCGGCGACGGAGGTCATCAGCATGGAGGACTCGCCGCGCGAGGCGATCCGCCGCAAGAAAGGCTCCTCCATGCGCATCGCGATCGACCTCGTGCACGCAGGCCGTGCCGAGGCCGCGGTCAGTGCCGGCAACACCGGCGCGCTCACCGCCATCGCCCATTTCGTCCTCAAATGCCTGCCGCAGGTCGAGCGCGCGCCGATCATGTCGGCCGTGCCCAACATGACAGGGCACACGCACCTGCTCGACCTCGGTGCCAACGTGCGCGCGACGCCGCTGCAGCTCGTGCAGTTCGCGCTGATGGGGGCGATCGTCGCGCGTGACGTGCATGGCATCGCGCGCCCTCGGGTCGGCCTGCTCAACATCGGCGTCGAGGCGTCGAAGGGGCATGACCTCGTGCAGGAGGCGCATGCGCTGCTGCAAGGGCGCGTCGCGGCGGGCACGGTCGGGTTCGAATACGCCGGTTTCGTCGAGGGCGGCGACATCTTCGGCGGTGACGTGGACGTCGTCGTGACCGACGGCTTCACCGGCAATGTCGCGCTCAAGACCATGGAAGGGGTGGCGCGGCTCATCGGCCATCGGCTGCGAAGCGGATTCACCGCGAGCCTGCCGGCGAAGCTGGCCGGTCTCGCCGCGCGGCCGGTGCTGTCGCGCGTCACCGCGTCGCTCGATCCGCGGGCCTTCAACGGAGCGGTCATGGTGGGGCTGACGCGGGTCGTGGTAAAAAGCCACGGCAGCGCCGATCGCGTGGCGCTCGCGCGTGCGATCGCCATCGCCGCCACCGCCGTGCGGCGACGGCTCATCGACCATGTCGCCACGGCGCTCGGTGCCGACGGCGCGCTCCAAGGAACGGGAGGACCCGCAACATGACCCTCAAGCTCTGCTACTCACGCATCGCCGGCACCGGCAGTTACCTGCCCGAGAAGGTGCTGACCAACGCCGAGCTCGAGACGATGGTCGAGACCTCGGACCAATGGATCCAGGAGCGCACCGGCATCCGCCAGCGCCACATCGCAGCCCCGGGCGAGACCACCGTCGATCTCGGTGAACGCGCTGCGCGCCGCGCGCTCGAAGCGGCCGGGGTCGATGCGAGCGAGGTCGACCTCATCGTCTTCGGCACCACCACGCCCGACCTCGTGTTCCCCAACTGCGGCGCCTTGCTGCAGGCGCGGCTCGGCCTGCACGGGTGCCCCGCGCTCGGCCTCGAGGCCGCCTGCAGCGGTTTCATGTATGCGCTCTCGGTGGCCGACAAGTTCGTGCGGCTGGGCGACGCCAAGTGCGCGTTGGTGGTGGGCGCCGAGACGCTGAGCCGCATCGTCGACTGGACCGACCGCAGCACGGCGATCATCTTCGGCGATGGCGCCGGCGCCGTGGTGCTGAAACCGTCCGACGAGCCCGGCATCCTCTCGACGCACTTGCATGCAGACGGATCCTACGTCGATCTGCTGCACTGCCCGGTGGGACCTTCCAAGGGCTTCACCTACGACGATCGCGGCCGGATGGAGATGTTCATCCGCATGACCGGCAACGAGATCTTCAAGGTCGCGGTGAAGTCGCTCGGCGCCCTGGTGGACGAGACCATGGCGGCCAACGGCCTCGACCAGTCGGCGCTCGATTGGCTGGTGCCGCACCAGGCCAACATCCGCATCATCCAGGCCACCGCCAAGAAACTGGACATGCCGATGGAGAAAGTGATCGTGACCGTCCAGGACCACGCCAACACCTCGGCGGCCTCGGTGCCGCTCGCGCTCGATGCCGGCGTGCGCGACGGGCGCATCCAGCGTGGCCAGTTGCTGCTGCTCGAGGCCTTCGGCGGCGGCCTCACCTGGGGTTCGGCGCTGATCCGTTACTGACCCCTTTCGCGGGGACGAAAAAAAACGCCGCGCTTTCGCGCGGCGTCTTTTTTCCCGAAGCGGGACCTTGCGGTCTTACTTCGAGATCGTGCGCTTGAACATGCGGTCGATCTTCTCGTTCGTCGCATCGCAGCAGCTCTGGCTGGCCTGCGCGGCGGCGAGCGCCTGGTTGGCGGTCGACTGGGCACCGCTGGCGGCCGAGGCGGCCGAGGCGGCGGCGCTGCCCGCGCTGTCGGCGGCGCTCTTGGCGGCGGCGACCTGCGAGCTGATGCTCGAGACCTGCGACTTCAGGGTGTCGATCTGGGCCTGCAGCGGCTTGAGGTCCGTGCAGCCGGCGAGGCCGGTGAGGGCGGCCAGGGCAGCGATCTTGGCGATGACAGGGGTCTTCATTCTTCGTGTCCTCTGTGGTGTCTGAAGGTTTCGGCGCCCACGAGAATCAACCCACCCCGCGTGCGCCAAGCGCCAATGGCACCAAATCCGGGGGCGGAATGCAACTGCAGTTGGGTGAACCTGCGCACCGACCTGCGCACTATGGACACGTACCGTGACTACGGGCCGTGTTTGCGCAGCAGGAATTGGTGGTTGCGCAACCGGATGGTGTCGGCGACCCCGGAGGCACGGAACTCGTCGACCGCCCGGGTGACCCCGTGGTCCCAGATGCCGCGGCGGTCGTAGTCGTCCCCGGCGATGTAGCCGCCCGGCTTGAGCTTGGGGAAGAAAGCCGCGAGGTCGCGCTTGACGTCGTCGTAGAAGTGGCTGGCGTCGACGTACATCCAGTCGAAGTGGGCGTCCGGGAACAGCGGCGCGGCATCGTGCGACAGCATGCGGTGCAGCACCACGCGCCCCGAGGCGATCTCGCGCGCGAACCGCGTCGTGACCTGCTGGTATTGGGCCTGCAGGGCCTCGCTCGCCGCCTGGGCGTCCTTGAAGTCCTGGGTCGGGCCGTCGTAGAGCGTACCGTCGTCCTTGGGGAACCACGGGTCGACGAGATGCAGCTCGCGCGGCTCGTTCATGGCGAGGATGCGTTCCGAGAAATCCCCGTCGAAGACGCCGACTTCGATGACCATGCCGCCCTTGGGCAGGTGGTCGAAGAGGAAGTCGCGGCTCGCCGCACGGCGGGCGCGCTTCGAGAAGAGCCGTTGGTACCAGTGTCTGCCGGGCAGTCCCGGTGCGGGGCGATACATGGCAACATCATAGCCCATGGATATCGGCCCTTGGATATCAGGATGAGCGCGACCGGGACGACCGCCCGAGGCGACGATGCGCCGCCGCGCGTGCTGTTCGTGCCGGTGAGCGGCCCCTCCGGCATGGGCGAGTTCGCCCGCGCGCGCGGCCTGGCCGAGGCGGTGGCGGCGCGTTGGCCGCAGGTCGAGATGCGCTTCCTGCTGCACCGCGACGCGCCCTACGCGGCCACCTGCCGATTCCCCACCACCTTGATCCCGGCTTCGCCGACGCTCTGCGACGCCGAGGTCATCGACGCCATCCGGGCGTTCAGGCCGGGCGTCGTCGTGTTCGACAACGCCGGGCGGACCGCGGCGCTGAAGGCCGCGCGTGCCGCAGGCGCCAAGGTGGTCTACGTGAGCTCGCGCGGGCGCCAGCGATACAAGGCCTTCCGCCTGCGCTGGATGCGACTGCTCGATGACCACTGGATCTCCTACCCCGAGGCCATCGCCGGGGCGCTCGGGCCGCTCGAGCGCCTGAAGATGCGCCTCGCCGGGCGTCCGCAGCTGCGTTTCCTCGATGCGGTGGTGGCACCGCCCGACGAGGCGGCGCTCGATGTGCTGCTGCCGGACTTCCCGGCACCCGATCTCGTCATCGTGCCGGGCGGCGGCAGCGTGTTCCACGACTCGGCGATGACGCCTGCGCAGTTCGCGCGCTGGGGCGAGGCGCTCGCCGCGCGCGGCCATCGGGTCGCATTCGTCGCCGGGCCCTCGTTCACCGGCGAGGTGGCGGCATCGGAGCGGTTGCGCGTGCTGCGCGGCCTCGGCGGCGGCGCGCTGATGGCGTTGCTGCGCCGCAGCAGGCTCGTGCTGGTGAACGGCGGCGATACGCTGCTGCAGGCGCTCGCGATCGGGCGTCCCTGCGTCGCGGTGCCGATCGCGGGCGACCAAGCGGCGCGCATCGCGCGTTGCGTCGAGGCGGGCGGCGTCGAGGCGCCGGCGCCGGACGAGGTGGTCGCGCGCTGTGCGGCACTGCTCGGTGACGGACCTTCCGGGGCATCGCCCGGTGGGGCATCGCTGGGGGCGCTCGCCGCTGCGGCGCGCGCCGCGGGTGTCACCGACGCGCTGCCCGGCATGGTGAGCCGCATCGGCGAGCACCTCGGGCTCGCCTGAGGGCGCCGACTGCTCGCGCCCGGTCCGGCCCGCGTCAGCCGCGCGCTGCGCGCGCGTCGATCAGTCCGCGGTAGGCCGCGAGCGTCTCGCGCACCACGGTGTCGAGATGCCAGGGCGACAGGTCGTGCTGCAGCCGGGGCGGCCGCGCCGCGGCGATCTCCCGCAGCGCATCGGCCATCTGCGCCGCATCGTCGATGTCGACCAGCCGGCCCGGGAAGCGCGCGAGGATCTCCGAGGGTCCCTGCGTGCGCGTCGCGAGCACCGGGGTGCCGGCATCGAGCGCCTCGAACAGCACCCGCCCGAGCGGTTCGCTGCGCGAGGGGCTCACGAACAGGTCGAAGGCCTGGTAGAGGTCCTTGGCATCGCTGCGGAAGCCGAGGAACCTGATGCGCCCGTCGGGACAGGTCTCGGCGGCGAGGCGCTCCAGCGCGGCGCGCTCGCGGCCCTCGCCCGCGATCACGAGTTTGGCGTCCGGCAGCGCCGCTTGCCCGAAGGCGCGGATCAGGGTGTCGAAGCCCTTCGATTCCGCGAGGCGTCCGACGCCGCCCACCAAGAGATCTCCGGGCGCTGCGCCGCCTTCGGCGCGCAGCGCCGCGATGCGCTCCGGCGCGAGCTTGGGCTGCGGCATCAGAGATTCGTTGATGTCGAACACCCGGCCGCGGTAGTCGGCGAGGTCGCGCTTCTGCCATTGCGCGATGACGATCAGCCCGTCCATCTGCAGGAAATGCGGACCGTTGACCCACATGTGCAGCGTGGCGACGGTGGGGCAGGGCGGTTTCAGGCGTGCGACGAGCCGTGTGCTCTTGCGCAGGTGCGTGTGGATGACCTCGGGCCGGAACTCCCGCACCGCACGCGCGAGACCGGGCCCCGGGAACCAGCGGCCGCACTCGACGACCTGCACGCGCGGGTCGAGGTGGTCGCGGATCGAGGCGCCGCCTGCACCGCGATGGTCGCGCCGCAGCGCGAGCATCACCTCGTGGCCTTGCGCCGCGCAGGCGTTGCACATCTCGGCGGTGGCGCGCTCGGTGCCGGCGAAGCCGCGCGAGAAGAGCGTGTGCAGGATGCGCATGGCCGTGCTCAGCCCTTGCGCTTGTCGCGCAGGATCTCGCGCGCCGCGTTGCGTCCCGGCACGCCGGTGACGCCGCCGCCCGGGTGCGCGCCCGAGCCGCAAAGATAAAGGCCTTCGAGCGGCGTGCGGTAATCGCCGTAGCCGAGCGCGGGACGCGCCGCCCACAGCTGGTCGAGGCCGAGCGCGCCATGGAAGATGTCGCCGCCCGCGAGGCCGAAGCGCTGCTCGAGGTCGAGCGGCGAGAGCGCCGAATGCCCGAGCAGGCTCGCGCGGAAGTTGGGGGCGTGGGCGTCGACGGTATCGATGATGAGCTGCGCCGCAGCCTCGCGCATCGCCGGGTCCGCCCAACTGCGCTCCGGCGTCTCGGGCCGCGCGAGCTCGTAGTCGAAATGCTGGCAGAAGAGGCTCGCCACGTGCGCGCCGCGCGGGGCGAGCGTGTCATCGAGCGTCGAGGAGATCATCATCTCGACCACCGGCGCGCCCGACACGCCGTGCAGGCGCGCTTCGGCGTAGGCGCGGTCCATGTAGCCGAGCGAGGGCGCGATGATGATGCCGGAACCGAGGTGCGTATCGCCCGTGCGCGAACGCCGCGCCGAGAAGCGCGGCAGCTCCGAGAGCGCGACGTTCATGCGGAACGAGGCCGACCCGACCCGCCAGCGCTCGATGTGCGAGCGGAAATCCTCGGGCAGGTCCTCGGGCTGCAGGAGTCCGAGGAAGAGGGGCTTCGGCCCCAGGTTGCCGATGATGTTCGGCGCGCCGAACACGCGGCCATCGGCCAGGCGGATGCCGCTCGCGCGCACGCGTCCGCCGCCGATGCGGCCTGCGGCGCGGCTCGTGATGATGCGCTCGACCGGCGCGTCGCATTCGATGTGCACGCCGAGCCGCCGCGCCTCGGCGGCGAGCGCCTGTGTGATCGCCCCCATGCCGCCGATGGCGTGGCCCCAGATCCCGCTCTTGCCGTTCACTTCGCCGAAGGCATGGTGCAGCAGCACGTAGGCGCTGCCCGGCGTGTAGGGGCTCGCGTAGTTGCCGACGATGGAATCGAAGCCGTAGAGCGCCTTGAGCGCATCGCACTCGAACCAGTGGTCGAGCACCTCGCCGGCGCTGCGCGTGAAGAGCTCGTGCAGTTCGCGCTGCGCGGCGAGCGGCAGCGCGCGGAAGCCGCGCCCGAAGCGCAGCAGTTCCCACAGGTCGCGGCCGCGGCGCAGGTCGGTCGGCGGGGTGCGGTGCAGCAGGTCGCGCAGCAGCGTCACGGCGCGGCCGATCATCTCGTTGAAGGCCGGCAGGCGCGCGGCGTCACGGGCGCTGAAGCGGCGCACTTCCTCGAGGGTGTCCGCGGCGGTCGGGCCGGCGCTGAACGAATCGCCGTCGGGCAGCGGCAGGAAGTTCTGCATCGGCCGCTCGACCACGCGCAGCCCATGACCGGCGAGGCCGAGCTCGGCGATCACCCCGGCATCGAGCAGGCTCACGGTGTAGCTGGCGGCCGAGTTGCGGAAGCCCGGGTGGAACTCCTCGGTGACGGCCGCGCCGCCGACCACCCCCCGGCGCTCGAACACGGCGACCCGCCGCCCCGCCCGCGCGAGGTAGCAGGCGCAGGTGAGGCCGTTGTGGCCGCCGCCGATGACCAGGGCGTCGAAATCTGCGGCAGGGGGCTTGCGACTGGATGTATTCACAGTTACTGTATGGATCAACAGAGGTAGAGGTGCCACATGTCAGACCTGACTCCCCGCCAAACCGAGATCCTCCGTCTCATCCAACGGGCGATCGCCGAAACCGGCATGCCGCCCACCCGCGCCGAGATCGCCCAGGAACTCGGCTTCCGCTCGGCGAACGCCGCCGAGGAACATCTGCGCGCGCTCGCCCGCAAGGGCGTCATCGCGCTCGTGCCGGGCACCTCGCGCGGCATCCAGCTCAAGGACATCCTGCGCGAGCAGCTCGGCCTGCCGCTCATCGGCCGTGTGGCCGCCGGCAAGCCCATTCTCGCAGAAGAGAACATCGAAGCGCGATTCAACATCGATCCGGACATCTTTTCGCCCCGTCCGCACTACCTGCTCAAGGTCACCGGCATGTCCATGAAGGACGTCGGCATCCTCGACGGCGACCTGGTGGCCGTGCATCGCACGCCCGAGGTCCGCAACCGCCAGATCATCGTCGCGCGCCTCGAGAACGAAGTCACGGTCAAGCGCTACAAACAGGAAGGCAGCACCGTGTGGCTGCTGCCCGAGAACCCCGACTTCGAGCCCATCCGCGTCAACCTGCGCGAAGAGCCGCTCATCATCGAAGGGGTGGTGGTCGGCGTGCTGCGCCGGGGTGCGAGCGGCATCGGCAAGGCGGCGACCGGTCTGATGTAACGGCGCGGCGGCGGCCCGCAGCCGCCAAGACAGCCGCAGAGGTCCCCATGAACGATTTCGAACTGCGCCCCCCGCCGGGCGCGACGGACGCGCTCGTCCCGAAGAAACACCGAGCCCACCCGCTGCGCGCGCACCTGCCGCGAGCCAGCCTGCGCCGCTATGCCTGTCCCTGTGGCTGTGGCCGCCATCGTTGGTTCTCCCAGACGCGCGTCCTGCGTGGGCCCGGGCCCGCCTGATGCGACCGTATCGCGCCTACCGGCATGGCTTCAACGCGCATGGATTCCGCAGACGGGCGCCTTCCGGACACCCCGCCCGCCGGTCTCGCCGGTCTGCTCACGCATCCGGCGATCTGGCGCGGGCGCAGCCTTGTGCCCATCGATACGCACGCCACGGGATACGCGCGCCTCGATGACGCGTTGCCGGGGCGCGGATGGCCGGTCGCCAGTCTCACGGAGATCCTCACGCTGCGCCCCGGGCTTGGCGAGCTGCGTTTGTTGGTCCCTTTGATCGCTGCGATCGCCCGTTCTCAGCCCCCGCGCTGGGTGAGCTGGATCTCGCCGCCGTTCGAGCCCTATGCACCCGCGCTCGTCGCCGAGGGGGTGCCTGTCGATCGCCAGCTCGTCATCCGTACCGGGCATCCGCTGTGGGCGCTCGAACAGACGCTCGATTCCGGGGCCTGTGGCGTCGCGCTCGCCTGGTTCGACGCCCGCGGTCCGCGTGTGCGGCCCCGTGACCTGCGTCGCCTGCAGCTGATCACGCAGCGCCACCGCGCGCCGGCCTTCCTGTTCCGCGGCCTCGAGGCCGCACGCGAGACGTCGCCTGCCGGGTTGCGGTTGCTGTTCGAGCCACGACCGGGCGGCGCACGGCTGCAGCTCCTCAAAAGCCGCGGTGGTCGACGCGAGCCGTTCGAACTGCGATGGCCGACCCTGCATCGCGACGGGCCGCAGCATGATGGGCCGCATCGGGAGGCCGCGCATGGCAGGCCGTGAGCGGGTGGCGTCGGTGCGGCGGGCGTTCACCCGTCTCGGGCGTGCGGCGCCTTCCTCTTCGGTCGCCGGCTCGGCGATCGCGCCGGCCACATCGCCGCTCGAGTCCTTGTTCGACACGGCGCCCGAGGCCTGGCTTGCGCTGTGCTGCGACGTCGATCTCGACCGCCTCGCGCGGCTTGCGCTCGATTTCAGTCCGCGCGTGAGCCTCGAGACCGAGGGGGTGTTGCTCGAGGTGCGAGGCAGCTTCCGGCTGTTCGGCGGTCCGCAGGCGCTGTGCGCGCAGGTGATCGCGCGCTGTCGCGCGGCCGGCGCCGAGCCGCGGTGGGCGCTGGCGCCGACGCCGCTCGCCGCGCTCGCGTTGGCGCGGGATCCGGCGGGGCAGGGTGTCATCGTGCTGGCCCGCGACCGGCTCGTCGGCGCGCTCGCGCCCTTGCCGCTCGCGGCGCTGCGCTGGCCGGAAGAGACGATCGCACGTCTCGGGTCTGTCGGTGTGCGCACGCTCGGCGCCGTGTTGCGCCTGCCGCGCGCCGGTTTCGCGCGTCGCTTCGGTGCGCGGACGCTCGCCGATCTCGACCGGCTCGTCGGCCTTGCACCCGAACCGCGCCGTGCCTTCGTGCCGCGCGAGCGTTTCCGCGTCCGCCACGAACCTTCCTTCGAGCTTGCCGCGCAGCCTGCCGTGCTGCGCGAGATCGGGCCGCGGCTCGTCGAGCTCGAGTCCTTCCTGCGTGCACGCGGCTCGGGCATCGACCTGCTGATGCTGCGTCTCGCACATCGCGAGCGCCCGGCGCAGCACGGCGCGTCCGCCATCCCGCCATACACCCCGGTGACGCTGCGTCTCGCCGCCGCCGAGTGGCTCGCCGAGCGTTTTGAGGCGCTGCTCGGCGAACACCTCGCGCGCATCGTGTTGCCCGCGCCCGTGGTGCGCATCGAACTGCGTTCCGGCAACCTGCGTCCGGTGACGGTCGGCAGCGAGTCGCTGTGGCGCCCCGGCGAGCAGGGCGGCGGTCTCGGCCGCGAATCCCCCGCGCTCATCGAACGGTTGCGCGCCCGCCTCGGCAGCGAGGCGGTCTATGGTCTGTGTCTCGTGCCGCGTCACCGTCCGGAGGTCGCGTGGCGTGTGGCCGAGCCTGCGTTGCCGGGTCCGGCGTCCTTGGCAGCATCCCCGGCAGCATCCCCGGCAGCGTCCCCGGCGGCATCTCCTGCGGCGCCCTTGTCGCCGGACGCTTGCGGCGTGCGTCGCCCGCTGTGGTTGCTGCGCGATCCAGAGCCTTTGCCCTGGCCCTGCGAGGCGTTGCAGCGTCTCGAGGGGCCGGAGCGCATCGAGACCGGTTGGTGGGACGGCGCCGATGTGGCGCGCGATTACTACATCGCCTGCGCACCCTCGGGCGCCGAAGTCTGGGTGTACCGCGAGCGGCTGCCGCCGCATGGCTGGTGGCTGCACGGCGTGTTCGGTTGAGCGTGCCGTGCCGGTCATGCCGCCCGGATATGCCGAGCTGCACTGCCTCAGCAGTTTCAGTTTCCTGCGCGGCGCCTCGCAGCCGCAGGAGCTCGCGGAGCGCGCGGTGGCGCTCGGCTACGACGCGTTCGCCCTCACCGACGAGTGTTCGGTGGCCGGCGTGGTGCGTGCCCATGCGGCGCTCAAGGACAAGTCCACGCGGCTGATCGTCGGCGCCGAATTCCGGCTCGCCTGTGGCATGCCGCTCGTCGTGCTCGCAGCCGATCGCCGCGGCTACGGGCAGCTCTGCCGTCTCATCACCCGCGGTCGGCGCGCCGCACCGAAAGGGCAGTACCACCTGACGCGCGACGACGTGCTGGAGCTGGTCGGTCCCGGGCATTGCCTGCTGCTCTGGACGCCGCGACCGGCCGACCTCGCCGCGCCCGCGGGCGTCGAGGCGCCCGCGGATGTCGGGGTGCCCGCGTGGCTGCGCGCGCACTACGCCGGGTCCGCTTGGGTCGCCGCCGAGCTGCTGCGCGACGGCACGGAACGCGCGCACCTCGCCGCGCTCACGGCGCAGGCTGCGGCGTACGGCTTGCCGCTCGTAGCCGCAGGCGCCGTGTGCATGCACATCCGTGCACGGCGGCGCTTGCACGATGCGCTCACCGCCATCCGTCTCGGCACCACCCTCGAGGACGCGGGCCTCGCATTGCTGCCCTCGGGGGAACGCCACCTGCGCGAGCGTTTGCGGCTGGCGCGGCTCTATCCGCCCGCGCTGCTCGCCGAGACGCTCGTCGTCGCGTCACGCTGCCGCTTCTCGCTCGATGAACTGCGCTACGAATATCCGCGGGAGCTCGTCCCGGAGGGCCGTACGCCCGCCGAATGGCTGCGCGAGCTGGTCGAGCGTGGCGCCGCGCGGCGTTGGGGCGGAGCGCCGCCCGCGTGTGTCGTCCTGCCGCCGCGCGATCGCATGCCGCCCTACGTGCGTACGCTGGTCGAGCACGAGCTCGCGCTCATCGCGGAGCTCGGCTATGAGCCCTATTTCCTGACGGTGCACGACATCGTCGAGTTCGCGCGCAGCCGCGGCATCCTCTGTCAGGGACGCGGTTCGGCCGCCAACTCTGCGGTCTGTTACTGCCTCGGCATCACCGAGGTCGATCCGGCGCGCATGTCCATGCTCTTCGAGCGCTTCATCTCGCGCGAGCGCGACGAACCGCCCGACATCGACGTCGATTTCGAGCACTCGCGGCGCGAGGAGGTGATCCAGTACCTCTACGCCAAGTACGGCCGGCACCGCGCCGCGCTCGCCGCCACCGTGATCAGCTACCGGCCACGCAGCGTGCTGCGCGACCTCGGCAAGGCGCTCGGCTTCGCCGAGGGCGAGGTCGAAGCGATCGCCACCGCCGCAGGCCGCTGGGACCGCGGCATCGATCCGGCGCGGCTGCGCGAAGCGGGCGTGCCCGGCGCGGGTGCGGCCGACGCAACGGCCGCCGCGAGCGACAAGTCCGGCGCGGACGCGGCGCGCCGCTTTGCGCTGTTGCTGGAGCTGTCGCAGCAGTTGCTCGGCTTCCCGCGCCACCTCTCGCAGCATGTCGGCGGCTTCGTGATCGCGCGTGATCTCCTCGAGGAACTGGTGCCGGTCGAGAACGCGGCCATGCCCGATCGCACCGTCATCCAATGGGACAAGGACGATCTCGACGCGGTCGGGCTGCTCAAGGTCGACGTGCTCGCGCTCGGCATGTTGAGCGCGATCCGCCGCACGCTCGATCTCGTCTCCGGTTGGCGGACGGCTCATGGTGGCGCATCGCTCACGCTCGCGGACATCCCGCCCGAAGACCCGCGCGTCTACGACATGATCTGCCGTGCCGACACGGTCGGGGTGTTCCAGATCGAGTCGCGTGCGCAGCAGGCGATGTTGCCGCGGCTGCGGCCGCGCAACTTCTACGACCTCGTCATCGAGGTCGCGATCGTGCGCCCGGGGCCGATCCAGGGCGACATGGTCCATCCCTACCTGCGGCGCCGCAACGGCGAGGAGCCGGTCGATTATCCGAGCGAGTCGGTGAAGGCCGTTCTGCAGCGCACGCTCGGCGTGCCGATATTCCAGGAGCAGGTGATGCAGGTGGCGATCGTCGCGGCGGGCTTCACGCCGGGCGAGGCCGACCAGCTGCGCCGCGCGATGGCGGCCTGGAAGCGCCACGGCGGGCTCGGGCATTTCGAGCAGCGCTTGCGCGAAGGCATGCGCACGCGCGGCTACGACGACGCCTTCGCGGCGCGCATCTTCGGCCAGATCCAGGGGTTCGGCGAATACGGCTTCCCCGAATCGCATGCGGCGAGCTTCGCCTTGCTGGTCTACGTGTCCGCGTGGCTCAAGTGCCACGAGCCCGCGGCCTTCACCGCTGCCCTGCTCGACAGCCAGCCGATGGGGTTCTACGCCCCGGCGCAGCTGGTGCGCGATGCGCGCGAGCATGGGGTCGAGGTGCGCGCCGTCGATGTCTGCGTGAGCGGGGTGGATTGTTCCTTGGAGCCGTCAGGCATCGAAGGCCGTCCGGCGCTGCGCCTCGGCTTGCGCCTCGTGCGCGGCCTGTCGCGCACCGCTGCCGCACGGCTGGTGGCGACCCGCCAGGCGCGCCTCGAGGATCACGCACGCCAGGCGCGCGGCGCGCCGTTCGACGACCTGCAGGACCTCGCCGAGTCGGCCACGCTCGATCGTGGCGATCTCGAAGCGCTCGCCGCGGCGGGCGCCTGCGCCTCGCTGGCGGGCAACCGTCACCACGCGTTCTGGCAGGTCGCGGGCGCCGAGGCCGCGCTGCCGCTCGCGCCGTCGGCGTCCGAGGTGGCGCTGCCGCTGCTGCCCACGCCCACCGAGGGCGAGGATCTGGTGGCCGATTACCGCAGTCTCGGTCTCACGCTCGGGCGCCATCCCCTCGCGCTGCTGCGTCCGCGCTGGCCAGGGTCGCGGCAGCAGGGGGCACGCCGCGGTGAGACGCGTGCCGCCACGCCTCAGTACGGTCCGCCGCTGCTCACGGCGCGGGAACTGCTGACCGCAGAGGACGGCTGCCGGGTGCGTGTCGCGGGGCTCGTGCTCACGCGCCAGAGGCCGGGCACCGCGAGCGGCGTCACCTTCGTCACGCTGGAAGACGAGACCGGTACGGTCAACCTCATCGTCTGGAAGCGGGTGGGCGAGGCGCAGCGTCAGCCGTTGCTGCGCGCGCGGCTGCTCGAGGCGCAGGGCAGGCTGCAGCGCCAAGGCGAGGTGCTGCATGTCATCGCCGAGCGGCTCACCGACCGTTCGGCTTTGTTGGGCGCGCTGCTGGTGCGTTCGCGCGACTTCCGCTGAGCGAGGTCGGCTCCGGTCCGATGTCGTAGTCATCGAAGTCGCTGGTGAGTTCGGCGGTGCGACGGTCCTCGCGCAGCCGCTCCAAGCGGCGCCACGCCGGGTCGCCCACGCCCTTGGCCGGCCGTCGGCGGGCGTGGTCGAACTCGCGCATCGCCGAGTCGAGGTCCTCGCCGGCCTCAAGGTCTTCTTCCTCGTCGAATTCGTCCTGCTCGGGTCTTTCGTTCATGGCTCGATCGCCGTGCAAACCCCTGTCGCGCGGAATTTATTTCGACCGCGCCGAGCTTGCAAGACCCGGGGTTGCCCGAGGCGCCATCACAAGACCCGCGGGCCTCAGCGGATGAGCGTGTTCATCTCGAAGATCGGCTGCAGCATGGCGAACACGATCAGCAGCACCAGCACGCCCATGCCGACGATCAGCAGCGGCCCGAGCAGCCCGACGAGCGCGGTGAGCAGCCGGTCGAGTTCGCGTTCCTCGGCGTCCGCCGCGCGGCCGAGCATCTCCTCGAGGCGGCCGCTGCTCTCGCCGCTCGAGACGAGGTGCACGGTGAGCGGCGGGAACAGGCCGCTGGCCGCGAGCGAGCGGCCGATCGGGGCGCCTTCTCGCACCCGTTCCGCTGCCGTCTCGATGGCCTCGCGCATGGGCAGGTTGCCGACCGTGGCGCCGGCGATGCGCAGGCCGTCGAGGGCGGGCACGGCGCTGCCGGTGAGGATGCTGAACGTGCGGGTGAAGCGCGCCGCCCCCAGGCTGCGCAGCAGCCGCCCGATGAAGGGCAGGCGCAGCAACAGGGTCTCGAACCGCCGCTGTGCGGGTTTTGCCCGCAGCCAACGCAGGAAGGCCACCACCCCGAGACCGATCAGCAGCAGCAGCAGCCAGCCCCAGCCGCGCAGGAACGCGCTGGTGGCGAGCAGGGCGCGCGTGAGCCAGGGCAGGGTGTTCCCGCCCGATTCGAACACCGCCACCACCTGCGGCACCACATAGGTCAGCAGCCCTGCGACCACGATCACGCACATGACCGTCAGCACGATGGGGTACAGGAGCGCGCCGAGCACACGTTGACGCAGCTGGTCGCGACGCTCCGTGTAGTCGGCGAGCCGTTCGAGCACCGTGTCGAGGCGGCCCGACTGCTCGCCGGCGCCCACCGTCGCGCGGTAGATCTCCGGGAACACGCGCGGGAAGCTGCCGAGCGCGGCGGCGAGGGTGTCGCCTTCCATCACCCGGGCGCGGACCGCAGCCAACACCTTGCGGGTCGCCGGACGTTCCGTCTGCTGCGCGACCGCCTGCAGCGCCTCCTCGAGCGGCAGCGCGGCGCGCACGAGGGTCGCCAATTGCCGCGTGAGCAAGGCGAGGTCGCGGGCGCCGATGCGGATCGGCGGCTCCCCGAACCGGCGTCGCAGGCGGGACAGCGCCGAGGCGGACGGGCCACCGGCCGCGGCGGTGCCGCCGCTGCCCGTCGCCCCGTCGGCCGGCCGCTCGCGGACCTCGGTGACCGTCACCGGCAGCAATTGCCGGTCCCGCAACATCTGCCGGATCTGGCGCGGGCTGTCGCCCTCGAGCAGCCCGCGCTGCTCGCGGCCGGCGGGATCGAGCGCCTGGTACTCGAAGGCCGGCATCGCGCGTCAGTCCTCGCGCGTCACGCGCAGCACTTCCTCGAGCGTGGTCACGCCCCGGCGGACCTTGGCGAGGCCGTCGTCGCGGATCGAGGGGGTGAGGCCGCGCGCATGGCGCTCGAGCGCCGCCTCCGGCGCGCCGTCGTGGATCAGCGTGCGCATCGCATCGTCGACCGGCACGATCTCGTAGATGCCGGTACGTCCGCGGTACCCGGTGCCCTCGGCGCCCGCGCTCCAGAGCGTGAGCGGCGGGTCCTCGGGCGCGAGGCCGAGCTGCAGCCGCTCGAGACCGCCCGCGGTGAAGGGTTCCCGCAGCGCGGAGTCGAGCGTGCGGACGAGGCGCTGCGCGACCACGCCGATCAGGCTGGAGGCGAGCAGGAAGGGCTCGACACCCATGTCGCGCAGGCGCGTGACCGCGCCCACCGCGGTGTTCGTATGCAGGGTCGAGAGCACGAGGTGGCCGGTGAGCGAGGCCTGCACCGCGATCTGCGCGGTCTCGAGGTCGCGGATCTCGCCGACCATGACGATGTCCGGGTCCTGGCGCAGGATGGCGCGCAGGCCGCGCGCGAAGCTCATGTCGACACGCGGGTTGACCTGGGTCTGGCCGATGCCATCGATGTAGTACTCGATCGGATCCTCGACGGTCATGATGTTGCGCGTCGCGTCGTTGAGGCGGCCGAGCCCGGCGTAGAGCGTGGTCGTCTTGCCGGACCCGGTCGGGCCGGTGACGAGCAGGATGCCGTTCGGGCGATGGATCAGCGTGTCGAGCAACTGCGTCGAGGCCGGCTCCATCCCGAGCTGGCCGAGGTCGAGCCGTCCGGCCTGCTTGTCGAGCAGGCGCAGCACGACGCGCTCGCCGTGGCCCGCAGGGATCGTCGAGACGCGCACGTCGATGGCGCGGCCGGCGACGCGCAGTCCGATGCGCCCGTCCTGAGGCAGGCGCTTCTCGGCGATGTCGAGTTTCGACATGACCTTGATGCGCGACACCACCGCGGCGGCCACCGCGCGCTTGGTCTGCAGCACCTCGCGCAGCACGCCATCGACGCGCATGCGCACCACGAGCCGGTTCTCGAACGGCTCGATGTGGATGTCCGAGGCGTTGTCGCGCACCGCCTGCGTGAGCAGCGCGTTGATCAGCCGGATGATCGGCGCATCGTCCTCGCTCTCGAGGAGGTCGGCCTGCTCGGGCAGGTCATGCGCGAGGAAGTCGAGGTCGATGCGCTCCTCGATGCCGCCCGCCGCGCCACGCGCATCGACGCCGGATTCGTAGGCCTGCTGCAGCAGGCGGTCGAAGGCCTCGGTCGCGACCGGTTCGAGCCGCACGGCCGCGCCGAGATGGCGCCGGGCTTCGGCGATCGCCACCGCGCCCGCGCCTTCGCGCACGGCGAGGCGTGCCACTGTGCCGTCCCAGCCCGCGAGCAGCACCCCTTGGCGGCGTGCGAAGGCGAGCGGCAACTGGGGCGTCCCGGATGGGCCGCCGGGCAGGCTCACGGCTTGGGCTCCGCGGGCGCCTCGACGGGCGCTGCGGCGGGCGAGGGCTGCGGTAGCGGTGGCAGCTCCGCGCGCGTCTCGCCGGGCAGCAGCGGCAACACCTCGCGCTGCGGGCCGAGGCGCCGCTGCTCGTCGCGGATGTAGTTGTATTTCTGGTTGGTCTCGATGGTCGCGTCCAACCCGTCGCGCAGGATGCGCGGCTGGATGAACACCATCAGGTTGGTCTTGTTCTTCTTGGCGCTGCGCGTGCGGAAGGCCTCGCCGAGGACCGGGATGCGACCGAGGAAGGGCACGCGCTGCTCGCCGCCGGTCTGCGAGTCCTGGATGAGGCCGCCGAGCACCACCGTGCCGCCGTCCTCGATCAGCACGCGGGTGTTGATGGTGCGTTTGTTGGTGATGAGGTCCACCGCGCCCGCGCTGGAGGCTGCGATGCTCGAGCTCTCCTGCTCGATCTTGAGCATCACCGAGTCGCCTTCGTTGATCTGCGGCGTGACCTTGAGCAGCGTGCCGACCTCGCGCCGCTGGATGGTCTGGAACGGCGCGAGCGGCGTGCCGCCGCCGCTGGTGTTGGTGTACTGGCCGGTAAGGAAGGGGACTTCCTGCGCGACCTTGATCTCGGCCTCTTCGTTGTCCATGGTGACGATGGACGGCGTGGCGATGATGTTGGTGGTGGAATCGCCGCGCAGCGCGCGCACCACGGCCGCGAAGTTGATGCCCGTGTCCTGCAGCCGGCCGATGCCGATGGTGGTGCCGCGCGGCGCGCTCGCGAGGGTGGTGGGGTCGTTCACCGCGCGCGCAAGGTCGATGATGCTGACGCCGCCCACCGGTTCGATGAAGCCGCCGACCACGTTGCCGTCCTGCGTGCCGTCGAGCACCCAGTTGACGCCGAGCTCCGCCGCCTTGTCGGCCGACACCTCGACGATGATCGCCTCGACGATGACCTGCGCCCGCCGGATGTCGAGCCGGTCGACGATCGCCATCAGCGAGTTCATCTGCTTGGCGGGTGCGGTGACGACGAGCGCGTTGGTGCCGGGGTCGGCCCAGATGGTGGTGCTGCGCTCGGCGCTCGCGCCCGCGCCCGCGGCGCCGGGTGCCGCGCCGCCACTCGCGCCGAGCTGCTCCTTGAGTTTGGCGGCGATCTTCTCGGCATCGGCGTAGCGCAGGTAGCGCACGCGGGTGTCGCCGCCGCCCACCAGCGGCGTGTCGAGGTAGGCGATGAGGGTGCGGGCGCGCAGCCGTTGGGTCTTGTCGCCCGCGAGCAGGATGCTGTTGGAGCGCTCGTCGGCCACGGCACGCAAGGGCGCCATACCGCCCTCGGCTTGCGTCTGTTGGGGGTTGAGCGCGGTCATGGTGCGCACGACCTCGCTGGCCGAGGCGTTCTGCATCGAGACGACCTCGACGTCGGCGTCGCTCTCCTGGTCGATGCGCCGGATGATGCGCACCATGCGGTTCACGTTGTTGGCGCGGTCCGCGAGGATCAGCATGTTCGAGGACGGGTAGGCCGCGAGGTGCGCGTTCTGCGGCATCAGCGGCCGCAGGATCGCGACCATCTGCACGGCGCTGACGTTGCGCACACCGACCACCTGCGTCACCAGTTCGTCCGAGCTCGCGCTGACCCGGTCCGGCAGGTCGTTGCCCGGCACGGTGCGCGCGTTGGCGTCGGGGATGACCTTGACGGTCTTGCCGGAGGGCACGGCCACGAACCCGTGCACCTGCAGCAACGCGAGGAAGGCCTCATAGAACGCATCCGGCGTCATCGGCGTCGCCGACAGCATGGTCACCTGCGCACGCACGCGCGGGTCGACGATGATGTTCTTGCCGGTGGCGGCGGCCACCGCCTCGATCACTTGCGTGATGTCCGCGTCCTTGAAGTTGGGCGTGATGCGTTGGGCGGCCGCGCCCTGCGCGGCGGCGGTCGGCAGGCCGCTCACCGACGCGAGCCACAGGCAGGCGGCGAACACCGCCGCGCGCGTCGCCCAGCGTGTGGCGGGCCGGGCGGTGATCGGTGCGGGCGGCGTCATGGGTGGCGGCATTCGGGTTCCGGGGGTGGGCCGCGAGACTATAGCCAAAATGCGCGTCATTTCATGCCCACCGGGTTGAGGCTCGCCAGATCGACCTGCAGGTTCTCGGTGCGACCGTCGCGCTCCACCGTCACGATGGAGTTCGGTGCGCCGGCGAGCATGCGCAGGAACTGCGCCGCGGTCGCCTGGTCGGAGAGCGGTGAATCATTGACCGCCACCACGAGGTCCCCGGCGCGCAGGCCGCTGCGGGCGAAGAGCGTGGGCATCTCGCCCGGGTATACGCGCACGCCGGCGACCTGGCCGTCGCGCAGCATCGCCTGCCAGCGGATGTAGCGGGCTGGATCTTCGGCGAAGGTGGCCAGGGCGCTGTTCGCCCCCGTGGAGGGCGCTGCCGAGGGGCCCGCGGGGGCGCCGGCAGCCGCCGCCGGCAGGGTGGAGCGGGGCAAGGACAAGGCTTCGCGCTGGCCGCCCCGTTCGAGGATCACCCGGTCCGGGTGGACCTCGACCAGACGTGCGCCGCCCGGCAGGGTCGCGCCCACGGCGTGGAGGCGGGCGCTGGCCGCCGACTCCCCGATGATGGCGCGTCCGGCGCCCGGGTCTTCGCGGGCGAACACGCCGGCGAGGACGAGCGCGAGGGACGTGGGGGGCGCTGGGGCTGCGCCTGCGCCGGCCTCGGCCGGGCCAGCGTCGCCGAACAGGCGCGCCGCGGCGATACGGTCGGCGACGGCCTGGCCAGCGGATCCGAGGGCGCCGGGTTCCGGGGTGCCCGGTCGCGCGGCGGACCCCGCGACGAGGTCGTGGCTGCCCAGCGCCCCGGTGACGATCCAGGCGAGTTGCAGCCCGATCACGAGGGCAAGCGCAAGGGTGGCGACCCGTGGCAGGTTCAGGCGCTCCGGCATCCGTGCATCATAGCGACTGCGGGTGTCTTTCTGTGTGACGACGCGCACTCCGGGGCGGCGACGGTCGCCGGGTGGCGGCTGACTTGTTTTCGGTGGCCGTCGCCCCTATAACGGCACCATGTCCGCTGAAGGGTCCCGGCCCGACTTCGACGCGTCGGTGGCCGAGGCCACCCCGGAGGTCGCGCAGCCGCCGCTGTTCCAGGTCGTGCTGTTGAACGACGACTACACGCCCATGGAGTTCGTGGTCGATGTGCTCGAGCGTTTCTTCGGCATGGGGCGGACCCAGGCCACGCAGGTGATGCTGGAGGTGCACATGCGCGGCAAGGGCGTCTGCGGCGTGTTCACTTTCCAGATCGCCGAGACCAAGGTCTCACAGGTCATGGACTATTCGCGCAGCCACCAGCATCCGCTGATGTGCACGCTCGAAGAGGCCTGATCCCACAAGCAACGGAGCGCAGGAGCGGAACGTGCTGTCGAACGAACTCGAGACTTGCATCAACAAGGCCTTCCACGAGGCGCGTGCCGGGCGGCACGAGTTCCTCACCGTGGAGCACCTGCTGCACGCCATCCTGCAGACCCCCAAGGTCCGCGAGGTGCTGCGTTCCTGCGGCGCCGACGTGGACCGCCTGTCTTCCGAACTGCACACCCACATCGAGGCGAGCACGCCGCGCCTGAAGGCGGGCGAGGACCGCGAGGTCCAGCCGACGCTCGGCTTCCAGCGGGTGCTGCAGCGTGCCGTGTTCCACGTCCAGTCGAGCGGCCGCAAGGAAGTCGGCGTCGCCAACGTGCTGGTCGCGATCTTCAGCGAGAAGCAGAGCCACGCCGTGTTCCTGCTCGGCAAGGAGGGGGTCTCGCGGCTCGATGTCGTGAACTTCATCTCCCACGGCATGCCGAAGGACGGCGAAGAGAAGGCCGACAAGGAAGAGACCCCCGCCTCGGGCAACGAGACGCGGGAGGCCGAGGGCGGCAGTGCGCTCGAGAAGTACGCCGCGAACCTCAACCAGCGCGCCGAGGCCGGCAAGATCGATCCGCTGATCGGCCGCCAGCTCGAGGTCGAGCGCACCATCGAGATCCTCTGCCGCCGTCGCAAGAACAACCCGCTGTTCGTCGGCGAGGCCGGCGTCGGCAAGACCGCCATCGCCGAGGGCCTCGCGCGGCGCATCGTCGAGGGGCAGGTGCCCGAGGTGCTGGCCGGCGCCACCATCTGGTCGCTCGACATGGGTTCGCTGATCGCCGGCACCAAATATCGCGGCGACTTCGAGAAACGACTGAAATCCGTCATCGCGGAGCTGCGCAAGCAGCCGGGCGCGATCCTCTTCATCGACGAGATCCACACGGTGATCGGCGCGGGCGCGGCCTCGGGCGGCGTCATGGACGCCTCCAACCTCATCAAGCCGTCCCTCAGCAACGGCGAACTGCGCTGCATCGGCTCGACGACCTATGCCGAATACCGCGGCATCTTCGAGAAGGACCACGCGCTGGCGCGGCGCTTCCAGAAGATCGACGTCCCGGAGCCCTCGGTCGCCGAGACCATCGAGATCCTGAAGGGGCTGCGCAGCCGCTTCGAGGAACACCACCAGGTCACCTACACCGAGGGCGCCCTCAAGGCCGCCGCCGAACTCGCCGCACGCCACATCAACGAGCGGCACCTCCCCGACAAGGCGATCGACGTGATCGACGAGGCGGGCGCGAGGCTGCGCCTGCAGCCGGCGGCGACCCGCGAGACGACGGTGGACGTGCGCCACATCGAGGAGGTCGTCGCGCGCATCGCCCGTATCCCGCCCAAGACCGTCTCGAGCAACGACAAGGAGACGCTGCGCAACCTCGAGCGCAACCTCAAGCTCGTGATCTTCGGCCAGGACAAGGCGGTGGAGACCCTGTCCGCGGCCATCAAGATGTCGCGGTCCGGGCTCGGCGATGAGCGCAAACCGGTCGGCAGCTTCCTGTTCGCCGGCCCGACCGGCGTCGGCAAGACCGAGGTCACGCGCCAGCTCGCCATCGCGCTCGGCATCGAGTTCATCCGCTTCGACATGTCTGAATACATGGAGCGCCACACGGTGTCTCGCCTCATCGGCGCGCCGCCGGGCTACGTCGGCTTCGACCAGGGCGGCCTGCTCACGGAGGCGATCGCCAAGCATCCGCATGCGGTGCTGCTGCTCGACGAGATCGAGAAGGCCCATCCCGATGTCTTCAACCTGTTGTTGCAGGTGATGGACCACGGCACGCTCACCGACAACAACGGCCGCAAGGCCGATTTCCGCCAGGTCATCATCGTCATGACCACCAACGCGGGCGCTGCCGACATGGCGCGTTCCTCGATCGGTTTCACCCAGCAGGACAACGCCACCGACGGCATGGAAGCCATCAAGAAGCTGTTCGCGCCGGAGTTCCGCAACCGTCTCGATGCCGTGATCCAGTTCAGCGGTCTCGACGAGTCGACGA
>JBIIVD010000033.1:0-25122 GCA_044339635.1 Steroidobacteraceae bacterium | reverse complement strand
ACACCCCCGCCCCGCCCCGATCCGCGATGCCTGCCGATCCGATCGCCCGTGTGGCGCGCTCGCGCCACGAGTTCGGCGAACACGGCGGGGTCAACCTGTCCATCGAGACCAGTTCGACGTTCACCGTGCTCGAGGCCGGCAAGATGCCGGAGATGTTCGGTGGCCGCGCGGGACCGAAGGGCGGTTGTTTCCTCTACGGCCGGCACTTCAACCCGACGGTGATGGTCCTCTCGCGCCACCTTGCCGCGCTCGAGGCGATGCCGAGCGCGTACTGCACGGCGAGCGGCATGGCGGCGATCTCCGGCTCGCTGCTGCAGGCCTGCGACACGGGTGACCACATCGTCGCGGGGCAGGCGCTCTACGGCGGCACTTGGGCGCTGCTGCACGATTACCTGCCGCGCAAGGCCGGCATCACCACGGATCTCGTCGACCTCTCGGACCTCGATGCCGTCGCCCGTGCGTTCACGCCGCGCACCCGCGTGCTCTACTGCGAGACGGTGTCGAACCCGACCTTGCGGGTGGCGGACATCCCGGCGCTCGCGCGCCTCGCGCACGAGCGGGGCGCCAAACTCATCGTCGACAACACCTTCGCACCGGTGGCCATCACGCCCGCTGCGCATGGCGCCGACGTGGTGATCCACAGCCTCACCAAGTTCATCAACGGCGCTTCGGACATCGTCGCGGGCTGCGTCTGCGCGGACGGTGCCTTCATCGACCAGTTGTACGACCTGCATGTGGGCAGCCTGATGCTGCTCGGGCCGGCGATGGATCCGCGCGCGGCTTACGAGGTCGCCACCCGCATGCCGAACCTCGGCCTGCGCATCACCGAGCACGCACGGCGCGCGCTCGCCTGCGCAGAGCGGCTCGAGGCGCTGGGGGCCAAAGTCATCTATCCGGGTCTCGCCTCGCACCCCGACCACGCGCTTTACGCCCGGCTCGCCAATCCCGGCTACGGCGCGGGCGGCTTGTTGAGCGTGGACCTTGGCACGCCGGAGCGCGCCTACCGCTTCATGGAGCACCTGCAGAACGTCGAAGATTTCGGCTATATGGCGGTGAGCCTCGGCTTCAGCGACACCCTGATGAGCGCGAGCGCGTCGAGCACCTCCAGCGAACTCGACGAGGCGTCGCTGCGTGCCGCCGGCATCAGCCCGGGGCTCGTGCGTTTGTCGGTGGGCTACACGGGCACGCTCGAAGACAGGCTCGACCAACTCGAGCGCGGCTACCGCGCTGCCGGAGGCTGAACATGACCCAAGACGCCATCGCCCGACCCGTCGACCGGTTCTTCGCCGCCTACTCCGACGACCATCGCCATTCGACCAACCAAGGGCTGCATGTGATCTGCGTGCCGGCGATTGTCTGGTCGCTGCTGGCGCTGCTGTATTGCATCCCCCTGGGTGCGGGGCTGCCGACCGGGTCGCTCGCTGCGGTGATGGCGATCGCCTCGGTCGCGTTCTGGCTCTGGCTGTCGGTGCCGCTCGGGCTCGGCGCGGGCGTGTTGATGGCGCTGTCGTGGGGGTCGGTCGCCGCGCTGCACGCGGCGTTCGGCACCACGGCGCTCGCGGTGATCGGCGCAGCCGTGTTCGTGGTCGCCTGGGTCGGCCAGTTCATCGGCCATCACATCGAGGGGCGACGGCCGAGTTTCTTCGCGGACCTCGTCTATCTGATGATCGGACCGGTGTGGGTGCTCGCCAAGGGCTACCGCAAGCTGTCCGTCGGTTACTGAGCGGCCGGCTCGACCTGCTTGCCGTCGGGATCGAAGAACCGCGTGACCGTGCACTCGCGCAGATAAGGTCGCGTCTTGCGGTCGCACTGCACCGCCGCCACCTTCGTCGCCGTCTCGCGCGAGTCGAGGCCGCAGCTGAACTCGTGCCAATGGAACTCGTCCGCGTTCTGCAGGAACACATCGACGCTCCAGCGCGCCGGGAAGCACCAGGCGATGCGTTTGCAGGCCTGCGCGTTGCCGCCCTCGCGGATGCACTTCTCGCGGGCACAGGCGAAGGCTTTCTCCGGCGTGCCGCCGGTGCAGACCCCGGAGCCCATCTCGGGGGCGTAGACGAAGGCGATCCCGGTGGGGCCGGCGGCGTGGGCCGAGCAGCCGAGGGCGAGGGCGGCGAGGACTGTTATCCAGTAACGCTTCATCGGGAGCCTCTCCGGGACGATGTCGATGGGGTGGCATACTAACGCTGCCTGCAGGTCCACCGGGAGTGCCCCCATGCGTCTGATCGCCTTGCCTGTCCTTGCTGTCATGGTCTGGGGCGCGATCGCGCCCGTCGCGGCGGCCGATACCGTCGCGCCGCGTCGTTGGGTGTTCACGGTCGACAACGGCAAGCCTGCCGGTGATCTCGTGGTGCGTTGCGATCCGCGCGGCGACTGCCAAAGCCGCTTCTTCTTCAAGGACAACGGCCGCGGCCCGGAGATCACGGAGCGTTTCCGGATCGCTGCGGACGGCACCTATACGCGCTATGCGGCAGAGGGCAAGACCACGTTCGGTTCGGTCGTGGATGAGCAGTACCAGGGCAAGGGGCGCGGCGGCACGTGGCGCTCGACCACCGAGAAGGGCGGCAGCGACGATGCCCTCGGCAAGCTCTACCTGCCGCTCAACGGTTCGATGATCGTCTACGAGAACATGCTGCGCCTCACTGCGGGTGGCCGCACGCTCGAGACGCTGCCCGTCGGCAGCGTCAAGCGCCGGACCGTGACGCGCGTGACCGTGGGGCAGGGCGCGGCGCGCCGGGAGGTCGAACTCGTCGCCTTCACCGGGCTCGGCATGACGCCGGAGTTCGTGTGGGCGACGACGGGCGAGCGGCCCGAGCTCTTCGGCATCGTCGTGCCGGGCTATCTGGGTGCGCTGCCCGAGGGCTACCAGGACGAGGAGGCGCGCCTCACCGATCTGCAGAAGGCAGCGGAAGCGGAGCTGCTCGGCACGATGACCGCGCGCCTCGCCAAACCCATGCCGGGCCTCAGCGTGATCCGCAACGCGCGGGTGTTCGACGCCGAGAACGCCCGCTTGCACGACGGCCTGCGCGACGTCTACCTGCAGCGCGGGCGCATCGTCGCGATCACGCGCTCCGATGCGCCGCTCGAGGGCGTGACGCCGGCCCGCCAGCTCGATGCGGAGGGCCGCGTGCTGCTGCCCGGCCTTTACGACATGCACGGTCATGTCGGGCGCTGGGGCGGCGGGCTCAACCTCGCGGCGGGGGTCACCACCACGCGCGATGTCGGCAATGACAACGCGACGCTGCAGCAGATCATCGAAGAGACCGCCGATGGCCGCGTGTTCGGCCCGCAGATCGTCGCCGCGGGCTTCCTCGAGGGCGAGAGCCCCTACAGCGCGCGCAACGGCTTCGTCGTGAGCGACCTTGAGGGGGCCAAGCGGGCCGTCGACTGGTACGCCGCGCATGGCTACATCCAGGTCAAGGTCTACAACAGCTTCCCGCGCCAGCACCTGCGCGAGACGGTGGCTTACGCCCATTCGCGCGGCCTGCGCGTGAGCGGCCACGTGCCCGCCTTCCTGCGCGCCGAGGAAGTGGTGGAGGCGGGCTTCGACGAGGTGAACCACATCAACCAGGTGATGCTCAATTTCCTGGTCGATGAAAAGACCGACACGCGCACGCTGCAGCGCTTTTACCTCCCCGCCGAGCGCACCGCCGGGCTCGATTTCGACGGCCCGCGGGTACAGGGCTTCATCAAGTTGCTGAAGGACCGCGGCACGGTGATCGACCCGACGCTCACCACCTTCGATTTCCTGCGCCAGCGCGACGGCCAAGCCTCGGAGGCCTTCGCCGCGATCCTGCCGAACATGCCGGCCTCGTTCCAGCGCGCCCGCATGAGCGGCGGCATGGACATCCCGAACGAGCGGCTGCATGCGCTCTACAACAAATCCTACGCGCGCATGATCGAGTTCGTCGGGCGGTTGCACCGCGCCGGTGTGCCCCTGGTGGCCGGCACCGACGAGATCGAGGGCTTCACGTTGCACCGCGAGCTCGAGCTCTACACGATGGCCGGCATCCCGGCGGGCGAGGTGCTGCGTATCGCCACCTGGAACGGCGCCAAGTACACGCGCACGCTCGCCGATCGCGGCAGCATCGAGCCGGGCAAACTCGCCGACCTCGTGCTGGTGGACGGTGATCCCACGCAGGACATCACGGCGCTGCGGCGTATCGCGTTGGTGGTGACGCAGGGCCGCAGCATCGATCCGTCGGCCGTCTACACGGACCTCGGCATCAAGCCCTTCGTCAAGGATTCGCCGCGCTGGATGGAGCCGCGTTGAGCGGGTCCGGGATGACAGGCGCCGTCGCAGGGGCGAGCGTCGCCTTCGACTATTCGCGCATCCCGGCGCTGCCGCCGGAGGTGTTCGTCGCGCCGCTGCGCAAGCCTGCGGGGCTCGGCGAGGATTGGCTGGAGCCGGCGCAGAAGTCCTACTCCGCAGACGAGCACCGCGTGTGGGACGAACTCTACGCACGGCAGATGGCGCTGCTGCCGGGCCGTGCCTGCTCGGAGTTCATGCGCGGCCTCGAGCGTCTCGACCTCGGCCGCGGCGGGATCCCGGAACTCGGCGCGCTCAATGAAAAGCTCCGCGCGCTCACCGGCTGGACCGTCGTCCCGGTGCCGATGCTGATCCCGGACCAGGTGTTCTTCTACCACCTCGCCAACCGCCGCTTCCCGGCCGGCAATTTCATCCGCTCGCGCGAACAGTTCGATTACATCCAGGAGCCGGATGTCTTCCACGACGTGTTCGGTCATGTGCCGCTGCTCGCCGACCCGGTGTTCGCCGAGTACCTTGCGGCCTATGGCCGTGCCGGTTGGAAAGCGCTGCGCTACAACCGGCTGAAAGCCCTGTCCGCGCTCTACTGGTACACCGTGGAGTTCGGGCTGATCCTCGAGGAAGGCCAGATGCGCATCTACGGCGCCGGCATCCTCTCCGGCCCCACCGAGACGGTGTTCGCGCTCGAGGGCCGTTCGCCGCACCGCATCCACCTCAATGTCGACCGCGTGATGCGCACCGACTACGAGATCTCGGATCTGCAGCCGGCGTATTTCGTGATCGAGAGTTTCGCGGAACTCTTCCACATGACCGAGCAGCGCGGCTTCGAGCCCATCTACGAATCGCTCGCGCCGGCGTTCCAGTACGCCCGCTCGGCCGCGCTCGACACCGACCACATCTACCACCGCGGCACCCAGGAATACCTCCTGCGGGGCGGTCGGGGATCGGGGGCGACTGCCGTATAGGAGAATATTGCAGCGAGGATTATGTCCGCTTCGGACCGGAATTCGCGTACCGGATATTACGTCCCCAACGCCGCCCGGAGAGCCGACATGACCTTGCCGCTTCCCAGCCGTACCCCCTCCGCCCGGATTTCCGCCCGTGGCCCCGTGGGCCGGCACCGCCGCAGTCAATCGGGATTCGTGATCACCGCGGCCCAAGTGACCCTTGGCCTCGTCTCGTTGGCGGTGAGCGCGACGGCCTATTCGCTCGGCAGCGCGGGCATAGGGGAGATGGACCATCAACGGGCGGGGATCCACGTCGTGCACCTGCAGAAGGTCGGCGGCGTCCTGCAGGGCGCCCTCAGAAGGGCCGTCGACGACAATGGCCTGTCGCACGACCGTGCCGACGAGTTCGTGTCTTTCGAGGACGGCCAATCGAAGCCGGGCCGCGTCCACCTCTTCGACGAGGCGCTCGGCTACGGGCGGCTCCCCGCATGGCCGACCGGGTTGTTGGTCGATGAGTCGGTGGAGGGCCAACCGCGTTGGTCCGAGGAGACGGCTGATGTGGTGGAGGTGCGGGGCGTGGACCTCGCCGTCTGCCGCCGCTTCAATCAGGCGATCCAGGGCGAGGATGCCAAGGCAAAGCCCCCGGCCGACATCAAGACCGCCGTGCGCACCCATCGCTGGAACCAAGGCTGCGTGGCCGAGCCGGGCGCCTCCTCCGGCACCTGGTTCATGCGCGCCTTCGCGGTTTGAGGTAGACGGCGGGAATAAAGATGTCCGTGCCGCCGGGGAGTCTGCGTAAGGCGGGTTGCCCCGGAATGGAGAACGGACATGACCCGCACCCAGCCCCCCTTGAAGCTTCCCCGCCGCCGCCCTTGTGGCGAGCGCGGTTTCGCCCTCGGCGCCAGCCAGATGACCCTCGCCCTCGTGTCTTTGGCGGTGAGCGCCACTGCGATCACGCTGGACGACGGGGCCAAGAGGGTGACGCAGCAGGAGGCCCACATCCACGCCTCTTACCTGCTCAAGGCCGGCGGCGAGCTGCAGACTGCGCTGGACCGGGCGGTCGGGGACAACGGTCTCGCCCGCAACGACGCGAGCGCGGTGCTGCGCTTCGAGCAAGGGTCGTCACAGCCCGGCGAAGTCCGCCTGTTCGATGACCGCTTGGGCTACGGCCGGGCGCCGCAATGGCCCGTCGGCCTCATCGTCCCCGATCAGGCGGGTGCCGGTGCGCCCCGCTGGTCGGCCGCTGCGACGGACGTGGTCGAGGTGGACGGGGTCGATCTCGCCGTCTGCCGCCGTTTCAACGAGATGACCCAAGGCGAGGACCCGGACGCCGCGCCGCCGGCCGAGGTCGCCAGCGCGCTGCGTGCCCGCGGTTGGCAGCAGGGCTGTGTCGCGGCGCCGGGCGCCTCGAGCGGCACCTGGTACATGCGCGCGTTCGCGTCCGCGCTGTGCGTCGGCGAGCGCTGCAAGGCCGGAGATGTGGTCGGCGCCGCGGCCCGGCGCATGATCCGCGCGCTGCCGGAGGCCGCGGCCGTGGAGGCCGGAACGGCCGATGACTTCGCCAGATCCGATGCGGCGCCCGCCGACCCGGTCGCGGCCCTTGCCGCTTGCGCGGCGCGTGAAGCCGCCGCGGGCGAGCGGGACCCCGCCATGGTGGCTGCTCGTTGCACGGCCGGCGATGGTGCCGGCTGATCCGGCGCCGCGACGGGGGGTGCCCCCACCTGCCGAAAGACCGGTGGCATATCGTCAAAAACGAGGGCTATGCTAGCCATGCATGGGGGACGTCACTCAACTTTTGGTCCGCGCGCGGGATGGCGATGCCGCCGCGCTCGATGCCATCTTCGGTCTGCTCTATCCGGAACTGCGCAAGATCGCCCACCAACGCCTCGCGCCGCATCGGCGAGACCAGCTGCTCGACACCACGGCGCTCGTCAATGAATGCTACCTGCGCTTCCGCGATGCAGCGCGCGTGGCGCCCGAGGACCGCAACCACTTCATGGCCTACGGGTCGCAGGTGATGCGCTCGATCATCGTCGACTTCGCGCGCCAACGCAGTGCGGCGCGACGCGGCGCCGGCGAGGCGGCGCTCACCCTCGACACCGACCTCGGTGACGGCGTGCTGGGCGAGGCCGGCAATCTGCCGGAGCAGGAGATCCTCGAGATCCACGATGCGCTCGAGCACCTTGCGCGCGTGGACGAGCGGCTCGCCAAGGTCGCGGAGATGCGCTACTTCGGTGGCATGAGCGACCCGGAGATCGCCGAGGTGCTCGGCCTCACCGACCGCACCGTGCGCCGCGACTGGGACAAGGCCCGCGCACTGCTCGCGCGCCTGCTGAAGTAGCGGCGGCCCGGAGCGCAGGCGCGACGCATGGGCACGCTCTCCGACATCGAAGCCGACTGGCCGCGCATCAGCGCGCTGCTCGATGAGGCGATGTCGCGCGCGGCCGCCGAGCGCGAGGCGTTCATCGATGCCCTCACGGCGCCCGATGACTGCTTCCGCGACACGCTGCGCGAGTTGCTGGCCTTGCAGGCCAAGGCCGAGACCGAGGACTTCATGGAGGCGTTGCCCGTCATCCCGGGCCTCCTGACCGGGCCGTGGCCGCACGAGGCCGGTGCGGGCACCGCCTCGGCGGGTGCGCTCGCCGCGGGCACCGAGGTCGGCCCGTATCGCCTGCTGCGCCCGATCGGCGAGGGCGGCATGGGTGCGGTGTGGCTCGCCGAGCGCGCGGACGGCACGCTCAAGCGCAAGGTCGCCCTGAAGCTGCCGCGGCTCGCCTGGGCCTCCGACCTCGCGGCGCGCATGGCGCGCGAGCGCGACATCCTCTCGGCGCTCGAGCATCCGAACATCGCGCGGCTCTACGACGCGGGCGTCGATGCCGTCGGCCGTCCGTGGCTCGCCATCGAATATGTCGAAGGCCGCGATCTCGCCGCATTCTGCGACACGGCGCGGCTCGACCTGCGCGCGCGCGTGCGGCTTTTCCTGCAGGTCTTGTC
This sequence comes from Steroidobacteraceae bacterium, assembly GCA_044339635.1. GTDB lineage: Bacteria > Pseudomonadota > Gammaproteobacteria > Steroidobacterales > Steroidobacteraceae > UBA964. Next base: position 16,917 of record JBIIVD010000033.1, on the reverse strand, counting down.
GGCGGTGCAGTACGCGCACGGCAGCCTCGTCATCCACCGCGACCTCAAGCCCGCGAACATCCTGGTGACGCCGCAAGGCGAAGCGCGGCTGCTCGATTTCGGCATCGCGCGGCTGGAGGAGGGCGCGGCGGACGCAGGGCCCACGCTCACCCGCGAGGGCGCGAACGCGATGACGCCGCGCTACGCGAGCCCGGAGCAGGTGCAGGGCAAGCGGCTCACGGTCGCCTCGGACATCTACTCCCTGGGCGTGGTGCTGCACGAGCTGCTCACCGGCGAGACGCCGTACGCGCTGCGCCGCGGCACCCGCGCCGAGTACGAACAGGCCATCGTCGAGTCCGACCTGCGCGTGCCGAGCCGGACGACGGTGTCGGCGGAAGCAGCGGCGGCGCGGTCCTCGACGCCCCAGACCCTCACGCGCATGCTGCGCGGTGACGGCGATGCCATGCTGATGCGCGCGCTCGCGCCCGCGCCCGAGGGGCGCTACGCCTCCGCCGCGGCGCTGCGCGACGATCTCGAGCGCTGGCTTGAGGGACGGCCCGTCTCGGCGGTGCCGCCGTCACGCACCTACGCGCTGCGCAAGTTCGTGGCGCGCAACCGCCTCGCCGTCGCGGCCTCCGCCGCCGCCGCGCTCGCGCTCGTCGCGGTGAGCGTGGTCGCCGTGCTGCAGGCGCAGCGCGCGGAGCGCAGCGCAGCGGAGGCGCGTGCGGAGGCGGCGAGGGCGAATGCGACCAAGGAGTTCCTGATCTCCACCTATGCCGGCGCGGACCCGACGCTCCGCGGCGGGCGCGACGCCACGGCCAAGGAACTGCTCGCCGAGGCGGAGAAGCAGCTCGAGACGAAGCTCAAAGATCAACTGGAACTACAGGCGGAGGTGTTGAGGACCGTCGACAATATCTGGGACAGGCTCGGTGATGTCGAGCGCTCGCGGCTAGCGGCGCGACGGCGGACGGAGGTCCTGCTCGCAGCGGGAGACCGTGCTGGAGCGCTCGACTCTCTCTTGTCCGAGGCGGAGGCCGCGATGAAGTTCGGCGACAACGCTGATGTTTCAAAGACGCTGGCGCGGATCGATCGCCTCCCCGAGGCCTCGGAGATGTCGCGGGTCGAGCGTGCGAGATACCTGTATCTTCAGGGCAACCTCCTGGGCGAGAGAGGCGAGCGCGGAGCGGCCTTGGAGAAGATCGATGAGTCCATCTCGATCGCTCGAGGCGCTGGCGATCCACATACCCTGTTCTTAGGCATGCTGTCCCGTATCTATCTGCGCCGCGCAGGTGCCCCTCTCGCCGAGTTCGAAAGGGATGTCGCTGAAGCGGAGTCCTTGCTGCAGAGTCTTGACCTAGCGCCCGTGGATGTCCTGTCGCGCCGCCTTCAATTGGCAGTGGCGCGATATCTGATCGGAGACTATCTGGGCGGCTGGCCCGAGATGGCACGGATCGTCGTTGAAGCGGACAGGCTGTATGGAGCCGGCAACCCGGCATCCTTTGATGAGCGCAGCTATTGGCTCCGTTACTGCTTGCGTCTCGGCAAGGCGGATTTGGCGGCGGACTGGTTGCGAAGTCTGGAGTCGGGAGGTGAGAGGTCTGTGTTGCCGGAGTTTGCGCGGAGGCCCTCATGGCACCTGCTCGTCGCCCGTGTCTACATGGCACTGGGCGAGTGGCGCCGCGTCGATTCGCACATAAATTCCGCAGAATCTCTTGCCGGTCTCCGGGGTGGGCCCGGTGAAGCCGGGACGGATGCTGAGCGATGGAAGCTCCGTATCGAGAATGCCCGGGTGGAGAGCTCCTTGCGGCGCGGCGGGGGCATCAGCGCGGCGGGCTTCACCGACCCGGCCTCGATCGGCGGTGGTGCCGTGATGTCCACCGATGAGTCCTATCAGCGTTGGTGGTTGCAGGGGCTGGCTGCAAGGGCCGGCGGCGACCCCGTGCAGGCGGTCGTCGCGCTGCGGCGGGCCGAGGCGGAGACGATTCAATTGTTCGGTCCGCCGCATCCTGAAGTCGCATTGGTGCGTCTGGACCTCGCGCTCGCAGCGGCTGACAATAGGTCCGGCGTATCGGACGCCGAGATCGCTTCGCTTGTGCGCAGCGCGGCGCCGGCGCTGCGCGCGTCCTTGCCGATGTCCCATCCGGCTGCGGGGCTGGTCGCTGAACTCACTCCGCTTCTGGCGGAAGACTCTCCGCTTCGGCAGTCCCGTGTCCGGCAGCGACTCGCAGCAATACCTCGAGCCGTTTTTTTCCTCTAAAGGAGTTATGTCCAGGGACGATGAAAGTTATCTGAGCATCTTCACTGTCGACGGATTCCTCGCGACGGGTGCGCCCGGGCGAAAGCCGCCGCCGTACATCCCCCAAGGGCCCCGCAGCCTGAGTGCGGCGGCGGTGGAGCCTGTCGTGCCCTCCATCTACGTGATCGCGAAGAGCAGGGATAGCAAGCTCACCGAGGCGACGTTGAAGTTCCACCATCTCGGCGGTACGCGCGCCAACGCGCTCGCAGACGCCTTGGAAAAGGCGGCCAAGGAGCTTCGCGCCTACAAGAGCGATTCGTTCGACCTGAAGGATCCGGGCGTGGATTTGGATGTGACCGCGGTGCTGGTCCGTCGCGGCTGACCGCTTGGCCTTCCCACCCCCCCCCGCCGCCTCGCCGGGCGGCGGGGGATGGGTTATCTTTGGGGGTATGACGCACCCCATCCTCGACCGTCCGTCCCTGCGCGCGCTGCGCGTCGCAGGCCTCGCAGCCTTCCTCACGCTCGCCGGTTGCGCCACTGCGCCCGGCGGGGCGGACAAGCCCGCGGCCGCGTCGGCGCGTGCGCAGGTCCTCGCTGCGGGCGCCGCCACCCCCGCGCTTGCGCCCGCCACGCTCGAGGCCCTGCGCGAGCGGCGCATCTGGGCGCACGAGGCCTCCGAGCTCAAGCCCGACCCGGCGGTCACCTACGGGCAGTTGCCGAACGGTCTGCGCTATGCGCTGATGCGCAACGCGCTGCCGAGCAAGACGGCGGCGGTGCGCATGCGCTTCGGGGTCGGTTCCATGATGGAGGCCGACGACCAGCGCGGCCTCGCGCACTTCCTCGAACACATGGTGTTCAACGGCAGCCAGAACGTCCCCGAGGGCGAGATGGTGAAGCTGCTCGAGCGGCTGGGGCTGGCCTTCGGCCCTGACACGAACGCGTATACGAGCTTCCTCGAGACGGTCTACCAGTTGGACCTGCCCGACACCCGCGACGAACTCGTCGACAAGTCGCTGATGCTGATGCGTGAGACCGCCGACCGGCTGCTGCTCTCGCCGGCGGCCATCGACCGCGAGCGTGGCGTGATCCTCTCCGAGAAACGAACCCGGGACTCGCCGCAGTTCCGCGCATTGGTGGCCCGCCTGAACTTCCTCTACCCCGAGAGCCCCATCGGCCAGCGTCTACCCATCGGCACGGAGGAAGTCATCAAGAACGCGCCGCGCGAGCGTTTCCTCGCCCTCTACCAGGGCTGGTACCGGCCCGACAACGCGCTGCTCGTGGTGGTGGGCGACCTCGACCCGGCGGCGGTCGAACAAAAGATCCGCGCCCAGTTCGGCGATTGGCAGCGCCCGGCGACGCCGATCGTCCAGCCGAGGCTCGGCCAAGTCACGACGCCCAAGCTCGCTGCGGGCTACTTCCAGGACCCCACGCTGCCCACGGTCATCAGCTTCGGTCCGCAACGGCCCTATGTGCTCACGCCCGATACGGCTGCCGATCGCCGCATGAACCTCGTGCGCGATCTCGGCTTCTCGATCCTGTCGCGCCGCTTCGACACCCTGACCCGCAAGCCGGGCACGGTGTTGATCAGCGGCGGCGCGGACTACTCGGGCGCGTTCGACCTGGCCGAGGGGCCCTCCGTCAGCGTGGTCTCCAAGCCCGAGAACTGGCAGGCCGCGCTCGCGGTCGGCGAGCAGGAGCTGCGTCGCGCCCTGCAGCACGGCTTCAGCGACGCGGAGTTGCAGGAGCAGTTGAGCAACCTGCGCACCGCCTACCGCAACGCCGCCGAGGGCGCGGCGACGCGTCGCAGCCGCAACCTCGCCAATGCCTTGGTGGGCGAGTTCGATGGTCGCACGGTGTTCACCACGCCCGCCGAGGACCTGCGCCTCTTTGAGGCGGCCGCAGCCGGTATCACGCGGGCCGAGGTCGAGGCGGCGTTTCGTGCCGCCTGGGGCGAGGACCCGCCGCGCATCTTCATGTCGACCGCCGTCACGCTCGAGAAGCCCGCAGAGGCGATCCTCGCGGCCTATGGCGCGAGCCGTGCGGTCGCGGTGGCGGCGCCGGAAGCGGCGAGCACGGCCGCTTTCGCGTATGCGGATCCGGGCACGCCCGGGCAGATCGTCGCGCGCAGCGAGGTGGCCGACCTCGGCGTGACACAGGTCAAGTTCGCCAACGGCGTGCTGCTGAACCTCAAGCGCACGCCTTACCAGAAGGATCGCGTGTCGGTGCAGGTGCGCTTCGGCGACGGGCAGCGGGTGATGCCGAAGGACCAGCCGGGCCTCGAGCTCTGGATCGACAACGCGTTCGGCAACGCGGGGCTCGGCAAGCACTCGGTGGACGAGCTGCAGCGCATCCTCGCGGGCCGCAACTGGTCGCTCGGGGTGTCGGTGGACGAGGACGCGTTCCTGATGGGATCGACGGTGCCACCCGCTGACCTCGACCTGCAGTTGCAGCTGTTCACCGCGCAGTTGACGGACCCCGGCTATCGTCCGGAGGCCTTCGACCAGTTCCGCGAACTGGTCGGCGTGTGGCGCAAGACCGTCGAGGCCACGCCGCAGGGCGTGCTGTCGCGCGATCTCGCGCGGCTGCTGCGCGACGGCGACCCGCGCTTCGGCATCCCGACGCTCGAGGCACTGCAGGCCCGCCAGCCGGAGGAGATCCGCGCCGTGCTCGACCCGGCGATGCGCGAGGGCGCGATGGAAGTGGCGATCGTGGGCGATGTCGATATCGACCGCGCCGTCGCGGCCGTCGCCGCGACGCTCGGCACGCTGCCGCCGCGCCGCGGGGACTTCGACCGCAACCGCGGCGTCTCGCCGATGCGCTTTCCCGCCGCCCCCAAGGCGCCGGTGGTGCTGCGTCATGGCGCCGAGGCCGACAAGGCCGTGCTCGCGGTCGCTTGGCCCGCCGGCGACAGCTTCGAGCGCCGTCGTTCACGCGTGCAGTTCCTGGTCGGTGAAGTGCTGCAGATCAAGATGACCGACGAACTGCGCGAGAAACTCGGCGCGACCTATTCGCCGGGCATCGCGGTCGATGCGTCGGACCTGTATCGCGGCTACGGCACGATCTACACGAGCCTCGACGTGAAGCCGACCGAGATGGATGCGGCGAACGCCGCGATCGATCGCGTGGCTGCGCAGATGCGCGCGGGGCGCATCACCGCCGATGAGTTCGAGCGCGCGCGCAAGCCCGTGATCGAGGGGCTCAAGTCGCGGTTCGAGAACAACGGCTTCTGGTTGGAAGCGATCTCGCAGTCGCAATCCCGCGCGGAGTGGCTCGAGTGGACGCGCACGCTGCGTGCCGACTACGAGTCGATCACGCTCGATGAAGTGAGGGCGGCATCTGGTGGGCTGTTCGACCCCGCCCGGGCGTTGCGGGTGAGGGTGGTGGCCGAGGGGGCCGGGAAGGCGCCGTGAGGCGCTGACCGGCCCGGGGTGTCCATCAGGTGGTCAAATGGACCCTGACTGACGGCCACGATGCGGTCATTTGTCCGGTTTTTTGACTTTAATACGTTACTTTCGGCAGGTAGTACCCTTATTCCGTCACGGTTACAGTGTGACTGTGATCACGGAATGCATGGGTGCGTCCCGCCCCGATGTCCGTCGATCGGAGGTGGTGTTATGCGTGCAATAGCTTTGGTGGCGACCCTGCTGGCGCTGGCCTATCTGTTCTACGCGGCCGTCAGCATGTTGGGCCAGGCGCTGGTCTTCTCCTGACATCCACCCTGTCGGGCCGAGCACGGCCCGACGACCCCGAGTCGCTGCGCGCGCGTCGCGCGACCAGTCACTGTGCCGGCTTCGCCTTGAAGGAAAACTTCTGTCCGGCCAGCGCCGCCTCGTACATGAGGCCGCCCTTGGCGATGGTGAACACCGCCATTCCCTTGAAATACTCGCCTGTCGTGGTGGCGTCCTTCTTGCCGCCGCTGACGCCCGCGCTGTTGCCCGTCGTGCTCGCCGTGGCGCTCGCCGCGGCCGTGATCGCGACCGCGCTCACGCCGGCGCCGAACCCGAACTCGCCCGAAGTGAACTCGCGATAGGCGCGCTCATCCTCGAAGAACACGATCTGGCTGTAGGCCTGGCCGCCCGCCTGGAAACCGATGCTCAACTGCGTGAGCGTGGTGTCGCCCGTGTATCGGCCCTGCGCGTAGACACGTCCCTTGCCGCGCGCGCCGCCGATGCCGAGCGCGCCTTTGCCGACCGTCGGGAACACCGCGTAGCCGTAGGCCTTGTCGAAGAAGGTGCCGCTCTGGCCGGCGTTCTTGAAGAGCTGCACGGTATCGGCGTACTGGTCGGCACGGGCGGGCGCCGGCAGGGTTGCGAGGCCAGTGAGGGCGACGAGCGCGGCGAGGCCGGGGAGCAGGGCGCGGAAGCTGCGGATCATGCGAGGGCACTCCATGGTGTGGCGCGCGGAACGCGCGCGGTGCGGATGCGGCGATGCTAGCGTGTTTGCGCCGCGGGTTACACTTGCGTCTTGTCTCCGACCGGACGCCGCGCGCGCAAGTTCCCCAGCATGACCTCATCCGGCATCGTGATGGAAACATCGCCCACCGCGGTGCTCGAACTCGCGGCGCTGACCGGCATCCCCGTCGACGACGAGGCGATGGCCGCGCGCATCGCGGCCGGAGCGGGCGCGGCCGTGGCGGCGGTCTCGGCGGCGCGAGCTTCGCTGCAGGCCGCGGGCGGCTCTCCGGTGATGGCCGGCGCGCCGGCAGCGGCTGCGGACGATGCGCTGTTCGGCGCCGAGCCCGCCGACTACCTTGCGTTGCTCGAGTCGCTCGCGGGGGACGAGCCGCGATGAGTGCGCCGACGCCGTCGTCGACCGACGTGCCAAAGCACGACCCCTGCGACCTCGGCCTGCTCGAGGCGGCCGCGCGGCTGCGCGAGGGGCGGCTGACGAGCGCTGCGCTCACCGAGGCCATGCTGGCCCGCGCCGAATGGGCGCAGGCGCGTACGAACTGTTTCCTGCGCATCGACGCAGAGGCCGCACGCCGTTCGGCCGCGCTCGCCGACGAGCGCCTGACCGCCGCGCGTGCCGCAGGGGTCGACCTGGCCGCGACGCAGCCGCTGCTTGGCCTGCCGCTCGCCCACAAGGACATGTTCGTCGGCACCGGCTCGCCTGCCGGTGCGGCGGGCGGGCTGCGACCGTCCTGCGGCTCGCGGGTGCGCGAGGCGGCGACCGCGCTCGCAGGTGGCCCGCCCGCCACCATGGTCGCGCGCCTCGAGGCGGCAGGCACACATGCGATCGGTGCGCTCAACATGGCGGAGTTCGCGCTCGGCGCGACCGGCCACAACGCCGCCTTCGGCGACTGCCGCAACGCCTGGCAGCCCGAGCACATCTCGGGCGGCTCTTCGAGCGGCAGCGGCGCGGCGGTGGCCTGCGGCGCGACGTTCGCGAGCCTCGGCTCCGACACCGGCGGGTCGGTGCGCATCCCGGCCGCCGCCAACGGCGTGCTCGGCCTAAAACCCACCTACGGCCTGCTGCCGCGCACCGGCAGCATGAAGCTATCGCCCTCGATCGACACCCTCGGGCCCTTCGCGCGCTCCACGCCCGACCTCGCGGCGGTGCTGCAGATCGTCGCCGGGGCCGACGGCCGTGACGCGCTGGCCTCGCGCCGCGCGCTGCCCGACTACGCCGCCGCGCTCGGCCGCGGCGTCGAGGGTCTGCGCATCGGCCTGCCGCGCAACCATTTCTTCGCGGTCGCGACGCCAGAGGTCCGCGCGGCGATGGAGCGCTGCCTCGCCCTGCTCGAGGGCGCGGGCGCGCGCATCGTCGAGGTCACGGTGCCGGACGCGGCGCCGCTCGCCGAGCTCAGCCGCGCGGTGGTCTATACCGAGGCCACAGCGCTGCACGCGTCCCAGCTGCGCACGCAGGCCGCGCGCTACACGCCGCAGGTGCGCCTGCGTGCGAGCACCGGCCTCGCCATCCCCAGCACCGCCTACCTCGAGGCGCTGCGGCTGCGGCTGCCGCTGCTCGAGCGCTTCGTGGGCGAGGTGTTCGGGCGTTGCGATGTGCTGCACACGCCGGTGCTGCCGATCCCCGTGCCGCGGCGCGACGAGACCGATGTGGGTGGGAGCGCGGCGCTGTGGGAGATCCTGGCGAAGCTCGTCTACTGCACCGCGCCGTTCAATTATCTCGGGCTGCCGGCGATCGCCGTGCCGGCGGGGCTCGACGCGCGTGGCCTGCCTTTGAGCGCGCAGTTCGTGGCGCGGCCGTTCGCCGAGGCCACGCTGCTGCGTGTCGCGGCCGTGCAGCAGCGGCTGCTGCCGATGCCGCTGCTGCCGGTGCCATCGCCAACCCCGTAGAGGCGCCCCGCGGCGCCCCATCGGTGGGACCGGGTCCCTGCGGCCGCCGCAGGCGACCCCGTACAAGTCCTTACAGACCCGGGCGGCGCAGGGGCGTAACTTCACCTCCGACGCGACGCCTTATCCCCCCCTCCCAAGGCACCGCGTCACACATGAAGCCCCGCCCCGTGCGGGGCTTTTTTTTCGTATCCTTGAGGCACGCCGGATCGAACCATGCCGATGCCCCCGCATCGGGACGATGACATGCAACCCGAAGACTTCCCCGCACCGCTGCGCGATGCCGCGCGCCACGTATTCGCCTGCAGCGAGTTCGTGACGGAGGCGTTCGCGCGCGACTCGACGCTAGCCCCCGATCTCGCGCGGCATGACGCCCTTGATCGGCTGCGCACGGCGGGTGGTGAGGCCTGTTGGCCCGAGGGACGTTCCCCCGAGGCGGGCGCGCCGGAGGCGGAGTGGCAGGCGTGGCTGCGGCGCTGGCGGCGCCGCGAGATGGTGCGCATCGCCTGGCGCGACCTTGCGGGGGCGGCCTCGCTGGAGGAGACCCTCGAGGATCTTTCGGCCTTCGCCGACGATGCCATCGCGCTCGCGCTACGCGAGGCCTGGGCGCTCACAACGGCGCGCTACGGCAGCCCGGCCTACGCCGACGGCGAGCCGATGCCGCTCGTGGTGGTCGGCATGGGCAAGCTCGGCGGCCGCGAGCTGAACTTCTCCTCCGACATCGACCTCGTGTTCCTCTTCCCGGGCCACGGTGAGACGCAGCAGGCGGCGCCGGTCAGCCACGAGGAGTTCTTCCTGCGTCTCGGGCAGGCGCTGATCCGGCTGCTCGCGGCGGTCACGGTCGATGGCTTCGTGTTCCGCGTCGACATGCGGCTGCGGCCGTTCGGCGACTCGGGTCCGCTCGCTTGCAGCTTTGCGTCCTTCGAGGACTACCTGCTGCAGCACGGGCGCGACTGGGAGCGCTACGCTTGGGTGAAGGCGCGCGCGATCACCGGCGCCGAGGCCTATGCGGATCTGTATGCCGAGGCCGTACGGCCCTTCGTGTATCGCCGCTATCTCGATTTCGGCGTGTTCGACAGCCTGCGCGAGATGAAGGGGCTGATCGAAAAGCAGGTCGCCCGCAAGGACCTTGTCGATCACCTCAAGCTCGGCCCGGGCGGCATCCGCGAGATCGAGTTCATCGTGCAGGCGCTGCAGCTCATCCGCGGCGGGCAGGACCGGCGCCTGCAGGGGCCGCGGCTGTTCGAGGTGCTGCCGCAGCTCGGCCGCCAAAAACTGCTGCGCCCGCAGGTGGTGCAGGAACTCGACGCCGCCTACCGGCACCTGCGCACCCTCGAGAACCGCTTGCAGATGCTGCGCGATGCGCAGGTGCACGCGCTGCCGCAGGACGAGGCCTCGCAGGCGCGCCTCGCGCGCGCGATGGGCGAGCCGGATTGGGTGGCGCTGCGTCATACGCTCTCGCGGCACCTCGTCGCGGTGCAGCGCGCCTTCCAGTCGCTGGTGTTCAGCCCGACGGGCGAGGGCGAAGGGGGCGATGGGGGCGAGTCGGCGCCTGCCGCCGGCGACGCGGCGACGCTCGCGTCGATATGGGACGAGTCGCTCGACCTCGAGAGTGTGCAGGAGCTGGTCGCGAGGCGGCTCGCCGTCCGCGAGGGCGGGTCGCACGCCGAACTGGCGCGCTTGCTGCTCGATTTCCGCGAAGGTCCGCTGCCGCGACGCCTCGACGCCACGGGCCTGCGCCGCCTGCAGCAGTTGCTGCCCTCGCTGCTCGCCGCGCTGGGTCCCGACGACGACGCGTTGACCATGGCGCGGCGCATGCTGCGCGTGCTCGAGGCCATCGGCGGCCGGTCTGCCTACTTCGCGCTGCTGAACGAGAATCCGGCGGCCCGCGCGCGCTTCGTCGCGGTCTGCCGCGGCGGCGATTTCCTGGTCGCACAGCTCGCGGCGCATCCGCTGCTGCTCGATGAACTGCTGGACGAACGCGCGTTGACGGAGCCCCCGGGCCGCGCCGAGCTCGCGGCCGACCTCGAGGACCGCATCGCCCGTGTGGCGGAGGACGACCCCGAGCAGTTGGTGGAGGCCTTGGCGCAGTTCAAGAACGCCGCCGTGTTCCGGGTCGCGATCGCCGACCTCACGGGCCGGCTGCCGCTGATGCGGGTCTCGGACCGCTTGACCGACATCGCCGAGCTCATCATCGAGCAGGCGATGCGCCAGGCCTGGTCGCAGATGACGCGGCAGTTCGGCGTGCCGAACTGGCGCGAGACCGAGGACGGCGCGCCGCGCGATGTCGAGGTCTGCGCGGTCGGCTACGGGAAGCTGGGTGGCATCGAGCTCGGCTACGGCTCGGACCTCGACCTCGTGTTCCTGCACGATTCGCGCGGTCCGGTGCAGGAGACGCGCGGCGAGCGCCCGCTCGACAACCAGATGTTCTTCGTGCGGCTCGCGCAGCGCATCGTGCACATCCTGACGATGCATTCGCGCGCCGGGCGGCTCTACGACGTGGACGTCCGGCTGCGGCCGAGCGGCAAGGGCGGCATGCTGATCACGGGTATCGGGGCCTTCGGCGACTATCAGCGCGGCGAGGCTTGGACCTGGGAGCATCAGGCGCTGCTGCATGCCCGCGCCGTGGCGGGTGCGCCTGCGTTGCGGGCGGCCTTCGAATCGCTGCGCATCGAGCTGCTCACCCACCATGTGCGGCGCGACACCCTGCAGGACGAGGTGCGCACGATGCGCGAACGCATGCGGCGCGAGCTCGACCGTTCGGGCTCGGACGGGTTCGACCTGAAACAGGGCCGTGGCGGCATCGCCGACATCGAGTTCCTGGCGCAGTATTGGGCGCTGCGCGAGGCGGCGCGCCATCCGGCGGTGGCGATGTTCTCGGACACCATCCGCGAGCTCGAGACCTTGGCCTCGGGCGATCTCGTGCCGCAAGCGACGGTCGACGCGCTGACGGGGGCCTATCGCGCGTATCGCGCGCGGGGCCACCAACGCAGCCTGCGTGGCGAGGGCGCGGTGGTCGACGGCAGCGAGTTCCATGCGGAGCGCGCGGCGGTCTCGGCGATCTGGGAGGCGGCCTTCACGGGCACGCCCGAGGGTGCGCCCGGGGGCGCGGGCTCGTCGCCGGGCGTATAATCGACGTCATGAGCACGCCCGCTTTGCTGCAGCCGAACGCGCAGAACCAGTACGAAGTCTCGGCGGAGGACTTGCCGCTCTCCTGCCCGATGCCGCAGATGTCGCTCTGGAACTCGCACCCGAAGGTGTACCTGCCGATCGAGCAGACCGGACAGGCGAAGTGCCCTTATTGCGGGGCCGAGTACACGCTGCGCCGTTGAGGCGGGCGCCGGCAGGCGCCGTCAGCGATACGGCTGGTAGGACTTCTCTTCGACGAGGCGCGAACCGAGCGTCACGTTGATGTTCTTCTTGAAGCGGGCGCGCTCGTCGTTGGTCACGTACACCGCGCGCGCGAGCTCGATGAACACGGCGTCGAACTCGCCGGCCCGCTCCTTGTCGCGGATGCGGTCCTCGATGTCCCACAGCTCCTCGTTGACCCGCTGCAGCGCGGCCTCGTCCTCGGCGACCGCCGGGATCGCGGCGCCGCTCTCGCGCCAGGTCTGCTCGAGCGCCTCCAGTTCGGTACGCACGTTGCGCAGCTTGGTCTCGTCGGTCATGCGGGCCGACTTGATGCGCAGGATGGTGATCTTGTCGAGCAGCTCGCCGGGCGAGAGGGGCACGAGGATGTCTTTCATGGGCGCGATGCTAGCAGGGCGTCGAGGCGGTTGCAGGTCTCCTCGACGCCGATGAGGGCCATGACCCCGGGTTCTTCGATCTTGGTGGCCCAGGGCAGGGCGTCGGGCGTCGAACGGCGGAACCCGGCGGCGGCGCGCGGGAACGCATCGACGCACCACTGCCGCGAGAGGTACGGTCCGCTGCGGGCGGGGTTGGTGCAGGCGTAGAGGCCGACCACCGGCGTGCCGACCATGGTCGCCATGTGGGCGGGGCCGGTGTCGGGGGCGAGGAGTGCCTGCGCACGCGCGAGCAGCGCCAGCATCTGCGGCAGGGTGTCCTTGCCGACCTGGTCGACGATCGGCTCCGGGCAGGCGGCGACGATGGCGTCGGCCATGGCGCGCTCCGCGGGGCCCGGGCCGCCGGCGAGGATGACCTTGAGGCCGTGGCGGCGCACCGCGTGCGCGGCGACGGCGGCATAACGGTCGGGCAGCCAGTTGCGGAGCGCATGGCTCGAGCAGGCGCTGATCACGAGGGCGCGGGTGCCCTCGGGCACCAAGGCCGCGGCGTAGGCCCGCGCGTCGGCGGGCAGGGGCAGGTCCCAGGCGAGCACGCGGTCCGTCACCCCGCAGGCCTCGGCGAATCCATGGAAGCTGTCGAGCACGTGCTCGCGCTCGCGCGGCGCGATCTTGGTGTCGGTGAAGAGCCACTGCAGTTCCCGCGCTCGGGCGCGGTCGAAGCCGAGCTTGCGCCGCGCCGGGACGACCGCGGCGACGGCGCTTGCGCGCAGCGACAGCTGCAGGTGCAGCAGCAGGCCGAAGCGGCGACCTGCGAACCCGCGACGCAACGCGCGCAGTCCGGCGAGCCCGGCGCGCTTGTCCACGGTGATAAACTCGACCTCGGGCAGCAGCGGCACCATCAGGCGGGCTTCGGCACGGCCGATCAGCCAGGTGAAACGCGCCTGCGGCCAGGCGCGCTGCAGCGTGCGCAGCAGCGGCACGACATGGCAGGTGTCGCCGATGGCCGACAGCCGCAACAGGCAGACGGTCTCAGGTGGCGTGGGGGCGGGTAGGAGGTCCGGCATGTTCAACTGGCGCGTGATCGGTCCTGGCATCCGGCGGGAGCAGGATGGCGCGTCGGTGATGCTATACGAGCCCCTGCGCGCCGACAATTTCAGCGCCTTCTGGTTCGAGCCGGAATGGTGGGCCGCACGCGGGGCGATCCGCGGCGGCGCCCATGGCCGCGGCACCACGCTCTTCTTCGAGGATGGCGGGCGACACTATGCACTGCGTCATTACCGGCGCGGCGGCCTCATCGCCGCGCTGTCGGCAGACCGGTATCTGTACACGGGCGAACTGTCGACGCGGCCGTTCCGCGAGTTCCTGCTCACGGTCCATCTGCACGCCCTCGGCCTGCCGGTGCCGGCGCCGGTGGGCGCGCGCGTGGTGCGCCACGGTCGCTTCTATCGTGGCGACCTGGTCATGGAGCTGATCCCGCGGACGCGTACCTTCGCCGAGCGCCTGTCGCTCGGTACCCCGCCCGTGGCCGACTGGATCGCCGTCGGTCGGCTCGTCGCGCAGTTCCATAACAAGGGCGTGCATCACGCCGACCTCAACGCCCACAATATCCTCGTCGATGACGCGCAGCACTGGTGGCTCATCGATCTCGACCGCGGGGACCTGCGCGAGCCCGGGATGTGGTGCGATGCGAACCTGGTCCGCCTGCGCCGCTCCATCCTCAAGATCTGCGATCCGCTGCCCCCGGGGCGGTTCAACGAGACGCTGTGGACCGCCTTGCTCGCGGGCTACCGCGACGGCCGGTCGCGTGCCGGATGACGGCCTGACGCCGCCATGACCCGCTCATGATGCACCTCGTCTATCAGCTCGCCATCTACCTGCTCGCCCCGATCGCCTGCGCGATGCTGGTGTGGCGCGGCTTCAAGGACCGCAGTTACTGGCAGGGGTTCCCGGAGCGCTTCGGCTTCGGTCCGCGCACCGCGTCGCCCGCGATCTGGGTGCATGCGGTGTCGGTGGGAGAGGTGCAGGCGGCGGTCGCGCTGGTGCAGTCGCTGCGGCGGAGCCACCCCGACATCCCGCTGGTGCTCACCACGGTCACGCCCACCGGCAAGGCGCGCGCGTTGTCCGCGATGGGTGCGGGTGTCGACGTGCGCTATGTGCCCTATGACCTGCCGGGCAGCGTGCGGCGGTTCTTCGAACGCGTGCAGCCGCAGGTCGCCGTCATCCTCGAGACCGAGTTGTGGCCCAACCTCTACCGCGCCTGCGGCCGGCGCGCAGTGCCGCTGGTGCTGGCGAGCGCGCGCATCTCGCCGCGCTCGGTCGGCCGCTATCGTCTGCTCGCGAGCCTGTTCCGCGAGACGCTGTCGCACGGCATCGTCATCGCGGCGCAGAGCGAGGGCGACGCCGAGCGCTTCCGTGCGATCGGCGCCAACCCGGCCAAGACCCACGTCGTCGGCAACATCAAGTTCGACCTCGAACTGTCGCCGGACCTCCGCGAACGTGGTGCGGCCCTGCGGCGGACCCACGCGGCGACCGGCCGGTTCCTGTGGGTCGCCGGCAGCACCCACGAGGGCGAAGAAGAGGCGGCGGTCGATGCGCAGCGGGCGCTGACGGCCGCAGGGGTGCCGAACCTGCTGGTGCTCGCGCCCCGGCATCCGCCGCGTTTCACCGCCGTGGCGTCGATGCTCGAGTCGCGCGGTATCCGTCATGCGCGGCGTTCGACGGGCGGGTCTGCCGATGCCGAGACCGGTGTGCTGTTGCTCGATTCGCTCGGCGAACTGATGGGCTGGTATGCGGCGGCGGACGTGGCCTTCGTCGGCGGCAGCCTGGTGCCGGTGGGTGGCCACAATCTGCTGGAGCCGGCGGCGCTCGCCGTGCCGGCGCTCACCGGTCCTCATGTCTTCAATGCCGAGGAGATCGCCCGCGCCTTGGTGGACGAAGGCGCGGTGGAGATGGTGCAGGACGCCGCCGGCTTGTCGGCGGCGCTGCTGCGATTGGCGCGCGACCCTGCGGAGCGCGTGAGGCGCGGTGCGCTCGGTCAGGCGCTGGTCGAGCGCAACCGCGGCACCTTGCAGCGCCTCGAGGCGCTGATCGCCCCGCTCATCGGACGGGCACGGACTCCGTCAGCCAGCCGTTGACCTCTTCGAGCGCTGCCCGGTCGAGGTTGCCCGAGGCGAGGCGCAGTTTCAGGACGTTGAGGATGTAGTCGTAGCGGCTGCGGGAATAGTTGGTCTGCGCCTGCACGAGGCTGCGACGCGCCTCGAGCACGTCGACGGCGGTGCGGGTGCCGACCTCGTAGCCGGCCTCGGTGGCCTTGAGCGCCGTCTGGCTCGACTCGAGCGCCTGGCGCAGCGCGGTGACCCGGGAGATCTCGCTCAGCACGCCGAGGTAGGCATCGCGCGACTGGCGCTCGGTCTGGCGCGAGACGCGCGCGAGCCGCTCGCGGGCGGCCTGCCACTGGTACTCGCTTTGGCGCACGCGCGACTGCGTGCCGCCGCCCGAGAAGATCGGCACGGACAACTGCAAAGAATAGCTGGTGTCGTCGGTGTCGTTGGTGCGGACGCCCTTGTTGCCGCTCGAGAAATCGATCGGGCTCGTCTGGTCGGAGTTGCTGCGGCTCGCCACGAGGTCGAGCTCGGGCAGGTGGCCGCCGAACGCCGCGCGCACGTTGTCGCGGGCGATGTCGGCCGCGAGCCGGCTCGAGACCAGCGACAGGTTCTGGTCCATCGCGCGGGCGACCCACTGCTCCTCGTCGGCGGGATCGGGGCTCTTGAGCGGCATGGCGTCGCCCGGCTTGGCGAGCACCTGGTACTTCTCGGCCGTGATCTCGCGCAGCAGCTCCTCGGTGCTCGCGAGCTGGCGCTTGGAGGCGATCACCGCGGCGGCGGCGCTGTCGCGCGCGGCCTTGGCCTCCTGCACGTCGGTGATGGCGATGAGCCCCACCTCGAAACGCTTCTCGGCCTGCTCGAGCTGGCGCGAGATCGCCTCGAGCGCGGAGTTCTGCGCCTCGACCTGGTCCTGGGCGGCGAGGACGTTGAAGTAGGCTTCGGAGACGCGCAGGACGAGGGATTGCTGCGCGACGGCGTAATCCGCCTCGGCCTGCGCGACCTGACGGTCGGCGCGCTTGAGCGCCATCCAGTCCGTCCAGGAGAACACGCTCTGGCGCAGGTCGAGGCTCCAGCGGTCGGTCTCCGGCTTGGAGTCGCTCGAGGAGATGAAATTGACGACGACGCGGTTGCCCGAGCCGGTCGGCTGCTCGATCTCCTGCGGGAACTGGCCCGTCGTGCTGGTGTCGGCCTTGCTGCGGCTCGCCGAGCCTGTCACCTGCGGCAACAAGGCGGCCAAGGCCTGCGGCTTGGACTCGCGCGCGGCGAGGCGCAGCGCGTCGGCTTCGCGGATCTGCGGGTCGTTGGCCAAGGCGCGTTCGTAGACGGCCTTGAGATCCTCCGCGTGGGCAGAGGAGAGGGTGATCAGCATGCCGAGCGACAGCACGAGCGCGCGCTTCATAGGACGGAAACCTCGACTGGTGTTATAGGCGAGTATAACAGTTGGCGGGCGGACGGGACAGCCCGGCGCCTAGTATGGACGCAAGCTGGGGTCGATTCGTTCCCCCCAAGCCAAGATCCCGCCGGTCAGGTTGCTGACTGACCGAAATCCGCGGCTGTCGAGA
>JBIIVD010000069.1:0-7273 GCA_044339635.1 Steroidobacteraceae bacterium | reverse complement strand
GAGGTCTCGCGCAGCACGCTGATCACCCACACCCAGCCGGCGTGCAGACCGATGCAGCCGGCGACGTGACCGGTGCGTGCGCGCACCACGCCGAGCAGCACGCCGACCGCAGCGAGGGCGAGGAACGCATCGAGGATGCCGAGCGGGTCCGCGAACGCGGCCAGCGTGCCGGCGATATGGCGTAGTCCGCTGTCCGGGCCGAGCTCTTCGACCGGGATGCGGAACCGTCCCACGAAATGCACCGCCGAGTAGAGCAGGGCGGTCAGCACGATGGCGATCCGGTGGCCTGATTCGCGCGCGATCGCCGTGTGCATGGCGCCGCGCAGGAAGGTCTCCTCGATGAACGCGACGGCGAGGCCCGTGGCGAGCCCGCCGGCGACCAGACCCGCCCAGAGCGTGGCATCGAGCGTGATGCCCGCGCGCAGTTCGCGCAGGTCGAGGCCCGTCATCACGAAGGCCACCGGCAGCATCGTGGCGACGCCGAGCGCGAGGCCGAGCGCCAGTTCGCGCAGGAACGCGGCCCGCGGCAAGCCGAAGCCGAGGCTCGTCCGGTCGGCGAGCGCGAGCCGCCGCGCCACCAGCACGATGCCGATGAGCAGTGACAACTGCCCGATGCGGTTGGCGAGCCGATGGAACTTCACGTCGAAGTGGGGCGACAGCCACTCGTAGGCCGGCCAGGCGAGCAGCGCCATCACCGCGAATCCCGCGACGAAGAGGCCGATGAACCAGAGGAAATCGCGCATGGCGGATGCCGTCAGTCGGCCCAGAGCACTTGCGTGCGCAGGGCGCCGTCGGGCAGCAGTTCGAGGTGCCGACAGGCCGGGCCGCGGTCGTCGGCTTCGAAGCGCTCGACGCCGGGGCGGAACTGCAAGCAGGTGGAGGGGGTGGTGAGCACGAGGATGTCGCCGAGTCGCTGTTCGTTCGCCTGATGCACGTGACCGGCGAGCAGGGCGCGCACCGACGGCTGCTCCGCCAAGGCCGTCCGCAGCGCGGCGCCGTTGCGCAGGCCCACGCTGTCGATGCCCGCACCGCCCACCGGGAGCGGTTGGTGATGCAAGACCACGAGGGCGTGCGGCGGGCTGCCGGGCGCCAGCGCGTCCTGCAGGCGCGAGAGCTCGGCGGGCGAGAGTGCGCCTGCCGCCTCGCCCGGGACGGTGCTGTCTAGCATCACCACGCGCCAGGCGCCGAAGTCGTGGTGGCCGAGGTGGCGGAACGGCGGGTCGGCGAGCGCCTCGC
Organism: Steroidobacteraceae bacterium; assembly: GCA_044339635.1. GTDB lineage: Bacteria > Pseudomonadota > Gammaproteobacteria > Steroidobacterales > Steroidobacteraceae > UBA964. The sequence goes on along the minus strand of JBIIVD010000069.1, from coordinate 6,037 downwards.
GCATCTGCGACGGGTCGTCGTGGTTGCCCGGGAGGCACAGCACGGGCTTGCCGAGCGCGCCGAGCTCGGCGCGCGCCCAGGCGTAGCCGTCGGGGTCGTCATGCACGACATCGCCGGTGAGCAACAGGGCGTCCGCCGCGGCGATCTCCGCGGCTGCGGCGCTCAATACGCGGCGCAGCGTGTCGAGCGTGCAGATCCCGCGCATCCGGCCATAGGGGTCGCCCACGAGATGCGTGTCGGTCAGCTGCAGGAGTCGGACGACGGTCATGGCGCCCATCCTAGCGCCATGGCCGTCGCCGGTCAGCCACTGCCGCTGCGCGGATCAGTAGCGGTAGGTGTCGGGCTTGTACGGGCCCTGCGGGGTCACGCCGATGTAGGTGGCCTGCTGGTCCGAAAGCTCGGTGAGCTGCGCGCCCAGCTTCTTGAGCTGCAGCCGCGCGACCTTCTCGTCGAGGTGCTTCGGCAGCACGTGCACGCCCACCGGGTACTTGTTGTGGTTCGACCAGAGCTCGATCTGCGCGATCGTCTGGTTGGCGAACGACGAGGACATGACGTAGCTCGGGTGGCCGGTGCCGCAACCGAGGTTCACGAGGCGTCCTTCCGCGAGCAGCGTGATCCGCTTGCCGTCCGGGAAGATGATGTGGTCGACCTGCGGCTTGATGTTCTCCCACGTGTACTGCTTGAGGGAGGCGCAATCGATCTCGTTGTCGAAGTGGCCGATGTTGCAGACGATGGCCTGGTCCTTCATCCGCTTCATGTGGTCGTGCGTGATGACGTGGAGGTTGCCGGTGGCGGTGACGAAGATGTCGGCCTTGTCGGCGGCGTACTCCATCGTGACCACGCGGTAGCCCTCCATCGCGGCCTGCAGCGCGCAGATCGGGTCGATCTCCGTGATCCACACCTGCGCCGACAGCGCGCGCAGCGCCTGCGCCGAGCCCTTGCCCACGTCGCCATAGCCGCAGACGACCGCGACCTTGCCGGCGATCATCACGTCGGTGGCGCGCTTCACGGCGTCGACCAGCGACTCACGGCAGCCGTAGAGGTTGTCGAACTTCGACTTGGTGACGGCGTCGTTGACGTTGATCGCGGGGAAGGCGAGGGCGCCGTCCTTGGCCATCTGGTAGAGGCGCTTGACGCCGGTGGTGGTCTCCTCGGTGACACCACGGACGTGCTTGATGCGGGTCGAGTACCACTTCGGATCGCGCTTGAGCGTCTCGCGGATCGACTCGAAGAGGAAGGTCTCTTCTTCGCTGCCCGGGTTGGTCAGCAGCGAGGGGTCGGTCTCGGCGCGGGTCCCGAGATGCAGCAGCAGCGTGGCGTCGCCGCCGTCGTCGAGGATCATGTTGGAGAAGCCGCCGTCCGGCCACTCGAAGATGCGGTGCGTATAGTCCCAGTATTCCTTGAGCGACTCGCCCTTGTAGGCGAACACCGGCGTGCCCTTGGCGGCGATGGCCGCGGCGGCGTGGTCCTGCGTCGAGAAGATGTTGCAGGAGGCCCAGCGGACCTGGGCGCCGAGCGCCTGCAGCGTCTCGATCAGCACGGCCGTCTGGATGGTCATGTGCAGCGACCCGGTGATGCGGGCGCCGCGCAGCGGCTGGGTGGGGGCGAACTCGTCACGGATCGCCAGGAGGCCCGGCATCTCGGTCTCGGCGATGCGGATCTCCTTGCGGCCCCAGTCGGCAAGGGAGAGGTCGGCGACGTGGAAGTCGCGCGCGGCGGTGGTGGTCATGGTCGGCTCCGTTATCTTCGGAAGATGAACGGGCGCCGTTGTGCATCCTGCGGTGCCGCGAGCCTGGCATCCGGTCGATGCTGCAGCGCCCCTCGCGTCACGCGGCCCGGCCGCCCTCGCGGGCGACCGGACCTGTATCCGATGCGGATTGTAGTCGAAAGCGGTGGTCGATGACGCCGGGGCCGTTCAGCGACGGCCCTTCACGCCGGCGTCGGCGGCGAGCGCCGCGGCCTTGTCGGTGCGCTCCCAGGTGAAATCCGGGTCCTTGCGGCCGAAGTGGCCATAGGCCGCGGTCTTGCGGTAGATCGGACGCGCGAGGTCGAGCATCTCGCGCAGGCCGTAGGGCGTGAGGTCGAAATGCCGGCGGACGAGCGCCGTGAGCTTGTCGCGCGACAGCGTCCCGGTGCCGAAGGTCTCGACCATGATCGAGGTCGGCTCGGCGACGCCGATGGCGTAGGAGACCTGCACCTCGCAGCGGTCGGCGAGACCCGCAGCGACGATGTTCTTGGCGACGTAACGCGCCGCGTAGGCGGCCGAGCGATCGACCTTCGAGGGGTCCTTGCCCGAGAACGCGCCGCCGCCGTGGCGCGCGAAGCCGCCGTAGGTGTCGACGATGATCTTGCGGCCGGTCAGGCCGCAGTCGCCCACCGGGCCGCCGATGACGAAGCGGCCGGTCGGGTTGATGTGGAACTTGGTGCCCTTGTGCAGCCACTTCTTCGGCAGCACGGGCAGCAGGATCTCCTCCATCACGGCCTCGCGCAGCGCCTTGGTGGAGATGTCGTCCGAGTGCTGGGTGGAAAGCACCACCGCATCGATGGCGACCGGCTGGTCGTTCTCGTAGCGCAGCGTGACCTGGCTCTTCGCGTCCGGGCGCAGCCAGGCGAGCTTGCCCGACTTGCGGACCTTGGCCTGGCGCTCGACGAGCCGGTGCGAGAGGGTGATGGCGGCGGGCATGAGGACATCCGTCTCGCGCGTGGCGAAGCCGAACATCAGGCCCTGGTCGCCGGCGCCCTGCTTGCGCGGGTCCTTCTTGTCGACGCCTTGGGCGATGTGCGCCGACTGCTTGCCGATGACATTGAGCACGCCGCAGGAGGCGCCATCGAAACCCATCTCGGAGGAGTTGTAGCCGATGTCGAGCACGGTCTCGCGCACCAGCGCCTCCATGTCCACCCAAGCGTTGGTCGTGATTTCGCCGGCCAATACGACGACGCCGGTCTTGACGAGGGTCTCGCAGGCCACGCGGGCGGCCTTGTCCTCGGCGAGGATCGCGTCGAGGATGGCATCGGAGATCTGGTCGGCGACCTTGTCCGGGTGGCCTTCGGAGACGGACTCGGAGGTGAAGAGGAAATCGTTCGCCATGGCAGAGACTCGCTTGTGTGGAGGGGGTGGCAACGACTTGGATTGTAATGGCAGATGCCGCACTGCGGCCGTGGCGGGACGCATTTTTCGTTGTAAAAAGCGCGGCGGGTGGGGGACAATCGCAGCCCCCCGCAAGCTTCCCGGATGCCCGCAATGACACAACGCCGCCCGCTCGCGAACGCCATCCGGGCCCTCTCCATGGATGCGGTGCAGCAGGCGGCCTCCGGCCACCCGGGCGCGCCGATGGGGATGGCGGACATCGCCGAAGTCCTGTGGCGCGAGGTCATGGATTTCAACCCGGCCAACCCGCGCTGGGCCGACCGCGACCGCTTCGTGCTCTCGAACGGCCACGCCTCGATGCTGCTGTACTCGGCGCTGCACCTCAGCGGCTACCCGCTCTCGATCGACGACCTGCGCGCCTTCCGCCAGCTCGGCTCGCGCACGCCGGGGCACCCCGAGAACGACCTCGACATCGGCATCGAGACCACCACCGGCCCGCTCGGCCAGGGCCTCGCCACCGCGGTCGGCATGGCGCTCGCCGAGCGACTGCTCGGCGCCGAGTTCAATCGCCCGGGGCACGATATCGTCGACCACCACACCTACGTGTTCCTCGGCGACGGCTGCCTCATGGAAGGCATCTCCCACGAAGCGGTCTCGCTCGCCGGCACGCTCGGGCTCGGCAAGCTCATCTGCGTCTACGACGACAACGGCATCTCGATCGACGGCGCGGTCAGCGGCTGGATGGCCGACGACACCCCGAAGCGCTTCGCGGCCTGCGGTTGGCAGGTCATCAAGGACGTGGACGGCCATGACGGCGATGCGGTGCTGAAGGCGCTGCGGCGCGCCAAGGCCAACCGCCGCCAGCCGACGCTCATCTGCGCGCGCACGGTGATCGGTTTCGGCGCCCCGAACAAACAAGGCAGCAAGTCGACCCACGGCGAGCCGCTCGGCGTCGAGGAGGTCGCGGCCGCCCGCGCGGCGCTCGGTTGGGCGCACGCGCCGTTCGTCGTGCCGGAGGACATCCGCGCCGCCTGGGACCAGCGCGCCCGCGGCGAGCGCGCCGAGCGCGCCTGGAAGCGCCGCTTCAACCGCTACCGCCGCGAGTTCCCCGAGCTCGCTGCGGAGTTCACGCGCCGCATGGCGGGCGAGCTGCCGGTCGACTGGCCGCGGCTGCGCGATGCCGCGCTTGCCGCGGCTGCGGCCGTCGAGGCGCCGCAGGCCACCCGCGCCTCGTCGCAGGTCGTGCTCAACGCGCTCGGGCCGGGGATGGGCGAGCTGCTCGGCGGCTCGGCCGACCTCACCGGCTCGGTCAACACCTTCCGCAAGGACTCGAGGCCCGTGACCGGCTACGAGGGCGGCGGCAACTACGTCTACTACGGAGTGCGCGAGTTCGCGATGACGGCCATGATGAACGGCCTCGCGTTGCACGGCGGATTCGCGCCCTATGCCGGTACCTTCCTCGTGTTCTCCGACTACGCCCGCAACGCGGTGCGCCTGGCCGCGCTCATGCACCAGCGCATCCTGCTCGTCTACACCCACGATTCGATCGGCCTCGGCGAGGACGGACCGACGCACCAGCCCATCGAGCATCTCGCCTCGCTGCGCGCGATGCCGAACCTCAGCCTCTGGCGGCCTTGCGATGCCGCCGAGACCGCCGTCGCCTGGTGCGCCGCCATCGAGCGCCGCAACGGGCCGACCAGTCTCGTGTTCACGCGCCAGGCCCTGCCTCAGCAGCCGCGTGATGCCGCGCAGCGCGCCGCGATCGCCAACGGCGGCTACATCCTGCTCGACGCCCCCGAGGTCGCCGCGGGCCGCGCGCAGCCCGAGGCCATCGTGATCGCGACCGGCTCCGAGGTCGCGCCCTGCGCCGAGGCGGTGCGCGCCCTCAACGCCGCCGGACGCCGGTTGCGTCTCGTCTCCATGCCCTCCTCGGACGTGTTCGACGCCCAGGACGAGGCCTGGCGGGAGGCGGTGCTGCCGAAGGCCGTGCGCAGGCGCCTCGCCGTCGAGGCGGCCGCCTCGCAGAGCTGGTGGAAGTACGTCGGTGGCGGCGGTTGCGTCATGGGCATCGACCGCTTCGGCGCCTCCGGCAAGGCCGCCGATCTCTTCAAGGAATACGGCATCACGACCGCGCATGTCACGCGCGCGCTCGAGAGCCTGCTCGCGAGCTGACCGGGTCTCCGGCCGGCAACCAGACCACAGAAAAGGGGATACACGAATGGCGATCAAGGTGGGCATCAACGGTTATGGCCGCATCGGCCGCAACGTCCTGCGCGCGCTCTACGAGTCGGGCCGCACGGGCGAGATCCAGGTGGTCGCCATCAACGACCTCGGCGACGCGGCGACCAACGCCCACTTGACCCGCTACGACACGGCGCACGGCAAGTTCCCGGGCACGGTCGCGGTGGACGGCGACTCGATGGTCGTCAACGGCGATCGCATCAAGGTGCTGGCGCAGCGCGACCCCTCGAAGCTCCCCTGGGGCGAGCTCGGCGTCGACTTCGTGCTCGAGTGCACCGGGCTCTTCACCAGCAAGGCGAAGGCCGCCGCGCACATCGCGGGTGGCGCCAAGAAGGTCGTGATCTCCGCGCCGGGCGGCGACGATGTCGATGCCACGGTGGTCTATGGCGTGAACCACGACGTGCTGCGCGCGTCGCACACGGTCATCTCGAACGCCTCCTGCACCACCAACTGCCTCGCGCCCGTCGCCAAGGTGCTGCACGAGCACATCGGCATCGTCGGTGGCCTGATGACCACCATCCACGCCTACACCAACGACCAGGTGCTCACCGACGTCTACCACTCGGACCTGCGCCGCGCTCGCTCGGCCACGATGTCGATGATCCCCACCAAGACCGGCGCGGCCGCGGCCGTCGGTCTCGTGCTGCCCGCGCTCAAGGGCAAGTTCGACGGCTTCGCGGTGCGCGTGCCGACCATCAACGTGTCGCT
>JBIIVD010000032.1:0-25376 GCA_044339635.1 Steroidobacteraceae bacterium | reverse complement strand
CGCAGTCGCCCGACGTGATCGCGGTGCGCATCCTCGAGCAGTTCCGCGGCAAGACCGTCGACCTGCTCGCGCCGCTCGTGGTGGCGCGCAAGGGCCTCTACACCGACCTCGCCAAGTGGGCGGCCGCCAAGGGCTATCGCGAGCTGCGCGTCGATGGCGAACGGCTGCCCGTGAAACCGTGGCCGCGTCTCGACCGTTTCCGCGAGCACTCGATCGAACTGCCGGTCGCAAGGCTCGGCATCTCGGCGCGCGGCGAGGCCGACCTGCGCGCGAAGCTCGCCGAGGCGCTGCAGCACGGCAAGGGCGTGGTGCAGGTGCTCGCCGCCGGCAGCCGCGAGCCGGTCGTCTATTCGACGCGCCGCGCTTGTCCGTCCTGCGGCACGAGCTTCGCGGAACCTGATCCGCGCATGTTCTCGTTCAATTCCAAGCAGGGCTGGTGCACCGGTTGCTACGGCACCGGTCTGCAGATCGAGGACTTCGACGCCGAACAGAGCGGTGAGGAAGCCGCGTGGAACGACGTACAGGAGGGCGATGCGCCGGTCTGCAGCCGCTGCGACGGCGAACGCCTCAATCCCGTCGCGCGCGCGGTGCGGTTCCGGGGCCGCTCCATCGGCGCCTTGACCTGTGAACCGGTCTCGAAGGCGCGCAAGCTCCTCTCGGGCCTCAAGCTCGACCGTCGCGAACAGGCGATCGGCCGCGACCTGCTGCAGGAGATCGGCACGCGGCTCGGCTTCCTCGAGCGCGTCGGCCTCGGCTATCTGAGCCTCGACCGCGCGGCGCCGACGCTCTCGGGCGGTGAGGCGCAGCGCATCCGCCTCGCGGCGCAGCTCGGCTCGAACCTGCGCGGCGTGTGCTACGTGCTCGACGAACCGACCATCGGCCTGCATCCGCGCGACAACCGCATCCTGCTCGATGCGCTCGAGGAGCTCGCGCGCCACCGCAACACCCTGGTGGTGGTCGAGCATGACGAGGACACGATCCGTCGCGCCGACCATGTCATCGATCTCGGCCCGGGCGCAGGCGTGCGTGGCGGACGCATCATCGGCGAGGGCCGGATCGGAGACCTGCTGGCCAATCCCGCCTCGGTCACCGGCCGCTGCCTGCGCGAACCGCTGCGGCATCCCGCGACGCCGCGACGGCCGGTGACGCCGCGTACGGACTCGCTGGTCATCGAAGGTGCGACGCTCCACAACCTGCGCGACCTCGATGTCCGCATCCCGATCGGGCGGCTGGTCACCGTGACCGGCGTCTCCGGCTCCGGCAAGTCCACGCTCGCGCGCGATGTGCTGTTCACGAGCGCGCGTACCCTCGTCAGTCAACGCGGCGCGGCCACCCGGGACACCGCGCCCGGCGGGCTGGTCGGCTGCCGCGAGCTGCGCGGGCTCGAGCAGGTGGACCGCGTGCTCGAGGTCGACCAGACGCCGATCGGCAAGACGCCGCGCTCCTGTCCGGCCACCTATGTCGGCATTTGGGACGACATCCGCCGGATCTTCGCGGGCACGCCCGAGGCGCGCTTGCGCGGCTACGAGGCGGGGCGCTTCTCGTTCAACACCGCCGGCGGACGCTGCCCGGCCTGCGAGGGCCAAGGCGCGCAGACCGTCGAGATGAGCTTCCTGCCGGACGTGAAACTGGTCTGTGAATCCTGCGGCGGACAGCGCTTCGACGGCGAGACGCTCGGCGTGACCTACGGCGGACGCCACATCGGCGAGGTGCTCGCCATGAACATCGAGGACGCCGCGGAGTTCTTCCGGCCGCATGCGACGCTGCACCACGTGCTGTCGCTGCTCTGCGACGTCGGTCTCGGCTATCTCACGCTCGGCCAGCAGAGTCCGACGCTCTCGGGCGGCGAAGCGCAGCGCATCAAGCTGGTGACGGAGCTCGCCAAGGTCCGCGTCGACCTGCGCGCGCCGCTGCGCACCCGACCGAAGCACACGCTCTATGTGCTCGACGAGCCGACCGTCGGCCTGCACATGGCGGACGTCGAGAAGCTGGTCGGAGTGCTGCACCGACTGGTCGATGCGGGCAACACGGTGGTGCTGGTCGAGCACAACCTCGATGTCATCGCCCAGTCCGATTGGGTGATCGACATGGGCCCGGAGGCCGGCGACGGCGGCGGCAAGCTGGTCGCCGCCGCGGCGCCGCAGGCGCTCGCCAAGCGCCCGGGGCGTTCCCATACCGGGCAAGCCCTGCGAGACTTCCTCGCCGGACGTACGGAGTCGCGCGATGGCCCATGAGCTCGTCTGCTGGAAATGCGGCGCATCCCTCGCCGCTTTGTCGCTGCCGTTGCGCCGCCTGGACGAATGCCCGGCCTGCCGGGCGGAACTGCATTCCTGCCGCCTGTGCGTCGACTACGACATCCGCGTCGCCAAGCATTGCCGGGAACCGACGGCGGAAGAGGTGCGCGACAAGGACCGCGCCAATTTCTGCGACCACTTCAAGCCACGCCCGGGCGCGCACCGACCCCGCGATACGGCGGCGATCGACGCGGCACGCGACGAACTGGAGCGTCTGTTCGGGAAGAAGTGAACAGCGCGCCGCGGCAGCCAGTGCCGCGGCCGCGGTCGGCGCCGCAGCGCCTCAGCGCAGCCGGTGCCAGGCGATGCGGTCCCGAGCCTGTTGCTTGGCGCGATACATCGCGGCATCGGCCAGACGGATCAGTTCGTCGCCGTCATGGGCATCTTCCGGGAACACGGCGATGCCGATGCTCACGCCTGCCTCGCGAGGCTCGCCGCCCAACCACATCGGTGCCGCAAGCGTCGCGATGATGCGCTCTGCGATGTGCTGTGCCGCGACGGGCTCCGGCAAGGCGCGCAGGATGACGGTGAACTCGTCGCCCCCGAGACGGGCGACCGTATCGTGTTCCTTGACGCACCCGCGCAGCCGCTGCCCGGCAAGCGTCAACATCTGGTCGCCCGCAGCATGGCCCAAGGTGTCGTTGACCTGTTTGAAGTCGTCGAGGTCCAGATAGAGCAGCGCACCGCCGGGCGCTCCCTCACGGACACGCTGCAGCTCGGCGCCCAATTGCTCGCGGAACAGCAGACGGTTCGGCAGGCCCGTGAGCGGATCGAAGTGGGCCTGTCGGTAAAGGCGTTCCTCGCGCTCGTTGCGGGCGAGCGCCAAGGACAGGCGTTGGGCGAAGCCGTCGAGCGTGTCGCCGACCGCCGGATCCGGCGGGTCCGTGGTGCGGAAGCCGACGCCGATGATCGCCACCACACGGGTCTCGAAGACCACCGGCGTGGCCCGTACGGCGCGTGCGCCTGCCTTGCGCAAGGCGTCCGGCAGCGGATCGAGCCGGGACCGTCCGGGATCGGCGAAAGCCTGTCGCCGCAAGAGTTCGCGCCGGGTGCCGACCGCGCCGGCGACGTCGACGTGCAGGTCCCACAGCCCGGGGGCGTCGGTGGACGGGAGCCCGACGAACGCCTGTTCGCAGCGCATCACGCTCGCCATGCCCTCGAGCAGCGCATCGACCACGGGCGCGAGGCCGGCGCCCGCGAGGATCAGCCGGTCGATCGCCGCAAACGCCTCGAGTGCGGACAACCGCTCTCGCAATTCCATGAGGTGCGCTTCGACCAAAGGAGCTCCACGTGCCGACGGCCGCTCTGCTGTCCCCAGGCTGGCGTTCCCAGACTGGCGTCGCCAGATTGGCCTTTGGAGCCGATCGGGCGCAAGCGGGGTTTGCGGTTAAACTGGACTCGAATGATGAGGGATAGACCCGTCCCGGCGGTTAGGACGCACGTCACAGAACCATGATCCCGGGAGCCGCCAAGCGGGAGATGGGCGTGCTGCGCCTGCAGGCCTGGCTGTTGGCGGGCTGGGTCGCGCTCGTGCTCAGCGCCTCCCTCTACCCCTTCGACTGGGACTGGGGGCGCTTGGCGGAGGGGATCCGCGGCGGATTCCCGCAACTGCGCGAGTGGATCCCGCCGTCGCGGCGCGACACCATCGTCAACCTGCTGCTCTACGTCCCCTGTGGCCTGCTCGGCGCGCTGGCCCTCGACCCCGCAGCGCACGCGCTCAAACGGTTCCTGTGGCCGATATTGGGCGCGGCAGCGCTGTCTTTGGGCATCGAAGTCGCGCAACACGCCTTGCCACCGCGCGACCCGAGCCTCGCCGACTGGGTCTTGAACGCGCTCAGCGCCACCTCCGGCACCCTGCTGGCCTTCGCGTATCGCGCCCTGCCCCGTCGTGCGCTCTTGCCCAGCACCCGATCGGGCGAATCGGCCGCCAGTCCTGCCCTCGGCATCCTGGCCGCCTTGTGGATCGCGGCCCACCTCGCGCCCTTCGTGCCCCGCCTGCGGCCCGGGCGCATCAGCGCGGCGTTCGCCGACAGCCTCGCGCTCGATCTCGTGCCGAGCCGGGTCGTCGCATGGCTCGCCTGCTATCTCGTCTTGGCCGCCGCGGTGCGCGCCGTGGCGGGCTGGCGGGATTTCTGGAGCGGACTGCTCGTCATCACCGTCGCCTCGCTGGGGCTGCGTCTGCTGTTCGTCGGACAGCGGCTCTCGCCGGACGAGGTGGCCGGCGCCTTGCTGGCGCTGCCGCTGGTGGCGCTGCTCGGGCTCGGACGTGCACGTTGGAACCCGACGAAGCTGTTCCTCACCGTCTGTGCCGCGATGCTGCTCTCCGGACTCATCCCCGTATCCGGCCCGGCGCCCGGCGACACGTCCTGGTTGCCGTTCGCGCAACTGGCGGGCGGCGCAGCCGACCCCGGTGCCTTGCCCTTGATGGAGCGGCTGTTCCTGGGGATCGGCCTCGCGTGGCTGGCCTGGGCCAGCCGGACCACCCCGCTGCCGCCCCTCGGCATCGCCCTGCTCGTCACCCTGGTCGCCGAGTTCCTGCAACAATGGGTACCCGGCAGGCTGCCCGACACCTCCGACCTAGCGGCCCTGCTGATCGGCGCGGCGTTGGTACAAGCAGCACCGCCCCCTCGTCTGCGTCCCTAGGGCATCGGAGCGCATGGAGCATCGGATCATGGGCGATCTCATCCGCCGCAAACTCGTCGACCCGATATTGGGTCTGCTGAAACAGGGGCTGGCGCCCCGCGAACTGTCGCTGTGCCTCGCGCTCGGCACGGGCATCGGCCTGTTCCCCGTGCTCGGCGTCTCGACGCCCCTGCTGGCGCTGATCGCACTCGTCCAAAGACTGAACCTGGCCGCGATCCAGCTGGTCAACTACCTGATCTACCCGCTGCAGCTCTTGCTGATCATCCCGTTCGTGCGGCTGGGAGAGGCCGTCACCGGCGCGCCACGGCAACCGCTGACCATCGAGGCAGGGCTCGCGCTGATGGCGCAGGGCGTCTGGCAGGCCGTGGTGACGCTGTGGGATGCCATCGTCCACGCGACACTGGGTTGGCTGCTGATCGGGCCCATCGGGATTTATGTACTCTATCGGGCACTGACGCCGCTGCTGGCCCGAGCGGCAGGCCGCATGGACTCCGCGAACCGGAAAACCTCATGACCGACGCCGCTCCACCCTCCCTGTCGATGCGCCTGCTCGAATCCGGCCGCGTGCCGGACTGGCTCATCCGACGCCGTATCCGCGCGCTGCTCGCGCAACGTCTCGCCGAAGAGGACAAGGGCGGCCCCGAGGCGCAGCAGGCGCACCTGATGCAGATGGTACGGCGCCTGCGCGAAAGCCCGATCGCCATCCACACCGACGCCGCCAACACGCAGCACTACGAGGTGCCGACCGCGTTCTACCTCAAGGCGCTGGGTCCGCACCTCAAGTATTCGAGCTGCCTCTACGACGACTTCGACACATCCCGCGCAGCCGCGAACCTCGGCGCAGCGGAAGCGCGCATGCTGGCGCTGACCTGCGAGCGGGCACGGCTGCGCAACGGCGATCGCATCCTCGAGCTCGGCTGCGGCTGGGGCTCGCTGTCGCTGTGGATGGCGGAGCACTACCCGGATTCGCGCATCACCGCGGTCTCGAACTCGCGCACCCAAAAGGCGTTCATCGACGCCCGCGCCGCCGAGCGCGGCCTCAAGAACCTCGAGATCGTCACCTGCGACGCCAACCGGCTCGAGTTCGACGCCGGCACCCGCTTCGACCGCGTGGTATCGGTCGAGATGTTCGAGCACATGCGCAACTACGAGACGCTGCTCGGCCGCATCGCCTCGTGGATGGCGCCCGGCGCGACGCTGTTCGTGCACATCTTCACGCATCACCGCTTCGCCTACACCTTCGAGGTGCGCGACGAGAGCGACTGGATGGCGCGGTACTTCTTCACCGGCGGCATCATGCCGAGCGACGACCTGCTGCATTACTTCCAGCGCGACCTGCGCTTGGCGGACCATTGGCAGGTCGATGGTCGCCACTACCAGCTCACCTCCGAGGCCTGGTTGCAGAACATGGACGCCCACCGCGACGCCTTGATGCCCGTGATGGCGGAGGCCTATGGCGCCGACCAGGCGACGCGCTGGTGGGTGTATTGGCGTGTGTTCTTCATGTCCTGCGCCGAACTGTTCGGCTTCCGGGGAGGACGCGAATGGATCGTCTCGCACTACCTCTTCGAGCGTCCCTGAGCCCGCGGGCGACGCTGGTCCTGCTCGCCGCGCTCGCCGGGCCGAGTGCGGTGGCGCAGTCCGTGCCACCCGCGGCACCCGTACCCGCCGCGCAGCCCGCGCGATCCGCACCGGCCGCGGTCACCGATGAACGCGTGGCGGCACAGGAGCGCCTGCGCGCGGCATTGGCCGCGGGCCGTCTCGAAGAAGCGGCCGCGCACGCCGCCACGGTGGTCACGCTCACCGAGGCGCGTTTCGGCAAGGACTCCCGCGAGCTCGTCAATCCGCTCACCAACGCCGGCACGGTGGCGTTCCGGCGCGGCGACCACGCCGCCGCCGAAGCCAGCTACCAACGCGCCGTGGCGCTCATCGACGGGCGCAGCGCAGGCGCCGATCGCGACCTCATCCGGCCGCTCACGGGCCTCGGCGAGACCTGGCTCGCGGCGGGGCGTCCGGCGGATGCCGCCGTGGCGTTCAAGCGGGCCGTCGACCTGTCGCGCAACCTCGATGGCCTCTACAACCTCGCTCAACTGGACATCGTCGACCCCCTGATCGAGAGCTGCATCGCGGCCGGGCGTCTCGAGGAGGCGGAGCGTGAACACGTGTTCGCCTTCCGCGTCGCAGAGACCGCCTACGGCCGCAACGACCTGCGACTGCTCGATCCGCTGGACCGCCTCGCGCGCTGGCGTGAATCGCAAGGGCGGTACACGACCGCACGCGGACTGCACGCCCGCGCCCTGCAGATCGCCGAGACCGGCGTGACGACCACGCCGACGGTGGCGGTGCCGGCCCTGCGCGGACTGTCGCGCACCTGGTTGGCCGAGGCCTTGTTCGGTCCGGAGGTCGAACCGGCCCCGAATCCGGACAGCCCGGGTGCTCTGGACGCGTTCCCGCCGGTCGCCGGCGGCGGACGGCTCAACCCCGAGGGCGAACGTCTGCTGCGGTTCGCGGTCGACCTGCTGCGGGTCTCCGAACCGGTGGACCACACCCAGCTCGGCGAGACCTTGGCGCAGCTCGGCGACTGGTACCTGCTCACCGGCACCTCGTCACGTGCCGCGGTCGCCTACGCCGACGCCTGGCGGTCCTTGACGCTCGCCGGGCCCGACGCCCGTCGCCCCTTCGAGGCGCCACGTCTGCTGGTCTACCGCGCACCGCCGTCGTCGGTCACCCGTCTCGCGCCTGAGGATCCCGCCGAGTACGTCGAGCGCCCGGTCGAGCTGCGGCTGCGGGTGGGCGCCGATGGCAAGGTCCTCGATGCAGCGCTGGCGGAGGGCGTCGAACCCGATGCCGTGGCGCGCTCCGTGATGTTCGCCGCGCGCAAGGCGCGCTACGCGCCGCGCCTCGAGGCCGGCGTGCCGACCGCGACCGAGGGCGTGGTGCTGACCGAACGGATGCTCGTCAAGATCCCGAAGGAGCCGCGGCAGGACTGACGCCGCCGGAGGCGGGCACCGCGGGTCGGCGCCGCGACTCGCGGATCGGCAGCGCCTCGATCGATCGGGCCGCGGCATCCGCGCGCGAGGTCGGACTGGCACCTGCCACGCGCTCGCCCTTCGCCAACGTCGCCGCCAAGGGCAGGTCGCCGAACTGCACCATGAACTTCGCGGCGGCATCGCGCATCGCGGCTCGGGTCGCCTGGTCCATCGGGCCACTGGAATCGAGATCCATGGCGCCGGTCGGACTGGTGCCATAACCGGTCAAGGACAGGGTGTCGTGGGCGCTGCCGTCCGGCGCCGACACCTCGATGCGATAGCGGATGGTGACCGCGACGTACTCGCCGCCGGTCTCCTGCGCGGTGGCGAAGGAATACTGCTCGATGTGCGGTTCGAAAACGGCCTGCAGCTGCGCATCGGCCGCCGCCGCCGCGGCATCCGGGAACTCCCGGACCTCGCGGAACATGGCGCCCATCACGGTGCGCGCGAAGCTCTGTTGCGCCGAACCGAGCAGCACCGCCCAGGTCGTGCCGCCGCGCGTCTCCTCGTGCTTGTAGTCGCGCTGCGCCGCGGGCAGCACGAGCCCGATGGTCGCGGGCAGCGGCTCGATGAGCGCCTTGGGGAACACGGGCTGCGGTGCGATCTGCACGCCGCCGCAACCGGCGACGAGCGCCGCAGTACCGAGGACCGCCGTCAACTGCCACCGACGCATGTATTGATGCCTCCGATGTTGATGGTCGCCGCGCAACGCTTGGTCTGGGTGAGGCCGACGAAAGTGCCGTCGTTGCGCTCGCACATGGCCCGCATTAGGGCGGCAAAGCGGATGTTTGTAAAGGGCGCCATGCCGCCCTCCGGGAAGCCGATGCCGTGGATGCGGACGCGCCGTCGTCCGCCGGCGTCGGGACGGTTGATCCGGTCGACGGCGTCGAGCGCAGCCTGGATGCTCTCGCCGGTGAATTCGTCGCCGAGCACATAGATGCTGATGCGCCGATCCGCCGACCAGTAGGTGCGGATCGCCGCCTCGATGCCATCGGCGGGATTGGAGTCGCTGAAGGAGCGCCAGTTGCGCATGCGGCCGACGATGTCCTGGCGCAGCGACTGCGAATCGACCAGCCAACGCCCGCGCGTGCCGCCGAACAGCTCACGCCCGTTGTCATCGACGATCTGCAGCCCCTTGAGGCGCGGGTAGATGTCGAGCACCTCGCGCATGACCGCCATCGCCGTCTCCCAGTGCGTGCCCTGCATGCTGCCCGAGGTGTCGATCAGGAAGATGACGTAATCGCTGTCGACCGGGATGCCTCCGACCGCCTCGGTGTTGATGCGGCGGCGCGTACGCGAGGCCTGCAGCAGGCGCTCGTTGGTCTCCTGCAGCTCCTGGTAGGCCGACAGCAGCTCGTTCTCGACGATGTTGCTGACCGCGGCCTCCTGGCGCGACGCGTCGAACTGCCCGCGCAGCGCGCTCATGTCGCCCGCGGCGCGCGCGAGGTTCAGGCGCTCGCGTTGCAGAAGGTCGATGCGCCCCTTCAGCTCCCGCTCCAGGCGCTCGCTGTCGCCACGGATGGCGAAGAGCTCCTGCTGCAGCCGCTTGATCTGCGACTCGAGGTCCTGCCGCGAACGCTCGATCACCAACGGCTGGCCGAACTCGGACAGCACCAGCAGCAGGATGATCGCCCCGAACCCGCAGCAGATCACGTCGAGGAACGACAGGCTGAACACCTCGGTCTCGCGCCGCTTGGCCCTCATGACGGCTCCCTCACGGCCAATCCCGTGACGGCATGACGAACGACCCCTTGGTGGCGCGTGCGAGGCCCCAGAACCGGTGCGGCGCGGGCACATCGCCCTTCATCGGCAACAGCACCACTTCCACCGGCACGTTGGCGTTGATGCCGCGCACCGCCTCGTCGAAGAAGCGCGCACGCTCCGCGACGCCCACGTAGCGGCGCAACGCAGGCGGCGTCGCGCCCTGGGTGGGCAGGCCATCGGTGATCAGCACGATCTGGTCGGGCGGCTGCGCGAACCCGCGTGCGACGCGCAACGCGTTGACGAGGCTCGTTCCGCCCTGCGGGACGAGCCCGTCGATCACCGCCGTGACCTGCTGGCGGCGCGACGCATCGCCGGCCGACAGCCATTGTCCGGCGGTCCCCGGCAGCAAGGGCTCTGCCGTCTCGTTGAAGCCATAGACCTGGAACTGCGAGCCCGCGGGAAGCTGCGACACCACCCAGCCTGCGATGTCGGTCGCCCGCTGCCATTTCGGCGCGGCACGCCGCGCCGCCTCGCCGGAGTTGCGCAGCCGGATGATCTGCACGAGATCCGCGTCCATCATGCTGGCCGAGCGGTCGAACAGCACGAGCACGCGACGGCCGCGCAGCGTGAGCCCCGTGATGTAGCGACGGCTCGCCGTGGCACGCGCGGCACCGGCACGCTCCGCGCGCGGCGTCGCGGTCTTGGCGCTCGCCTCGAGCCGGCGCGTGCTCTCCTCCAACGCGCGCACGTCGGCCTTCAGGCGCTCGATGCGCTCGCGCTTGGCGAGGGTGCTGGCGTCGTAGATCGAGCTCTCCTCGCGGCGCTGCTGGAGCTCCTCGATCAGGCGCGTCGCACGCGAAGCCGCCGAGACGGTCTCGCTGTCCGTGCGTTGCAGCGTGTTGCGCAACAGCACGAGGTTCTTCGCGCCGCTCACCACCTGCTCCTCGAGCAGCGCGACCTGCGCCGCGAGGTCCTCCGCCTTGCGCGTCCGCTCGATGCCGCTCTGCGCGCTGATGATCGTGTAGAACAGGATCACCGCCCCGAAGCCGCAGCAGATCACGTCGAGGAACGACAGGCTGAAGACCTGGACGTTGCGGCGTCTCATCGCTGTCCGTCCGCGGCGTTCAGCGCGCGTCCGCGCCGCCACCGACGGCGATCAGGGCGAGCTCGATCCCCGGGTCGCCGAGGCGCAGCCGGTCTCCGGCTGCGAGCGCGGCGCGGCCGACGATGCGTCGGCCGTTGAGCCAGGTGCCGTGGCGACTGTGGTCGACGACCTCGACACCCTGCGCCGAGGCGCGCAGGCTGCAGTGCAGGCGCGAGACACCGGCGAGCCCTTCCTCGAGACGGATACCGCCCGGCGCGGGCATGCGGCCGATCTCGATCGCCTCCGACAGGGCGACGACCGCACCGTTCCACAACACGTGCGTGGGCGGTGCGGGCGGCGATGCCGAGCCCCCTGCGGCGACGGACTCCGCGGCCACCTCGAGCGGTGCAGCGAACGTGACGGCGCGATGCAGCGTCACCCCCTCGTCCGCCGCCTCGACGGCCGGCACGTCGTCGGTCGCGGCGCTGCGCCCGACCGCGTCAGGCGGGATCTGCGACACGGCGCGGGCTATCGACCCGGCCGGCAGCCATACCGCGCGCACGCCGGGCATCGCGGTCAACGCATCGCACAAGCCGGGCACGGCGTTCCAAGCGGCAGGGATCAGGAGCGTGAAGGACGCATCCGAGGGACGGAGGTCGCCGATCAACCTGAGCGCCGCACGCTGCAACGGCCGTGCGGCCGCAGCGAGCTGGTCGCGGCTGAGCGTGACCGATACGGCGGGACCGCCGGTGGTGGGCAGCTCGAGGGTGGTCGATCCGCCGGAGGCGGCCTCGGCGGCGGCGGTGTCGATACGGTCGAAAAGACGCTGCTCCGTCGCCGCGTCGTGCAGCGGATCGAAGCGCGAGCGCAGCAGCATGGCTTCGGCCACCGTCTGCATCCACGCCTGGCGCAGCGGCATCCACCCCGCATCCCGGACGACACGCGAGGCGAGCCGGCGGGCGGTGCCGCCCTCGGCGACGACGCGGCTCGCCGCGACGTGGTAGAGACCCGCTTCGAGCACGACCACCACGCCCTCGAGGCCGAGCGCCGCCACGGCGACCGCGGTCGCGTCATGCAACGCGGTCACGGGCAGCGATTCGGCGCGGCAAGCGCCGAGCACCCATGCGAGCGACGCCGGCTCGAGCGCCGCCGGCACCGCCAGCCGCAACGTGTCGCCAGGCCCGCAGGACGCCGCGAGACGCTCGCGCAGTTCGGCGCGCAGCACGGGCGTCGCGGCCCTCGATGCCTCTGCGCCGCGCGCAAGCGACGACCAGTGGGTCGATGACACCTGGTGTGGGCTGCGACGCGCCGTGTCGGCGGCGGCTCGACCGAAGCGCGCCGGATCGGCCGGATCGGCATGCACGATCGACGGCGCGCTGGACAGCATCACGCCATCCCGCGCCACGGCAAGCGCCGCGTCGTCGAGGTGCGCGCCGAGCATGCTCATTCGACGACCTGCAGGTTGCGGATCACGCGCTGGTCAAGCCAGGTCTCGGTGTCGAGGACCCGGCGCTCCTGCGCCTGCTGCAGCTGTTGCATCAGGAACATCAGCAGGATCGACAGCAGCAGGGCGATCAAGGTCGAATTGAAGGCGACGCCGAGACCCTCGGTGACGCCCGAGATGTCGCCGGTGACCGCCTTGTGCGCCTGCGACAGCGCGTCGCCGATGCCACGCACGGTGCCGATGAAGCCGATCGCGGGGATCGCCCATGCGATGTAGCGCAGCATCGACAGGTCGGAGTCGAGCCGGTCGGCCTCGGATTGGCAGATGCCATGCGCGACCGTGGAGGCATCCTGGACGTTGCGCGTGGCCCCGAAACGCGCCAAGGCCGCAAGCAGCGCGCGCGGCACCAGCAGCTCGCGCGTCTCCTCGGGGAGCGCCTCGATCTGCCGCGCGTACTCGCGGGTGTCCTCCGGGAGGATCTTCATGCCGTCAGGGAGACGCAGCAGCTCGGCGCGCAAGGCGCGCGCCTCGCGGCGCTGCGCGACGGCCTTGTAGGCGAGGATCGCGAGCGCCCAGAGCATGAGGATGATCTCCGCTTCCTGCTCGTAATCCTTGATGACCACATAGACCGAACGCTGCGACACATGGTCGGGGTCCTTGGCCATGGCCTCCCGGTCGGCGCGCATCTGCGCCTCGGCGACCGGCCGCACGTGCAGCACGTAGGCCGTATGCACGAGGATCACCGACAGCAGCAGCGCCACCACGGTGAAGATGAATTCATTGGGCAGTCTTCTGTTCATATGTCGACCGGCAGGCTGATGTTGTTGTCGGCGGAATCACGGTACTCGGGGAGCTCTTCCGAGGCCGTTGCGGACGGGCCGCGCGCAGGGTCCGCTGGCCCGTCTTCGTTGGTGTCGGCCGCCTCAGCGTCCTGCCCGGCGTCCTGCTCCGCGTCCTGCGCGGAGGGCGGCTGCGATGCGGCCGGCGGCGCATCCGCGGGCGGCGCCTCCTGCGCGACCGCGCGCACCATGTGGACCGTCGCGGCCCAGCACAGCACCGCGCAGGCCGCGGTCCACGCGATCATCCGGCCCGCTTGCGAGCCGGGGCGAAGCCCTTCACGTCGACGCATCACGCACCTCACTCTGCATACCGGGCCACCCGGAAACCGATGTCCTGCGAGGCGTTGTCAGCGCCTTCGCGCCACGCCGGACGCAGGTCGGCGAACGCTCCCGTGCGCCAATGGCTGCCCTTGATGACGCGCCGGGCGCCCGAGGCCGGGCCGAAAGGATCGGTGCCGCCGCCCGACGGGTCGAAGGAAGCATACGCGTCGTGGACCCACTCCGAGACGTTGCCGGTGAGGTCGTACAGACCCAAGCCGTTCGCCGGATGTTTGCCGGGCGGCGCCACCGAGGGATACTCGTCCTGCCAGCCCTCGAGCACCCGCGGCAAGGTCGCAGCCGCCTCGGCGCCGGCGAGGTTCGCGGAGCCTGCGGGCGGCGGCAACGCATCGCCCCATTCATAGCGCCGCGCGCGACCCGCAAGCGGCACTTGCCGGGCGGCGTACTCCCATTCGGCCTCGCTCGGCAACCGATAGCCGGTGGTGACCGGTTGGCGCAACACCCAGCCGCCGCCGGCCTGCTCATACGCCGGCGGCAGACCTTCCTGCGCGGAGAGCCAGTTGCAGTACTCGACTGCATCCGCCCACGTCACGCCGGTGACGGCCTGCCCATCGAGATCGATGCTGCGGCGGTCCACGAAGCCGGACGCGTGCCCGGGACGGAAGCGGCGGAACTCGCCGTTGGTCACCTCGCGCGCAGCGATGTAGAAAGGCCTCGAGAGCGTGACGCGGCGGGCGGATTCATTGGCGCGCCTGCCCTGCTCGCGGCGCTCGCTGCCCATCACGAAGCTGCCGGGCGGCATCAGCCGCAGCGTGCGCCCGGCCGCGGTGGTGAGCGTCGCGGCTGCGGGCTTCCAGCCTGCCGGACGTCCCTCGGGCGACAGCGCGTAATCGACCGTCCGCGCCACCGCCGCCGACAGGTCGACGGCGAACTGCTGGGGCTGGGAACCCGCTCGCCGCACCTCGACACGATGCGGACGCGCCGGCAGTTGCAAGGTCACCGGCGCCTTGCCACGCGCCGCGCCGTCCACCCAGACCTCGGCCTCGGCGGGCTCGCCCTGCACCGTGAGCGCCACCATGATGGGTTGCAGCGCGACCGACAGCGTCGAACGGAGACCGGCCTCCGCCGCGACACGCCGGGTCGCGGGCGAGTAGCCCTGCAACGCGAAGCCGATGTCGTGCTCGACGCCCGGCGCCAGCTCGACCTGCAACGGTGTGCGACCGCGGAACGCGCCACCCACCGTCACCTCCGCGCCCGCCGGCTGCGAACGGACCGCGACCGACATGTCAGGCGCGCCGAGTTCGACCGGACCGACCTTGAGCGTCGCGCCGGCCGTGACGAGCACCGCGCTGCGCCAGGCGCGTGCCCCGGGCGCGGTGATTTCCAGACGGTGCATGCTGGCAGGCAGGTCGAGCGCCGCAGGCAACGCGACCGGCGCCGCTCCATCGACGGACAGCGAAGCGCCGACTGTGGCCGCGCTCGCCTCGAGCCGACCCCAACTGCTGCGCATCTCGATGCGCAACGGTTGGCGCACGCCGCGACCCTCGACCTTGACCCGTTGCACGGCATCGAGGAAACGCGGCGCGCGCAGCATCAACGTACGCTCACCCGCGGCGACCTCGACCGCGCCCGGCGCCCGGCCCGCTTCGGCGCCGTCGATGAACACCTGCGTCGCGACCCCGCCGGTGTCGAGTTCAAGCACGCCCGGCAGCGGTTCCAACCGCAGATCGAGGCGCATCGCTTCACCCGCCCGCACCTGTACCGTACGGGTCACGGTGCGGTGTCCCGCTGCGCGCGCCGTCACCACCTGCGGACCCGGCCGCAGGAACAACAGCTCGCCCGATCGCCAACTGATCCCGGATCCGCGCACGGTCGCCTCGGCCGGCGTCACCACCACCGTCACCGGCTGCACGCTGCGCAACACCCATGCGAAGAGCCCGACCAAAGACGCGGCCAAGACGGCGACCGCGATGATCCCGCGGCGCCGGCGCGTCCGCGCCGCTGCAGCGGCGAGCGAGAGCTCATCTGTCGCAACGGCCGCACCGACGCGCCGTCCGTCGCCTACCGACATCGCCTCCGCCACGACGGCGGTGATCCGGGTATCGGCGGCATCCTCGCCGCTCTCGTCCGGATCCCGTGCCCGCAGCGGCGGCAGCGTGTCATTGCCGGCGAGATGACGCACCTCGAGCGCCGCCCGGTCGCCGGTCGATCGCAAGATGAGGCGGGTGTCGCCGATCGCGAGCGAATCGCCGTCGGTCACGACGTGGAACTCGTCGAGGGCGAGCAGCCGACCGTTCAATCGCGGACGGACCGTCCCGAAGCTCGCGCCGTCGCGGGCCGCCTCCGGCGCAGCGTCCGACGCCGGGTCCGCGATCCGCACGCCGAGTGCACCGTCCTCGGTTGCGAGCACGATGACGGTGCTGTCGCCGGCGCCCGGGATCCGCAGGTCATCCGTCGCCGCACCGCCGATCGTGCAAGGCAGCGGGACCTCGCGCGTCCCGCCCGGTTCACGTATCTGCAGCGACACGGCGGTCACGACACCGACTCCGTGCAGCGCACGTCGATGACCACGGGCGTGCCGCCAGGCAGCACCACGAACTCCCGGCGTACATCGCGGAAGCCGTCACGGACGCCGAGCGCGACATAGCGGCCGGGCTTGAGACGAAGCTCCTTGCGCCGGAACGCGCCCATCGACCCGACCCGCTGGACGCTGACGACGGTGAGCCCGTCGGACTCGAGCACGGCGGGCACCGGCTGGTCGTAGAGGCGCAGCGAATCGCGCAACCGCGCGCTCTGGCTCCGCAGCATCGGCGCCTCGCCGCGCACCGCATCGGCGCGGACCAGCAGACCCTCGGCCTCGCGCCTCACCTCTGGCGCCGTCAACCGCGACGGATCGGCCACCAGCCGATCGAGGCGCTGCGCGAGTTCGGCGCGCGGCGCCACCCGGAGACGGCCGGCGCGTGCGAACTCGAGCGTCGGATCGCGCGCGAGCAACTGCTCATGGCCGGCCAGCGCCTCGCGCCAACGCTCGGACGACTCGAGCGCGGCCAATGAGCTGCGGGTCGCCGAGAACTCGCGCGCCGCCCCGGATGCCGACAACTGCGCCTCGACGGCCGCCAGTTCCGCGCCACCCGGACGCAACGCCCGGGCGCGTTCCAGCGCGATGCGCGCAGCGTCGGTGCGGCCCTCGCGCAGCGCAGCCAAGGACTCGCCCACGGCCCGCGAGTAGGCATCCGAACCGAGCGCGGCACGCGCCCGCGACAGCCCGGCCTGCGCGACTGCGTTCGCGGGATCCTCGCGCAGCACGCGCTCGTAGAGCGTGACAGCCTCGAGCGGGCGTTCGGCCAGCAGCGCCGACTCCGCGGCCGCCAGCGACGGCAGCAGCGGCCCGAGCTTGAGGGCACGCTCGAGTCCGCGCCGCGTGGCCGCATCGCCCGGGGCGATCTGCAGCGCGATCTCGAACGCCTGCCGGGCGACATCCGGTTGTCCCGCTTCGAGGGCACGCAGGCCGCTCCCGCGCTGCGTCTCGAGTGCGGCATCCGCACGCGCCGCCACGCTGCCCAAGCGCTCGCCGGCCGAGCGGTACAGTTCGATGCCGCGCGCGATGCGCCCCTCCTCGACCGCCGACGCTGCAGCCGCACCCTCCGCCTTGGCGGCCGCGAACCCCTCGCCGCCCCACACGCCGGCGGCGCGGGCCTCGAGCGCGGCCAGCGTCTCTTCATAGGACTTTCGGGCCTCGACCAATGCACGCTGTTGCATCGCGGGATCGGGCATCGTCGCGGTCGCGCCATCGCCACCCGCCGCAGGACGCGTCGTGTCACCGGGTGTCCCGGCGACGGCCGGCCTGTCGCCCTGCGATATCCCGTCCGCGATGCGTGGTAACCAAAAAAATACCGCACCGAGCAGGCCGATCGCGGCGAGGCCCCCGAGCAGCAGCCCGATCCGGCGTCCGCCCGGCCGGGATGCGCGGGCCCTCGACGGCGCCGCGCCGCCTTCCGCCTCTTCGAGCGGGCGTATGCGTGCTGCGGAGGCCGCGACGGGGAGCGGTTGGATCGATCGCAAGACCTCGACAACGGCCGCCATGCTCGATGGACGACCGGCCGCACCGGGATCGAGCAAGGACATCACCAAGTGCTGCAGCGCATCGGGGATCGGATGGCGCGGCTGCAGGGGCGGTACCGGATCTGCGGCCTCGCCGGATGCCGGATAGCGCGGCGGATAGCCGCCCAACAGTTCGTAGGCGAGCGCGCCGAAACCATGGAGGTCGTCCTCCGCCGAGACGGGCTGACCGCTGCGCTGGGCCGCGCCGGCCGAGTACGGTGAGTGGCCGAGCTGCGCCCCGTCATCACCGAAGCGCCCCGCGCAGCCGAAATCGGCCAGCACTGCGCGCCCCGAGGCATCGAGCAGCACGTTCCCGGGCTTGAGGTCACGGTGGGCGACGCCGGCGGCATGCAAGGCCGCGACCGCCGCCGCGACGTCCTTCAACGATCGCAACACGCGCGACGGCGCAGCGCCGCGCAATCCCCGGGCGTCGCCGCCCGTGGCGAGCGCCATCGGCAATCCGACCCGCTCACCGTCCGACAACGGCGCCCCGATGGCGAGGATGCCGGGATGCGCCGCCAGCTGCGCCAATCCATGCTGGCGACGGAACGACGCCAGCGCGACGCCGTCCGCGTCGTGATCGACGATCTTGACCGCGCAGGGTCGACCGTCACGGTCGTCGCGCGCCTTCCAGACCTGCCCTTCGCCGCCGCCGCCGAGGGGCTCGAGCAGCGTGAGATGCGCGAATCCGCGAGGGGCCGCCATGCCTTCGCTCACGGCTCAGGGCCCGGCTTTCGTGCCTGCACCGGGGGCCGTCGACGCGCCGGTCTCCTCGCTGTAGATCTGGGCGAGCAACCGCCGCCACTCGCGATACTGCTCCTCGGCGGTGCCCGTGAGCTTCAGCGTGCGCCCTTCCACCTCGACGGTCTGGGTCGCCGCCTCGCTGCCGAAGCTGCTGGCGAGCTCCTTGACCTCCTGCGCCGCCAGTTTGGCGTCCGCATAGCGCTGGATTCCCGACATCACCGCGGCAGTGCCACCCATCACCGCGGTGGTGCGCAGCATGCTCTCGGCGTTCTGGCAGGTGTAGTCGCCGGCGCCGCACTGCCCGGAGACGAGGATGCTCGCGAGGATCGCGGCCGCACCGAGCACGGTGCGCGTCCGCGCCTGGCTGCGCGTGCGCTCTTCCTTCTCGATCGCTTCCCGGCTGGTGCGGCGCCATCCGCCGTACGGATCGAAGAGCTTCTCGGAGAACTCGCTGGCGTAACCGTCGACCGTATCGATCACCGCCGCATCGCGCTCACGGATCTTGGCGATGCGCGCGAGCGCCGGATCGTCGGCCGCCGGCAACCGCGCCACCCGCGCAAGTCCGGCGGCGTCCCGCGCGAGATAGCCGTCGAAGCGCTGGGGGTCGAGGCTCTGCGCGAAACGCAGTCCGCTCACCTGCCGGATCTCCCGGCGCGCGGCGGGCGGCAACTGCTCGCGCGCCGCGAGCAGGTCGTTGGCGATCTGCGAATAGACGTTCTGGAACGGATCGCGCACGCGCAACGATGCATCGGTCTTGTAAGACCCGAGGTCGGCTTCACCGGCGTAGCGTCGGTCCTTGATCCAGACCCGCCCGATCGCATCGACCGCCGTGACGCTGAGCGCGAGGTCCATACCGGTGGACTCGAGGATGCGGGCAGTCACCATGACATCGAGGTCGGAGACCCCTTCGGGCACGACGCGCACCGCGCCCCACTGGCCGGAACCTTCCAAGGTGCTGCGCAGACGCACGGCGAGCAGGCGCGACTCGGCCTTGCGGATGTCCGGGTAGATGCGGCGCTTGTCGAGCTTCTCTTCGTCATCGGCGATGTCTGCGGGCACGCCCGCATCGAACTCGCGGATACCGACATCGAGCAGCTCCGCCTCGGGGATCTGCTGCTTCGCCTGCACGGCCTCGAGCTTGGCGAGCGGCCGGGTCTCGTTGACCACGCAGCCGCCGAGGAAGAGCACGGCCACGGACAACACCCCGATGAGGCTGCGCCGCCGCCCCGGATCGATCACGCGCAGTGGTCTGGCCGAAAGGGCCGTATGGGTCGTTGGATCCATGGCGATGTTCAGCCCCTGCCCTGCACGCTGCGTTTGTACTCGGTGTATTCCTTCCAGAGCTTCTCACGCAGCTCCGGATCGGTCTCCTGTTCGGCCGCGCGGCGCAGCCGGCGCGCGACGATGTCGTCGTCGTCTCCCGAAGGCACGCCGCGGTCGGGCGCGCCGCCGCCGGCACCGCTGCCGCGATCGCCGCGCTCGCTGCCGCCCGCGGACTGCGCCGTGGATGATGCCGCCGCACCGCGCTCGGATCGCAGTCCGCCCTCGCGACCCGCGCCACCGTCACTCTCCGTCCCGGCGCCCTCGCCCGCTTGTCCTGCCCCGACTCCGGCGCCGGCGCCGGCGGCTACGGTCGCGCCGCGCGCGTCGCGCTCACGCGCAGTGCGCGCCTGCTCCTCGCCCAAGGTCTTGTCGAATTCGCCCAAAGAATCGTCCAGTCGCTTGTCGAGCACGGTACGACGTTCGTCGGCGGTGGTGGCCGCGCCGGCATCCCCCGCGTCTCGCGCGCCACGATCACCGCTGCCCCCGCTGGCGCCATCGCCGGCCCCGTCGGGCATCCCGGTGCTCCCGGAGGAGGACCCCGGCATCCCGGGCATCCCCGGCATCCCCGGCACCCCGGGCATCCCAGGCATCCCAGGCACCCCGGGCATCCCGCCACTCCCGCCCGGCAGACTCCCCGGCAGACCGCCCGACGGGCTGCCCGGCATGCCGGCCGACCCGCCGCCCTGCGGTGTCGCACACGCCGCCAAGGCGCCGAGACCAGCGAGCAGCAAGGCGATGCGGACGGTCTTCAAAGGCTGCATGGTGTATCGCTCCTGCGGCGGCGCGCTCAAGGCGCGGGCGTGCCGCCCTGGAAAAAGCTCTGCAACTGCTCGGCGAGACGCTTGCAGGCCGTGCCTTCCACGCGCGCGATGAAGGGCAACGGCACCACGGCGCCGACGATCGCCGAGGTGCCGATCACGTTGGTGCCGACCGATCCGGCGGACTTGCCGCTCTTGAGGTCCCAGATGACGGCCTCGAAATCGGATTCCTTCTCCCACCAACCGAAGCCCACGCAACCCGCCGCGCCGGGCGCGGCGCCGCAGGCGAGGCTCCCGCCGCCGTCGGTCTTGCGCGTAGCGCCGTCCAGCCAGACAAGGTAGCGCACGCCCGAGGCGGAGATGCGCTCGCTCACCCCGGGGCGCGCAAGCACCGAGCTCACCGCCTCCGGCCGGGACGGCGCCGTCGCCGGCTCGAACCACGGGAACAGGCTGTCGACGAACGCATCATTGTCACGCACCGCCACCGGCCGATCGCCCGACGACAATCCGCGCCCGACACAGTCCATGAAATCGTCTTCGGCCGACGCGCCTTCGATCTGCGGCTTGGCGAGGATCACGACCGCCTCGCCGGTGGCGATCTGCGTGGGCAGCTCGCGCGATTCCTCGATGCGCGCGCTCATGCAACCCGCGGTCGACAGTGCGAGGACGAGCGCGGCGGGGACGGCGAAGCGGGACCGATGGGCCATGCAGGGACTCCGGACGGAGATGGGCGCGACGCCGGGCCGGCCCTTGAAACGAGTATGCCATGCGCCCATGGATGGGAAAGACCGCCGGAAATCGCTGCGGTTCCCGGGGCTCTCCGTACGGGCTGTCCAGATATACAGCCTGGATCCCGGCGATCCCCCAGCTCAGTCGCGGGCCGGGTCGGGGAAGCGGTCGAGGCGGCGCAGCGCAGGGAACAGGCGCAGGTAGACCGCGACCACGCCGAGGCAGGCGACACCGCCTACCACCACCGCCGTGACCGGGCCCCACCACTTGGCCGTCAGCCCGGACTCGAACTCGCCGAGCTCGTTGGAGGCGCCGATGAACATCGCGCTCACCGAACTCACCCGCCCCCGGATGGCATCAGGCGTCTCGAGCTGCACCAGCAGGTGTCGCACGAACACGCTGACCATGTCGCCGCCGCCGATCAGCAACAGCGCCGCGCAGGAGAGCCAGAACGAGGTGGAAGCACCGAACACGATGGTGGCGGCGCCGTACAAGGCCACGCCGCCGAACATCCACGCGCCTGCGTGACGCGCGATGGGGCGGTGCGCGAGCCAGACCGCGGTCATCGCTGCGCCGACCCCCGGCGCCGCGCGCAACATGCCGAGGCCTTCGGGGCCGACCTTCAGGATGTCCGCCGCGAACATGGGCAACAGCGCCGTCGCACCGCCGAACAGCACCGCGAACAGGTCGAGCGAGACCGCGCCCAACACCGGCTTGCGCGAGAACACGAAGCGCAGGCCGGCGGACATCTCCTGCCAGGAGACGGGCGCGGTGCTGGGTGGGGCCCGTACCGCCCGCACCCGACCGAGCAGCACGATGACGAGCACCAACATCGCCATCGCGACCCCGTACACCACCAAGGCGCCGACACCCCGGGCCGGCCCACCGCTCGCCGACTCGCCGAGCGCGTAGAGCACGCCGCCGATCGCGGGGCCCGCGACCATCGCGCATTGGAACAAGGTCGCGTTGAATGCGGCCGCCCGGGGGAACAGGTCGGTGGGAACCAGGTTCACCACCATCGCCTGCCCGGCCGGCATCCAGAACGCACGTCCCGCGCCGACCAGCGCCATCGCCGCGAACACCGGCCAGGTCGAACGGCTGCCCGACAGCGTGAACGCGATGAGCAGCAGCACGGCGATCATCTCGGTGAGGTACGCCATCACCAGCACGGCGCGGCGGTCGGCGCGGTCGGCGAGCTGGCCGCCCGGCAGGACCAGGGCGAAGAACGGCAGGAACTGCGCGAGCCCGATCAGGCCGAGGTCGAGCGGGTCGCGCGTGATGTCGTACACCTGCCAACCGACCGCCACGGCCAGCATCTGCCAGGTGATCGTGGCGAGGAAGCGCGCGAAGGCGTAGCGACGGAAGTCGCGCTGCGCGAGCACGTCACGCAGACTCGGTCCGGGGGTCGTATCCATGCGTGGAACGGTGTTCGGTGGTAACTTGCGCGGCAATCTTCGCCACGGAGTGTCGCATGGCAGTCATCAGGATCAGCCGTCATTTCGCCACGATCACCGATGGCCGTTGGGGCGCGCGTCAGGTCCACTACCGCCGCGCCGGCCGGGGCCCGGTGGTGCTCTGCCTGCACCAGTCGCCGCTCTCCTCGCGCGACCTGTTGCCGACGCTCGAGCGTTGGCATCCGCACTTCACCTGCATCGCGCCGGACACGCCGGGCTTCGGGCTGTCGGATCCGCTCGGCGTGGCGCAGGCCGACATGGCGGACTTCGCCGACGCCGTGGTCGAGTTCATGGATGCCCTCGGCCTCGAGCGCGCCGCCGTCTACGGCTTCCATACGGGCGCGATGATCGCGGGCACCCTCGCCGCGCGGCATCCGGAGCGGATCGAGTGCGCGGTCGCCAACGGCTTCGTGCTGCTGACCGAACAGGAACGCGCCGACATCGTCGAGCACTACCTGCCGCCGCTGCAGCCGTCCTGGGACGGCGCGCACCTTAGCTGGCTGTGGGCGCGCCTGCGCGAGCAGTCGATCTTCTTCCCGTGGTACCGCGCCGCGTCCGCGAACCGGCTGGGCGGCGGCGTACCGTCCCCGGAGCGGCTGCAGGACGCGCTGCTCGACTTCATGCGCTCGGGGGACCACTACCGCGTCGGCTATCGTGCGGCGTTCCAGTTGCGATCCGACGAAGTGCTGCGCCGCGCCGCTGCGCCGTTGCTCGTCACCGCCTCGGGGACCGACGTGCTCGCGAGACAGTTGTCGCGGATCCGCCGCAAGTCCGATGCGGTGCTCGTGCAGGCCGGTCGCGATCCCGACGCCACGCTCGATCTCGCGCGGGAGTTCATCCAGCGGCATGCCAAGACTCCGGCACCGGCAAGGGTGGCGCCGGCCGCGATGCCGCAGGACCTGCGCCAGGATTTCGTGGACCTGCCCGGCGGCCAGCTGCGGCTGCGGCGCGACGATCGCGGCGGGGGGCGGCCGGTGCTGCTGCTGCACGATGCGACCGGATCCTCGGACGCGCTGCGCGGCCCGGCGCGGGGCTTCATCGGCAAGCGGACGGTCATCGCGCTCGACCTGCCAGGTCACGGCGAGTCCGACGTGCTGCAGCCGCGCGGACCGGTGACCGTGAGCGGCCAGGCCCGCAGCGTGCTCGCGGCGCTGGCCGCGTTCGGTGAGTCGCAGGTCGATTGTCTCGGGGTCGGCCACGGCGCGCTCGTGGCCGTCGAGGCGGCGCTGCGCGAACCCCGGCGCTTCGGGCGGCTGGCCCTTGCGTCGCTGCCCTACCTGGATGCGACCCAGCGCAAGGCGTTCACGATGCACGGCGTTCCCGACATCCGGCCTGAATGGCACGGCGGCCACCTGCTCGAGGCCTGGCACATGCTGCGCGACGGGCGGTTGTTCTGGCCCTGGTTCGACCGCGGTCGCACCGGCGTGCTGCGCTCGGCCCCGCAGGTCGAGCCGTGCGAGATCGACGCGCGCGTGCTCGATCTGTTCCGTTCCGAGGGCATGTGGCGCCGCTCGATGCTGGCCGGTCTCGCGTGGCCGCTCGCCACGAAGCTCGGGAAGTTGCGCGTCCCCGCGGCGGTCACGCTCTGCGCGACGGATCCGTGGCTCGCCTGCGCGCAACGCGCAGCGGATGCGTCACCCCGGCTCGCGCGTCTCGACGTGCCGGACGATCCGTCCCGATGGGCAGCCGCGCTGCTGCCGTGGTTCGACGGTCCATGAAGCGGCTCTGCGTCTTCTGCGGGGCCAACCCCGGCCTGGATCCGGCCTACCGCACCGCGGCGCAGCAGCTCGGACAGATGTTGGCGCAAGACGGCATCGGTCTCGTGTTCGGCGGCGGATCGGTCGGCCTGATGGGTACGGTCGCGGATGCCGCCCTCGATGCCGGGGGCGAAGTCATCGGCGTCATCCCGCAGGCGCTGGTGGACCGCGAACTCGCGCATCGCCGGCTCCGGGACCTGCGCATCGTCAGCTCGATGCATGAGCGCAAGGCGCTGATGGCAGACCTGTCGGACGGCTTCATCGCCCTGCCCGGCGGCGTCGGCACGCTCGAGGAGTTGTTCGAGGTCTGGACCTGGGCGCACCTCGGGCTGCATCGCAAACCCTGCGCGCTGCTGGATGTGTCAGGTTTTTATGGCGGCCTCGGCCGGTTCCTCGACCATGTCGAGACCGAAGGGTTCTTGCGCAGCGGCGTGCGGGACATGCTGCTCATCGAACGCGACCCCGCCGCGTTGCTGGCCGCCTTGCGGCGCTATCAGGCGCCGCAGGTCCCGGCACAGCTCACCCGCGCCGAGACCTGAGCCCGCGGCGCGAGGCCGCACCGGGCGGGTCCGGGAGCTCAGGCTTGGGCGCGCTTCTCCGCGATCCATTCCCGCCAGATCGCCATCATCACGGCGAGGATGACGGGGCCGATGAAGAGGCCCACGAGGCCGAACGCGGCCAAGCCGCCAAGCACGCCGAACAGCACGAGCAGGAACGGGATGCGCGTCGATCCGCTGATGACGAGCGGACGGACGATGTTGTCGATCCAGCTCACCGCGGTGAGCCCCCAGATGAACAGGCCGATCGCGGCGACCGCCTTGCCGGTGAGGAACAGGTACAGGCTCGCGCCCGCCCACATGAACGGCACCACGAACGGCACGAGCCCGACCAGGAAGGTGAGCGCGCCGAGGAAGATCGGCGCCGGAAGCCCCGCCGCCCAATAGCCGAGGCCGGCGAGCGTGCCTTGGGCGAACGCTGCGCAGACGATGCCGTACACCACCGCACGGACCGTCGCGCCGATGCCGTGCAGGTAGTGCTCGACGCGCACCGCGCCGAAGAACTGCTCGAGCATCCGCCGCACTTGCGCGGCGAAATTCTCGCCGTCGCGGAACATGAAGAACAGCGACACCATCGCGAACACCAGCTTGGCGAGGTTGCGGCCGACGCCACCCATCACCGCGGCCAGTTCGCCGG
>JBIIVD010000008.1:0-73717 GCA_044339635.1 Steroidobacteraceae bacterium | reverse complement strand
TCATGCTTGCCCGTGTACGGGTTCCCGATGGCGTCCATGAAACGGAGCGGGGACTTGTGGGTCTCCATCCCGAAGATCTTGGCGTGGCGGGTGTCGGCGACGAGGACGCGGTAGCCGGGCATGGGAAGCTCCTTGGGGTTCATTGTCACGCTATGCTCACGCTCCCCGAGCACCCCCTGCATCCGCACAAGTACCTAACCGCAGCGCCCCGATGCCCGACAAGCTCTTCATCACGGCCGATTCGCTGCTCGCCGACTCCTTCGCGCTCGGCGCGCAGGTGCTGCGGGCGGGGTTCCGGCCGACCTTCCTCGCGGCCCTCTGGCGCGGCGGTGCCCCGGTCGGCATCGCCGTGCAGGAGCTGCTCGAGCACCATGACGTGCGCTGCGACCACATCGCGGTGCGCACCTCTTCCTACACCGGCATCGACCAGCAGCAGAAGACCGTGCGCGTCCACGCGATGGACTACCTGGTCTCGCACATCGGCCCGGACGACCGGCTGCTCATCATCGACGACGTCTTCGATTCGGGTCGCAGCCTCGAGGCGGTCATCGACGAGCTGCAGCGGCGGTGTGCGGGACGCGCGCCGCGCGACATCCGCATCGCGACGGTGTACTACAAGCCGGCGCGCAACCGCAGCCGCCTGAAGCCCGATTTCTTCGTGCATGAGACCGACCGCTGGCTGGTGTTCCCGCACGAGCTGCAGGGCCTGACCGAGACGGAGATCGCGGCGCACAAGCCTCGGTCAGCGATGGTCGCGGACGATCAGCACCCACCCCGACGCCAACCCTAAGTGCAGCATATCCCCCGGCGCGAGCGGCCCGCCGGCCGGGATCTTCGCCGCGAAGCACATCAGTCCCACGAACATCGCGAGCGCGCCGGCGCCGCCGATCCGGTCGCCGCGCTGGCGCATCGCGAGGAAGACGGCCACCACCGACAGCAGCGCGCAGGCGTCGAGGTAGGGTCGCCAACCGAGGGCCCGCACCACCAGCACGCCCAGCACCGCCAGCGCGCACAGCAAGCCGAGCGCGGGCAGCGGTTCGCCCGTCACGCGCAGCCCGGGGCGCGCCACGGCGATGGCGAGCGCCGGGAACGCCGCGGTGCCGACGATCAAGGTCAGCCACTGATGCGGGAACGGATGGGTGTGCAAGCCGGTGAAGCGCAGCACGCCGAAGAACGCGGCCGCGGCGAAGCACATCGCGGCGGCGCGGAACAGCACCGGCAAGCCTTCGCGCGACGCCACCCACAGCGTCGCGGCGCAGAGCACGGCGTCGGTGAGGGCGAGGCTACTGACGAGCGGCTCCCGTGACCCGCGGATGCAGCCAGAGCTGGCCGATGAAGCTGAAGAAGGCCAGCATCGCCGCCATATAGAGCAGGCTTTGTCCGAGGCTCATGCCGGGCAGCAGCCAGTAGAAGGTCATCAGCGCCGCAGCGCCGAGCAGCGTCGAGCACACGCCGATGACCTGCATGAAGCGCGGCGCCGGCGTCGCGAACGGCACGAACTCCTCCGGCTTGAAGGGCTTCTCTTCGACCGCCGCGAGCAGCACCGGTCCGCGCGGCTTGCCGAACACATGCACGAGCCGTTCGCGCCAGCTCGATGCGCCGCGCACCAGCCGTGCGATCAGCACGTAATGGTGGATGTTGCCCCACACCGGATCCCAGCTGCGCAGCGGCTTGCGCACGCCGTAGACGACCTTCTCGTCCTCGCGTTCGTCGGCGTAGGTGCCGAACATCTTGTCCCAGACGCTGAAGATGCCGCCGTAGTTCCGGTCGATGCAGTAGTCGTTCTGGCCGTGGTGCACGCGGTGGTTGGAGGGCGTCACCATGAAGCGTTCGAGGACGCCCATGCGACCGACGAGCTGCGTGTGCACCCAGTACTGGTAGAGCAGGTCGATGAGGCCGAGGACGATGAACATCTTCAACGGGACACCGAGCACGGCGAGCGGTGCGTAGAACACCCATTTGAACCAGAACCCGGTCGCCGACTGGCGCAGGGCGGTCGCGAGGTTGAAGTCCTCGCTGCTGTGGTGGATGACATGCGCGGCCCAGAAGAGGTTCACCTCATGGCCGGTGCGGTGCACCCAGTAGTAGCAGAAATCGTAGAGCACGAGCCCGAGGAGCCAGAGCCAGAGATCCGATGCGTCCCAGGTGAACAGGCCGAAGGCGTCGACCATCAGCGCGTACATATAGACGCTGACACCGGCGCCGAGCACGTTGACGGCCTGGCTGACGATGCCGGTGTTGATGGAGGTGACGGTGTCCTGCAGGCGGTAGATCCCGAGGCCGCGCCGTCGCGCGAGCACGTATTCGAGCGTGATCAGCACGAAGAAGAACGGCACCACATAGAAGAACGGGCTCATCGTGTCGCCTCGGCGCGCAGCCGCGCGACCGTCGTCTCGATCCAGGCCTGCGCTTCGTCGTTGATCTCGCGCGGGTCGCGGCCGGCGGCGACGATGGGCGGACCGACGACCACGGTGATGAGGCCCGGCTTCTTGAGCAGGCCGCGCCGGGGCCAGAAATATCCCGCGTCGTGCGCCACCGGCACGACCGCGCAGCCTGCACGGCTCGCGAGCAGCGCGCCGCTCACGCCGTAGCGACGGGTCTCGCCGACGGCCATGCGCGTCCCTTCGGGGAAGATCAGCGCCGAGAGGCCCTCACGCAGCCGCGCCGTGCCTTGGTTCACGACCTGGTTCACCGCCGAAGCGCCGGCTCCACGGTCGACCGCGATGGAGCGGATCTGCCACAGACCCCAGCCGAAGAACGGGATGTACATGAGCTCGCGCTTGAGGACGATGACCTTCGGCGGTCCGATCAGGAACTGCGCGAAGGTCTCCCAGGCCGAGGAATGTTTCCACAGCGCGACATGCGGTTCGGCGGGGATGTTCTCCGCGCCGATCACGCGGTGCTCGAGCCCGCAGATCGCCCGCAGCGCGCCCAGCATCACGCCGGCGTACCAGGCGGCGAG
The DNA here is from genome assembly GCA_044339635.1 of Steroidobacteraceae bacterium. Taxonomy (GTDB): domain Bacteria; phylum Pseudomonadota; class Gammaproteobacteria; order Steroidobacterales; family Steroidobacteraceae; genus UBA964. The sequence goes on along the minus strand of JBIIVD010000008.1, from coordinate 70,755 downwards.
ACCGAAGCGCCGTGGCAGCGGCAGCGACCAGGCGACGCAGACGAAGCCGATCGCGAACAGCAGCGTCCACGCGAACATGAACGCGGTGAACACGACCGAGCGGAGCCACATCTGCCGTTACCGTCCGTTCGGCATGCAGATGTGGACGCTCGGTGTGCGGGCGTGGGTGATCGCGTTTATCGAGCGGGCGCCGTCGGGTAGCGCGCCATGATCTCGCGCACCGCGGTGTCCACGGCCGTCTGCGGATCGTTGCGCACCTTGTCGGTGATGCGCCCGAACGCGGCGCCGCTCCACACCAACTGCTTGCGCGCGCGGTCGACGAGATCCAGCGTCAGCGTGCCTTCGGTGTACTGGTTGACGATGGTCTCGGTGCTGTAGCCCACCCAGGGGTTGTAGCGGCCGCCGCGGTAGCCGAAGTACGGGTCCATGGTCGGCACCGTCGAGACATCGGTCTTCTCGGACGACTTGACACCTGCATTGACCAGCAGGTCGCCGCCCGATTCCATGTAGCGCAGACCGCGCACATCCATCTCGCGGCGTACCGCCTGCTTGACCGCGTTGCCGAGCGGCGTCGAGTAGCCCGAGCGGTCGGTGCCGAAGGGCTCGATGAACGAGTAGCTGCCGTAGGACGCCATGTTGGCGGTCGGGTCGGCATCGACACGGACCTTCGGGCCGCTGGTGGTGGCGCAAGCACCGAGCGCGAGAGCGGCGGCGCCGGCGAGGACGAGGTGGCGAAGCAGACGGGCGGTCTTCATGGGCTGGACTCCTGGTGTGGTCAGCGTTCGATCAGCCGGGCAGGCGCGAAAGATCCGCGACGCCCGAGAACATCTCGCGCACCCGGCTCACGAGCGCGAGGCGGTTGGTGCGCAGCGCGGGGTCGGGGTCGTTGACCATGACTTCCGTGAAGAACGCATCCACCGCCGGGCGCAGGCCGGCCAAGCGCGTCAGGGCGTCATTGTAACGCCCGGCCGTGAGCGCAGCGTCGACCTCTGGCGCCATGGCCTCGAGCGTGCGGTGCAGGACTTTTTCGGCCTCGACGGTGAGCCGCGCGGCATCGACACGCGCAGCCCCCGCATCCGCGCCGGCGGCAGCACCGCCGCCATCCGATTTGCGCAGGATGTTGGCGATGCGCTTGTTGGCGGCGGCCAAGGCCTCGGCCTCGGGCAGGCGACGGAATGCGGCGAGCGCGTCGAGCCGTGCCATGAGGTCGAGCGGACGGGTCGACCCGCTCGCGAGCACCGCATCGAAGGCCTCGGCCGGATGGCCGGCTTCGTGCGCCTGCGCACGCAAGCGCTCGAGGATGAACTCGCGCACCTCGGCGGCGGTCGTGGCGGTCTTCACGGGCTGCAGCGCCACGGCCGCATCGACCAGCGCGCCGATGTCGAGGTCACGATGCTGCTCGAGCAGGATGCGCAGCACACCGATCGCGGCACGACGCAGCGCGAAGGGGTCCTTGGTGCCGCTCGGCTTCTGGCCGATGCCGAAGATGCCGGCGAGCGTGTCGAGCCGGTCGGCAAGCGCGAGCGCCGTGCCGGTGGCCGTCGCGGGCAGCGCATCGCCCGCACCGCGCGGCTGGTAATGCTCGCGGATCGCGGCGACCACCTCGGCCGGTTCGCCATCGGCCGCGGCATGGTACGCGCCCATCGTACCCTGCAGTTCCGGGAACTCCCCGACCATCGCCGAGATGAGGTCGCACTTGCAGAGCTCCGCGGCACGCGCGACGAGCGCGCCGTCCGCGCCGACCTGGGGTGCGATCGTCGCGGCGAGCGCGCCCACACGGCGCACCTTGTCGCCGATCGAGCCGAGCTTCGCCTGGAAGGTGACGGCATCGAGCCCGGCACGGGAGTCGGCGAGCGGCTTGCGGCGATCCTGCGCCTGGAAGAACGCCGCATCGGAGAGGCGCGGGCGCACCACGCGCTCGTTGCCCTCGCGCACCCGCGCGGGCTCGCGGCTCTCGATGTTGCTGACCGTGATGAAGAGGGGCAGCAGCGCACCCTTGCCGTCCTCGATGGCGAAGTAGCGCTGGTGTTCCTGCAGCGTGCAGAGCAGCACCTCGCGCGGCAGCGCGAGGAAGTGCTCCTCGAAGCGGCCTTCGATCGCCACGGGCCACTCGACCAGCGCGGTGACCTCGTCGAGCAGCGCGTCGTCCATCACCGCGCGCCCGCCGAGCGCGGCGGCGCGGGCCGTCACGGCGTCGCGGATGCGCTCACGGCGCTCGGCGAAGTCGGCGAGGACGGAACCCTGCTCGCGCAGCACCTTCGCGTAGTCCGCAGGCGCGGGCACTGCGAGCGCCTGCGGCGCGTGGAAGCGGTGGCCGCGAGTCGTCGCGCCGGCGTCGGTATCGAGCAGGCGCGCGGGCACCACTTCGTCGCCGAAGCGCATCAGCACCCAGTGGACGGGGCGTACGAACTCGGCGTCGCTCGCGCCCCAACGCATGCGCTTGGGGATCGGCAGCGCATCGAGCGCGGCCTGCACGATGCCGGGCAGCAGCGACACGGTCGCGGCGCCCGGCTTCTTGCCCTCGAAGGAGAGGAACTCGCCCTTGCCTTCGGTGACACGGCCGAGCGCGTCGAGCGCGACGCCGCAGCTTTCGGCGAAGGCCGTGGCGGCGCGCGTCGGCGCGCCTTGCTTGTCGAACGCGGCGTTGACCGGCGGCCCGCGGCGCTTGATGAGCTGTTCGGGCTGCGCAGCGGGCAGGTCGCGCACGAGCACGGCGAGCCGGCGCGGCGCGGCGTACGACTTCAGGCCAGCATGCGCGAGACCGGCGGCGGCGAGTCCGGCCGTGATGCCCTCGGCGAGCGCGCGCTCGAGCTCCGGCAGCGCGATGGGCGGCAGTTCCTCGGTGCCGAGCTCGAAGAGGAAGTCGCGCACGGCGGTCATGGCGCCTTCTCCGCGGCCGGCGCCGATGACGCGCCGTGCAGCATCGGGAAGCCGAGCGCCTCGCGCGCGTCGTAGTAGGCCTGCGCCACGCCGCGCGCCAGCGTGCGCACGCGCAGGATGAACCTTTGACGCTCGGTGACCGAGATCGCGCGGCGGGCGTCGAGCAGGTTGAAGGTGTGCGAGGCCTTGAGCATCTGCTCGTAGGCCGGCAGGCCGAGCTTCGCCTCGAGCAGCTTCTGGCAGGTGGCCTCATGCTCGTCGAAGTGGCGGAACAGCACCGCGGTGTCGGCGTGCTCGAAGTTGTACTTCGACTGCTCGACCTCGTTCTGGTGGTAGACATCGCGGTAGGTGATTTTGCCGCGCGGCCCGTCGGTCCAGACGATGTCGTAGACGCTGTCGACGCCCTGCAGGTACATCGCGAGGCGCTCGAGGCCGTAGGTGATCTCGCCCGTCACCGGCTTGCAGTCGATGCCGCCCACCTGCTGGAAATAGGTGAACTGCGTGACCTCCATGCCGTTGAGCCAGACTTCCCAGCCGAGGCCCCAGGCGCCGAGCGTCGGCGACTCCCAGTTGTCCTCGACAAAGCGGATGTCGTGCACCAGCGGGTCGAAGCCGAGCATCTTGAGCGACCCGATGTAGAGGTCGAGGATGTCGAGCGGCGAGGGCTTCATCACCACCTGGAACTGGTAATAGCGCTGCAGCCGGAACGGGTTGTCGCCGTAGCGGCCGTCGGTGGGCCGGCGCGAGGGCTGAACGTAGGCGGCGCTCCAGGGCTCCGGGCCCACCGCGCGCAGGAAGGTCGCGGTGTGGAAGGTGCCCGCGCCGACCTCCATGTCGTAGGGCTGCAGCACGACGCAGCCCTGGTCGGACCAGTACTTCTGGAGGGCGAAGATCAGCGACTGGAAGGTATGCATGGCACCCGGGACGCGGCCGGACTGGCCGGAAGGACGACCGGGGATTATAGCGGAGGGGCGCTCCCGAGTGCCGTTGCCGGGCGGTCTATCGCGCCGCCCGCCCAGACCTCATCGCCAGCACCGCCATGACTGTGGCCGATGCCACCAACCCCACGCCCAGCGCCAACAGATGGCCGGTGGCGAGCGCCCACAGCACGCTCGTGTAGAGGATGGCCTCGAGCGGCCCGATCGCCACGTATGCGACGCCGTAGTCCGAGAGCACCCGCGAGTCGGAGCGCTTGTCGACGATGCGCAGCAGCGCGACGCCGAAGGCGATGGTCCCGGTGTTCCAGCCGTAGGTGAAGATACCCGACTCGAACCAGTGCTCCTTGTAAACCCGCGGTGCGACGATCAGCAGCCAGCCCACGCAGAGCGCGAGACCGAGCAGCGCGAACACCACGAGCGGCACGGCGTGGGTCAGCACGATCTGCACGTTGATGGATGCGATGCCGAAGGCGACGAGATAGTCCGACGCCAACGAACCGATGCTGCCGATGGTCTTGGCGTCGACATACTGGCCGACCTTCGCGAGGTCCAGCGCGGTCTGGACGAACCAGCCGATCACCATCGCGATCACGAACGCCGGCAGCACGAACTTCGGCGGCAGCAGCTCGCGGATCGTGGGCATGACGGTCACCGTCGCGCCGTATACGGCGAGCACCAGCGCCACATGCCAAGCGAGCGGCTCGAGCGCGATGCTGTTAACGGTGGCGCGCCCGGTCGAGGCCTGGAACAACGACGGCAGGAACGACGACTGCTCGGGTGCGACCTGCGCGCCGTCCGCAGTGGCGACCGGGACATCGCGCGCGATCCAACCGCGGCGGCGCGCAAGGTTCACGAGCACCAGTCCGCCGAAGACCGCGCAGAGGATGCCGAGCGTGGCGAAGGTGAAGCCGATGCTGCGCGCGGCCTCCCATTGCGGCATCGCATCGGCGTACACGGCCGCGGTGCCGTGGCCGCCCGCGAAGCCGCCGGGCAGCATGATCATGAACTCGTCGCGCAGGTCGGTGAACACGAAGGCGAGCAGCGCCGTACCGGCGCAGAGCACGAGCCCGTACTGCATGAACTCGGAGCCGAGGCTGTAGAGGAACGAAGTGCGACTGCCCTGCCAGGTCTCGCGCGTGAGCTGCGTCGGGCGATGCCCCATCAAGAGCGTCGCGAAGAGGAGGACGATCAAGATGCCGGGGTAGGTGCCGAGCAGCGTATTGCCGTCCTCACCGCGGCTGAACGGCAGCAGGTCATAGCCGCCGGGTCCGAGCGCGAGGCCGATCAGGCCCGCGATCATCGAGGAGGGGATCAGGAAGCGCGACAGCCATGGGATGCCGGCGCGCAGCAGGTGGGCGATGACCAGCAGCCCCGAGATGATGCAGATGTCGATCAGCATGCGTCCCTCGCGTTGGCGCGTTCCTGGGTCGGCGGTATGCCGAACGCTTTCTTGTAGGCGTGGCTGAAGTGCGCCGTCGATCCGAAACCGCACTCCACCGCCACTTCGCGGATCGGCTGCAGGGTCTGGCGCAACAAGGTGCGCGCACGCTCGAGCCGGCGCTGCAGGTAGAACACCGACGGCCCCATGCCCACCTGGTCCTTGAACAGGCGTTCGATCTGACGGACGGAGATACCGACGCGCCGGGCGAGCTCGCTGAGCGGCACAGGCTCCTCGAGCGTCGCTTCCATGATGCCGATGACCTGGGCGAGCCGCGGGCTGGCCACGGCATAGCGGTTCTGGATGGCGGCGCGCTGGTCCTCTTCCTCGTCGCGGATGCGCGGATAGATGAACTGCTCGGCCACCGCCTGCGCGAGCTGCACGCCGAAGGCTTCGCGCACGAAGTGCAGCATCATGTCGAGCGCCGCGGTGCCGCCGCAGCAGGTGAACACGTCGCGGTCGACCACGAACAGCTCGCGCGAGAGGTCGAGCGTCGGGTAACGCTTGCGGAAGAGCTCGTCGTACTCCCAGTGCACGGTCGCGCGGCGTCCGGCGAGCAGACCTGCCTCGGCGAGCACGAAGGTCCCGCAACTGACCGCGCCGATGGTCGCGCCGTGGTGGGCGAGGCGCCGCAGTTGGTGGTGGATCTTGTGTTGGCGGCCGAACTGCAGCGGATCGAGGCCGACGCAGACGACCACGAGGTCGACGTCGCGCAGCGTGTCGATGGGGCCATGCACCGCGATCGGGATGCCGTTGCTGGCCTGCACCGGCTCACCGTCGACCGAGGCCAGCCGCCACTCGAAGAGCGTCTTGCCGCTGAGGCGGTTCGCGACCCGCAAGGGGTCGATGGCGGCGGCGAACGCGAGCATCGGGAACTGCGGCGCGAGCACGAAGGCGATGCGGATCGGCGCGTCGGCGGCGCCGGGGCGGGAGAGCCGCGGAAGGGCTTTCTTGGGGGTGTGATCGCCCATCGCTGCGTTCATTGTGTGCTGAAACCGCGGCTGGCCGGATGTCGAAGTATCGCATGGCGATGTCGGCCTGATGCAACGCCGCGGGGTGTGATGCGGTGAGCATCTTCAGCCCATGCAAACCACTGCGCGTGCTGTCGTCATCGGCGGCGGAGTCGTCGGCTGCTCCGTCCTCTACCACCTCGCCAAATTCGGCTGGACCGACTCGGTGCTGCTCGAGCGCGATGAGCTCACCTCGGGCTCGACCTGGCATGCCGCGGGCGGCATGCACACGATCAACGGCGATCCCAACGTCGCCAAGCTGCAGAAGTACACCATCGACCTCTACAAGGAGATCGAGGAGCTGTCAGGCCAGCCCACCGGCCTGCACCTCACGGGCGGCGTCATGCTGGCGGCCACCGAGGCGCGCTTCGACTGGCTGAAGAGCACGGTCGCCAAGGGCCGCTATCTCGGCATCGATGCCAAGATCATCACCCCGGAGCGCGCGCACGAGCTGATGCCGCTGCTCGACCCGTCATGCTTCGTCGGTGCGCTCGAGACCGTGGTCGACGGCCACCTCGATCCCTCGGGCACCACGCAGGCCTATGCCAAGGCCGCCCGCAAGCTGGGCGCGAACATCGAGCGCTTCACCAAGGTCGAGGAGCTCATCCAGAACCCCGACGGCACCTGGCGCGTCATCACCAACCGCGGCGAGATCCACGCCGAGCACGTCGTCAATGCGGGCGGCCTGTGGGCGCGCGAGGTCGGCCACATGGTCGGCCGCGAGCATCCGGTGCTCGCGATGGAGCACATGTACCTCATCACCGAGGACATGCCCGAGGTCGCCGCGATCAACAAGTCGACCGGCAAGGAAGTGCTGCACGCCATCGACTTCGACGGCGAGCTCTACCTGCGCCAGGAACGTGGCGGCATGCTGATGGGCACCTACGAGAAGGCCGGCAAGGCCTGGTCGGAGCACACGACGCCGTGGACCTTCGGCCACGAGCTGCTGCAGCCCGACATCGACCGCATCGCGCCCTCGCTCGAGGTCGGGTTCAAGCATTTCCCGGCGTTCCAGAACGCGGGCATCAAGAAGATCGTCAACGGCCCCTTCACTTTCGCGCCCGACGGCAATCCGTTGATCGGACCGGTGCGTGGGCTGCGGGGCTACTGGTGCGCCTGCGGCGTGATGGCGGGGTTCAGCCAGGGCGGTGGTGTCGGCCTTGCGCTCGCCAACTGGATGATCCACGGCGACCCCGGCATGGATGTCTGGGCGATGGACGTCGCGCGCTTCGGCGATTGGGCGAGCAAGGCCTACACCAACGCCAAGGTGAAGGAGAACTACGCGCGGCGCTTCTCGATCCGCTTCCCCAACGAGGAGCTTCCCGCCGGGCGACCGCTCAAGACCTCGCCCCTCTACGATCGGCTCAAGGCGCGTGGCGCGCAGTTCGGCGCGGCTGCCGGGCTCGAGGTGCCGCTCTGGTACGCGCCCGAGGGCGTGCGCGACGAGTTCAGCTGGTACCGCTCGACCGACTTCACCACCGTCGCCGCAGAGGTGCAGGCGGTGCGCGATCGCGTCGGTCTCATCGAGACCACGGGTTTCGCGAAGTACAGCGTGACCGGCGCCGGCGCGAAAGACTGGCTCGACCGCCTGCTCGCTTGCAAGGTGCCGGCTGTCGGGCGCATGACGCTCGCGCCGATGCTCAAGCATGACGGCCGGCTGATCGGCGACTTCACGCTCGCGAACCTCGGCGCCGAGGGCTTCCTGATCATCGGATCGGGGGTCGCCGAGGACTACCACATGCGTTGGTTCCTGCAGCACCTGCCGGCGGACGGTTCGGTGTCGGTCGTCCCGCACGGCGGCGCCTTGGCGGGCCTCGCCATCGCGGGCCCGCGTTCGCGCGACGTTCTGCAGGCCGTCACCCACACGGACGTGTCGGGCACGGCGTTCCGGTTCATGGACATCAAGCGCATCCCGGTGGGCATGGCCTCCGCGCTGGTGGGCCGCGTCAGCTACACGGGCGACCTCGGCTACGAGCTGTGGTGCGATCCGGCGTCCGTCATCCATATCTTCGATGCGCTGATGACCGCAGGCGATGCCCACGGCATCCGGCTCTTCGGTTCCCGCGCGCTCAACTCCCTGCGGCTCGAGAAGGCCTACGGCTCCTGGGCGCGCGAATACCGGCCGATCTACACCCCGCTCGAGGCGGGCCTCGAGCGCTTCGTGGCGCTCGGCAAGGACGCGGACTTCATCGGCAAACAAGCGGCGGTGCGCGATAAGGAATCGGGCGGACGGCTGCGCCTGCGATGCTTCGTGGTCGACGCGGCCAATGCCGACGTCATCGGCGATGAGCCGATCTGGCACTCGGGCAAGGTCTGCGGCTGGGTCACCTCGGGCGGCTACGCGCACGGGTCGCGGCTGTCGGTGGCGATGGGCTATGTGCCGCGCGAGTTGGCCGATCACGCCGAGGGCTGGGAGATCGAGATCCTGGGCGAGCGCCGCAGCGCGCGCCTGCAGGCCAAGCCGTTGTTCGATGCCGACGCCAAGCGGCTGATGGGCTGAGGCCGGCGCCTGAGTCGGCCGCGGCGGCGGGGTCTAGCCGACTTCGCCGACCACGCAGCCGTACTCGGCCGCCGCCGCCGCGAACCCGCGCCAAAAACTCCCGAAGTAGCTGCGCGGCACGGCGAGCCGGTACCGCGGGGCGTCATCGACCTGCCACACATGCACGCTGATGTGGTTCGTGGTGGTGATCGCGGCATCGCCCTTGCGGAACGCCGTGGGATGCAGGTCGATGGGCAGCCCCTTGGCGAGCGCATCGCGGATGCGCGAGCCACCGACCTCGAGCACGATGCGGCTGTCCGACTGGTCGAACACCGACGCCGTCGCGTCGAACATCGACTGCAGTCTCTCGATGGAGAGCGCATCTGGTGCGGCCTCGATCCACCAATGATCCGGGCCCGCGTGGATGACCGTGACGGCCGCCGCGCGCAGTTGCAGGATCGAGGCCTGCACGGCCTGCGCCGCGCCGCGCCGCGCGATGACGCTCGCCATCAGGCCCGCCCGATGTTCGCGCACGCTCACCCCCGGGGCGCCCTCGGCCTTGCCGAAGCGCCCGGGTACGAACGGGTAGGACGGGTGGTCAGCCACGCAGCCGCACTCCTTCGCGGTCGATGAACACCGGATCGCAGATCTCCACCACGACCTCCTGTCCGCGCAGCAGGTCGCAAATGCGCAGGCGTTCGCCGTGCCGCTGCCGACCGTCCCTCAGCAGACCGAGTCCGATCCACTGCCCGAGCGACGGTGAATACGCGACCGAGGTCACGTAGCCCTGCTCGTGCGCGGCGTCCACCGGACCCGCAAGCGGCAGGAAATGCGCGCCGCACGTGAGCCGCGCCCGGCCGTCCGCCGACTTGAGACCGACCAGCTCCGAGTCTGTGGGGTCGGCGGGCACGGGGCGCCGTGCCATGTGCGCGCCGATGAAGTCCTTCTTGGTGGACGCCATGCGGCCGAGGCCGAGTTGCGGCGCAGTGGTGCGGCCGTTGAGTTCGTTGCCGGCGACATGGCCCTTCTCGATGCGCATGACGCCGAGCGCCTCGAGACCGTAGGGGACGACACCAAGGTCGGCACCCGCAGCGGCGAGTCGCCGGACTAGGGCATCGCCGTGACGCGCCGGCACCGCGAGCTCATAGGCGAGCTCGCCGGAGAACGAGAGGCGGAACAGGCGGCCGCGCAGGCCGTCGGCGAGCGTGACCGCGCGGGCCGCGAGGTAGGGGAACGCCGCGTCCGAGAGGTCCTCGTCGGGCGCGAGCACACGTTGCAGCAGCGTGCGCGAGCGCGGCCCTGCGACCGCGAATTGCGCCCACTGCTCGGTGACCGACACGAACTGCACGTCGAGCTGCGGCCAGAGCACTTGGTGGCAGTAGTGCATGTGCTGGTACACCGCGACGGCGTTCGCGGTGGTCGTGGTCACGAAGAAATGCCGCTCGCCGAGCCGCGCGACCGTGCCGTCGTCCATCACCCGGCCGTCCTCGCGCAGCATCACGCCGTAGCGCGCCCGACCGACGGCGAGGGTCTGCCAACCATTGGCGTAGAGCCGCTCGAGGAACGTGAGCGCGTCTGGTCCCTGTACCTCGATCTTGCCGAGCGTGGAGACATCGCAGAGCCCGACGGCCGAGCGCACGGCTTCCACTTCGCGGATCACGGGCGGCAACCAGTCGGTCTCGCCCGCCCGCGGGAAGTACTGCGCGCGCAGCCACGCGCCTGATTCGATGAACACCGCGCCCTGTTCCTCGGCCCAGCGGTGCGAGGGCGTCAGGCGCGTCGGCCGGAAGTCCGGCCCGCGGTGATGGCCTGCGAGCGCGCCGATCGCGACCGGCGTGAAGGGTGGGCGGTAGGTCGTGGTGCCGACCTCGCCGATCGACCGGCCGGTGAGATCGGCCAGCACCGCGAGGCCGTTCAGTCCCGAGGTCTTGCCTTGGTCGGTCGCCATGCCGAGCGTGGTGTAGCGCTTGGCGTGTTCGGCGGCGCCGAAGCCTTCGCGGTGGGCGAGCTCGAGGTCCACCGTCGTGACGTCGTTCTGGAAGTCGACGAAGCGCTTGCCGCCCGTACCGCGTGCGACGCGCGCGGGCCACAGCGGCGTCCAAGCGTCGGATTCCGGTCCCGTGGTCGGCGCTGCGACTCCGTGGGGTGTCAGACCGAGCGCTTGCAGCGCCTCGGTCGCCGCTTGTGCACCTGACGCCAAGGCGGTCGCAGTGGTGAGCCCGCCCGTGACCGCGCCCGCGACGCCCATGCCGGGCGGGAGCGAGTCCGGAAAGAACATCGAACGCGCGGCGTCCCAGCGAGGGCGCGCGCCGAGGTGCGAGGTCAGGTGCAGTGTGGGCGACCAGCCGCCGGACATGGCAAGAAGGTCACAGTCGAGGCGGCGCGAGCGGCCATCCTCGCCCGTGACCTCGACGCCCTTCACGCCCTGATGGCCGAGGGCGCGACGCACCACGCCGTGGATCACAGGCGTGTCGCGCAGCATCGCAGCGAGCACGCCTTGCGCCGCGATGCGCGACGCCGCGTCCGGCCGCGGATCGACCACCGCCACGACTTCGGCACCCGCCGCGCGCAGATCGACGATGGTCGACCAGGCGTGGTCGTTATCGGCGAACAGCACCGCGCGTTCACCGGGGCGCACGGCGTAGCGGTTGATGAGCGTGCGCACCGCGCCCGCGAGCATGATGCCCGGCAGGTCGTTGTCCCCGAACACCAGCGGCCGCTCGATCGCGCCCGCGGCGAGGATGCAGCGCCTTGCGACGATGCGCCACAGGCGTTGCCGCGGCTCGAAGGCGGGCGGCACTGCGACGTGGTCATTGACGCGTTCCACGGCGGTGTAGGCGCCGTGGTCGTAGGCGGCGACGACCGTGGTACGCCGCATCAAGCGCACCTCCGGCATCGCGGCGAGTTCGGCGGCCACCGACTGGGCCCACTGGTGGGCCGAGCCGCCGCCGATCTCGCGGCGTTCGCCGAGGCACTGGCCGCCGAACAGGAAATCCTGCTCGGCGACGATGACGCGGGCGCCGCTGCGTGCGGCGGTGAGCGCGGCCATCAGGCCGGCGGGCCCCGAGCCGATCACCAGCACATCGCAGAAGGCCGTCGCCTTCTCGTAGTGGTCTGGGTCAGAGGCCGTGGAGAGGCTGCCGAGCCCCGCGGCGCGGCGGATCAGCGGTTCGTAGACCTTCTCCCAGAACGCGGCCGGCCACATGAAGGTCTTGTAGTAGAACCCGGCGCCGAGCAGCGGAGAGAACAGGCCGTTGAGCGCCATGAGGTCGACACGCAGCGACGGCCAGCGGTTCTGGCTCTGCGCCTCGAGGCCGTCGTAGAGCTCCGCCATCGTGGCGCGGGTGTTCGGCTCGCGGCGCGCACCGGCACGCAGTTCGACGAGCGCGTTGGGCTCCTCTGGGCCTGCCGACAGGACGCCGCGTGGCCGGTGATATTTGAACGAGCGGCCGACCAGCCGTTGGCCGTTGGCGAGCAAGGCCGAGGCCAAGGTGTCGCCCGCGCAGCCTTCGAGGCTGCGGCCATCGAAACTGAAGCGCAACGGCCGCGCCCGGTCGATGAGGCCGCCTGCAGGGATCCGCGCTGTCATGGTCCCACCGTCATGACCCGCTCCGTGCGAAGGCGACCGAGCGGATCTCGTGATTGCGCGTGTCGCGCTCGACGACCAGCCAGCTGTGGCAGCCCGCGGCATGGAACCAGAGTTCGCGGTGCAGCCCGGCCGGGTTGTCGCGCAGGTACACGTAGTCATGGACCGCGCCGTCGGGCGCGCCTGCATCCGGGCGCTGCCGCGTCGCATCGCCCTCGTAGACGAACTCGTCGTGGCCGCGCGGGCCGCAATGGGGACAGTGGATGCGCATCGCTTCAGTGCCCCTGTCAGTGCCGCTGCGGATGCGGGCCTTGGCCCTTCTCGTCGATGACCCGGCCGGCCGCGAACCGGTCCAGCCGGTATGCGGTCGCCACCGGGTGATGTTCGTCACGGGCCATCAGATGCGCGAAGCACCAACCCGAGCCGGGCGTCGCCTTGAAGCCCCCGTAGCACCAGCCGGCGTTGAGATAGAGACCCTCGACGGGGGTGTGGTCGATGATCGGCGAGCCGTCCATCGACATGTCCATGATGCCGCCCCAAGAGCGCAGCAGCCGCGCGCGACCGATCATCGGCATCAGCGCCATGCCGCCCTCGCAGACGTCCTCGACCGTGGCGAGGTTGCCGCGCTGCGCGTAGCTGTTGTAGCCGTCGATATCGCCGCCGAACACGAGGCCGCCCTTGTCGGACTGGCTGATGTAGAAATGTCCGGCGCCGAAGGTGATGACGCCGGGGATCACGGGTTTGAGCCCCTCGGTGACGAAGGCCTGCAGCACGTGGCTTTCGATGGGGAGCCGAAGGCCCGCCATCGCCGCGACGCGCGAGCTGTTGCCCGCGCAGGCGAGGCCCACTTTGCGCGCCGCGATGGGCCCACGCGTCGTCTCGACACCGGTCACGGCGCCGCCCTGCATCCGGAAGCCGGTCACCTCGCAGTTCTGGATGATGTCGACGCCGAGGCGGTCGGCCGCGCGCGCATAGCCCCAGGCGACGGCATCGTGGCGCACCGTGCCGCCGCGGGGCTGCAGCAGTCCGCCGCGGATCGGGAAGCGCGCGTTGTCGAAGTCGAGGAACGGCAGCATGCGGCGCAGGTCGCGCGCGTCGAGCAGCTCGGCATCCACGCCCTGCAGGCGCATCGCATTGCCGCGCCGGACATTGGCGTCGCGCTGCGCGTCGTTGTGGTGCAGGTTGAGCACGCCGCGTTGGCTGACCATCGCGTTGTAGTTGATGTCCTGCTCGAGGCCTTCCCAGAGCTTGAGCGACCACTCATAGAAGGGCGTGTTGCCCGGCAGCAGGTAGTTCGAGCGGATGATGGTGGTGTTGCGGCCGACGTTGCCGCTGCCGATCCAGCCTTTCTCGAGCACGGCGATGTCGCGCATGCCGTGGACCTTCGCGAGGTAGTAGGCGGTGGCGAGTCCGTGCCCGCCACCGCCGACGATGACCGCGTCGTAGGCGGCGCGCGGCTCGGCATCACGCCATGCAGGTGTCCAGCCCCGGTTGCCGCGCAGCGCTTCGGCGATGAGTCTGAAGGCGGAGTAGCGCACGGTGGTCGCTGCCGGCTGCAGCCGGTCAGGGCTCCGCGCCGCCGATCGCCTCGCGGCGGCGCGCGATGTAGGCGTCGAGGGTCTCGAGGACGCCGGGGTCGAGCGGCGGTTGTTCGTACTCCTCCAATGCGCGCTTCCAGATGTCCGTGGCGCGCTGCGTCGCGTCCTTGCCGCCCCCCAACTGCCAGTTCTCGTAGTTCTGCCAGTTGGAGACCAGCGGCTGGTAGAAGGCGTGCTCGTAGCGTTCCATGGTGTGCGGCGCGCCGAAGAAATGGCCGCCCGGGGCGACCTGCAACTGCGCCTCGAAGCCGAGCTCGGCCTCATCCACCTTGATCGGCTTCAGGAACTCGATCATCAACTGCAGCATCTCGACATCGAGCACCAGTTTCTCGAACGAGGCGGTGAGGCCGCCTTCCTGCCAGCCTGCGGCGTGGTAGACGAGGTTGCAGTGCCCGAGGACCGCGCCCCAGAGCGACATCTCGGTCTCGTAGACGCCCTGCGCGTCGGCGACGTTGGAGGCGCTGGCGTTCGAGGTGCGATAGGGCAGCCGGTAGCGGCGCGCGAGCTGGCCGCTCGCGATGTTGGCCTTGGTGTTCTCGGGCGTGCCGAAAGCCGGCGCGCCGGAGCGCATGTCCACGTTCGAGGTGAACGCGCCGTACATGACGGGCGCGCCGGGCCGCACCGCCTGCGTCAGCACCAGGCCGAACAGGATCTCGGCGTTCTGCTGCGCGAGCGCGGCGGCGAGCGACACCGGGGCCATCGCGCCCATCAACGTGAACGGCGTGATGACGACCGGTTGGCCGTAGCGCGCCATCATCATCAGGCCGTCGGCCATCGCCTCATCGAAGCGGCGTGGACTGTTCACCGAGATGATGGTGATGACGCCCGGGCTGTCCGCCATCTGCTCCGGCGTGATGCCGCGGGAGATCGCCATCATCTCGATGCCGTCGCGCGCGCGGCCCGCGCCGATCGCGGTGCAGTGATAGGAGAGGTCCGAGAGGACGAGGTTCGCGCGGTAGGTGTCGAGGTGTCGCGAGTTGGCGGGCAGTTCGACCGGCGCGCAGACCTGGTTGCCGATGATGTGGATCGCGTTGAAGTGCTGCGCGAGCTTGATGAAGTCGCGGTAGTCGGCGAGGTTGCCGGCGCGGCGGCCGCGCTCGCAGTCGTGGACGAACGGCGGCCCGGCCACGAGGCCGAAGGCGATGTCGCGATCGCCGATCCGCAACTGCTTGGCCGGGTTGCGCGAGGTGAGCGTGAAGCGGGCGGGCGTGGTGGCGAGCGCGCGTTCCACCACGGCGCGATCGACCTTCACCGTGCCGGTGACCTCGTCGACCTCGGCACCGACCGCGCGCATCGCGGCGCGCGCGGCGGGCGACATGAGCTCGATGCCGATCTCCTCGAGGATGCGCAGCGAGGTGAGATGGATCGCCTCGATCTGGTCCGCCGACAGGATCTCGAGCGGCGCGTAGGGGTTGGCGACCTGCGTCCAGGGCAGTTGGGGCAGACGGGCCCCGCCGGTACGGCGGGTGCGGCTTCCCGGCCTCATGGCCGCACGGGGGTATCGTTGAGCATGACTAAAAGTGCTTGAGGCGCGCCGCCGGGATTTGCATCAGCCCGACATGCAGGACGGAAAACCCGTCATCCCCAGCGCCGCACCCGGCGCTGCAGTGCCGGGCGGACCCGCAGGAACCCCCGGTAGGCGATCTCCATCACGCCGGCGATGCCGGGCAGTCGCCCGAGGCGGGCGAGCCAGCGCCAGTAGGGCAGCCGGTCCCAGAGCGCGATGAACGCGCGGGCACCGCTCTCGAGGCGGCCATCCGCGTGGCGGACATGGAACCGGGCGAGCAGTTCGCCGCGTGGCAGACCCTCGGGCAGGTCCGCCGCCGGCGTCGCCGCCGGATCGCTGATGTCGAGGAATGCGAGCGGCTGTGTCGGCTCGAGACCGCGATAGAGCCCGATCTCGCGCCGGCAGAGCGGGCAGGCGCCGTCGTAGAGGACGGTCAGGCCGTCGGGTCGCGTGCAGGTCTCGGGCGTGGCGGGGTCGGTCACCGCCCGATTCTGGCACGACGACCCGGCGGGGTCGCCCTCGACGCGATCAGCGCGCCGGCTCGATCGATACCGCGAGCGCCTCGGTGAAGGTGACGATGACTTCGTCGCCGGCCTTCAGCTTCTTGGCGAAGGCCTGCGCCTCGGGCGTCTCGAGCTCGACGGTCCGCACGCGCTTGTCCGGGCCGTAGAACCGAACTTCGTTGGTCTTGCTGTCCATCGAGACGATGGTGACGGGCAGGGTGGTGCTGGCGCCGATGCCGGCGGCCGGACGGTCGCCCGGGTCGGCGACGCCGTCGGCGAGGGCGATGGAGGCTTCGGTGGAGTCGCCCGGCTTGCGCATGGCAGCGCCGATGGTCTCGTAGTAGCGCACGACCACGTCGTCACCCACCTTGACCTGCGGCAGGTTGCGCACGGCGGGATCGACCTCGAAGGTGAATTCGTTGCCGGCCGGGCCGCGCAGGGTCATGAGGCGCGTGGCGAGGTCGAGCTGGGTCACGGTCGCCCGTGCCTCGAGGGTGTTCTGGAGCTCGAAGGGCTTGGGTGCGGTGGCGCATCCGGTGAGGAGGGCGACGGCGGCGAGCAGCGGCAACAGCGACGAGCGCAGGGTCATGGGTGTCTCTCGGATAGGCGGGCGGTTGTAGGGAACGAAGGCCATCCGACATCGTATCGGTCGGTCTCCGGGGGCGGATTGTACGAAAGTGCAAGCCTGGCCGGGCCGAGGTTGCGACGGAAATCGTGGTCGGCAGGTAAAATGACGCTGCCCGCAGGTCGCGCCACGCACTGCGGATCCACGACTCTCATACTTATCGGGGTATCGCCATGAAGAAGTTCACCGTCATCGCCTCAGCTGCGGCTCTCGCGCTCGCCGCCGTGCTGCCGTCCGTCACCGCCGCCCAGTCGCCTCGCGCGGAGCTCGAAGAAGCCATGAGCCACGACGGCCTCGAGAAGATCAAGGTCAAGGGCATCGACCTTGCGTATTCGCGGCCGGGCGCCACGCTCGCCGGCTACAACAAGCTCATCATCGACCCGGTCGAGGTGGCGTTCCGCAAGGACTGGGACCCGAACCGCACCGGCAGCCGCATGAAGGTCGACGCCAAGGACCGCGAGAACATCCGCAGCGGCGTCGCGAAGGTCGTGCAGGAAGAGTTCGCCAAGGAGATCGGCAAGGGTGGCACCTACCAGATCGTCACCGAGGCGGGCCCTGATGTGCTGCGCCTGCGCGCGAGCATCGCGGATCTGTACGTGAACGCGCCGGACACGATGTCGCCCGGGCGCACGCGCACCTATACGGTGTCGGCGGGCGAGATGACGCTGGTGGCCGAGCTGGTCGATTCCGAGAGCGGGCAGGTGATCTCGCGTGTCATCGACCGCCGCGAGTCGCAGGGCACCGGCATGATGACCCTCACGAACAGCGTGGTGAACCGCCAGGAAGCGGGCATCATCGCCTCCTCGTGGGCGCGCATCCTGCGCAAGCAGCTCGACGCCGCGCACGGCATCGGCCGCAAGTAAGGTCCGTGGCCGGGGGCGGCGCTCAGAACTTGAAGCTGACGCCGATCCCCGGGCCGCTCGTGACCATGTCGTACTTGAAGACGTCGGTGCCGCTGCCGTCCTCGTAGTCGGCGTCGAGGTAGCGGTAACCGGCGACGACCTCGAGGTCGTCACGGACCTTCCAGTTCACGGTCGCCATCATCTGCCAGGTGAGGTCCGAACCGACGCCGAAGCCGCCGACATCGCCGCGTACGCCCAAGGACCAGGTCTCGTTGATCGGGTAACGTGCCGTGACACCGATCACGGGGTCGATCCAGGAGTCGCCCTTGCTCGCGGCGCGGTTCGCACCGGCGCCGGGGCCCGTGCGGACCACGTCGAGGTCGGCGTCCACGTCGTTGTACCGCAGCCCGCCGAACACCGTGACCTGATCGTTCACCCGGTAGCCGAGGTCGAGTTCGAGCGCGGTCTGCTTGACCCCGACGGTGGTGTCGACCAGCACCGGACCCACGTTCGACCGCTTGTCCGCCTCGAGGCTCATATAGATGGCATCCGCCATCACCACCCAGCCGTCCGAGCGGTCACCGCGGTAGGAGGCCATGGCGCCGAACTTGAGGTTGCTGAGGATGTCGTCGAAGCCGACATCGACGTCCGCCTCGAGCGGACCCGCAGCCGTGCCGACCGTGGTCTTGCCGGACATCCCGGAACCCCACAGGTACGGGGTCACGGTATGCGACCAGTCTGCAGCCAGGCCCGGTGCAGCCACCGTGGACGCAGCGAGGGCGGCGATGACGACCGGAAGTGTGTGGGCAAACGGGGTGCGCATGGCGGACTCTCCTTGGGAAAACGACGGGCGGCACTCTAGCGCGCCCCCCGCCCGGGCAAGGTTGAACGAAAGGCCAATGGGCGGCGCAGCCCAAACGGCGAGGATGGGGCGATGAACACCCGGCCGATGCGCGCTGGACGGTGGGCGGCTGCGCTCGCGTCGCTTGTGGTGCCGCTACCTGTCTGGGCGGCGAAGTCCGATGTGGTGGTCCTGGTCAATGGCGACCGGATCACCGGCGAGGTCAAGGAACTCGCCTATGGGCAGCTCAAGTTCGCGACCGACGGCATGGGGACCTTGTACATAGAGTGGACCAAGATCGCCTCGCTCACGACCACGCGTACCCTGCAGGTCGAGATGCTGGATGGCCGGCGGCTGCTCGGCAACGGCGCTGCACGGGGCGAGACGCCCGCGACGCTGCGCCTCGCGGGCGCCGCGCCCCAAGATTTGCCGCTCGGCGAGGTCGCGCGCATCACCGCGCTCGATACCGGATCCGGGCTGGAGCGCCTCTACGGCAGCCTCAGTGTCGGTTACAGCTTCACGCAGGCGAGCGACGTGCAGGTCTTCAATCTCGGGACCTCGGTCGGCTCGCGTGGCCAGAGCGTGCACTGGCGTGTATCGCTCGATGCGCAATTGACCAGCCAGCAGGAGGCGCCCTCGAGCCAGCGCGCCACGCTTTTCGGCAGCCGCGAGCGGTTCATGTCCGACGGCTGGTACCGCGAGGCGACGATGTCCTTCACGCGCAACCAGGAGCTCGGGCTCGACCTGCGCAGCCTGATCGGCGGGGGCGTCGGCCGGTATATCGTGCGCCATGCCGATACCGAATGGCGCGCGGGGGTCGGCCTTGCCGCCTCGGCGGAAGCGCTCACCGACGGCTCGCGCCGCGAGAGCGTCGAACTGCAGCTCGGCACCACTTTCAACATCTTCCGCTTCGACGCACCCCGGATGGACCTCGCGGCGAGCCTCATGCTGCTGCCGAGCCTCAGCGAGTCCGGCCGCGTGCGCGGCGAAGCGGCGCTGCGGCTGCGCCGCGAGATGGTGGAGGACCTGTTCCTCGAGGTGAGTCTCTACGACAGCTACGACAACCGCACCGTCGCGGGGACCCGGTCGAACGACTGGGGTCTCGCGACGTCGCTCGGCTATTCATTCTGATCTTTGACGTGGAGCCGCGGACATGCGGATCTCCGGAGGCATCGAACCCATGACGACGAACCGCCCTCATCTCCGGACCCGCGCCGGGCGCCTGCTCGCCGCGCTCGTCGCGGTATCGCTCGCGCCGGTCGTGGCCGCGCAGTCGGTCGAATCCGACCTGCCGCCGGAAGCGGAGGCCGCGGCGCAGGCCTTGGAGGCCGATGCCTACGTGCTGCCGGATTTCGCCGACAAGACGCTGGCCGCCGCCAAGGTCGTCGACGAGAAGGACCGATTCTCGGTGAAGTTCGGCTTCGCCTTCCTGCCCGCCGACTACACCGTCTTCGACCAGGACGCGGACAGCATCACGCAGGTGGGCGAGCAGGAGGACCAGTACGAGGTCCGTTCGCTGCGCTTCATGGCCCGCGGCCACTTCGAGTTCATGCGCAAGTGGAACTACATGGTGAGCTACGAGTACAAGGGCTTCGACAAGACCTCCGATGCCAAGTGGACCACCACCGATGTGATGGTCTCCACCGAGATCGACGGCGTGGGCAAGCTCAGCCTCGGCAAGATCAAGGAATTCCACGCCTACGAGATGGTCGGCGATGCCGCCAACCTGCCGCACAGCGAGCGTCTCTTGAGCCCGTTCTTCATCTCGCGCAACAACGGCATCTCGCTGTCGAACACGATGCTCGACCAGCGCGCGACTTGGACGGTGGGCGGCTACTGGGGCACGGGCACGGACGCGACCGCACGCGTCACGGCGCTGCCGATGATCTCGGAGTCGGGGAACGAGTACCTGCACGTGGGCGCGAGCGTCCGCTACTACTCGGGCGACGGGAACAAGCTGCGCTTCAGGGGCAAGCCGGCCTCGAACGTCGCCAAGAACTACGTCGACACGGGCACGCTGGATGCCGACCACGCCTGGAACACCGGCCTCGAGGTGCTGTGGGCCAAGGGCGGCTACTCGCTGCTCGGCGAGTACATCACCTCCTCGGTGCGCAGCGAGTCGCTCGGCACGCCGCGCTTCGATGGTTGGTACCTCACCGCGGGTTGGGTGCTGTCGGGCGAGCACCGTCCCTATGACCGCAAGGCCGGTTATGCGCGCCGCGTGCAGCCGAAGGGCCCTTGGGGCGCGATCGAGGCCGTCGCGCGCGTCGGCCGCGTCGACCTCGCCGATGGCCGCGTCGACGGCGGCGAGATGGACGGTTATTGGCTCGGCTTGAACTGGTGGGCGACGCGCCGTTGGAAGGCGAGCGTCGGCTACGGGAACATCGATCTCGACAAGGGCGGCCTCACCGGCAACACCGACACCTGGCTCGGCCGCATCCAGTGGATCTATTGAAGCAGTGAACCTATCCAAGCGCTCTGCACGCACGGGGACAACGACCATGAAGCACGACCATCTTCTTCCGATCCGCCGCTTCGGCGGCCCCGGCATCGCCGGTCTCGCTTGCGCAGCGCTGCTGGCTGCCTGCAGCAAGTCGCCGCCACCGGCGGAGACCGCTGCGGCGGCGCCCGCGCCGGTGGCCCAGGACGCCGCCGCAGCGCCGGCGGTCGATGCGGCGCCCCCGGCGGCTGCCGTCGAGACCGCGGCCACGCCTCCTGACGCGAACGCCCTTGCGCCACCCGCGCCGCCCGAGGCCATGACACCGGCCGCGCTCGAGGAACTGCTCGCGCCGATCGCCTTGTATCCGGATTCCTTGCTCGGCGTGCTGCTGACCTCCGCGACGCATCCGCAAGAGGTGATGGACGGCGGCAATTGGCTGCTGCAGCAGAAAGCGACCGGCGAGGCGCTCGACGCCGAGGCCGAGAAGGCCGGCTTCGGCCCCAGCATGCGTGCATTGCTGCAGTTCCCGACGGTCGTCGACATGATGTGCCAGAACTTCGACTGGACGCAGCAGCTCGGTTCGGCGATGAACACCGACCAGGCCGCGGTGCTCGCGGCGGTGCAGCGTCTGCGCGGCCAGGCGGTGGACTCGGGCAACCTGAAGTCCTCGCCGCAGATGAAGGTCTCGACGAAGACGGTCGAGACGCAGAAGGTCGTGGTCGTCGAGTCCCCCGAGCCCAAGGTGGTGTACGTCCCGCAGTACGACCCGCAGGCGGTGTACCAGCCGGCCGTCGCGACGACGGTCGCGCCGGCCACCGCGGTCGCGGCCACTCCGACCACGACGACCGCGAAGAGCGGGCCGTCCACCGGCGATGTGGTCGCGGCCGGCATCTTCGGTTTTGCCGCCGGCGCGATCGTCGCCAACATCTTCGATGACGATGACGACCGCTATCCCTATCCGTACCCGAATTGGGGCTACGGCGGCATGTACTACGGCGGCTCCGGCTGGTACGGCGGCGGCTATGTCTATCGGCCGAATTACGGCTATGGTGGCTATGGCGGCTATCGTCCGGGTTACGGCTACCGCCCGCCGGTGAACTACCCCAACGCCTGGAACCGTCCCGGCAGCTGGTCGCGGCCGCCGATCTACACCCGCCCCGGGATCAACAACAACAACGTCTTCATCAACGTCAACAACCAGAACAACTACTACAACCGTTTCGACGACAAGAAGAACCTGCGCGTCGCCGATACGCAGCGTCCGCAACTCGTGTCGCCGAAGGTGCGCAAGCAAGTGGACACGAGCTACCGTCCGCCGTCACGGCCGATGCCCGCAGGCGCCGTCAATTCGCAGGGTCGTCCGGGCGGCATGCAGCCCGGCGAGCGTCGTGATGACCGCGGCGAATGGAAGGGACAGAGCGGGTACCAAGGCGCGCGCCCTGGCGTCGCCGGTGCAGGTGCCGCTGCGGCGGGCAGCAAGGTGCCGCAGAACGTGCCGAAGATCAGCGACCGTGACGTGCGCGAGAAGTTGCCGGCAGGCAACCAGCGTCCTGCGCCGCAGCAGCGCCCGGCGGCCGCGCAGCAGCAGCGCCCGGCGGCCGCGCAGCAGCGCCCGGCCGTGCAGCAGCAGCGTCCGGCGGCAGCGCAGCAGCGCCCGGCCGTGCAGCAGCGGCCTGCAGTGGAGCGTCCCGCTGCGCGTCCGGAGCAGCGTCCGGCGGCAGCGCAGCAGCGCCCGGCCGTGCAGCAGCGGCCGGCGGTGGAGCGTCCCGCTGCGCGTCCGGAGCAGCGTCCGATGCCGCAGCAGCGCCCGGCCGTGCAGCAGCGGCCGGCGGTGGAGCGTCCCGCTGCGCGTCCGGAGCAGCGTCCGATGCCGCAGCAGCGCCCGGCAGCGGAGCGCGCGCCGCGGAACACGGAGCAGCCGCGTCGTGACGGTGCCCGGGAGCGCGAGGCTCGGTAGCATCTGGTCCGCGACATACGACGCCGGCGCGGCGTAACATCCCCACCGATGGATCATCATCGGTGGTCGAAGGCGGGCGCCGCGCCCGCCCTCGGGCGCCGCGTCTTGCGATTTGCAGCGCTGACGTGGCTGCTTGCGGCGCTCGCAGGCTGCGCCGCGCTGCCGTCGCTGGAGGATCGCCCCATGTCGACGCCGATCGCTGCGCCTGCCTCGTCTGCCCTGGTGGCGGCCGCAGGCAAGCTGCGCGCCGGCCGGCCCTCGACGCTCAACGGCGTCCACACCCTCGGCGATGGCACCGACGCCTTCGCCGCGCGCATCGCGCTCATCGATGCCGCGACCAGCAGCCTCGACCTGCAGTACTACATCTGGCACGACGATCTCACCGGCGGCTTGCTGCTCGATGCGCTGCGCCGCGCTGCGGATCGCGGCGTGCGTGTGCGGTTGCTGCTCGACGACAACAACACCTCGGGGATGGACGGCCTGCTCGCGGCGCTCGATGAGCACCCGAAGGTGGAGCTGCGCCTCTTCAACCCGTTCATGCAGCGCAAGTTGCGCGTCGCCGGTTATCTGTCGGATTTCTCGCGGCTCAACCGCCGTATGCACAACAAGGCGCTGATCGCCGATGGCGTCGTCTGCGTCGTGGGCGGCCGCAACATCGGCGACGAGTACTTCGATGCCGGAGCCGCCACCGGGTTCATCGACCTCGACGTGGTGGTCATCGGGCCGGTGGTGGACGAGGTGATCGCCTCGTTCCAGTCGTTCTGGGACAGCGGATCGAGCCATGCGGCCGGTGGCATCCTGAAAGCATCCACCGATGCGGATCGCGCCCGTCTGGTCGGGCTCGGCGAGACACTGCAGGCCCAGCCTGCGGCCGTACGCTACATCGCCGCAGTCCGGGAGTCACGGCTGTTGTCGGACTATGCAGCGGATCGCCTGGTGCTCGATTGGGCCGAAGCGCGCTTGGTCGCCGACGAACCGGTCAAGGGCTTGGGGAACGTCTCGTCATCCGATCTGCTGGTCGGGCGGATGTCACGCACCTTTGACGGCGAGATATCCAAAGAACTGTTGCTGGTGTCGCCGTACTTTGTGCCGGGCAAGGCCGGCCTCGAGGCCTTGCTGAAGATCGCCGCCCGGGGCGTGCGCGTGCGCGTGCTGACCAACGCCCTGGAAGCGACCGATGTCGGCGCGGTCCATGCGGGGTATGCACGCTACCGCAACAAGCTGCTGGCGGGCGGCGTGCAGATCTACGAGCTGCGACGGCAGAGCGCGGCAGGCGCATCCATGACGCGGATGCTGCGCGGTATCTCGGGCGCCAGCCTGCACGCCAAGACCTTCGCGGCGGACCGCGAGCGCATCTTCGTCGGCTCGTTCAACTTCGATCCGCGTTCCGCGATCTACAACACCGAGCTCGGTCTCGTGATCCGATCGCCGCGCATGGCGTCGGAGCTGTCGGACCTGTTCGATACCCAGATCCCGGCGCTCGCCTATGAAGTGCGGTTGGGTGCGGGCGGCGACCTCGAATGGGTCGAGCGCGAGGGCGAGGTGACGCGCGTGCTGCAGCGCGAGCCCGGACGCACCGCGTTCAAGTCGCTGGGTCTTGGCGTGCTCTCGATCCTGCCGATCGAGAAGCTGCTGTAGGCGTCGCTCAGGGCGCCGGCGGCCGCGGCTCGAAGCGGATGTCCATCGGCGTGTATCGGCCGTTGTCGCGCACCCGCAGGCGCACGATGCCGCGCAGCGCAGGGTCGGCAAGCTGCTCTTCGAGGCCGCGCGCCTTGTCCTGCGGGATGTAGAGCTTGCCGGCCAGCATCGTGTCGCCCGGCGCGGCCCGCAGGGGTCGCGGGCAGTCGGTGCCGAGCGGCACCACCTCGACCGAATCGATCCGTGGTGCCGTCCCTTCGAGGCAGAGCATCCTGCCTGGTCCGGGGACATCGTCATCGTCGAGACCCGGCCACTCGTACTGGAACACGATGTAGTGCCCGCGCAGCAGGTCGCGCGGGTCGTAGCCTTGGACGGGCACTTCCCAGTCCGTGCCTTGCTGGCCGCGGTGGTGCGAGACCGCCCAAGCGGCGGCGAGCCCGATGAGGGGCAGCGCGAGCGCGATGGTGCGCAGGGTGCCGCGTTGCGTGGATCCCGGACCGCTCATGGACGCGCCTCCGGCGCATAGCGCTTGGAGACCTTCAAGGCGAGCCCGGCGACGCCGAGGATCAAGAGGCCGCTGGCGATGAGTCCGGCACCGCTCGTGAGCAGGTCGCCTCCGAGCTCGAAACTGAGCAGCACGAGCCGAAGCGCGACGATCCCGACGGCGGCCTGGAACGCGCCGCGCCAACCGGCGCGCAGCGCGGCGAACGCGATGCCCGCCCACAGCGCCATGAAGAGGAGCGCCGCGACGACCTTGTTGCCGGACAGCGCGTAGGCCAGCAGCGGCATCGCGGCGAGGCCGAGCCAGAGGCCCGCCACGATGCGGCCCTCGGCATCGCGACGGAAGGTCCGCACCAGTAGGGCCGTGACGAGCGTGACGCTTGCCGTCACGATGACCGACCACAAGAGACGCGTCGATTCCTCGTCGCTGCGCCACGGGCCGTCCGCACTCGCGATCGCGAAGAGGCTGGCGCCCCCGACGGCGTAGACGAGTGCCAGTTCGCCGAGACGACGCCAGAAAACCTCGCGCGCGCTGCGCGTGTGCGCCCAGGCCGCGAGGCCGGCGAGCAGCACCGGCGAGGCGAGGGTGAGCACGATGCGCACGGTCTCGTCGATGCGGTCGAGCCGTGGCTGAAGGCCGACCGTCCAAGCCATGAAACCCCACGCGGCGGTGACCATCACGACCATCAGCAGCAGCGCGTTGAGCCAGCCCGTACCGCGCAGCAGGATCGCCGGCGCGAACAACACGAGCCAGAGGGCGAGCGGTTGCCAGAGCGGCGAGTCGGTCTGGTAGACCTGGCCGATGTGCCCGAAGAACGTGAGCCCGAGCATGCCGAACACGAAGAGGCCGCCCTCGGCGGCCATGCCGCCGACACCAGACTTGCGCCACAGCCAGACCGCGAGGCCGACCATCAACGCGAAATGGATGCCGAGACGCGCGACACCTGCCACGGCATCCCAGTTGGCTGCGACCACGGAGATGAGTCCGAGGCCGATCGCGAGCACCGCGATGCCGATGACCGCGCGCATCGCGACCGGGCTCGCATGCGTCGACTCCCAGTCGCGGATGCGGGCGGCGGTCGCGGCATCGACCAGCCCTGCGGCTTCCCAGACTTTCAGTTTGCGCAGTGACATGGCCCCCCCTGCGCAGATGGTAGGACAGGGCGCCCTGTACTGCAGCCCCCGAACAACGGCCCCCGACTCGCAGCCTTCCCTTCATCCGCCGTTCTGCTAGCGTGGGCCCCCATGGGACATCACCACGCAATCTGGGCCGCCGCCGTGCTCGGACTTTCCGCCTGCAGCGGCACGCCGGCACCGACGACCGTGGCGCCTGCGCCGCCCGGCATCGAGAAGACGCTGTTCGTCGCGCCTGAGCGCAAGCCCTGCTCGGGGGTCGCACCGATGGAGTGCCTGCAAGTGCGCGCGGCGCCCGAGCTGCCGTGGCAGTACTTCTACAGCGAGATCGAGGGCTTCACCCATGAACCCGGGTACGCCTACGAACTGCGTGTGCTGGAGCAGACGGTCCCGAACCCGCCCGCCGATGGATCGTCCTTGCGATGGCGGCTCGTGAAGGTCGTTTCGAGGACCCCGGTCGGTCAGCCATAGCGCTGTATTGCACTTATTAGGTGCAGTTATAGCGGAATAGCACTAATTTAGTGCGTATCGGGGAGGGTTACGCGCCGCACATAGCGCTCAACCTCCTGATTCGTCTGTTTTTCGGTGCATCGGCACGTCCATTGCATCATACTGGCACCGTTTTCCACCCGGCAGATGAATGGAGCCAACATGAGCACCGCCAACGACGTCATCAAGATGATCAACGACCGCGAAGTGAAGTGGGCCGACCTGCGCTTCACCGACACGCGCGGCAAGGAACAGCACGTCACCATCCCCGCCAAGACCGTGGACGAGGGCCTGTTCCGCGACGGCAAGATGTTCGACGGCTCCTCGATCGCCGGTTGGAAGGGCATCAACGAGTCGGACATGATCCTCATGCTCGATCCGAGCACCGCGATCCTCGATCCTTTCTTTGAGGAATCGACGGTCAACATCCGCTGCGACATCATCGAGCCCGCCACCATGCAGGGCTACGAGCGCGATCCGCGTTCGCTCGGCAAGCGTGCCGAGGCCTACCTCAAGAGCACCGGCATCGCCGACGGCGCGATGTTCGGCCCCGAGAACGAGTTCTTCATCTTCGACAGCGTGCGCTGGAAGAACGAGATGCACGGCGCGTCGTACGAGATCGACTCGGTGCAGGGCGCCTGGAACAGCAACACCCAGTACCCCGAGGGCAACAAGGGCCATCGTCCGGGCGTGAAGGGCGGCTACTTCCCCGTCCCGCCGGTCGATGCTTTCCAGGACATCCGCAACGCGATGTGCGCGGCCTGCGAAGAGCTCGGCCTCGTGGTCGAGGTGCACCACCATGAGGTCGCCACCGGCGGCCAGTGCGAGATCGGCATCGGCGCGGGCGGCCTCGTCAAGAAGGCCGACGAGGTGCAGATCCTGAAGTACGCCGTGCACAACGTCGCGCACGGCTACGGCAAGACCGCGACCTTCATGCCGAAGCCGCTGGTCGGCGACAACGGCTCAGGGATGCACGTGCACCAGTCGCTGCAGAAGGACGGCAAGGCCCTCTTCGCCGGCGACAAGTACGGCGGCCTCTCCGAGACGGCGCTCTACTACATCGGCGGCATCATCAAGCACGCCAAGGCGCTCAACGCCTTCACCAACGCCGGTACCAACAGCTACAAGCGTCTGGTGCCGGGCTTCGAGGCGCCGGTGATGCTCGCCTACTCGGCGCGCAACCGTTCCGCCTCGATCCGCATCCCCTGGGTCGCGAACCCCAAGGCGCGCCGCATCGAGGTGCGCTTCCCGGATTCGTCGGCCAACCCGTACTTCGCGTTCGCCGCGATGATGATGGCCGGCCTCGACGGCATCCAGAACAAGATCCACCCGGGCGACCCGGCGGACAAAGACCTCTACGACCTCGAGCCCGAGGAGGCGAAGCACATCCCGACGGTGTGCCACTCGCTCGACATGGCGCTCGAGCACCTCGACAAGGACCGCGAGTTCCTGACCCGGGGCGGCGTGTTCACCAACGACGTGATCGACGCCTACATCAACCTCAAGCTGCAGGAAGTCACGCGTTTCCGGATGAGCACGCATCCGGTCGAGCTCGACCTCTACTACAGCTGCTGACGGCCGGGCGCCGCCTCCGCCATGGCGGTCGAACGCCTGTTCGCGTCCTTCGCCGCGCACCACGATCCATCGGATCTGCTGGATGCGCTGGCGACGGGCGTGGTGCTGCTCGATGCCGCGGACGGCGTGATCCACGCGAACGTCGCGGCGCAGGGGCTGCTCGGCGTCGGTCTCAACCAGGCGCGCGGGCGGCCGTTCTTCGAGCTCGTCACCGACCCGGCGCCGCTGCAGGCCTTGCTGCAGCGTGCGCGCGAGCGGGGCGAGGTGTTCTCCGAGCGTGAACTCGCGCTGCGACCGGCCTCGGCGCCGCGCGACGCGCGCATCGTCGATCTCATCGTCACGCCGGTCGAAGAACCGGGGCGCAGTCGCCGGCTGCTCGTCGAGATGGTCGACGCCGCGCCGCGCAACCGCATCAACCGCGAGAACGAGCTGCGCGCGCGGCTCGAGGGCAGCCGCATGATGACCCGACAGCTCGCCCACGAGATCAAGAACCCGCTCGGCGGCCTGCGCGGCGCCGCGCAGCTGCTCGAACGGCAGTTGCCGGATGCGGCGCTGCGGGAATACACCACGGTCATCATCAACGAGGCCGACCGGCTGACCGCCTTGGTCGACGGCATGTCCGGTCCGGCCCGCGCGCCGCACAAGACCCCGCTCAACATCCACGAGATCTGCGAGCACGTGTTCCGCTTGCTGCAGGCCGAGGCGCGGGTCGGCGTGTCGCTCGAGCGGGACTACGACCCTTCCGTCCCGGACGGCGTGTTCGACCGCAACCAGCTCGTGCAAGCGCTGCTGAACCTCGCGCGCAACGCGCTGCAGGCGGTCGGTGAACGGGGGCGCATCGTGCTGCGCACGCGCGCCGTCGCCAACGCGCACATCGGCCTCGCCCGTCATCGTCTCGCGGTGCGCATCGAGGTCGTCGACGACGGCCCGGGCGTGCCGCCGGAGATCCGCGGCAGCCTCTTCTATCCGCTCGTCACGGGTCGCGCGAACGGCACCGGTCTCGGGCTCGCCGTCGCGCAGGAGATCGTCACGCGCAACGGCGGCCTCATCGAGTTCGAGAGCGAGCCCGGTCGTACGGTGTTCAGCCTGCTGTTGCCGCTCGGTCCGTCGCAGGGACTTTCGGCATCGGGTGCCGCATCCGGGGAGGGCGCATGAGCGCGCGGCCGCTGCGGGTCTGGCTGGTCGACGACGACGCCTCCATCCGCTGGGTGCTTGAGCGCGCCCTGAAGGGCGGTGGCATGTTGCCGCGGATCTTCGAGGCGGCAGAGCCGGCGCTCGACGCGTTGCGCACCGACGCGCCCGACGTGCTCGTCACGGATATCCGCATGCCCGGCCAGTCCGGTCTCGAGCTGCTGCGACGCATCCACAGCACTCGGCCGCAGCTCCCGATCATCGTGATGACCGCCCACGCGGACCTCGACAACGCGGTCGCGGCCTACGAGGGCGGTGCCTTCGAGTATCTCCCGAAGCCGTTCGACATCGACCAGGTGGTGGAGCTCGTGCGCCGCGCGGCGCAGAGCGTGCGCCGCCCGAGCGTCGAGCCGGGCAGCGATGGCCGTACGCCGGACCTGCTCGGCAAGGCGCCGGCGATGCAGCAGGTGTTCCGCGCCATCGGCCGCCTGTCGCGATCCGCCGCGACGGTGCTCATCACCGGCGAGTCCGGCACCGGCAAGGAGCTCGTCGCCCGCGCGTTGCACGACCACAGCCCGCGCGCGTCGCGGCCGTTCATCGCGCTCAACACCTCGGCGATCCCCTCGGAGCTCCTCGAATCCGAGCTCTTCGGCCACGAAAAAGGGTCGTTCACCGGCGCCGACGCGCTGCGCCGCGGGCGGTTCGAGCAGGCCGACGGCGGCACGCTGTTCCTGGACGAGATCGGCGACATGCCGACGGCGCTGCAGACACGGCTGTTGCGCGTGCTCGCAGAGGGCGAGTTCTATCGCGTCGGTGGCCAGGTCCCGGTGCGTATCGATGTCCGCGTGATCGCAGCGACCCACCAGGACCTCGAGGACCGCGTCGCCCGCGGCCTGTTCCGCGAGGACCTGTTCCATCGCCTGAACGTGATCCGCATGGAGCTGCCGCCGCTGCGCGCGCGGCGCGAGGACGTCGCCGACCTGCTCACGCACTACCTGCGCATCGCCGCCACCGAGATGGGCGTCGAGGCGAAGACCCTCGCGCCGGAAGCGCGGACGGCGCTCGAGGGCTATGCCTGGCCGGGCAACGTGCGCGAACTCGTCAATCTTTGCAGACGCCTCACCGTGCTCGCGCCCGGCTCCGAGGTGCGGGCCGAGGACCTGCCCGCGGAGATCGCCGGTGCCGCGGCGAGCGCCGCAGCCGACGCGGACCATTGGTCGGCGTTGCTGGCGCGCTGGGCGGAGGCCGAAGCGCAGCGTAACGGCTCGCCGCCGCTGCTCGACACCGCGTCGCCCGAGTTCGAGCGCACCCTGATCCGCGTCGCCCTGAAGCACACCGGCGGTCACCGCCAGGACGCCGCGAAGCTGCTCGGCTGGGGCCGGAACACCCTCACCCGCAAGCTCAAAGAACTCGGGATGGAGGAGGGCGATGCGCCCGATCCCGCGGCGAGCGACGCGGCGGCCTAGCGACTGCGCTAGGATGACCGGCGGGGAAACTCCCCCGGGCACCGAGGCCGTCCGATGATCCGCAGAGCCTTGCCGGCCGACGCCGCGGCGCTCGCCGAGCTCGCGGAGCGCAGCTTCCGCGATGCCTTCGCGGCGATGAACGCGGCCTCCGACATGGACCTGCACTGCCAGCGGCATTACGGCGAACCGATCCAGGCACAGGAGATCGGCGAAGCCGGTCGTGTGACGCTGGTCGCCGAGAACGGCGGCGCACTGTCGGCGTTCGCGCAGCTGCGCTGGGGTGCGTCGCCCGCTTGCGTGACCGGCGAGGCCCCCGGCGAGATCCAGCGTTTCTATCTCGCCCGGGACTTCCACGGCAGCGGCCTTGCGGCAGCGCTCATGCAGGCCTGTTTCGAGACCTTGTACGCGGGGGGCGCCCGCACGGCATGGCTCGGCGTGTGGGAGCGCAACGCCCGTGCGATCGCGTTCTACCGCAGACTCGGTTTCCTCGAGCAGGGAGAGCAGCGTTTCCTGCTGGGTACGGACCTGCAGCGTGACCTGGTGCTCGCCCGACCGCTCCATCGACCCCTTCTCCCTCGACCTTCCGGAGATGCCGCATGACCCGTCTCAACCGTCGACAAGCCCTGGCGCTGACGCTCGGTGCCGGACTCCTGCAGGCGCGCGCCGTGACCGCGCTTGCCGGCACGCCCCTCGTCGATGCGCCCCTCGTCGATGCGCCCCTCGCAGTCGCGGCTCCGGGTCGCGAAGGCAGGCGGATCCTGCTCCACTACAACGAGAACCCGCTGGGTCCTGGCCCCAAGGCGCGCGCTGCCCTGGTCGCAGCCATCGACGAAGGCCATCGGTATGTCGACGAACACGCCGAGCAGCTGATCGGCGCGATCGCGGCGCACGAGTCGGTCGCGCCGGAACGCATCGCGCTCGGATCCGGTTCCGGCGAGCTGCTGCACATGCTGGCCCTCGGCTGGGCCACCCGCGGCACGGTGACCTGCGCGTGGCCGACGTTCGGGCAGTTGATGGGCTTTGCCGAGAAGGTCGGCGCCACGGTGCGCCGGGTGCCGCTCGATGCGCAGCTGCGCCATGACGCGGCAGCCATCGATGCGGCGACGCCGACGGGCACCGGGCTCGTCTATCTTTGCAACCCCAACAACCCGACGGGCACGGTGTTGCCGGGTCCGCAGTTGCGGGAGCTGTGCCTCACCCTCGCCGCCCGCACGCTGGTGGTCGTCGATGAGGCCTACATGGACTTCGTCGAGCCGGGCGCCACCGAGAGCATGGTCGATCTCGCCCGCGGCAACGCCGATGTCATCGTGCTGCGCACCTTCTCGAAGCTGCACGGGCTCGCCGGATTGCGCGTGGGCTATGCCATCGGCCGCCCCGACACGATCGCGCGGTTGCGCGAACTCGAGCTGACGAGCCCCAACCTGCCAGGCATCGTCGCGGCGACCGCCAGCCTCGGCGACCGCGAGTTCATCGCCCGGTCCCGCGACAGCATCATGGCCGACCGGCGACGCGTCACGGCGGTCTGCCGGGAACTCGGCATGGCGTGCAGCGACTCGCACGGCAACTTCGTGTTCGTGCGTACCGGCATGCCGGCGACGGCGTTCCGCGACCGCATGCGCGGACTCGGCATCGAGGTCGGCCGGCCGTTCCCGCCGCTCACCGACTGGAGCCGCATCTCGCTCGGGCGGCCGGAGGACAACGCGGCGCTCGTCGCGGCGTTGCGGCGCTTCAAGGCGGCCGGCTAGGCCGCAGTCAAGCCATCAAGGACCGGTACAGCGCAAGATAGCGCGCCGCTGCGGCGGACCAGCTGTGGTCGCGCGCCATCGCGGTCTGTTGCATCGCGCGCCAGCGGGCGGGTTCGCGCAGCGTGAGCACGGCCCGTCGCGCAGCCTCGATGAGCGATGACGCATCGGCGGCCTCGAAGATGAACCCCGAGGCGTCGTCCACCGTGTCGGCGAGACCGCCGACGCGGCGCACCAGCGGCAGGGTGCCATAGCGCATGCCGTAGAGCTGGGTCAGCCCGCAGGGCTCGAAGCGCGAGGGCACGAGGATGAGGTCGGCGCCCGCGATCACGCGATGCGCGAGCGTCTCGTCGTAGCCGATGTGTACGCCGACCTGGCCGGGATGCGCGGCGGCGGCGTCCGCGAACGCCCGCTCGAGCGGCGCATCACCGCTGCCGAGGATCGCGAGCTGCACGCCCTCGGCCCGCAGCGCCGGCAGCGCCGCCAAGGCGAGATCGAGGCCCTTCTGCTCCGACAATCGGCTCACGATGCCGATGAGCGGGGCGTCGGTCCGCGCGTCGAGGCCGAACTCGCGCTGCAGCGCAGCCTTGCAGACCGCTTTGCCGCCGAGATCCCGCGCGTCGAAGCGCGCGGGCAACGCGGCGTCGGTGGCCGGATCCCAGTGGCCATAGTCGACGCCGTTCAGGATGCCGGAGAGGTCCGCTGAACGGGTGCGCAGCACGCCCTCGACGCCGCAGCCGAACTCCGGCGTGGTGATCTCGCGCGCGTAGGTGGGGCTCACGGTGGTGAGGCGATCGGCATGCACCAGTCCGCCCTTCATGAACGACAGCCAGCCGTGGAACTCGAGCCCGTCGGGCTGCATGAACCGGCGCGGCAGGTCCAGCAGGCCGAAGTCGTCCTGCGCGAACAGCCCTTGGAAGGCGAGGTTGTGGATGGTGAACACGCTGCGTGCATGCGCGCCGGGATGCGCGCGCAGGTAACTGCAGGCGAGGGCCGCATGCCAATCGTGGGCATGCAGGATGTCGGGGCGCCATGCCGGATCGAGCTCGCCTGCCGCGAGGTGGGCGGCGGCCCAACCGAGCAGCGCGAATCTTTGGAGGTTGTCGTCCCAAGGCTTGCCGTCCGGTCCCTGGTACGGGCCGCCGTCGCGCGCATAGAGCCAGGGTGCATCGATCACATAGGCCTGCACGTCGGGGCCTTTGGCGCCGGCCTTGAAGCGCCCGAGACGCAGCGTGACCCGCGCCGCACCGAACAAGGGGCCGCCCTCGAACACCTTGCGGGGCCGGGACACCGCATCGAGGATGGCCGGCAGGCCTGGCAGCAGCAGCCGTACGTCGGCGCCGGCGGCGGCGAGCGCGTGCGGCAGCGCACCCACCACGTCGGCGAGCCCTCCGGTCTTGACCAGCGGGAAGATCTCGGCGGCCGCGTGCAGGACGCGCGGCGGCGGTGCGGAGGTCGTCGTCATCGGGAAGGTCTCAGGCTCCGAGGCGTTGCAGCATCTCGCGGGTCACGAGCGTGATCCCGGTCTCGGTGCAGAGGAAGCGCTGGGCGTCGTGGTCGGGATCCTCGCCGATGACCATGCCGTCCGGGATGATGCAGCCGCGGTCGACGACCGCGCGGGTGACGCGCGCGCCGCGGCCGACCTGCACGTTGGGCAGCAGCACGCTCCAGTTGACCTGCGAATAGGAGTGCACGCGCACCCCGGAGAACATCAGCGAGCGCTCGACGTGACCGGAGACGATGCAACCGCCGGAGACCAGCGACTCGATGGCGACGCCGCGCCGGCCGTCGGTGTTGTGCACGAACTTCGCCGGCGGCAGCTGCGGCTGGTAGGTCCAGATCGGCCAGCGCTGGTCGTAGAGGTTCAGCTGCGGGTCGGTCGCGGTGAGGTCGATGTTGGCGTCCCAGTAGGCGTCGATCGTGCCGACGTCGCGCCAGTAGGGCGCCTCGCCCTCGCGCATGCCGACGGCGCTCTGCTCGAAGCGGTGCGCGACGGCCTGCCCTGCCCGCACGGCCTTCGGGATGATGTCCTTGCCGAAATCGTGGCTGGACAGCGGATCCTCGGCGTCGCGCGCGAGTTCGCGCAGCAGGTAGTCGGTGTCGAAGATGTACACGCCCATGCTGGCGAGCGCGCGGTCGGGCTTGTCCGGGATGCACGGCGGGTCGCGCGGCTTCTCGACGAAGTGCGTGATCACGTCGTCGGCGTCCACGGCCATCACGCCGAAGGCGGTGGCGTCGTGCCGCGGCACCTCGATGCAGGCCACGGTGACCGGGCGCCCATGCTCGACATGGTCGGCGAGCGCTAGCGCGTAGTTCATCCTGTAGATGTGGTCACCGGCGAGGATGACGATGTACTTGCTGCGGAAGCTGTTGATGATGTCGTGGTTCTGGTGCACGGCGTCCGCCGTGCCCTGGTACCAGTTGACCTCGTCGAGGCGCTGCTGCGCCGGCATCACGTCGACGAATTCATTGAGCTCGCCCTTGAGGTAGCCCCAGCCGCGCTGGATGTGGCGCATGAGGCTGTGGCTCTTGTATTGCGTCAGCACGCCGATGCGGCGGATGCCGGAGTTGAGGCAGTTGGAGAGCGCGAAGTCGATGATGCGGAACTTGCCGCCGAAATAGACAGCGGGCTTGGCGCGGCGGTCGGTGAGGTTCATCAACCGGCTGCCACGACCGCCCGCCAGCACGAGCGCCACCGCACGTTTCGGGAGATCGAGGCTGGTCGCGAGCTGGTTGGAGATCACGGCGCTGCTCCGGACGGTCGGACGGGACCGTTCCCAAGTATGATAGTCCTGCCCTGCGCTGCAATATGCATCTTCTTCATTCCTGCCGATGAAACCGACCCGCACCGCTGCCCGACCGCCCGGGACCCCGACATCCGCCACGGATCTCGATGCGCGCCTGCGCGACGAGGTCGGCGTCGCGCCCGATGAGGCGTCCCCCCACGACCTGATGGTCGCGGCGGCCCTCGAGGCCCGCCAGGGTCTGTCCCGGCGTTGGGTCGACACGCAGGCCCGCGAGCGCGCGTCCAAGGCGCGTCGGGTCTACTACCTCTCGATGGAGTTCCTGATCGGTCGCAGCCTCGCCAATGCGCTCGATGCCTTGGACCTCGCGGAACCGGTGGCATCGGCTTTGAAGGCCCGCGCCGGACGGCTCGAGGACACCGGCTTCGGTGACATCGCCGGGCAGGAGGCCGATCCCGGTCTCGGCAACGGCGGGCTCGGGCGGCTCGCGGCCTGTTTCCTCGATTCGATGGCGACGCTCGGGCTGCCATCGATGGGCTACGGCATCCGCTACGAGCACGGCATGTTCGCGCAGGCCATCCAGGACGGACGGCAGGTGGAGTATCCGGACCCTTGGCTCGCCGACGGCACGCCTTGGGAGTTCGCGCGCCCCGCGATCAGCCGGCGCATCGGGTTCGGCGGCCGGGTGGAGCACGACGGTCGGCGTGCGCGCTGGCATCCGGCGGGCGAAGTGTTGGCCCGCGCACACGACCTCGTGGTGCCGGGCCACGGCACGGCGCACGTGAGCACGCTGCGCCTGTGGCGGGCGGCGGCGCCCGAGCAGATCGACCTCGCGGCCTTCAACAGCGGCGACTATGCGCGCGCCGCCGGCATCAAGAACGAGTACGAGAACATCTCCTGGGTGCTGTACCCGAACGACAGCACACCCGCCGGTCGCGAGCTGCGGCTGCGACAGGAGTATTTCTTCACCTCCGCGTCGCTGCAGGACATCCTCGACCGCCATCTCGCCGAGCACGGCACGCTCGCCTCGCTCGCTGAGCACGTGGCGGTGCATCTCAATGACACCCACCCGGCGATCGGCGTCGCCGAACTCATGCGCCTGCTCTGCGACGAGCATGGCTTCGTATGGGCCGACGCTTGGGGCATCACCCGGCAGGTGTTCTCCTACACCAACCATACGCTGATGCCCGAGGCGCTCGAGACCTGGCCGGTGGCGCTGGTGCAGCACGTGCTGCCGCGCCATATCGAGATCATCTACCGCATCAACCAGGAACTGCTCGACCACGTGGCCGGCGAGTTCCCCGACGACCCGCAGTTGATCGCACGCTTGTCGCTCATCGACGAGCATGGCGAACGGCGCGTGCGCATGGCGCATCTCTCCATCGTCGGCAGCCACACGGTCAACGGCGTCTCGGCGCTGCACTCGGACCTGCTGGTCAAGACCATCTTCCGCGACTTCGCGCGGCTGTGGCCGGATCGCTTCACCAACGTGACCAACGGCGTGACGCCGCGTCGTTGGCTCGCGCAGGCGAACCGCGGCTTTGCGGCCTTGCTCGACGAGTCGGTGGGCCGGGCGTGGCGCGGCGACCTCGATCGCCTCGGCGATCTGCGTGGTCGTGTGGATGATGTGGGGTTCCGCGATGCCTTCCATGCAGTGAAACAGGCCAACAAGGCGCGGTTCGCGGACTATATCGCGCGCGCCACCGGCATCGCGGTCGATCCGGCGAGCCTGTTCGACGTCCAGGTCAAGCGCATCCACGAGTACAAGCGCCAACTCCTGAACGTCATGCATGTGGTGAGCCGGTGGCAGGCGATCGTCGCGGATCCGACCGCCGACTGGGTGCCGCGTACCGTGGTCTTCGCCGGCAAGGCGGCCTCGTCCTATGCGGCCGCCAAGTCCGTCATCCACCTGATCCACGATGTCGCGCGCACCATCAACGACGATCCGCGCACCGGCGGGCGCCTGAAAGTCGTGTTCCTCCCGAACTATTCCGTGTCGGTCGCCGAGCAGGTGATGCCGGGCGCCGATCTCTCCGAGCAGATCTCGACCGCGGGCACCGAAGCCTCGGGTACCGGCAACATGAAGCTCGCGCTCAACGGTGCGCTCACCATCGGTACCGATGACGGCGCCAACATCGAGATCCGCGAGCAGGTCGGCGACGGCAACATCTTCATCTTCGGCCTGCGCACGCCGCAGGTCGCGGCGATGCGGCTCGGCGGTTACGACCCGATGCGCGTGTATGCGGGGGATGCCGTGATGCGCGGTGCGCTCGACGCGATCGCGGGCGGCGTCTTCTCGCCGCAGGACCCATCGCGGCACCAGAGCCTCGTCAACGCGCTGTTGTGGGGCGGCGACCATTACCTGCTGCTCGCGGACTTCGCCGACTACGTCATCGCCCAGTCGCAGGTCGACGCGCGTTTCCGCGACCGAGAGGCCTGGGTCCGCAGCGCCATCGCGAACGTCGCCGGCATGGGCGCTTTCTCCTCCGACCGCAGCATCCGCGAGTATGCCGAGCGCATCTGGCGGGTGGCGCCGTCGCGGTGAACGCCGCATCGGCGGCCACGGCCTGATGCGCGGCGGCCACGCTGCAGGATCCGACATCGTCGCGCTCTGCGAGGCGCGGCATCCCGATCCGTTCGCCGTGCTGGGGCCGCATCGGCGCAGCGACGGGACCTGTGCGCTGCGGGCTTTTTTGCCCGGCGCTGCTGCGGTGCAGGTGGTCGCGGCGGAGGCCCCTGGCACCGCGGCGACGTCGCTCGGTGTGCTGCAGCCGCACGGCGACACGGGATTCTTCGAGGGCCTGATCCCGGACGAGCATGCCGAGGCGTACCGCTTGCAGGTGCGTTGGGACGGCGGCATCGAGCAGACGCTGGAGGATCCCTACCGCTTTCCGCCCTTGCTCGGCGAGACCGATGTCTGGCTGCTCGCCGAGGGGACCCACCGTCGTCCGTGGCAGGCGCTCGGCGCACACCCGCTCGAGATGCGCGGCGTCACGGGCACGCGCTTTGCGGTCTGGGCGCCCAACGCCACGCGCGTGAGCGTCGTCGGCGATTTCAACCACTGGGACGGGCGACGTTTTCCGATGCGGCTGCGCCGCGAGTGCGGCGTCTGGGAGGTCTTCCTGCCTGGGGTCGGCCCGGGCGCGCGCTACAAATTCGAGATCCGCGACCGCGACGGCCACGTGCTGACGCACAAAGCCGACCCGTACGCGCGACGCACGGAATTGCGACCCGCGACCGCGAGCGTCGTCGCCGCACCGTTGGCGGCGTCGTCGACCGCGCTTGCGCCCAGCCGCGATCGCGCGCCGGGCGAGGCGATGAGCGTCTACGAGGTGCA
The DNA here is from genome assembly GCA_044339635.1 of Steroidobacteraceae bacterium. Lineage (GTDB taxonomy): Bacteria > Pseudomonadota > Gammaproteobacteria > Steroidobacterales > Steroidobacteraceae > UBA964. The sequence goes on along the minus strand of JBIIVD010000008.1, from coordinate 32,354 downwards.
TGTCGGCTCCTGGCGGCGCCACGACGACCCGGCGCGACCGTTCCTGTCGTGGGACGAGCTCGCGGAGTCGCTGTTGCCGTATGTCGCGGACCTCGGCTTCACGCACCTCGAGCTGCTGCCGGTCTCCGAGCACCCGTTCGACGGATCCTGGGGCTACCAGCCGACCGGTCTCTATGCGCCGACCGCACGTCACGGCGACCCTGAGGGTCTGCGGCGCTTCGTGGCGCGCGCCCATGCATCGGGTCTTGGTGTGCTGCTCGATTGGGTGCCGGCGCATTTCCCGGCCGACGAACACGGTCTCGCGCGTTTCGACGGTACCGCGCTCTATGAGCACGAGGATCCGCGCGAGGGCTTCCATCCGGACTGGAACACGCTGATCTACAACTTCGGCCGTCGCGAGGTGCGCAACTTCCTCATCGGCAGTGCGCTCTACTGGTTGGAAGCGTTCGGCGTCGACGGACTGCGCATCGATGCCGTGGCCTCGATGCTGTACCGCGACTACAGCCGCAAGCCGGGCGAATGGCTGCCGAACGCCCACGGCGGCCGCGAGAACCTCGAGGCCATCGTATTCCTGCGCGAGCTCAACGCGATCGTCGCCGCGGAGCATCCTCAGGCCCTGATGATCGCCGAGGAATCGACGGCCTTCCCGGGCGTGACCCGGTCGGTACCGGCGGGCGGCCTCGGCTTCCACCAGAAGTGGAACATGGGCTGGATGAACGACACGCTGCGCTATGTCGCGCGTGATCCGGTGCATCGGCGTCATCACCATGACGAGATGACGTTCGGCCTGGTGTACGCCTGGAGCGAGCGTTTCATGCTGCCCCTGAGCCACGATGAAGTGGTGCACGGCAAGCGCTCGCTGCTCGGCCGCATGCCGGGCGACGATTGGCAGCGCCATGCCAACCTGCGCGCCTATCTCGGGTTCATGTACGGACATCCCGGGCGCAAACTGCTCTTCATGGGCGGCGAGTTCGCGCAGGCGCGCGAGTGGGACCACGACCGCGCGCTCGATTGGCAGTTGCTCGGCGAGCCGCGGCATGCGGGCGTGCAGCGGCTGGTGCGCGACCTCAACCGCCTGTACCGGGAACGCGCCGCCTTGCATGCGCGCGATGATGACCCGGGCGGTTTCGAGTGGATCGATCCCGCCGCGCGCGATCATTCCGTCTATGCCTTCCTGCGCCACGGTCCCGCACCGCAGGACATGCTGCTCGTGGTCTGCAATTTCACGCCCACGGTGCATGCCGGCTGGCGCATCGGCGTGCCGGGGCCCGGCCGTTGGCGCGAAGCGCTCAACACCGATTCGCGGCATTACAGCGGCAGCGACCAGGGCACACCCTTGGGTGCCGCCGAGGCCGAAGCGGTGCCGGCGCATGGCCGTTCCTGGAGCCTCGCGCTCACGTTGCCGCCGCTCGCCACGGTGTTCCTGGAGCGGCAGCCTTGACCCGGTTACCCGGGCAGTTGCAGGTCGGCCGCTCGATGCCGCTCGGTGCGCATTGGGATGGGGCGGGGGTCAACTTCGCAGTGTTCTCGGAACATGCCGAACGCATCGAGCTCTGCGTCTTCGACGGCGACGAAGGCCGCGAACTTGGGCGCTGGTCCTTGCCGGGACGGAGCCGCGACATCTGGCATGGTTACCTGCCGGGCGCCGCACCCGGTCTGGTGTACGGACTCCACGCCCACGGCCGATGGCAGCCGGCGTTGGGGCAGCGTTTTGATGGATCGCGGATGCTGCTCGATCCCTGGGCCCGCGAGATCGTCGGACGGGGCGAGGGTGGCCGGGCACCGCGGGCACGGGTCGTGCACGACCGCTACGACTGGGGCGACGACCGTCCGCCCGCACATCCCCGCGAGGACGTCGTGCTCTACGAACTGCACGTCAAGGGGTTCACGCAGCGGCATCCGCAGGTCCCGGAAGCGCTGCGCGGGACCTATGCGGGGCTCGCGCATCCGGCGGCCATCGCCCACCTGCAGCGCCTCGGCGTCACCTCCGTCAGCCTGCTGCCCGTCCATCAGCACTACGACGAGCCGCGCCTGCAGGCGCAGGGGCTGGTCAATTATTGGGGCTACAACACCTTGGGATATTTCTGCCCGGAGCCGCGGTACTCCGCCGCTGCGCGGGCAGTGACCGGTCCCGGGCGCAGCGCGCCGGACGCCGCCACCAGCCGCGCCGTGCGTGACGAGTTCCGGGCGATGGTCCGGGCGCTGCACGCAGCCGGCATCGAGGTGATCATCGACGTGGTCTTCAACCACACCTGCGAGAGCGACCAGCACGGGCCGACGCTTGCGTGGCGTGGCCTCGACAACGCCTCCTGGTACCGGTTGGACGCGCAGTGGCCTGATCGCTACGCCAACGAGTCCGGTTGCGGGAACACCTTGAACACCGCGCATCCGCGGGTGCTGCAGTTCGTGATGGACAGCCTGCGTCATTGGGCGTCCGAGATGCATGTCGACGGGTTCCGGTTCGATCTCGCCCCGGTGCTTGCGCGCGGCCCGCACGGCTTCGATGGCGACGCGGCCCTGTTCCGTGCCATCGCGCAGGATCCGCTGCTCGCCGGGCTGCGTCTCATCGCCGAACCTTGGGACACGGGCGAGGGCGGCTACCGGCTCGGCGGATTTCCGCCGGGTTGGGGCGAATGGAACGACCGCTTCCGCGACGACCTGCGTCGTTGGTGGCTGCGGGGCGAGACCACGCGCGGCACGCTGGCGCTGCGGCTCTGCGGTTCGACGGACGTCATGCATCGCCGGCGAGAACCGGCGGATTCCGTGAACTACATCGTCTCGCACGACGGGTTCACCCTGCGCGACCTCGTGACCTACGCGCAGCGCCGCAACGAGGCCAATGGCGAGGGCAACCGTGACGGTCACGCCCACGAACACGGCCACGACTTCGGCGTCGAAGGGGAGACCGACCGCGCCGACATCGTCGCCGCGCGGGCGCGGGCGATGCGCGCCTTGCTGGCGTCGCTGTGCCTTGCCCAAGGGACGCCGATGCTCGCGGCGGGCGCGGAGCTCGGTCACAGCCAGCAGGGCAACAACAACCCGTACTGCCAAGACAACGAGACCACGTGGATCGATTGGTCGCGCGCGGACGAGTCGATGATCGGCTTCACGTCGCGGCTGCTGGGTCTGCGCAGGACCTACCTGCCCTTCGGCAATTTCTGGTACGAGGGCGCGGCAGACGCTGCGGGCGTGCTCGACGTCGCCTGGTTCTCGGCCGAGGGTACGTCGCTCGATGCGGCTGCGTGGCAATCGACCGACCGTGCGCTCGGCGTGCAGATCGGTCGGCCGGGTCGCGCCGCGGCCGCGCGAGCGGTGCTGCTGCTGTTGAACGGCGCGGACTCGCCCCGCGTGTTCCGGCTGCCGTCCGGGACCTGGCGAGCCATGTTCGACAGCGATGAGGCGTCCGGCGAGCCGCGTCCCGCGCAGACCGACGGCACCGCATCGGCAGCGGGCACGTTGGTGCAGGGTGAGCGATACGTCGCCGCGATGAGCGTGCAGTGGCTCGTGGCCGCAGCCGGTGCCGGGTCATGAGATCGCCGCGAGCCTGTGGCGTGCTGCTGCATCCGACCTCGTTGCCGGGGCCGCATGGCTGCGGCGACTTCGGTGACGGCGCGCGGCAGTTCATCGACTGGTTGGTGACGGCCGGGCAGCGGATCTGGCAGGTGTTGCCGCTCGGCGGTCTCGGTGCGGGGCACTCGCCCTACATGAGCCCTTCCGCGTTCGCGGGCAATCCTTTGCTGGTGGATCTCGCGGATCTGCAGCGACGCGGCTGGTTGACGCCGCAGGAGATCGAGCCGGCGACGCCGTTCCCGGCGGGTCGCGTCGACTACGCGACGGTGATCCCGTGGCGGATGCAGCGACTGGTGCAGGCGGCGGAGCGGTTCGCGCGTGACGCGGATGCGGCGTCGCAGGCGCAGTACGGTCGCTTCTGCGACGAGCAGGCGGGGTGGCTCGAGGATTACGCGCTCTTCATGGCGCTGTCTGCGGCCCAACCCGGGCGCAGCTGGCCGGATTGGCCGGACGGTCTGGCCGCGCGCGATGAGGCTTCCGTGACGCGCGCCCGAGTCCGGCTCGCCACGGAGCTCGGGGTCTGGCGCTTCATCCAATGGTGTTTCTTCCGTCAATGGGGTGCACTGCGCGAGTACGCGCATGCGCAGGGCCTGCGGTTGTTCGGCGACGCGCCGATCTTCGTCTCGGCCGACAGCGCGGATGTCTGGGCGCACCCGGGGCTCTTCGAGCTCGATGCCGCGGGCCGGTCGGTCGCGGTCGCCGGCGTGCCCCCGGACTATTTCAGCGCCACCGGACAACGCTGGGGAAACCCGCTTTATCGATGGGACGCGCATGCTGCGACCGGTTATGACTGGTGGCGAAAGCGCGTGCGGCATGCGCTCGAGTCCTTCGACCTGCTGCGCATCGACCATTTCAGGGGCTTCGCCGCGTACTGGCGCATCCCCGCACATGAGCCGACCGCGATCTGCGGGGAATGGATGCCGGGTCCCGGCGAGGCGCTGTTCCATGAACTCGCGCGTTCGCTCGGCCCGTTGCCGATCGTCGCCGAGGATCTCGGCATCATCACCTCGGACGTCGAGCAGTTGCGCCAGAGGTTCGCGTTCCCGGGGATGCGCGTGCTGCAGTTCGCCTGGGGCGGCGACATCGACAACCCCTATCTGCCGCACAATCACGCCGCGGATTCGGTGGTCTACACCGGCACCCACGACAACGACACCACGGTCGGCTGGTGGGCGGGCCTCGATGACGGCACGCGACGCCATGTCTGCGACTACCTCGCCACCGACGGCCACGAGATCCATTGGGACCTCATCCGTGCTGCCTGCGCCAGCGTCGCCGACACCGCGGTCATCCCGCTGCAGGATGTGCTCGGGCTCGACGGACGACACCGCATGAACACGCCGGGTCAGGCCGACGGCTGCTGGGCGTGGCGTTTCGAGCCGCAACAGGTCCCGGCCGAGGCGGCGCAGCGGCTGGCCGCTTTGTGCAGGCTCCATCGACGCGACGGCATGCCGCTGCCGTATTGAGGGCGCTGGCACTTGCCCACCGCCATCAGGGAGAATCGCGTCATGGATATGGAGATGCTCGACCAAGTGTTCTTCGGCAACCCGCTGCACACCTGGCTGCTGGCCGCGGCGGCGTTCGTGGGCGTGTTGCTGTTGCTGCCGCTGTTGCGGCAGTTCGTCATCGCACGGGTACGCCGCATCCGTCAGGAAGACCGCCCGCCCTGGGCCGACCTCGTGCTGCTGCTCATCACCCGCACGCGGCGCTTGTGGATCTTCATCGCCGCGCTCTATGCCGCCGAGCGGCTGCTGGACCTTCCGGACCACATCGAGCGCATCTCGTCCGCCGTGATCATCGTCGTCGCCTGGTTGCAGGCGGCGGTGTGGGGCGTGGCGATGATCGAGTTCCTGCTGCGGAACCGCCAGGCCAAGCTGACGGCCGAGGGCGCCCAGCGCCAGAGCGGCTCGATCAGCGTGCTGATGTTCGTGGCCCGCATGGTGCTGTTCGCGCTCGCCCTGCTGCTCGCGCTCGACAATCTCGGCATCAACATCACCGCGCTCGTGGCCGGCCTCGGCATCGGCGGCATCGCCATCGCCCTCGCCGTGCAGACCATCCTCGGCGACCTGCTGGCCTCGCTGTCGATCACCCTCGACAAGCCCTTCGAAGAGGGCGATTGGCTGCGCATCGACGATCTTGAAGGCACGGTCGAGCACATCGGCGTCAAGAGCACGCGCCTGCGCAGCGTCTCGGGCGAGCAGATCGTGCTGTCGAACGCCGACCTCCTGAAGAGCCGCGTGCGCAACATGGGCCGCATGCCCGAGCGTCGCGCGCTGTTCCAGTTCGGTGTCGCCTACGAGACACCACCCCAAAAGCTCGCCGAGGTGGCGCACATCGTCGAGAAGGCCATCTCCGGCGTCGCCGGCACGCGTTTCGAGTACTGCAAGCTGCGTCAGTTCGGCGACTCGGCGCTGCAGTTCGAGGTGGTGTACTTCGTGCCCAAGCCGGCGACGGCGCGCTACAAGTTCCTCGACATCGGCGATGAGGTGAACCGCCGCATCCACGCCGCTTTCAGCGAGCAGGGCATCGCGTTCGCCTATCCGACCCGCACGGTGGTGGTGCGCGGTGCGACCGGGGTCGCGGGCGTGACGGGGGCAGGAGCCGGCACGTGACTCCCGAGATGCTGGCGGTCCTGGCCGCGGGCTTCTTCGTCGTCGCACTGCTGTATTCCTCGGTCGGACACGCCGGCGCGAGCGGCTACATCGCCGTGATGTCGCTGCTGAGCCTCGCGCCCGATGCCATCCGGCCGACAGCGCTGGCCCTCAACATATTGGTGGCATCGGTGACGGCGCTGCAGTTCTGGCGCGCCGGCCATTTCCGATGGTCGTTGTTCTGGCCCTTCGCGCTGGCTGCGGTGCCGATGGCCTATCTCGGCGGCAGCCTGGCCTTGCCGGCCCGCGCGTTCTCGGTGCTGCTCGGCGCGGTGCTGCTGTACTCCGCATGGCGGTTCCTCGTCGAACCCGCGGTGGCCGCCGAACCGCGACCGCTGCAGCGGCCGGTGGCGCTCGCCTCGGGTGCGGGCATCGGCTTGCTGTCGGGACTGACGGGCACGGGCGGCGGGATCTTCCTCACGCCTTTGCTGCTCGTCATGGGTTGGGCGCAGCCCAAGAACGCCGCCGCGGTGTCGGCGCTGTTCATCCTGGTGAACTCGGCGTCCGGCCTGCTCGGCAACTTCGCGAGCACGCGGCAGTTGCCATCCGAGATCGGCGTGCTGCTGCTCGTGGTGCTGGCCGGAGGGCTGATCGGCTCGTGGCTCGGCGCCCGGCGCCTGCCCGCGCAGGGCATCAAGCGGCTGCTGGCGGTGGTGCTCGTGATCGCGGGGCTGAAGCTGCTGCTGACCTGAGGCGCTGCCCCTCGCGCTCAGCGCCCGGTCTGCAGTGTGCCGATGAGCCCGGTGACGTTCGTGAAGCCGTGCTGCGTGAGGTAGGCGTCGATGCCGGCGTTGATCTTGCGGCAGGCGTGCGGGTCGTAGAAGAGCGAGGTGCCGACGCCCACCGCGCTTGCGCCTGCGATGATGAACTCGATGGCGTCGGTGGCGTTGATGATGCCGCCCTGGCCGATGATCGGCACGCCGTGCTTCTTTGCGACGTCGTAGACCTGATGCACCTTGAGCAGCGCGATCGGCTTGATCGCGGGGCCCGACAGGCCGCCTTGGACGTTGCCGATGACCGGGCGGCGCGTCTTCGAGTCGATCGCCATGCCCATCACGGTGTTGATCACGGCGAAGCCGTCGGTGCCCGCCTCGATGCACATCCGCGCGTTTTCTTTGATGTCGGTCTGGTTGGGCGAGAGCTTGGTGATGATCGGTTTCCGGGTGGCCGCACGGCAGGCCGCGACCACGCGCGCCGACATGTCCGGATAGTTGCCGAAGGCGACGCCGCCTTCTTTCACGTTGGGGCAGGAGATGTTGATCTCGATGGCGTCGATCGGCGAATCGTCGAAGCGGCGCGTGACCTCGGCATACTCCTCGATGGTCGATCCCGAGACGTTGGCGATGAAGCGCGTCTCGCTGAAATCGAGGGTCGGCAGGATGTTGCGCACCACGTGGTCGGTGCCGGGGTTCTGCAGGCCGATGGCGTTGAGCATGCCCATCGGCGTCTCATAGACGCGATGCGGCGGGTTGCCGAGGCGCGCCTCGAGCGTGGTGCCCTTGAGCACCACCGCGCCGCAGTCGGCGTTCGAGAAACCCTCGACGCGGGTGTATTCCTCGCCGAAACCCACGCAGCCCGAGAGCAGCACGATGGGTGAGGCGAAGTCCATGCCCAGGAATTTGTAGCGCAGCGAGGCGGGTGGGGCGCCGGGCGCGGTGGGCGGGACGGCTGCGGCAGGGGCATGGGAGGACATGGACCAGATTATAGGCGTCGCAGGCGCGCCATGCGCGGCGGCCCCGACATGCGCGGCGGCCGTGGCATGCGGGTGTTGCTACCATCCCGCCCATGTTCCACATCGTCCTCCTGGAGCCCGAGATCCCGCCCAACACCGGGAACGTGATCCGGCTCTGCGCCAACACCGGCGCGATCCTGCACTTGGTGAAGCCGCTCGGCTTCGACCTCGACAAGCGTTCTGTACGCCGGGCGGGCCTTGATTACCGGTGGATGGCGGCGGTGCAGGTCCATGACGACCTCGCCGCCTGTCGCACCGCGCTCGTGCGGGCGGGTGCGGGGCGGTGGTGGGCGATCGAGACCGGCGGCACGCGGCGCTATGACGAGGCGCGGTATGCGCCGGGGGATGTGCTGCTGTTCGGGTCCGAAGGCCGCGGCTTGCCGACGGCCGTGGTGGATGAGATCCGTCTCGCCTTCGGTGCTGATGCCGTGCTCGAGATCCCGATGCGCGAGGGCAACCGCAGCCTCAACCTCTCGAACGCGGTGACGCTCGTGACCTACGAGGCGTGGCGGCAGAACGGGTTCGCCGCCACGGCGCCGGTGTCCGGCGCGGTGCCGACGGACGGCGTCACGCGCTGAACTCGGCCTTGATGGGGCGCGACAGCAGCGCCTTGACGACCTCGCGCGCCGGCAGGCCCTCGTAGAGCAGGCGATAGATGCCGTCGCAGATCGGCATCTCGACGCCTTCGCGGTGCGCCACCGCGCGCACGGCGCGTGCGGCGAGATAGCCCTCGACCACCTGCCCGATCTCGGCGAGCGCCGCTTGCGGAGTGCGCCCCGCAGCGAGCAGCAGGCCGAAGCGGCGGTTGCGTGACTGGTCATCGGTGCAGGTGAGCACGAGATCGCCGAGACCGGCGAGGCCCATGAAGGTCTCGCGGCGCGCGCCGAGCGCGACGCCGAGGCGCGTCATCTCGACGAGGCCGCGCGTGATGAGCGCGACGCGGGTGTTGGCACCGAAACCGAGCCCGTCCGAGAGCCCCGCACCGAGCGCCAGCACGTTCTTGATGGCGCCGCCGACCTCGACGCCGACCATGTCGGTGGAGATGTAGGCGCGGAACTGGCCGGCGGAGAGGTCGTGTGCGAGGGCGGTCGCGAATGCCTCGTCCGTCGAGGCGACGGTCATCGCGGTCGGCAAGCCGGCCCCGACCTCGCGCGCGAAGGTCGGCCCGGACAGCACCGCCATCGACCGGTCGGCGCCCAGCACCTCGCGCGCGACCTGATGCGGCAAGAGACCGGTCTCGAGCTCGAAGCCCTTGGTCGCCCATGCGATCCGTGCGGTGGGCGCGAGCCGCGCCGCGAGCCCCGCGAGCACCCCGCGCAGTGCGTGGCTCGGCACGGCGACGAGCAGGTCCGATGCGCCGTCGAGCGCCTCATCGAGGGTGGCGACCGCCTCGAGCCCCGGCGGGAAGGGCGCCTCCGGCAGGTAGCGCGCGTTGCAGCGGGCCTGCGCCATCGCCGCCTGCTGTGCCGGGTCGCGGCCCCACAGACGGACCGGGTGCCCCGCGCGCGCGAACTGGATCGCGAGCGCGGTGCCCCAGGAACCGGCGCCGATGACCGCCCACGGTCGGCTGGCGGTCGTCATGGCGGCGTCAGCTGTTGAGGCTGGCGGGCGGCGTCTCTTGTTGCTGAGACTCGGCCAGCGAGCGCGCGTAGAGCGCGTCGAAATTGACCGGCGGCAGCAGCATCTGCGGGAAACCGCCGAGCGCCACGAGCTGCGCGATGATCGCGCGGGCGTAGGGGAAGAGCACGTTGGGCGCGACGCTGCCGATGGCGCGACGGTAGTCCGCCTCGCTCAGGTTGCGCATGCCGAACACGCCGGCCTGCTTCACCTCGACCACGAACGCCGTGGCATCGGCGTTGCGCGCGGTGATGCTGACGGTGAGCACCACTTCGCGCAGCTCCGGCGAGAGCGTTTCGGCGGCCGTATTGAGGTCGATGTTGACCGCCGGGTTCCACTGGCCTTCGACGCGCGGCCCGCGCGGAGCCTCGAAGGAGCTGTCTTTGAGGTACACGGACTGCAGCGAGAACTCCGGCTCGTTGTTGTCGGCTTGCGGCGGGGTGGCGCCGTCGGCGCGCGGATCTGGGTCGGTCATGGGATGTCAGCCTCTGGGGTCGTGAAGGGTGTCGGGCGGCGAGTTCAGGCGGCGAGCAAGGGATCGAGCCTGCCGGCCGCATCGAGCGCGTGCAGGTCGTCGCAGCCGCCGACATGGCGGTCGCCGATGAAGACCTGCGGCACGGTGGTGCGGCCGCTACGCTCGATCATCACCGCGCGCTGCTCGGGGCGCGCCTCGATGTCGATCTCTTGGACCGTGGCACCCTTGCGTGCGAGCAGCTCCCGTGCGCGGACGCAATACGGGCACCAGCTCTTGAAGTACAGGGTGACGGTGGCCATGTCAGCGCTTCGTCTTGCCGGTGGCGGGCTCGACGCCCTGCACCAGCGGCAGGTTGTCGGTGCGCCAGGCGGCGATGCCGCCACGCAGGTTGTAGGCCTGCTTGAAGCCCTGGCCGGCGAGCACGCGCGCTGCCGAGGCGCCGGTGGAGCCGGACTCGCAATAGACGACGACCGGCTTCTCCTTGTGTTTGCGCAGCGTCTCGTTGGCGGTGAGGATCTGCGCGGAGTCGAAGTCGCGCGCGCCGCCGATGTGGCCGGCGGCATAGTCGGCCGACGGGCGCAGGTCGAGCACGATCCCGCCTTGGTTCTGCAGCCGGATGAGGTCCTGCGGCGAGACGGCGGCGAACGCGTCGCGCCGCATGCGGATCTCGTAGACGAGGACGAGCAGGGCCGCCACCACCGCCATGGCGACGAGCCACGGGTGGTCGGTGACGTACTGGGTGAGGTTTTCCATGGGCGGGGATTATATCGCCACCCCCGCGCCGACGCGGGACGAAGCGGGGGCTGGGCTACAATCCCGGCGATGCGACGCGGTCTCTCCAGACTCTCGATCTGCGCGGCGATCCTGCTGGTCGGGGCCGCTGCGGCGCCCGTGACGGCGCCGGCCCAGTCGCGTCCGGAGGGCCGCTCCGCCGCCCGCCCGGAGGCCCGGTCGGAGGCCCGGTCGGCGTCGCAGGCCGAGGCGGACCTCAAGCGCCTGCAGACCGAGATCCAGCGCATCCGCGGACAGGTGGCGCGGGATGCGGCGGAGCGTGACCGCCTTGCGCGCAGCCTGCGGGCGGCCGAGCAATCCGCCGTGGCGGCCCGGACCGAACTGCAGCGCCTGCAGGGCGAGCGCAGCGAGCGCGAACAGCGCCGCGCCGAGCTCGCCGGCGAACGTCGCGACCGCGAGCGGGACCTGCAGCGCGAGCGGGATGCGCTCGCCGCGCAGGCCCGGGCGGCTTACGTCATGGGTCGGGAGGACCCGCTGCGGATGCTGCTCGACGATGCCGATCCGGCGCGGGCCGACCGACTGCGGACCTACCACGCTTTCTTTGGCCGCGCACGGGCCGAGCAGGTGGCGCGCATCGAGACCGCGGTGCGCGGCATCGAGCGCATCGATGCGGGCCTCGCGACGGAGCAGCGCGAGATCGTGCGCCTCGAACAGCGGCAGGGCGCCGAGGTGACACGGCTTGATGAGGCGCGGACCGAGCGCGGCAAAGTGCTCGCCCAGTTGACCACCGAATCCCGGGCGCGCGCCGCCAGCCTGCAGCGCATGCAGCGCGAACAGGCGGCGCTCGAGCGCCTGCTGCGGGAACTGCGCCGCGCGGCCGCCGCGCAGCAGTTCCCGTCTGACGGCAAGAGCCCGTTCGCGGCCATGCGCGGCAAGCTCGCCTGGCCGGTGCCGGGACGCCTCATCTCGCGGTTCGGCGAACGCCGCGCCGGCACGGTGCGTTGGGACGGGGTGATGATCGCCGCCGGCCGCGGCACCCCGGTGCGCGCCGTGTACCGCGGTCGTGTGGTGTATGCCGACTGGCTCGCCGGCTTGGGTCTGCTGCTGATCCTCGACCATGGCGGCGGCTACCTGAGCCTCTATGGCCACAACGAGCAACTGTTCCGCGCCGTGGGCGATACCGTCGCGCCGGGCGACACCCTGGCGGCGGTGGGGGATTCGGGGGGGCGACCGTCGCCGACGCTCTATTTCGAGATCCGTCAGGCCGCCAAGCCGATCGATCCGGCGCCCTGGTTCAGCCGTCCGTCCCCCTGAGGCCGGCCGCCCCCTGTAAACTGTTGTCCACTATGGAGATATCGCACCCGTGAGCCCGCGCTCGAAGCTGGCCTTGGCGGTCGGTGCCGGGCTCGTGCTCGGCCTCGCGGCCGCGCTCGTGCTGCCTTCGGCCTGGCGCAGCCCCGGCGGCCTGCTGGGCGGGCTCGTCGGCGGTCCGCGCGCCGAGGCGCTGCCTGCGTCGTCGTCGAACGCCGTCGTGGCGGACCCTGCCTCGCGCCCGTTGGCCACGCTCGAGGCCAGCCTGCCCCCCGAGGAGGCGCGCCGACTCGCCGAGATCATCACGCGGGTACGGCGTGAGTATGTCGAGGACGTCCCCACGGACCGGCTGCTGGACGAGGCGGCGCGCGGCATGGTGGCGAGCCTCGATGAGCACTCGGCCTACCTCGACCGCCGGGAATACGAGGACATCCGTCGCGGTGCGGCGGGCAGCTATCCCGGCATCGGCATCGAGGTCATCGCCGAGGGGCAGGCCATCAAGGTGCTGCGTCCGCTCGACGATTCGCCCGCCTCGCGCGCCGGGATCCTGGCCGGTGACGAGATCCTGCGCATCGACGATTCGCCGGTGCGCGCCGACGTCGCGGCGGCGATCGAGCAGATGCGCGGGCCTGTGGGTTCGCTCGTGCGCCTGACGCTGCGCCGACCGGGCACACGCGAGGTCGTCGAGGTCGCGCTCGAGCGCACGCGCGTCGAGGTGCACAGCGTCAGCGGCATGCTGCTCGACCGCCATCATGGCTATTTCCGCATCGCCAACTTCAGCGACACGACCCCGGCGGATTTCGAGAGCCACGCGCGCGAACTGCGCAAGATGGCGCCGGCGCTGCGTGGCGTGGTGATCGACCTGCGAGACAACCCGGGCGGCGTGCTCGAGTCGGCGGTCGCCGTCGCCGATGCGCTGCTCGACAGCGGCAACATCGTGAGCGGCACCGGACGCGCCGCAGAAGCGAAGTTCCGCATGGATGCGCGTCCCGGCCAGTTGTTGCAGGACGTGCAGGTGGTGGTGCTCGTGAACGAAGGCTCGGCCTCGGCCGCCGAGATCCTCGCCGGCGCCCTGAAGGACAACGGCCGCGCCCGGCTGGTCGGCGTGCGTACCTTCGGCAAGGGTTCCGTGCAGAGCGTCATCCCGCTCGCCGACGGCCGGGCCCTCAAACTCACCACGTCGCGCTATGCGACGCCGTCGGGCACCCTCATCAACGAGCGCGGCATCGAGCCCGATATCGTCTTCGCAAAGGGCGATGCCCCGCCCGATCCCGACCGGCCGCATCTCGACGCGATGGTCAAGGCGGCGCAGCAGCAGCTGCGCCAGATGTGGGATGCGCGCGCGCGTGACGACCTTCCCGACACCCGCACCGCCGAGACACGACGACCTCGCGCATGATGGAATTGCTGCAGTTCCTCCTCGACTTCATCCTCAACCTCGACGAGCACCTGATCGCGCTGCTCAGCCAGTACGGGGTGTGGATCTACGCCATCCTGTTCCTGATTGTTTTCTGCGAGACGGGGCTGGTGGTGACCCCGTGGCTGCCCGGCGATTCGCTGCTGTTCGCGGTGGGCGCGCTCACCGCCATCGACACCAGCGGCACGCTGACCTTGCCGCTGGTGATCGGCCTGCTGATCACCGCTGCGATCCTCGGCAACAGTTGCAACTACGCGATCGGGCGGGCGATCGGACCGCCGGCGTTCAGCGGACGGTACCGCCTCCTCAAGGTCGAATACCTTGAGCGCACCGAGGGGTTCTTCCGCAAGCACGGCGGCAAGACCGTGGTGCTGTCGCGTTTCCTGCCCATCCTGCGCACCTTTGCGCCCTTCGTGGCGGGCGTCGGCCGCATGGACTACGGGCGCTTCCAGCTCTACAACGTGCTGGGTGCGTTCTCTTGGGTGCTCACGTTCGTGATCGGCGGCTACCTGTTCGGCAACATCCCGATCATCCGCGACAACTTCGGCATCGTGACGCTCGTCATCATCTTCGGCTCGCTGGTGCCGGTGGTCGTGCTCGCGCTGCGGCGCTGATCCCGCCGCCGCGCTGATCCCGCCTCAGAAGAACGCCGCCCGCGCGGCGCCGAACAGTCCGCCCACCAACAGGAACAGCGTCGGGAACATCGACAGCGAGAAACCGAGGCTGCGCTTTTCGGCAGACTTCGTGTAGCCGGTGAAGTACAGCAGCCGGCCCACGATGAACACGATGCCGAGGCCCGCCGCCCAGACCGGGCTGATGAAGATCGCGAAGCTCCACAGCGCCGGCAGGAAGATCGCCAGCATCTCGAGGGTGTTCATCTGCACCCGATAGACGCGCTCGAAGTCCTCGTTGCCCGCGGTGGCCGGCGCCTTGACGCCGTAGCGGTAGCGGGCGCGGCCCACGGCGATCATGAAGCCGAAGTACTCGAGCAGCGCGAGCAGCATGACGACGAACACCGGCGCGTAGACGGCCGGGACGAAAGCTTCGGACATGGTGGACCCCCCTGTGGTCGGTATGTTCGCAGGCAGCATAGCGCGGTGGCACAATCTGCCCAAGCGAGCCTTCCCAAGCGACCGCTTGGGCCTCGAGCCCACAGGAGACCCTGCAGATGACCGGATTCGTCTTGCGCGCCGTGATCGCGGCCTTCGGCCTTTGGCTCGCCTCGACCTGGGTGGATGGCATCTCCATCCGTGACGCCGGCACCCTGCTGCTCTCGGCGCTGCTGCTCGGCGTGGTCAACGCCTTCGTGCGGCCGATCGCCGTGGTGCTCACGTTCCCCATCACGCTCGTGACGCTCGGCCTCTTCCTGCTGGTGGTCAACGCCGGCATGCTGCTGCTGGTCGCGAAGGTGGTGCCGGGATTCGAGATCGCAGGGTTCTGGCCGGCGCTCTGGGGCGCGGTGATCATCTCCATCACGGGCTGGATCGGCTCGTGGCTGATCGGTTCGAACGGCTTTGACCGCTTGAAGAGCCGCTGACGCCGGTCACGCCCCGCCCGTCAGCCGTGCTCCGCTCGCGGCCAATTGACCAGCATCACCCCCGCGAGGATCACCGCCATGCCGGTGACTTGGGCGGCGGTGAGGTGTTCGTCCAGGATCCACCAGCCGAGCAGCGCCGCGAGCGCCGGCGTCACCAGCCCGAAGCTGCCGGCCTGCGCCGGCGTCGCATGCACGGACAGCCAAGCGTAGGCGGTGTAGGCGATGCAGGAGCTCATCACGATCATCCAGGCGAGCGCGGCAAGGCCCGATGGATCCCAGTGCCAGCGCGCGGGCTCGCCGAGCAGCAGCGCCGGGACCAGCATCATCACCCCGCCGCAGAGCATCTGCAGGCCGGTGAAGCTCATCAGGTCGAGGCCGGGCGCGGCGTTGCGCTGGTAGATGGTGCCGGCCGCCCAGCCGGTACAGCCGATGAGGATCGCGGCGATCGCCCAACCGTGCAGCGCCGATCCTCCTGACGGCCCGCCGCGGGGCAGGATCACGAGCAGGATGCCGAGTGCGCCGAGCAGCAGGCCGGCCAGCACGCGCCGGGTGAGCGGGTGGGCCCGCGGCCCCATCGTGCCGAACAACGCGATCATGAACGACGAGGACACGTTGAGCAGCGCAGCCTCGTTGGAGGCGACATGCTGGATGCCCCAGACATTGAAGCCGTTCGAGACGAGCACGCAGAGCGCACCGACGATCAGCAGCGAGCGCCGCGTCGCGGCATCGAGCGTCGGCCACAGCGGTCCGCCGCGCCGTGCCGCGATCAGGCGCGCGACCGCGAACAGCAGCAGTCCGCCGATCACGAACCGCAGGCTGCCGAACAGGAACGGCGGCAAGGACTGCACGCCGATCTTGGTGACGAGGTACGAGGCGCTCCAGACGAGATATACGGTCGCGAGGCAGAGCACGAGCCTCGCCCGGTAGGCCGTCGCCTCGGGGGTCAACGCGGGATTGCGCCGCCGCGATCGCGGTCCGCCGGGTCAGGGCCCGAGGCGGTCCGGTAGAGCCAGAAGGCCAGCACCGCGACCACCGCGAGGCCGAGCCCTTCGCCGAAGCGCAGCGACTCGGGCAGCGCGAGCACATCGGCGCTGCCCGAGGAGACGATCGGGATCGCGATGCCGATGCCCATCAGCGCTTCGCCGGTGATCATGCCGGCCGCGAACAGCAGGCCCTTGCGGTTGGCGCGTTCGAGTCCGGCCTCATCGGTGCCCTTGGCGCGCAGGCGGCGTTCGACGAGGTGCGCGATCACGCCGCCGATGAAGATGGGCGTCATGAGCTCGAGCGGCAGGTAGATGCCGACCGCGGCGGCGAGCACCGGGGTGCGGAACTTCGCGCCGCGGGCCTTGAGCACCTCGTCGAGCACGATGATCGCGATGCCGATCACGGCGCCGATCGCGATCATGTCCCAAGGCAGCTGGCCGCCGAAGAGCCCTTTGGAGACCGAGGCCATGAGGTTCGCCTGCGGCGCTGCGAGCGCGTTGGGTTTGGCTTCGGTGGCGACGCCGATGCCGTAGGCATCGGCGAGCAGGTTCAGCACTGGCGCCATCACGAGCGCGCTGCTCACGGCACCGACGGCGAGCATGACCTGTTGGCGCCAGGGCGTCGCGCCGACGATGTAGCCGCACTTGAGGTCCTGCAGGTTGTCGCCGGCGATGCAGGCGGCGCAGCAGACCACCGCGCCGATCATCACGGCGGCGACCGGGCCGATGGCGCTGTCCTTGCCCATCATGAGCAGCAGCATCACCGCCGAGAACAGGATGGTGGCGATGGTGATGCCCGACACCGGGTTGTTGGAGGAGCCGACGAGGCCCGCCATGTAGGCCGATACCGAGCAGAAGAGGAAGCCCATGACCACCATGATGACGGTCATCGGCAGGCTCACGGCGAGTGTGCCGACGATCGCTTGGTAGAGCGCCAGCAGCGGCAGCGTGAAGAGCACGATGCCGACGAGCACCCATTTCATGGGCAGGTCCTGTTCGGTGTGCGCGACGACGGTGCCGGCAGCGCTGGCGCGCGCGGCGGCGAGGCCGCTCTTGATGCCGGACGCGAGCGAGTGGCGCAGCGAGACGAGCGCCCACAGGCCGCCCACCAGCATCGCGCCGACGCCGAGGTAGCGGATCTGCTTCGACCAGATGAGGCCCGCGATGTCCTCGGCCGGCAGGCCTGCGGCGGCCTGCGCGAGTTCGGCGTTGCCCGGCAGCGAGGCGGCCACGTAGAGCGGGATGGCGATGTTCCACGACAGCATCGCACCCGCGAGCACCACGATGCCGACGTTCAGGCCGACGATATAGCCGACGCCGATCAACGCGGGCGAGAGGTTGGTGCCGAAGTAGCCGAGGTACTTGCCGAAGAAGCCGGCGCTCGCGGCGGCGTCGGGGATGAGCTTGAGGCCGCTGGCGGCGGCGAGCTTCGCGAACGCGCCGCCGAGTGCGGAGAGGCCGAGGATGCGGATGCCCTGCGACGGGTTCTCGCCGGCCTTCAGCACCTCGGCTGCGGCCTGGCCTTCCGGGAAGGCGAGCTTTTGTTCGACGATCAGCGCGCGGCGCAGCGGCACCGAGAACAGCACGCCCAGGATGCCGCCGAGACCCGCGATGGCGAGCACCCAGGAATATTTGAAGTCCTGCCAGTAGCCGAGGATGACGAGCGCGGGGATGGTGAAGATGACGCCCGAGGCGATCGAGGAGCCTGCGGAGGCGCCGGTCTGCACGATGTTGTTCTCGAGGATGCCGCCGCCGCCGAGCGCGCGCAGCACGGCCATCGAGACCACCGCCGCCGGGATCGCCGAGGCGATGGTCATGCCGGCGAACAGCCCGAGGTAGGTGTTCGCGGCCGCGAGGATCATCGCCAGCACGATGGCCAGCGCGACCGCGCGGAAGGTCAGCTGCGGCGGCAGCGCGCCGGAGAGCGTGCCCGGCGCCGCGCTCACTTCACGCCGCCCATCCAGCGTTTCACCACGGGGCTGACAAGCAACAGCACCGCCGCCGCGACCATGCCGAACCAGAAGATGTTCAGGTACTGGCTGGGCATCGCGGCCACGTTGTCGGCGTCGAACTCGCCGGCGATCTTGCCGGCGACGAGGTTGCCGAGCGATACGGCGAGGAACCAGATGCCGAGGCTCTGGCCGACGAAGCGTTGCGGCACGAGCTTGGTCACCGACGACAGTCCGACCGGCGAGAGGCACAGTTCACCGAACGTGTGGAACAGGTAGGTGAGCACCAGCCAGTACGCGGCGGCGGGCAGGCCGTCGGCGACGACGCGGGCGGCGAGGAACATCATCAGGAAGCCCATCGCCATGCCGACGAGGCCCAACGCGAACTTCGCGGGGGTCGAGGGGTCGAGGTTGCGCCGGGCAAGATTGACCCAGATCGCGGAGAACACCGGCGCGAAGATGACGATGAAGATGGCATTGAGCGACTGGAACCAGCCCGCCGGGAGGGTGAATGCGCCGACCACGCGGTCGGTGTAGCGCTCGGCGAACAGGTTCAGCGAGGAGCCGGCCTGCTCGAAGCCCGACCAGAAGAGCGCGCAGGCGAAGAAGAGCACGATCAACGCGAGGATCCGCTTCCGTTCGACGCCGTCGAGGCCGGCGAAGAGGAGCAGGTAGGCGAAGTAGAGCGCGGCCATGCCGACGATCACGAAGATGCCGTAGGCCTGCAGCTCGATCGGCGAGACCTTGACGACGCCGAGGAAGGGCAGGGCGACCAGCACGCCGAGGATCGCCGAGCCGATCCAGAGGTTCCGCCACGCGCCGCCCATGTCGGTGCCTGCCGGGACATGCGGCGCCGCGCCGGCGCCGCCCAGGTGATGGCGGGTCGCGAGGAACTGCGCGACGCCGAGCGCCATGCCGACACCGGCGGCCATGAAACCGACGCGCCAGCCGTAGACCTGCGCGAGCCAGGCGGTGATCAGCGGGCCGATGAAGGCGCCGAGGTTGATGCCCATGTAGAAGAGGGTGAAGCCGGCATCGCGTCGGCCGCCGCCCTCGGGGTAGAGGTCGGCCACCAGCGCCGAGATGTTCGGCTTCAGGAGGCCGACGCCCAGGATGATCACGATGAGGCCGAGGTAGAACATCTGCGCGTTCGGCGACAGCCAAAGACCGAAGCTGCCGAGCGAGATGAGGACGCCCCCGTACAGCACCGCCTTCTGCGCGCCGATGAGCCGGTCGGCGATCCAGCCGCCCGGCAGCGCGACGATGTAGACCGCGGCGGTGTAGAGCCCGTAGATGGCGGTGGCCGTCTTGTCGTCGAGTCCGAGCCCGCCGCGCGCGATGGCATCGACCAGGAACAGCACCAGCAGGGCGCGCATGCCGTAGAAGCTGAACCGCTCCCACATCTCGGTGAAGAAGAGCGTGGCGAGGCCGCGCGGATGGCCGAAGAAGGCCTTGCCGGAAGAGTCGTTCATGTCAGTCCCCCCGATGGGCATGCCCTGCAACGGGCTTGTGCCGATGGCTGTCGAGTGTGCGCGATGCGGCCGGGTGGCGGCAAGGCGGCCGCGGATGTCCGGGGCAGCGAGTGGGGGTCCCCGAGCGGCCAAAGCGGCCAAAGCGTCAGGCGGCCGCGGCCTCGTCGTCGCCGCGCATGCGGTTCATCAGCCGCGCCATCACCAGCCCGCCCTCGTAGAGCAGGTACATCGGCACGGCCATGATGGTCTGCGAGATCGCGTCCGGCGGCGTCAGCAGCGCCGCCACCACGAAGATGCCGATCAGCACGTAGCCGCGCGATTCGGCGAGCTTCTCGACCCGGACCATGCCGGTCATCACGAGCAGCACCACCACCACCGGCACCTCGAAGGCGAGGCCGAAGCACAGGAACATGGTGAGCACGAAGTCCATGTAGCTGTTGATGTCGGTCATCATGCGCACGCCCGCAGGGGTGGTGTTGGCGAAGAACTCGAACATCACCGGGAACACCACGTAGTAGGCGAACACCACGCCGGCATAGAACAGCAGGATCGAGGACACCAGCAGCGGCAGCGCGAAGCGCTTCTCGCGGCGATAGAGGCCCGGCGCGACGAAGGCCCACAGCTGGTAGAGCACGAAGGGCATGGCGATGAACAGCGCCACGAAGAACGCGAGCTTGAAGGGCGTCATGAACGGCGAGATGACGCTGGTGGCGATCAGCGAGGAGCCCTCGGGCAGCTGCGCGATCATCGGCTGGGCGACCACCGTGAACACCTCGTTGGCGAAGAACGCGAGCGGCACGAACACGAGGATCACCGACAGCAGCGCGCGCAGCAGCCGGTCGCGGAGCTCGAGCAGGTGCGAGATCAGCGTCCCTTCGGCGAGCGGCTCCTCGTCCCCGGGCGGCGTCTGGGACGGATCAGGGCTCGCGGCGTTCATCGGCATCGCTGCGGCGGACGTGGTCGTCCACGGCGGAGGGCGGCGGCGGGGTGGGTGGGGGGATGGGCGGCGCAGCGTCTTGCGGCGGGGCGGCGGGCGGCGGGGCGCGTTGGGCATCCGCCGCCTCGATCTCGAGCTGCTCCCGGAACTGGCGCGCCATGGCGCGGGCGCGGCCCATCCAACGGCCGACCTGTCCCACAACCTTGGGCAGCTTCTGGGGTCCCAGCACGAGCAGTGCAAGGACCATGATCAGCAGGAGTTCGCTGAAGCCGACCTCGAACATGGGGAGCACCCGCCCTGCGGGGACGGGTCAGGCCGGTCGGTCGGTCGACGAACCGCTGCCCTTGCCTTGGCCGCTGCCGGCCTTGGTCTCCGCCTCCGGGAATTCCGCATCGGCGGCTTCCTGCTTGATCTGGCGGACGCTTTCCTCGGCGTCGCCGTCGTTCATGGACTTCTTGAAGCCCTTCACGGCGGCGCCCAGGTCCGAGCCGATCGTCCGGAGCTTCTTGGCGCCGAACACCACCAGCACCACGAGCAGGATGATCAGCAGTTCACGCATTCCGATACCCATATGGAGCCCTTCTCGATGGCGTCCGCCCAAGCGGACTGGTGGTGGGGTGATGATAGGCCAAAGCGGCCCCGGGCGCAGTCCGTAGGATTGCCTGCTGACCGGTCGCGCCGGACAGCCGGTTCAGTCCCCCGGGGCGACCTCCAACCAGAAGGTTACCGGCCCCTCATTACAGAGCGAGACGCGCATATCCGCCCCGAACCGGCCGGTGGCGACCAAGGGGTGGGTCCGCCGGGCGCAGTCGACGAGGTGCCCGAACAGCCGCTCGGCCTCGGCCGGGGCCGCCGCTGTGCTGAACCCCGGCCGGTTGCCCTTGCGGGTGTCCGCAGCCAGGGTGAACTGGGGCACGAGCAGCAGGCCGCCGCCGGTATCGGTCAGGGACCGGTTCATGCGGCCCTGTTCGTCGCCGAAGACCCGGTAGGCCAGCAAGCGCTCGAGCAACCGCCCTGCGGTGCGCTCGTCATCCCGGGGTTGGACGCCGATCAGCGCCAGCAGGCCGGGTCCGATGGCGCCGACCCGTTCGCCGGCCACATCGACGCTGGCGGAGGAGACGCGTTGCAGGAGGGCGATCATGCGGCGGTCATGGTGGAATTCCGGGCCGCAAGACCTTAACATCGCGGCCTGCTTTTCGCATGAATACCGGTATCCGGGGGTTGTGGTGACGAAGTTCCTCGCAGCGTTGTCCATCGTGGCAGCGACGTTCCTGCCGTCCGCCTACGCACAGTCGGCGGGCAATGCCGAG
The DNA here is from genome assembly GCA_044339635.1 of Steroidobacteraceae bacterium. GTDB lineage: Bacteria > Pseudomonadota > Gammaproteobacteria > Steroidobacterales > Steroidobacteraceae > UBA964. The sequence continues at coordinate 10,661 of JBIIVD010000008.1, read as the reverse complement.
CGCGGCGCCAAGCTCGCGTACACCTGTCTCGGTTGCCACGCGATCCCGAACTACAAGAACGCCTATCCGACGTACAGCGTGCCGAAGCTGCGCGGCCAGCATCCCGAGTACCTCGTGATCGCGCTGCAGGCCTACCGCAGCAGCGAGCGCAGCCACGCGACCATGCACGCCAACGCTGCGGGCTGGTCCGAACAGGACTTCGCCGACATGGCCGCCTACCTCGCGGGTCCGGTCGTGAAGGCCCCGGCTGCCCCGAAGCCGGTCGGCAAGCTCCCCGAGGCCGCGCAGACCTGCGTCGCTTGCCATGGCACCGACGGCATCGGCATCACCCCGCAGTATCCGACGCTCGCCGGCCAGCACGCCGACTACCTCGCGCGCGCCCTCACCGACTACAAGAAAGGCGGGCGCAAGAACGCCATCATGAGCGGCTTCGCAGCCCAGCTGTCCGATCGCGACATCAAGGCGATCTCGGCGTACTACGCCGCGCAGCGTCCCGGCCTCGCCACCGTCCCCCGCCCCGGTCGTCGCTGACCGGCGGTCGCCCCCGGCGCGTGCCAGCGCGCTAGGGCGCGTCCCGCAGCCGCTCGAGGAACGTCGCCCGCGTCCTGAGGTCGAAATCGCGGTTCGACTTCTTGCGGAAACCGTGGCCCTCGTCGCGCGCCGCCAGGTACCACACCTCCGTGCCGTTGGCGCGCACCCGCGCCACCATCTGCTCGCTCTCCGAGGCCGGCACGCGCGGGTCGTTGAGGCCTTGCACCACCAACAGCGGCTTGCGGATCGCATCGGCCCGCGTCAGCGGCGAGATGCGCTGCAGGAACGCGCGCATCGACGGGTCGCGTTCATCGCCGTATTCCACGCGCCGCAGGTCGCGGCGGTAGGCCGCGGTGTTGGTGAGGAAGGTGACGAAGTTGCTGATGCCCACGATGTCGATGCCGCCGCGCAGCCGGTCACCGAAGGCCACCATCGACGCCAGCACCATGTAACCGCCGTAGGAGCCGCCGCTCACCACGACACGCTCGCGGTCGAGGTCCGGCTGCGCCGCGATCCAGGCGAGCAGCGCGCCGATGTCGCGCACCGAGTCCTCGCGCAGCCGGCCGTTGTCGAGCATCGTGAAGCTGCGGCCGTAGCCGGTGGATCCGCGGACGTTCGGCTGCACCACCGCATAGCCCATTTCATTGACGAGATACTGGGTCCAGGCGCTGTAGCCGGGGCGTGACTGGCCCTCGGGGCCGCCGTGGATGTCGATGACGACCGGGTGCGGTCCCGGTCCGCGCGGCCGGTACACGAAGGCGGGGATGCGCCGGGCCGCGCCCTGCGCGCGGTCCCAGGTCGGATAGCGCACGAGCTCGGCGGGGACGAGCTTCGCGGGGTCGATGGGTCCGCGCTCGCTCGCCGTCCAGCGCGCGGCTTCGCCGCGCGCGAGGTCCAAGACCCAGACATCGCGCGGCGATTGTGCCGACTCGATCGACATGCCGAGCCGTCCGCCTGTGCGGTCGAAGCGCAGCCCGGAGACGATCCCTGCCGGCAATCCCGCGGGCTGCACACTGCGTGCCGCGCCGAGATCGAGCAGGGAGAGCTTGCCGTAGCCGTCGACGTTGGCGATGTAGGCCAGCCAGCGGCCGTCCGGGCCGGGCTCGAAATCCTCGATGTCCCAGGGCACATCGGCGGTCAGCGTGCGGACGCTGCCGTCGGCGAGGTCGAGGAACCGCAGCTGCTGGAATTCCCCGCCGAGATCGGCGGTGAACCAGACGCCGCGGCCGTCGACGCTGAAGCGGGCGCCGCCGATGCCGGTGCGCGGCCCTTGCTTGCCGGTGGCGCCGCCGAGGGAGAGCAGCCGGAAGGCCCCGCTCGCGACATCGGCGATGTAGAGGCGCGCATCCGTCACCGAGCTGGTCGCGAGCAGCAGCAACTGCGTGCCGTCGACGGACCAGTCGACCGGCGCCCAGTTCTCGCCCTGCGAGGCGATGGAGAGCCGCGGCGCGGCGGTCGGGGCCGCCGCCGCTTGAGCGGGCGTGCCTGCCGCAGCGGAGTCCGGCATCTCGAGGATGTAGATGTCGGTCGCGACGCCGTCGCGCGCGTTGCCGGCGAACGCGATCTTGCGGCCATCGCGCGACCAGACCGCACCGCCGTGGCGCGAGCGGCCGTCGGTGAGCAGGCGCAGGCTGCGGTCCTGCGGACGGTAGTGGAAGAGCTGCGCGTTCTCGTCGCCGCCGCGATCGCGGGCGAACACGAAACCGCCCTCCGGTCGCGGATCCGCGCTCAGCGAGCCCACCGGCTCTGCGCCGAAGGTCAGCTGCTCGCGCATGCCCATCGGCAGGGCGACGCGATGCACCTGCTCGACCTCGCCGAAACGCGTCGAGACCAACAGGCTGCCGTCCGGCAGGAAATCGCGGAAGGTCGCGCCGCGGCCGGCGAGCCACCCATCCAGCGATTCGACGACCCGCGGGGAATGCGCGGGTACGTCTTCGAGCACGAGGTTCCCGCGTTCGATGCGCGGTGGCGGCGCGGGGGAGACCGTCGCCGGCGCGGCTGCTGCAGCGACACCTGCGGTACCGATGACCATCGCCAGCAGCGCGGCGACCCGGGCGAGCGGCAGGGTGCGCGGCCGGGCGCGCGGGGGTGTCCGGGGGGTGTGGGGCATGGCCGACTCCTGGCGGGACGATGACGGGCGGGAGGACTAGAATCATACCCCCGGCGGTCCGCCGGCCGAACGGGAGCGAGCATGGCCGAGATCAACGGGGCGGACGGCATCCACGTCGTCGATACCCACTATGTCCGCCCATCCTTCGATGCGGCGCACCTCATCGTGCAGGACGGTCGCGCGGCGTTCGTCGATTGCGGCACGGCGCATGCGGTGCCGCGGCTGTTGGCGGCGCTCGATGCCCACGGCCTGACGCCCGCCGCGGTCGATTGGTTGCTGCTCACGCACGTGCACCTCGACCACGCCGGGGGCGCAGGCCAGCTCATGCAGGCGTTGCCGAACGCGCGCCTCGCCGTGCATCCGCGCGGCGCTCCGCACATGATCGATCCGCGCAAGCTCATCGAGGCCTCGATCGCGGTCTATGGGGCGGAGGATTACGCCCGGTTGTACGGCGACCTGTCGCCCATCGACGCCGCGCGCGTATCGGCCACGGCCGACGGCGAGCGCCTCGCCCTCGGCAGCCGCGCGATCGAGGTGGTGCACACCCCGGGACATGCGCTGCATCACCAGGCGTTTTTCGACCACACGGCCGGCGTCGTGTTCACGGGCGACACCTTCGGTCTCGCCTACCCGCCGCTCGCGGTGGCGGGGCGGCCGTTCGCGCTCCCGACCACCAGCCCCACCCAGTTCGACCCGGAACAGCTGGTGGCCTCCATCCGCCGCGTCGTGTCGCTCGCGCCGCGCGCCGCATGCCTCACGCACTACGGCCGCATCGGCGACATCCCGCGCGTGGGCGAGGACCTGGTGCGCATGGTCGGCCGGTTCACGGCAGCGGCGCTCGCCACGGCGCAGGGCGATGTCCCGCCCGAGGCGCGCCGTCCCGCGCTGCGCGCCGCGCTGCGCGACATCGTGCTCGATGAATGGCGACGCCTCGGCGCCACCGGGCCCGAGTCCCTGCTCGATGACTGGGCGGGCTTCGATTTCGACCTCAACGCCGACGGCCTCTTGGCCTGGCTCGCGCGCCGCGCGCGCTGAACCCGCGCGCACACGCCGCAGGAGCATGCAGATGGACGGTACATTCAAGGCTTTCCGCATCCACGAGATCGACAAGAAGATCGTCGCGCGCATGGAGCGGCTGTCGATCGACGACCTGGCCGCAGGCGAGGTCGTGGTGCGCGTGCAGTGGTCCGACATCAACTACAAGGACGCGCTCGCCGCGACCGGCGCGGGCCGCATCCTGCGCAAGTACCCGCTCGTGGGCGGCATCGACCTCGCCGGTGTGGTCGAGTCCTCGTCCGATGCGCGCTTCAAGCCCGGCGATGCGGTGCTCGCGACCGGTTGCGGCCTCTCCGAGGTGCACGATGGCGGTTATGCCGAGTACGCGCGCCTGAAGGGCGAATGGGTGATCCCGATGCCAGCCGGGCTCGATGCGTTCACGGCGATGTCGCTCGGCACGGCCGGCTACACCGCCGCGCTCGCCATCCACCGCATGGAACACAACGGCCAGTCGCCCGCCCGCGGTCCGGTGGTGGTCACCGGTGCCACCGGCGGCGTCGGCAGCATCGCCATCGACATGCTGGCGGGCCGCGGCTACGAGGTCGTCGCGGTCACGGGCAAGGCCGCGGCGGTGGATTACCTGAAGTCGCTCGGGGCGTCGCAGGTGCTGTTGCGTGGCGAGATCGACCACGGTTCGCGGCCGATGGAGTCGGTGCGTTGGGCGGGGGCCATCGACAACGTCGGCGGCGAGACGCTCACCTGGCTCACGCGCACGGTCGACAACTGGGGCAACATCGCCAGCATCGGGCTCACCGGCGGCGCGGAGCTGCACACGACCGTGATGCCGTTCATCATCCGCGGCGTCAACCTGCTCGGCATCAACTCCGCGGCCACGCTGCGCGACACGCGGCTCGTGGTGTGGGGACGCATCGCCACCGACCTGAAGCCGCGCCATCTCGACCGCATCGTCACGCGCACCATCGACTTCGACGACCTGCCCGGCGCGTTCGACGCGTATCTGCAGGGCAGCGTCACCGGTCGCACCGTCGTGCGGATCGGCGCCTGAGCCGGGCGCGCCCGGCCTGACGCATCCCGGAGCCCGCGTGCACGATCCTGTCACCGTCGAGTCCCGCGCGCTGATCGCCGGCGCGGCGCGCCTCGGCGTCGCGCTGGATGCCGCGCAGGCGGCGACGCTGTCGCGTCTGCTCGACGAACTCGCGCACTGGAACCGCAGCTACAACCTCACGGCCGTCACCGCGCGCGGCGAGATGCTCACGCATCACCTGCTCGACAGCCTGTCGGTGAGCGCGCAGCTCGCGGGCACGCGCATCGCCGACGTCGGCACCGGCGCCGGGTTCCCGGGCCTGCCGCTCGCCGTGGTGCATCCGCAGCGGCAGTTCACGCTGCTCGATTCGAACGGCAAGAAGGTGCGGTTCGTGGCCCATGCGGCGCGTACGCTCGGGCTGACCAACGTCGTGGCGTTGCAGGCGCGGGCCGGCGAATGGCAGCCTCCGCAGCCCTTCGATACGGTGGTGGCGCGCGCGTTCGCGCCTTTGCCCGAACTCGTACGTCAGGTCGCGGCGCTGTGCGCGCCTGCGACCCGGGTGCTGGCCATGAAAGGCCGCCGGGATCCCGCCGAGCGCGCCGCGCTGCCGCGCGGCTGGGAGATCGAGGCCGACCTCGACCTGCAGGTGCCCGGTCTCGGCGCCGAACGGCACGTGTTGATGTTGCGTCCGCCCGCCGCGCCACCCGCCGCGCCGCCGGTCGCGCCGTCGAGCAGGTAGACTCGCACCATGAGCCGCGTCATCGCCATCGCCAACCAGAAGGGTGGGGTGGGCAAGACCACCACCGCCGTGAACCTCGCCGCGTCGCTCGCGGTGACGCGGCGCCGCGTGTTGCTGATCGATCTCGATCCGCAAGGCAACGCCACCATGGGCTGCGGCGTCGAGAAATCCTCGATCGTGCGCGGTGTCGGCGACCTGCTGGTCGGCGACTGCAGGTTCTCCGAGGTCCGGCTGGACCTCGAGGAGCCGCCGATGGCCTTGCTGCCGGCCAACCAGGACCTGGTCGCCGCCGAGGTGCAACTGCTGTCGATGCCGGCCGGTCGCGAGGCGCGGTTGCGCGAGGCGCTCGCGCCGGTGCGCCACGGCTACGACGTGATCCTCATCGACTGCCCGCCATCGCTCAACCTGCTCACGGTGAACGCCCTGGTCGCGGCCGACGGCGTGCTGGTGCCCATGCAGTGCGAGTACTACGCGCTCGAAGGGCTCACGGCGCTGATGTCCACCATCGAGCAGATCCGCGCCGCTGCCAACCCCGCGCTCGAGATCGAGGGTGTGCTGCGCACCATGTACGACCCGCGGAACAACCTCACCAACGAGGTGAGCGACCAGTTGGTCGCGCATTTCGGCGACAAGGTGTTCCGCACCATCGTGCCGCGCAACGTGCGGCTCGCCGAGGCGCCGTCCTTCGGCAAGCCCGCGCTGCTGCACGACAAGGACTCGCGCGGCGCACTCGCCTACCTCGCGCTCGCCGGCGAGATGATCCGCCGCGGCGAGGCGCCGGCGGGCACGTCGCCGTCCGGCGCGCCGGCCGCATCCGCCACGCCTGCGGGCGCCTGAGCCGCGGATGGTGATCGAGCCGCGCACCGCGGCGCCCGGCGCGCTGCTGCGCTGGGTGCGGCAGGCGTGGCAGCTCTTGTGGCGTGGTCTCGGGTTCTGGGTCGGCCTCGTGCTGCTCATGTGCCTGTGGCTCTCGGTCGCGCACCGTTTCCCCCTGCTCGCCGGCCTGCTCGCCTTCGGCACGTTGCTCGCCTGCATCCTCATCGCGGCGCAGCTCGATCGCGCGGGACCGCTGCGGATCGGCGAGGTGTTCGCGATGCTGCGCGGGCACGCGAGGGTCCTGTTGCCCTACACCGCCGGGGTCGTCGCGGTCGGCGCCGTCGTGTGGGCCCTGCTGCTCGCGCGGCCCGGCGTGGGGTGGTGGAACATCCTCTACACCTCGAGGAACGCGATGGACGCCCTGTCGAGCGACGGCTTCACCGCGCTGCGCCAGATCTTCGTCTATCCGGCGTTCGCGCTCGGCCTCAGCTATTTCGGGTTCAACATCCCGGGAGTGACCTCGTTCTTCCAGTTCCCCTGCATGACGCTGCTCGGCCTGCCGTTCCGCGAGGCCTGGCGGCTCGGGGCGGCCGGGCAGGTGCGCAATCTCGGCCCGCTGCTCGGCATCGGGCTGCTGTTCGTGGTGCTGCCCGTGGTCTGTGGGGTGTGGCTGCCGTTCCTGGTGCCGGTGCTCTATTGTTTCTTCGGCGCTCTTTGCTATGTGGCGTTCCGCGAGATCTACCTCGGCGTGGCGGAGAACCGTCCCGCCGCGTCGGTGGCATCTCCGGCGGCGGCAGCGGCGGCACCGCCCGCCGCGGCGCTGCGTCGGAGTCCGCTATCATCGCGGCCATGAACCCGAAAAAGCCCAGCCTCGGCCGCGGTCTCGAAGCCCTGCTCGGACAAGCGAGCGCCCCGCGGCCGGCGCCGCCGTCCGCCGTCGGGACGGTGGACGCCGCCGACGCCAGGCCCGACATGACGGATGTCGCCCGTGAGCAGCTGGTGCGCCTGCCGCTCGATGTCCTGCAGCGCGGGCGCTACCAGCCGCGCGTGGACATGCGCCCCGAGACCCTCGAGGAGCTGGCGCAGTCGATCAAGTCGCAGGGCGTGGTGCAGCCCATCGTCGTCCGCCCGATCGAGATGCCGGGCGCCGCCCCGGCCCCTGCCGGCGCACCGGGCCAGCGCTACGAGATCATCGCCGGCGAGCGTCGCTGGCGTGCCGCCCAGATCGCCGGCCTGCCCGACATCCCGGCGGTGGTGCGGCGGGTGCCGGACGAGGGCGCCATCGCGATGGCCCTCATCGAGAACATCCAGCGCGAGAACCTCAACCCGATGGAAGAGGCGCGCGCCCTCGACCGCCTGATCCGGGAGTTCGAGATCACCCACCAGGAGGCGGCCGACGCCGTGGGCCGCTCGCGGGCCGCGGTCAGCAACCTGCTGCGGCTGTTGGATCTGGCCCCGGAAGTCGCCGAACGGGTCGACCGCCGGGAACTGGAGATGGGGCATGCGCGCGCCCTGCTGGGGCTCACGCAGCGGCGCCAACAGATCGAAGTCGCCCAATTGGTATCTAAAAAGGGTTTATCGGTCCGTGAGACCGAGGCATTGGTTCGCCGGCTGGTCAATAAAGACGGTTTGGAGGGCGGTGACACCGGCGGCGGCGGCGGGGGTGGCTCCGGCCGTGGCAAGGACCCCAACGTCGCTGCCTTGGAGACGCGGTTGGCCGAGACCTTGGGCGCCAAGGTCGCCATCGAGCATTCCGGCAAGTCGGGCAAGGGCCGCCTGGTCGTCGCCTACAATTCGCTCGACGAACTCGACGGCATCCTCGAACACATCCGCTGAGGCCTCCGTCCGCCGAAGTGGTGGCCGGGATTCGGGACCCTGCAAGGTTCCTGTGAACCGCCATTGATGCCCGCGGGGCGCGACCCTATAATCCAGGAGCCTTTTCGGCAGGGGCCTTTTGACCCCACGGAACTCCGCAATGAGTGCACCCGGCGACACTGACACGCGCAGGCTCGCCGGCCGCATCCTCGTCGCGCAGGCCGTGGTCACACTGGGCCTGGCAGCGCTGGTCGCTGTCGCAGTCGATGGGGCGAGCGGTCGATCCGTCCTCGCGGGCGGTGCGATCGGCCTGATCGCGAACCTGTTCATGACCTTGGCCGCGCTGCGCTACACGCACAGCCCTGGCCTCGCGCTCGGACGGATCCTGATCGGCCAACTCGGGAAGCTGCTGCTGACGGTCGGGATGTTCCTGGCCTTGGCGCAACGCAAGGACGTCGTGTGGCCCGCCGCGCTCGCGGGTTACGCAGCAACCCTGCTGGTTTTCTGGGTCGCTCCGGTGCTTTCGGCGCCGAAGCTGCCGCCGCGGGGCGGGCGCGTATGAGCGGGTTTTCGGACTGACCAGGATCAACGAGACAAGATGGCCAGCGAGAAGGGCGAGTCGCCCACCGAATACATCGTCCACCACCTCAAGCACCTGAAGGTGGGCGAGGGCTTTTGGACGTGGCATATCGACACGCTCCTGATGTCGTCGCTGCTCGCGGCCGCCGTGGCCGCATTCCTCTACTTCGCCGTGAGGGGCGGTGCCACCGCCGGGGCGCCGACGGGCCGCCGCAACTTCGTCGAGATGATCTACGAGTGGATCGATGGCCAGGTCGCCGACGTCTACCACGGCAACCGCGCCTTCCTGGTGGCTCTCGCGCTCTCGCTGTTCACCTGGATCGTGGCCATGAACTCCATGGACCTGCTGCCCATCGACCTGCCGGGCAAGGTGGCGGGCCTGTTCGGCGCGGGCTATTTCCGTGTGCTGCCCACCGCCGACCTCAACGGCACCATCGCGATGGCGATCGTGGTGCTGTTCCTGATCATCATCTACGCCGTGCGCGCCAAGGGCGTCGGCGGCTACCTGCACGAGTGGATCGCCGCGCCGTTCGGCAACAGCCCCATCCTGTGGCTGCCGAACGTCGCGTTGAACGTGGTCGAGCTGCTCGCCAAGCCGGTGTCGCTGTCGATGCGGTTGTTCGGCAACATGTACGCGGGCGAGCTGCTGTTCATGCTCATCGCCCTGCTCGGCATGGGCTTCGCGTTCACGATCGGCGGGGTCTCCCTGTTCATCGGCCAGATCATCGCCGGCGCGATGTGGGCGATCTTCCACATCCTGATCGTGCTGCTGCAGGCCTACATCTTCATGATCCTCCCCATCGTCTACATCTCGATGGCGGAAGAGCACCACTGATCCTCCCTCCCACCTGAGTTTTCTGTCCAGGAGTCCCTAGAAATGGAAGCTATCGCGAACGTCCAGGCCTTCACCGCCCTCGGTATCGGCATCATCATCGGCCTCGGCGCCATCGGTGCCTGCATCGGCATCGGCATCATGGGCGGCAAGTTCCTCGAGTCGGCCGCGCGCCAGCCCGAGCTCACCCCGATGCTGCAGGGCCGCATGTTCCTGCTCGCCGGCCTGATCGACGCGGCGTTCCTCATCGGCGTCGGCCTCGCGATGCTGTTCGCGTTCGCCAACCCGCTGCTCGCCGCTCTCCAGGGCTAAGCCGATCCCCGCATCACGCCCGCAGGGGAGAGACAGGTCATGACGATCAACGCCACATTCATCGGCCAGATCATCGTCTTCCTGATCCTCTTGTGGTTCATCGCCAAGTTCGTGACGCCCTCCGTGGCGGCCGAGCTCGACGCCCGTAACCGCAAGATCGCCGACGGCCTCGCCGCCGCCGACAAGGGTCAGAAAGACCTCGCCGAGGCCACGAGCCGCGCCGATGCCATCGTCCGCGAGGCGCGCGAGCGCGCCAAGCTGGTCGAGGACCAGGCCGCACGCCGCGCCAACGAGGCCATCGACGCCGCGAAGCAATCGGCGCAAGCCGAAGGCGCGCGCATCGTGACCGCCGCGCGCGAAGAGGCCTCGACCGAGACCGGCCGCGCCCGCGACCAGCTCCGCAAGGAGTTCGGCACGATGGTCGTGGCGGGCGCGTCGCGGCTGCTCGAGCGCGAGGTCGATGCCAAGGCCCACGCGCAGCTCATCGACAAGCTCGCCGACGAGATCGCCCGTGGCTGACGCCGCGACCCTCGCCCGTCCCTACGCCCGCGCCGCGTTCGAACATGCGCACGCGGCCGGCCAGCTCGCGCCTTGGGGCGAGCTGCTGGCGCGCGCAGGTGCCACGGTGGAGGACGAGCGCGTCGAACCGCTCATCGGCAACCCACACGTGCAGCGCGCCGACCTGGTCGCGTTGGTCGTCGAGGTGGCCGGCGCGTCGGGCGACGAGAAGGCGCGCAACTTCATCCAGCTGCTCGCCGACAACAACCGTCTCGCATCGTTGCCGCAGGTCGCGGAGCAGTACGCCGCGCTGCGTGCAGAGGTCGAGAACACGGTCGATGCGACGGTCGCTTCGGCGCTGCCGCTCACGCCGGAGCAGTCCGACAAG
>JBIIVD010000031.1:0-27174 GCA_044339635.1 Steroidobacteraceae bacterium | reverse complement strand
TATCTCGAGGAGTTCGCGCCGCGCAACCGCATCACCGACCTGATCGAGGTCAACATCAACAACCTCGCCGCGGTGCCCTCGATCGTGTTCGGTCTGCTCGGCCTCGCCATGTTCATCAGCTTCTTCGGCCTGCCGCGTTCGGCACCGTTGGTGGGCGGGCTGGTGCTGACGCTGCTGACGCTGCCGACGGTGATCATCGCCTCGCGCGCGGCGCTCAAGGCCGTGCCGCCCTCGATCCGCGAGGCGGCGCTCGGCATCGGCGCATCGCGCTGGCAGATGGTCATCCACCACGTGCTGCCGCTGGCGCTGCCCGGCGTGCTCACCGGCGCCATCATCGGCATGGCGCGCGCCTTGGGCGAGAGCGCGCCGCTGCTCATGATCGGCATGGTGGCCTTCATCGTCGAGGTGCCGTCGGGCGTGCTCGACCCGTCCACGGTGCTGCCGGTGCAGGTGTTCCTGTGGTCCGACCTCCCGGAGCGCGGCTTCGTGGAGCGCACCTCGGGCGCGATCATCGTGCTGCTGCTGTTCCTCATCGTCATGAATGCCGCAGCGGTCGTGCTGCGCAACAAGTTCGAAAAGCGTTGGTGACCCCCATGCCTGACCCGACCGTCTCCGCCCCCGTCGCCGCGGACATCCGCACCATCGGTACGGTGACCACCGCCGATCCGGTGTTCGCCTGCCGCGACGTCAACGTCCATTACGGCGACAAGCACGCCATCAAGCACGTCAACATCGACGTCGGCCGGCGCGAGGTGTTGGCGATGATCGGGCCGTCGGGATGCGGCAAGTCCACGTTCCTGCGTTGCCTCAACCGCATGAACGACACCATCGAGAGCGCGCGGGTGACGGGCCTGATCGCCCTCGAGGGGCAGGACATCCACGACCGCAAGCAGGACGTGGTGCAGCTGCGCGCCCGCGTCGGCATGGTGTTCCAGAAGCCGAACCCCTTCCCGAAGTCGATCTACGAGAACGTGGCCTACGGGCCGCGCATCCACGGGCTCGCGGCCGACCGCGGCGAGCTCGACGACATCGTCAACACCAGCCTGCGGCGCGCGGGGCTCTGGGAAGAGGTGAAGGACCGCCTCAACCACCCGGGCACCAGCCTCTCGGGCGGCCAGCAGCAGCGCCTGTGCATCGCGCGCACCATCGCCGTGAACCCGGACGTCATCCTGATGGATGAGCCCTGCTCGGCGCTCGACCCCATCGCCACGGCCCGCATCGAGGACCTGATCGACGAACTGCGCGAGAGCTACGCGATCTGCATCGTCACGCACTCGATGCAACAGGCGGCGCGGGTGTCGCAGCGCACGGCGTACTTCCATCTCGGCGACCTGATCGAGGTGGGCGAGACCAAGAAGATCTTCACCAATCCCCAGGCGAAGCTCACCGAGGACTACATCACGGGCCGCTTCGGCTGAGGCCGGGTCCGTCCCTCAGGTGTGCTGCGCCTCGCGCAGCCACTTCGTCGCCACCCACTTCTCGCCGTTGAGCACCGGCATGCCGCCGTGCAGGCTCTTGGTGGAGGGGTGCGGCCGGTCATAGCTGAAGAACACCGCGTTGCCCTTGTTCGCGGCGACCTCGAGCCCGATGTCTGGGAAATTGGTCGCGCCACCCTCGAGCGGCGTGTTGAGGTACATCACGAGCGAGCCGACGCGCTGCCCGCCGCGCGCGAGGAAAGCCGGGGCGCCCGGCAGCGCCGGGTCCATGTAGTCGTAGTGCGGCCGGTATTCCTGGCCGACCCGGTAGCGCAGGATCTGCAGCCCCTCGCCGAACTCCAACGGCCACTTGAGCAAGGCCGCGATACGGCGCTCGATGCGGTCGATCAAGGGCGTCGCCGCCCGGGCGAAACCGTAGCCTGAGCTCGTGCGCCCTTCGTGGGCGATCTCGCCGCCGGTGTCGGAGTCGACCACCTGCGAGGCGGTCATGCGGGCGCGGGACAGCGCCACCAGTTCGTCGCATTCGGTGTTGCTCAAGAGGCCACCGAACAGGATCACGCGCGGGTGGGGCAGGGTGAAGAGCACCTTCACGTCACGGTCCAGCGCGCGCACCACGGGCGGCGCCGAGAGGCCGAACGGCTGCGGCACGTGCAGCGCCGGGGGCGCAGCGGCACCGGCATCCGTCGTCGGATCGGTCGCCGCCGCCTCACCGGTCCCGGCGGCCGACGAGGATGCCGCGATGTTCTTTGCGCGCAGTTCGGCGAGACGGGTCTCGAGCGCGCGCGTGACGACGGCGACGGCCCGATCTTCCGGCCAGCCCCGTTCGACGAGCTGCGCAAGCAGCGCATCGGGCGCATGACCCGCCTCGGTCTGCGCGATGACCCAGCGGTGCAGTTCGGGGGTCTCCTGCTGGGCAGGGTCCATGCCGGCGGTGCTCATGCGCCGATTTTATGCGCGGTGTCCCTGCTGGGCGACGGTCTTTTAGCGGGCGGCGACCGGCGCGAGGCGGGGTCGGGTTGTCATCGGGTTGTCACATGCGTGTCACGGCACGGACACACCGCGGCCCTAGATTACTGCCCGTGGCCGGGGTATCCCGCGCCACCCCGGAATTTCCCCCACGACACGCCGCAGCGATGCGGCCCGGCCTCGTCAGGTTCCCACGGAGTAGCCCATGAACGGTTCGTCCACCACTCGCAATCTGTTCTTCCTCGCCGCCTCGGTGGCGGTGCTCGCCGGCTGCGGCGCCGAGGAGATCGCCTCGCCGGGCAGCGGCGGGAACATCACGATCAACAACCCGGCGCCCCCGCCGCCGCCCCCGCCGCCGCCGCCGCCCCCGGCGCTCGTGTTGCCAGCCGCTGGCTGCCCCACCATCGACGATCCGGCGGGCCTCGCCGATCGTGGGACGATCTCCGGGACCACCGGCACCTATCGCATCTGTGAACTGCCGGCGCGCATCACCCGCAGCACCAACCTGCCGCGCGTGGCGGGTCTGCTGTACTCGCTCGGCGGTCGCGTCGACGTGGGTGTCGATCGCGGCGCGGCGCCGCAGACCGGCGACCCGCAGGTCACCCTCACCATCCAGCCGGGCGTCATCGTGTACGGTGCCGTCGGCACCTCGTGGCTGCACGTCAACCGCGGCAACCGCATCAACGCCGCCGGTACGGCGACGCAGCCGATCATCTTCACCAGCCGTGACAACGTGCTCGGTCTCGCGAACGACGACTCGCAGGGCCAGTGGGGCGGCGTCGTGCTTTCGGGCCGCGCGCCGATCACGGACTGCACCGTGGCGCCGAGCGCCACCCCGGGCTCGGTCAACTGCGAGCGTCAGGTCGAGGGCGCGGTCGATCCCGCGATCTACGGCGGCGCGACGCCCAACGACAACAGCGGCACCCTGCGCTACGTGCAGATCCGCTACTCGGGCTTCGTGCTCTCGGGCAACTCGGAGCTGCAGGCGCTGACCACCGGCGGTGTCGGCACCGGCACCACCATCGAGTTCATCCAGTCGCACAACAGCTCGGATGACGCGTTCGAGTTCTTCGGCGGCACCCACAACGCCCGCCGCATGGTGCTGACCGGTGCGGACGATGACAATATCGACCTCGACACCGGCTACCGCGGACTCATCCAGTACGTGATCGCGGTCCAGAAGACCTCCGGCGCCGCGGACTCGATCATCGAGCTCGACAGCGCCAACGCCCTCGAGAACCAGACGCCGCGGACCTTCATGAAGCTCGCGAACTTCACGTTCGTGCACCGCAACCCGGCGACCGGCAACCAGGCGGCGATGCTGTTCCGTGGTCAGGCCGACGCCTCGCTGGTGAACGGTGTCGTGACGAGCCCGATCGGCTGTCTGCGCCTCTCGGGTTCCAACATCCTCACGCCGAACGCGGCGGTCGACAAGGTGGGGCCGCCGGTCTTCCGGTCGGTCGCCATGCAGTGCGGCCCGACGCCGTTCATCGGCTCGAGCGGCGTGACGGCGGCGCAGGTGGATGCGGCGTTCAACGTCGCCGGCAACAACAACTCCTCGACGTTCACCGCGTCGCTGAGCAACGTGTTCGTGAACGGCGCCAACGAGACGGCCCGCGCCGCCACCGACCCGAAGACGGTGGATGCCGGCTTCGACACCACCACCTACATCGGTGCGGTGAGGGACGCGGCCGACACCTGGTACGCCGGTTGGACCTGCAACTCGGCGACGGCGAACTTCGGCACGACGGGCACCGCCTGCACGAGCCTGCCCCGGATCACGCCGTAAGCGATCTGCCCGGTGCGGGGCGGGCGCGGCCGATGCCGTCGCCCGACCCCGCCTGACCGAACGTCGACACGAGGACTGGCATGGACAATCGAGTTGCGGGATACCGCTCGCTGCTGATCGCTGCGCTCGCGGTGCTGACGGCGGCCGCGGCGGCCCAAGAGACCCCGCCCGCCGCCGCGGCTGCACCGCCCGCGGACCCTGCGGCTCCGGAGGCGGCCTCGGAGACGGCTGAGGAAGCCGTGGACATCGACACCGTCGGTGAGATCGTCATCGTCGGACGACGTGATCGCAACGTCCAGCAGGCCGCCAACCAGGTGCTGTCGGTGCTGTCCGCCGACGACATCGCCCGCACCGGCGAGGGCGACATCGCCGGCGCCCTCAGCCGCGTCACCGGCCTCAGCGTCGCGAGCAACGGCTTCGTCTACGTCCGCGGCCTCGGCGATCGCTACTCGCAGGCGTTCCTCAACGGCCTGCCGCTGCCCAGCCCCGAGCCGTTGCGCCGCGCCGTCCCGCTCGACCTGTTCCCGACCGATGTCATCGCATCGTCCGTGGTCCAGAAGAGCTACTCGGCCAATTTCACCGGCGAGTTCGGCGGCGGCCTGATCAACCTCACGACGCTCGCCGTGCCCGCCGAGCCGTTCTTCAAGTTCGGTTTCGGGCTGAGCGGCGACACCGAGACCACCGGACAGCTCGGCTACACGCACTACGGCAGCAAGTACGACTGGACCGGCAGCGACAGCGGCGTCCGTGATGTCCCGCCCGCGATGGCGGCGTATTTCGCGAGCGGCCTGCGCCTGAGCTCCGGAGCCGTGGACTCGGGCGAGCTCGTCAAGGAGTTCGCCAACACCAACACGGCCTTGGTACAGCGCAACGACAAGATCCCGGTCAACGTGTCGTTCTCGGCCACCGGCGGGACGTCGCGTGAGCTCGGCGATGGCGAGCTCGGTCTGGTCGCGACCGCGGGATACGGCCACTCCTGGCGCACCAAGGACAACATCGAGCAGAGCGCGGCGGACGCCGAACTCGCGGTCCTCGACAAGGATTACCGGCAGGTCTCGACCGAGAACCGCGTCGTGATCAACGGACTCTTGGGTCTCGGTTATGAGTTCGGCGAGGGCAACAAGCTCCGTTGGACCAACCTCATCATCCGCGACACCCTGAAGCGCACCAGCCTCTCGGAAGGCAAGCAGAACAGCCAGCGCCCGGGCCGCGATTTCCTCGAGCAGGAGACGGGCTGGTATGAGCGGCAGGTCTGGAGCACGCAGCTGAGCGGCGGCTTCAACCTCGATCCGGTCAAGCTCGACCTGCGGCTCGCCTACGCCAACTCCAGCCGCAAGGCGCCGTTCGAGCTCGGCTTCGGGTATTCCCGGTCGAACGTGGCTGCCGATCCCTACGGCGCGTACTTCATCAACCGTCTCGACAACGGTCAGACCGGCTACGCCAACATCGTGTTCTCGGAGCTCGATGAGGACCTCCTCGCCTACGGCGGCGACGCGTCTTGGGAGGTCACGCCGCAGTTCGTCCTCTCGGCGGGTTTCGAGGGCACCGACACCGAGCGCGACTCGGAGCGCCGCGAGTTCCTCGCCATCGCGCCCTCGACCTTTCCGAGCGGCGTGGCGATGTTCCGCCCCGACTACCTGCTCGGCGCCCAAGTGGTGGATTTCTACGACATCCGGTCCATCGAGACCACGGAGTCGGATCCGGCCTTCACCGCCACGCTCGAGACCCAGGCCGCATACCTCCAGGCGCAGGCCGAGGTGTTGGACGGCTTCGAGGTCAACGCGGGCGTGCGCTACGAACAGGCGGAACAGGTGGTCGAGCCGCGTCAGGTGTTCGCCACGCCGGCGGGGTCGTCCGCGACGACGCGCCTCGACAACGACTATGTCCTGCCGGCCCTCACGCTGACGTGGAAGTTCGCGGATGACATGCAGGCGCGCTTCAACGCCTCGCAGACCATCGCGCGTCCTCAGTTCCGCGAACTGATGTTCCAGGCCTACTACGACCCCGAGAGCAACCGCGCGTACCGCGGCAACCCGTTGCTCGTCGACAGCGAGTTCAAGAACGCCGAGTTGCGCTGGGAGTGGTACTTCGCGCGCGACCAGCGCCTGTCGGCGGCCGGTTTCTGGAAGCAGATCGACAAGCCGATCGAGGCCTTCACGGGTTTCAACGACAACAACCCGGTCACGAGCTTCGCCAATGCACCGCAGGCGACGCTCTACGGCCTCGAGATCGAGTCGCAGAAGTACCTCTACCTGTCGGACCTGTCGGAGAGCGCGTTCGCCGCGTCGCGCCGGCTGGTGCTGATCGGCAACTACACCTGGTCGAAGTCGGAGCTGAGCGTCAAGGACGGCGATACCACCGACGTGTTCGGCACGGTCACGCAGCCCGCCAGCAACTTCTTCCGCGATGGCGCTCCCCTGACCGGCCAGTCCGAGCACCTCGCCAACCTGCAGATCGGCCTCGAGGACGAGGATTCGCTGTCGCAGCAGACGCTGCTCATCTCCTACGCCAGCGACCGCGTCACGAGCCGCGGCGCGGCCGGGCTCCCGGACATCTACGAGTCGCCGGGGTTCTCGGTGGACTTCGTCGCCCGGCAGGGCTTCGATTTCATGGGCAAGGAGATGGAGTTCAAGTTCGAGGCCCGCAACCTGCTGCGTCGCGACTATCGCGAGTACCAGGAGCGCGGTCCGAACCGGATCTACTTCAACCGCTACGACCAGGGCGTCAAGCTGTCGGCGTCGATCACCGCGAGCTTCTGAGCATCAGGCTTCTGAGGATCGGTCAGTCGGCCGAGCGCAGCAGGTCGTTGATCGAGGTCTTGGCGCGGGTCTGGGCATCGACCTTCTTGACGATGACCGCGCAGGCGAGCGAGTGCGAGCCGTCCTTGGCGGGCAAGCTGCCCGGGACCACCACGGCCCCGGCCGGGACCCGGCCCTGCGTGATGCGACCGGTCTCGCGGTCGTAGATGCGGGTGCTCTGGCCGATGAACACCCCCATCGAGATCACGGCGCCGCGCTCGACCACCACGCCCTCGACGATCTCGGAGCGCGCGCCGATGAAGCAGTCGTCCTCGATGACGGTGGGCGTCGCCTGCAAGGGCTCCAGCACGCCACCGATGCCGACGCCGCCCGAGAGATGCACGTTGCGGCCGATCTGCGCGCAGGAGCCGACGGTCGCCCAAGTGTCGACCATGGTGCCTTCGCCGACGTAGGCGCCGATGTTGACGAACGAGGGCATCAGCACCACGTTCGGGCCGATGTAGGCGCCTTTGCGGACGATGGCGTCCGGCACGATGCGGGCGCCGCCCGCGCGCAGCGCGGTCTCGTCCATCGCCGAGTACTTGAGCGGCACCTTGTCGAAGAACCGGGTATGGCCGCCCTCGATGAGCCGGTTGTCGTGCGCGCGGAAATAGAGCAGCACGGCCTTTTTCAGCCAGTCGTTGACCCGCCAGCCGTCCGCGTGCGGCTCGGCGACCCGTGCAGCGCCCGAATCGAGGAGTTCGAGGCACTCGTCGAGCGCGATGCGCAGTTCGCGCGAGACGTTGCGCGGGTTGATCTCCGCGCGGGCCTCGAAGGCGGCTTCGACGAGGGCTTGCAGCGGTGCGGTGTCGGTCATGTCAGCGTCCTTGCAGGAGACCTGCGATGCGGTGGGCGGCCTCGACGCACTGGTCGACCGGCGCGACGAGCGGGATGCGCACGCGCCCGGCAGCGGGGTTGCCCGCACCGGCGTCGCGCGCAAGGTAGGAACCGGGCAGCACGGTGACGTGACGTGTCGCGAAGAGCTCGCGGACGAACGTCTCGTCGTCGGCGCCGATCCGCGGCCAAAGATAGAATCCGGCGTCGGGCGCGGCGACCTCCGCGTGCGGCGCGAGGATCGGCAGCACGCGGGCGAACTTCTCGCGGTAGAGGGCGCGGTTCTCCGCGGCGTGCGCATCGTCGTCCCAGGCGGCGATGCTGGCCTCCTGCACCGGCAGCGGCATGGAGCAGCCGTGGTAGGTGCGATAACGCAGGAAGCGTGCGAGCACCTGCGCGTCCCCCGCGACGAAGCCGGAACGCAGGCCGGGCAGGCTCGAGCGCTTGGAGAGGCTGTGGAACACCACGCAGCGGCGGAAATCCGTGAGACCCGCCGCATGCGCCGCCGCGAGCAGCGAAGGCGGTGGACGCGAGTCGTCCGGATAGAGGTCGGCGTAGCACTCGTCGGAGGCGATGATGAAGTCATGCCGCTCGGCGAGCGCGATCACCCGCTGCAGGAACGCGAGGTCCATCACGGCCCCGGCAGGATTGCCCGGCGTGCACAGGTACAGCAGCTGGCAGCGGTCCCAGGTCGCCGCAGGCACCTGGTCAAGGTCGGGCAGGAATCCGTCCGCGGCATGGGTGTCGAGGTAGAGCGGTTCGGCGCCTGCCAGGAACGCCGCGCCCTCGTAGATCTGGTAGAACGGGTTCGGCATCGCCACCACGGGCGCCGCTGCGGTGCCGCCCCTGTCCACCACCGCCTGCGCGAACGCGAACAGCGCTTCGCGTGTACCGTTGACGGGCAGCACCTGCGATCCGCCGACGGCGCCCGTCGGCAGACCGAAGCGGCGCTCCATCCAGCGTCCGCAGGACGCGCGCAACGCCGCCGTGCCGGCGGTGGTCGGATAGCTGCCGAAACCGGCGCGGGCACGCTCCAGCACCTCGAGCACGAAGGGCGGCGGCGGATGTTTCGGTTCGCCGATCGACAGGTCGATGTGCGCGAGCCCGGCGGGCGGCGTCAGGCCGGCCTTGAGCGCCGCGAGGCGCTCGAACGGGTAGGGCAGCAGGCGTTCGAGGTCGGGGTTCATGGCGTATCCGTCATGCGGCGCGCCGTCGGTCGAGGGCCTCGGTGAGGCGGGCGAGGAGTCGTTGGCCGGCTTCGTCGGCGAGCGGCTGGCCGTCCGTGCCGCGCACGTGGAACACGTCCTCGGCGCGCTCGCCCACGGTCATGATCTTGGCGCCGATGAGGTCGATGCGCTCTTCCATCAGCACCTTGCCGATGTCGCAGAGCAGGCCGGGCCGGTCGGCGGCGATGATCTCGAGGATCGAGCGCCGGTTCCGGCCGTCGGCGGTGATCGAGATCTGCGTACGGGTGTTGAACATCCGGGCCTGGCGCGGCGCCCGGCGCGAGACCGCCATCAGCGCATCGCGCGGGCTCGCGAGCGAGCGGCGCAGCGCGTGCTCGATCTCCTCGCGGCGCTCGGCGTCGCCGATCGGCGAGCCGTCCTCCTCGAGGACGTGGTAGAGGTCGATGCTGTCGCCGTCGAGCGTCGGCGTGATGCGCGCATCGACGATGTTGAGGCCGAGTTGGTCGAGCACGGCCGTCGTGCGCGCGAAACCATGCTGACGGTGCGGCGCGACGGTGGTGATCGAGGTGGTGCCGCGCTCGCTCTCGGCCTGCACCGCCACCACCGGGTCGTCGGCGTCCACGGCGCGGCCGGCGAGCAGCGCCGTGTGCCAGGCGATCTCCTGCGGCGTATGGCGCAGGAAGTAGTCGTCGGAGAAGTGCGACCAGACCGCAGCCGTGCGCGCTTCGCCGACACCGGCGGCTGTGAGCAGGGCGCGCGCGTCGGTCTGGTTGCCCTGCTTGAGCTCTTCCTGGTCGATCGGGCTCTCGAGGCCGCGCCGCAGGGCGCGCTTCACGCGGTCGTGGAATTCGCTGAACAGCGAGGCCTTCCAGGAGTTCCAGAGCCGGGGGTTGGTGGCGCGCACGTCGGCCGCCGTGAGGACGTAGAGGTGGTCGAGGTGGGTCTCGTCGCCCACGAACCGCGCGAAGCCGTTGATGACCTCGGGATCGGCGATGTCCTGCTTCTGGGCGGTGAGCGAGAGCTGCAGGTGGTTGCGGACCAGCCAGGCGACGAGACGCGCGTCGTAGCGCGTGAGGCCCTGCTCGAGGCAGAAGGCCTCCGCGTCCACCGCGCCGAGCTCGGAGTGGTCGCCGCCGCGGCCCTTGGCGATGTCGTGGAACAGCGCCGCGAGGTAGGCGACCTCCGGTCGGGGCAACGACTGCATGATGCGCGACAGGTTCGGCAGCTCGTGGTCGAAGCGCGGCAGCGCGAGGCGGCGCAGGTTGCTCACCACGAACAGCGTGTGGGCGTCGACGGTGTAGGCGTGGAACAGGTCGTACTGCATGCGGCCGACGATCCGGCCGAAGGAGGGGATGTAGCGGCCGAGCACGCCGTAGGTGTTCATGCGGCGCAGCTCGTTGGTGACGCCGGCGGGCGCGCGCAGGATCTCGAGGAACAGGCGGTGGTTGCGCGGGTTCTGCCGGAACTCCTCGTCGATCAGCCAGAGGTTGCGGACGATCGCGCGGATGGTGTGCGCACGCACGCCGCGGATGTCGGGGTTCTGCTGCAGCAGCGCGAACACCTCGAGCAAGGTCCATGGTTGGCGCACGAAGACATCGTCGTGCAGCGCCTCGAGGTAGCCGTCGGTGACCTGGAAGCGCGCGTTGAGCGGCTGGGGTTCGTGGGCGCCGCCCGGCGCCGCCTCGACGATCGCCTCGCGGAACAGCTGCAGCAGCAGTTCGTTCAGCAGCGTCACGTCCATCACCGTGCGGTAGTAGCGCTGCATGAGCTGCTCGACCGCGAGCGTGAACGAGGCGTCCTCGTAGCCGAAGATGCGCGCGATGCGCACTTGGTGGTCGAACAGCAGCCGGTCCTCCCGGCGTCCCGTGACCGTATGCAGCGCGAAGCGCACCTTCCAGAGGAAGCTCTGGGCCGCCTCGAGGCGCCGTACCTCGGCGGGCGTCAGGAAGCCGAGCGTGGCGAGCTGGTCGAGGGTCTCGGCGCCGAAGTGGCGCTTGGCGACCCAGGCGATGGTCTGGATGTCGCGCAGGCCGCCCGGGCCGGTCTTCACGTTGGGTTCGAGGTTGTAGGCGGTGTCGTTGGCCTTGGCGTGACGGACCGCCTGTTCGCGCACCTTGGCTTCGAAGAATTCCTTGACCGGCCAGAGGTGCGCGGGCGAGAGCGCCTCGATCATGCGCACGGCGAGCGCGGCGTCGCCGGCCACGCAGCGGGCCTCGACGAGGGTGGTCATCACGCTCACGTCCGCCGCGGCGGACTCGGCGCATTCCGCGACGGTGCGCACGCTGTGGCCGATCTCGATGCCGATGTCCCACAGGAAGGCCACGAAGGGTTCGAGCGCGGCGCGTCCGGCGTCATCCAGGGCGGCGGGCACCAGGATCAAGATGTCGACATCCGAGCAGGGGTGCAGTTCGCCGCGGCCGTAGCCGCCGACGGCCACCAACGCCCAATCGGCGTCGTGGTCGGGCAGGCGCGTGCGCCAGGCCTCGCGCAGCACCACATCGATGAGCTGCGCGCGGGCATGGACCAGCGTCTCGACGGGTTCCTCGGCCTCGAAGCGCACCTTGAGTGTGGCCTGCGCCTCGCGCAGCTGGGTGCCGTAGGCCTCGGCGGTCCCGCCCGCGGCTGCGAGCTGTGCGGGCAGCAGCTCGAGCAGCGGCCACCCGCCCATGCTCAACGCGCTCCCTGGGTGAGGACCTCGAAACCCTCGTCGGTCACGAGCACGGTGTGTTCCCACTGCGCGGAGAGGCTGTGGTCGCGGGTCACGACGGTCCAGCCGTCCGGCAGCAGCTTCACGTCGCGCTTGCCGGCGTTGATCATCGGCTCGATGGTGAAGGTCATGCCCGCGCGCAGTTCGAGCCCGGTGCCGGGCTTGCCGTAATGCAGCACCTGCGGGTCTTCGTGGTAGATGCGGCCGATGCCGTGGCCGCAGTACTCGCGGACGACGGTGAACCCCTGCGCCTCGGTGTGCTGCTGGATCGCATGACCGATGTCGCCGAGCCGCGCGCCGGGGCGGACGCAGCGGATGCCTTGCCACATCGCCTCGAAGCAGCCCTCGACGAGCCGTTGGGCATGCGGCAACGGCTTGCCGACGAAGTACATGCGGCTGGTGTCGCCGTGGAAGCCGTCGTGGATGACCGTGACGTCGATGTTGATGATGTCGCCGTTCTTCAGGCGCTTGTCGTTCGGGATGCCGTGGCAGACGACGTGGTTGACCGAGGTGCAGATGGTCTTGGGGAAGCCGCGGTAGTTGAGGTTCGCGGGTACGGCCTGCTGTACCTGCACGATATGGTCGTGGCAGAGGCGGTCGAGTTCGTCGGTGGTGACGCCCGCCTTGACGTGATCGCCGATCATGTCGAGGACCTGGGCGGCCAGGCGGCCGGCCTCGCGCATCTTCTGCTGCTCTTCCGGGGACTTGAGGGTGATCGGCATGGGGGCGGGGGAGGGGGCCTGGGGCGGGGGACGGGGTCGTGGGAAGGGGGTCCGTAAAGCGTTGTTTTTACGGGTTCCGCATGGTATAAAGCGCGGCCTTTTTTGGCAACGTAAACCAACCCACACGCACATCGTTGCATCGATCGCTGGGTGTCCTGGCTCCTTCGGGGGTCGGGATGGCGACCGAGGATGTGCGGAGGCCCAACCCGACAAGGAGATATGACGATGGCCAGCGTGTCCATGCGACAGATGCTGGAAGCGGGCGTCCACTTCGGACACCAGACCCGCTTCTGGAACCCCAAGATGTCCGAGTACATCTTCGGCGAGCGCAACAAGATCCACATCATCAACCTCGAGAAGACGCAGCCGCTCTACGCGGAAGCCGCGAACTTCATCAAGGGCGTCGCCTCGGACGGCGGCACGGTGCTGTTCGTCGGCACCAAGCGCTCCGCGCGCGAACCCATCCAGAAAGAGGCGGCCCGCGCCGGCATGCCGTTCGTGAACCAGCGCTGGCTCGGCGGCATGCTCACCAACTTCAAGACCGTGCGCCAGTCGATCAAGCGCCTCGCCGACCTCACCGAGATGAAGGCCAACGGCTCGCTCGACAAGCGCGGCAAGAAAGAAGGCACGATGCTGCGCCGCGAGATGGACAAGCTCGAGCGCAGCTTGGGCGGCATCAAGGACATGGAGTCGCTGCCGGACGTGCTGTTCGTGGTCGACGTCGGCCACGAGAAGATCGCGATCCACGAGGCCAACAAGCTCGGCATCCCGGTGGTCGCCATCGTCGACACCAACTGCTCGCCGGACGGCGTCGACTACGTCGTCCCGGGCAACGATGACGCCATGCGCGCCATCCACCTGTATGCCTCCGGCATCGCCGATTCGGTCATCGAAGGCCGCAGCACGGCGCCGAAGCTCTCGGTGAGCGAGGACGAATTCGTCGAGCTCGACGAGCAGGGCAACCCGAAGCAGCGACCGGCCCGTGGCGGTCGCCCGGGCGCCAAGCGCGAGGCGCCGGTCCGCGCCGCGCGCCGCGGTGCCGCGCCTGCCGCTCCGGCCCGTCGCCGTCCGACCCCGTCGGTCGCCGCGCCGGCCGAGGCGGTCGTCGAGGGTGGCGAGGAGGCCGAGGTGGGCGCCGAGGCCGCCGATGGCGAAGTCGCGCCGGTCGCGAGCGCTTCGGCGCCGCGTCGTCGCACCGGTCCTGCCGCCGCCGCGCCGCGCCGTCGGGGTTGAGCCATGAGCATCACGGCTGACACGGTCAAGCAGCTGCGCGAGCGCACCGGCGCCGGCATGATGGAATGCAAGCGCGCCCTGGTCGAGACGAACGGCGACATCGAGGCCGCCGCCGAGCTCATGCGCAAGCAGGGTCTCGCGAAGGCCGACAAGAAGGCCGCGCGCGTCGCCGCCGAGGGCATCCTTGCCCTCGAAAAGTCGGCCGACGGCCGCACGGCCGCCATGGTCGAGGTCAACTGCGAGACCGACTTCGTCGCCCGCGAGCCGGAGTTCCAAGGCTTCTGCGCGGACGTCGCCAAGGCGGCGCTCGCGTCCCGCCCTGCATCGGTCGAGGCGCTGGCCGCGCTCGCCCTGCCGGCAGGCGGTTCGGTGGACGAGCGCCGTCGCGCGCTGGTCGCCAAGATCGGCGAGAACATCTCGGTCCGACGCCTGGCGACCCTCGAGTCCGAAGGCCACCTCGGCGCCTATCGCCACGGCACGCGCATCGGCGCCCTGGTGTCGGTGGTCGGCGGTGATGCCGCGCTCGCCCACGACATCGCCATGCACGTGGCCGCCACCAACCCGGCCTACCTGTCGGTGGCCGACGTCCCGGCCGATGTCGTCGCCAAGGAGCGCGAGATCGAGACCGAGAAGGCGCTCGCCGAGGGCAAGCCCGCCGATATCGTCGCCAAGATGGTCGAGGGCCGCATCCGCAAGACGCTCAACGAAAAGGTGCTGCTCGGACAGCCGTTCGTGAAGGATCCGGACCAGACCATCGAGAAGCTGCTCAAGGCCGCCAAGGCCGAGGTCAAATCCTTCCAGCGCTTCGAGGTCGGCGCCGGCATCGAGAAGAAGCAGGACGATTTCGTGGGCGAAGTGATGGCCCAGGTGAAAGCCAGCAGCGGAGCAGGCTGACGCCGCATCGACCCCGAAAACCCCGCCACGGCGGGGTTTTTTCGATGGCAGACCGGTTTTTCTGAGGAGTCCCGAACGATGGCCGATGGCGACCTGCGCTACAAACGCATCCTCGTGAAGCTCTCCGGCGAGGCCCTGATGGGCGACGGCGATTACGGCATCGATCCGGCGATGCTGCGACGCATCGCGCTCGAGGTGCAGGAGCTGCTCGGTCTCGGCGCGCAGGTCGCGTTGGTGATCGGTGGCGGCAACATCTTCCGCGGCGCGGGTCTCGCGCGTGCGGGCATGGACCGCGTCACGGGCGACCACATGGGCATGCTGGCGACGGTCATGAACTGCCTCGCGATGCAGGACGCCCTCGAGTCGATCGGCACGCATGCGCGTGTCATGTCGGCGATCCGCATCAACGAGGTCTGCGAGGACTACATCCGCCGCCGCGCCATACGGCACCTCGAGAAGGGCCGGGTCGCGCTGTTCGCCGCCGGTACCGGCAACCCCTTCTTCACCACCGATACCGCGGCGTCGCTGCGCGCCATCGAGGTCGGCGCGGACCTGCTCGTGAAGGGCACCAAGGTCGACGGCATATATACGGCGGACCCCATGAAGGACCCGTCGGCGGTGCGCTATCCGCGGCTGACCTTCGACCGGGTGCTCGACGAGCGGCTCAACGTCATGGACGCCACGGCCATCGTGATGTGCCGTGACAACGGCCTGCCGTTGCAGGTCTTCAACCTCTTCAAGGCCGGTGAACTGCTGCGCATCGCGCGCGGCGAGGACGTCGGCACCATCGTCACCAATTGACCGGGCGGGAACGACCATGATCGAAGACTTCAAGAAGGACGCCACGGCCCGCATGGCCAAGTGCGTGCAGCAGTTCCAGGCCGACCTCAAGAAGCTGCGGACCGGCCGCGCGCACCCGAGCCTGATCGAGAACCTGAAGGTCGACTACTACGGGACCGAGACGCCGCTGCAGCAGCTCGCGAACATCGGCATCGAGGATGCCCGCACGCTGGTGGTGACCCCGTGGGACAAGGCCGCCGTGCAGGCGGTGGAGAAGGCCGTCTACAAGTCCGACCTCGGGCTCACGCCGAACACCGCCGGCACGGTCATCCGTATCCCCCTCCCGCCGCTCACCGAGGAGCGCCGGCGCGACATCACCAAGGTCGTGCGCGGCGACGCCGAGGGCGCCCGCGTCGCGGTGCGCAACGTGCGCCGTGACGTGCTGCAGGACGTCAAGGAAGCGCTCAAGGAGAAGATGATCTCCCAGGACGAGGAGAAGAAGGCGCAGGAAGAGATCCAGAAGCTGACCGACAAGCACGTGGCCGAGATCGAGCAGGTGCTGGCGGCCAAAGAAAAAGAGATCATGCAGGTCTGATGGGCGCCGGTCCGGATCACCCATCCCCGGAGCCCTGGTGTCGCTGCCCAAGCACATCGCGATCGTGATGGACGGCAACGGCCGTTGGGCCGAGGCCCGCGGCGAGCCGCGCACGGCGGGGCACCGCGCGGGCATCGAGCCGGTGCGTCGCGCGATCCGCGAGTGCGCGCGCCTCGGCGTGCAGGCGCTGACGCTGTTCGCCTTCTCCAGCGAGAACTGGCGCCGGCCCGAGACCGAGGTCGCGACGCTGATGTCCCTGTTCATGGAAGCGCTCGACCGCGAGGTCGAGGAACTGCACGCCAACGGTGTGCGGCTGCGCATCATCGGCAACCGGCAGCGCTTGTCGGTGCGCTTGCAGCAGCGGATCGCCGAGGCGGAGGCGCTCACGGCGGCGAACACCGGGCTGCGATTGCAGGTCGCGGTGAGCTATGGCGGCCGTTGGGACCTCGTGGAGGCCGCGCGCCGGGGCGCGGGGCGCGCCGCGAGCGGGGCGCTGCAGCCCTCGGCCATCGACGAGGCGACGCTGGCGGCGGAGCTGCAGTTGGCTGACCTGCCGGATCCCGACCTCTTCATCCGCACGGGCGGCGACCATCGTGTCAGCAATTTCCTGCTGTGGAACATCGCCTACGCCGAGCTCTTCTTCACCGACGCGCTGTGGCCGGATTTCGATGAGGCCGCGCTCGCCCTGGCGATCGCGGATTTCGCCAACCGGGAGCGGCGCTACGGCCTGACCGGTGGACAGGTCGGCGCGGCCGCTGGCGCGGGTGGCGGTGCGGGCGGGGAGAGGGCGTCTTGAGCGGCGCTGCGCCTTCCGGGCTGCGGCAGCGCGTCCCCACGGCGCTCGTGATGTTGGCGCTGGTCTGCCTGGTGCTGTTCGTGCTGCCGCCGGCGGCGACGCTGGTGCTGATCCTGATCGCGTTCCTGTTCGGCGCCTGGGAGTGGTCCGCGTTCGTCGCCCCCACGCGCCGCGGCATCCGGGCGGCGTTCGTCGCGCTCATCGGGCTCGGCGTACTGGTCGCTTGGCAGGCGACGGCGGGACGCGACGGGCTCACGGCCCTGCTTGTGGCGGCCGGCGTGTGGTGGCTGGTCGCACTGCTGTGGATCACGCGCGGACCCGGGCGGGCGGGGCCGGTGCTGGCTGCGGTCGCGGGTGTCGCGGCGCTGGTGCCGACGGCCGTGGCCCTTGGGCGTCTGCGCGGGGTGGATCCGCAGGGCGCGGGGGTGTTGCTGTTCTCGCTGGCCGTGATCATGGCCGCTGATGTCGGTGCCTATTTCGCGGGGCACCGTTGGGGTCGCCTCAAGCTCGCGCCGCGCGTCTCGCCGGGCAAGACCTGGGAGGGTGTGATCGGCGGTCTCGTCGCCTCGTTGCTGGTCGCTTGGGGTGGGGCGACGCTGTTCGGTTGGCCGCCGACGGTCATCGTGCCGCTCGCGCTCGGCGCCGCTGCGTTCTCGGTCGTCGGCGACCTGATGGAAAGCCTCCTCAAACGCCACTCGGGCCTCAAGGACAGTGGGCACCTGCTGCCGGGTCACGGCGGCGTCCTCGATCGCATCGACAGCCTGACCGCAGGCGTCCCCGTATTCACGCTCGGGCTCCTGCAGGCCGGGTTGATCGGCGCGGAGTGGGCGCCGTGAGCGCCAGCGTCGTGGCAGGCAGCGTCGTGACGGGCCGCGACGACCGCGCGGTGCTCGGTGTCGCCATCCTCGGTTCGACCGGCACGATCGGCGAGAACACGCTCGATGTCATCGCGCGCCATCCGGCGCGCTTCCGCGCCGTGGCGCTCGGTGCGAGGCGCGACGTCGACAAGCTGCTCGCGCAGTGCGAGCGTTTCCGTCCCGACTATGCGGCGCTCGCCGAGACGGACGCGGCCGCGCGTCTGGAGCGTGCGGTGCGCGAGCGCGGGCTGCCGACGCGGGTGCTGGCTGGCTCTGGCGCGTTGGAGCACATCGCCGCCTTGCCGGAGGCGCCGGCGGTGATGGCCGGCATCGTGGGCGCTGCGGGGCTGTCCTCGACGCTGGCGGCGGCGCGTGCGGGCCAGCGCCTGATGATCGCCAACAAGGAGTCGCTGGTCATGGCGGGTCCGTTGCTGCTCGGGCAGGCGCGCGCCTCGGGCGCCACGCTGCTGCCCATCGACAGCGAGCACAACGCGATCTTCCAGTGCCTGCCGCCCGGCCTCGAGCCGGGACGCGCGCCCCCCGGCGTGCGCCGCATCCTGCTCACCGCCTCGGGCGGCCCGTTCCTCGACTGGAGCGCCGAGCAGATCGCGGCCGCGACGCCCGAGCAGGCCTGCAAGCATCCGAAGTGGGTGATGGGCCGCAAGATCTCGGTCGACTCGGCGACGCTCATGAACAAGGGACTCGAGGTCATCGAGGCGCGCATCCTGTTCGGCCTGGAGGCGGAGCGGGTCGATGTGGTCGTGCATCGCCAGAGCCTGGTGCACTCGCTCGTGGAATACGTCGACGGGTCGATGCTCGCCCAGCTCGGTTCGCCTGACATGCGCACCCCGATCGCCCACGCCCTAGGTTGGCCGGAGCGCATCGAGTCCGGTGTACAATCCCTCGATCTCGCGCAGGCGGGTCTGTTGCAGTTCGAACCGCCCGATCCGGTGCGCTTCCCCTGTCTCCCGCTCGCGCGCGAGGCCGCTCGGGTGGGCGGGCTGGCGCCGGCGGCGCTGAACGCCGCCAACGAGATCGCCGTCGCGGCGTTTCTGGAGGGTCGTTTGAACTTTTGCGGGATCGGACGGGTCATTGAGTCGGTGATGGGAGCCGGGGCGGCCGGCACGGCGACCGACCTCGACAGCGTCCTCGCCGCCGACGCCGAGGCGCGCGACCGGGCGATCCGCGAAGTGGCGCGCCTCGGGCGCGCAGGAGCGACGGGATGAGTCTTCTCTGGCCGATCATCGGCTTCATCGTGGCGGTCAGCCTGCTCGTGGCCGTCCACGAGTACGGCCATTACTGGGCCGCGCGCCGCCTGGGTTTCAAGGTGCTGCGTTTCTCGGTGGGTTTCGGGCCGGCACTGTGGCGCCGTGTCGCCGGCGCCGACCGCACCGAATACGTGATCGCGGCGCTGCCGCTCGGCGGCTACGTCAAGCTGCTGGACGAACGCGAGGGTGCGGTGGACGAGGCGGAGCGGGCGCGCGCCTTCACCCGGCGTCCGCCGTGGCAACGCATCCTCGTGCTGCTCGCCGGTCCGGGGTTCAATTTCGCGTTCGCCATCCTGCTGCTGTGGGGCATGTTGTGGCTGGTCGGTTCCCCGGAGGCGAGGGCGGTCGTCGGTCGTGTGGCCGTGGACTCCCCGGCGGCGCGCGCCGGCTTGCGCGCGGACGACGAGATCCTGCGGATGGACGGCCAGACGGTCTCCGGTCGCGGTGACGTGGTGTTCGGCCTGATCGACGCCATGTCGGGCGACGGTGTCGCGCAGTTGACGGTGCGCACGCCCGGCGGCGCGGAGCGCGACCTCGAACTGCGCGTGGACGACCCCGCGCAGCGCCGCGCGCTAACCGAGCCTTCGGCGCTGATGGGTGGCCTTGGCCTCCGGTTCTGGTCACCGCCCGTGCCGGCCCGGATAGGCCGTGTGCTGCCGCAGGGGCCGGCCGATCTCGCCGGCCTCCGGGCGGGCGATCTCGTCACGGCGGTCGATGGCGTGCCGGTCGCCGACTTCGTCGCGATGGGCGAGGCGCTGGCGGCCCGCCCCAACCGTGACGTGCGGGTCGCCTATGACCGCGACGGGGTGTCCGCCACCACCACGGTGCGCACCTCCGCCGACCTCGTGGACGGCCGCGAGGTCGGGCGCATCCGCATCGAGACGATGCCGCCGCCGCCGCTGCCGGACACCATGATCGTGCAGCGCCGGTTCGGGCCGTTCCAGGCCCTCGGCGAGTCGTTGCAGCGGGCTTGGGACATGACGGTGCTGCAGGCGAAGATGTTCGCGCGCATGGTCTTCGGGCAGGTCTCGCTCAAGAACCTCTCCGGTCCCATCACCATCGCCGAGTACGCGGGTGATTCGGCACGCAGCGGCCTCACCGAGTTCATCGGTTTCCTGGTCGTGATCTCGCTCAGCCTCGGGTTCCTGAACCTGTTGCCGATCCCGATCCTCGACGGCGGGCAGATCGTCTATCAGGCCATCGAATGGGCCAAGGGATCGCCCTTGTCCGAGCGCATCCAGGCTGCCGGCCAGAGCATCGGCATCGGGCTGCTGTTCCTGCTCATGGGCGTGGCCCTCTTCAACGATATCGCGAGGCAGTTCGGATGACACACCGCGTCCGCTCCACGATGGGCGCCTGGATCCTGTCGCTGGCCGCAGCGGCGGCCAGCCTGCCGATCGCCGCACAGTCGCCGTCGGGCGGCGACACCCTCCGCGTCGACAACATCCGCGTCGAGGGCCTGCAGCGTGTCTCCGAAGGCACGGTGTACAACTACCTGCCCGTCAACATCGGCGACCGGCTCACCCCGCAGCGGACCCGCGAGGCGATCCGGGCGCTCTACGACACCGGCTTCTTCCGCGACGTCGAGCTTCGCCGGGACGGCGGCACGCTCGTCGTGGCGGTGCTGGAGCGCCCCACGATCGAGAGCTTCGAGATCAAGGGCAACAAGGACATCAAGACCGAGGATCTCAGCAAGAGCCTGCGCAACGTCGGTCTCGCCAACGGCAAGACCTTCGACCGTTCGGTGCTCGATGAGGTCAAGCAGTACCTCACGGACCAGTACTTCAGCCGCGGCAAGTATGCGGTGCGCGTCGACACCAAGGTCGAGGAGCTCTCCGACAACCGTGTGCGCGTCAACATCGACATCAAGGAAGGCAAGCGCGCCAAGATCCGGCAGATCAACCTCGTCGGCAACAAGGCCTACGAAGAGTCGGAGATCTTCGAGGACTTCGAGCTCAAGACGCCGAACTGGCTGTCGTGGTACCGGCAGGACGACCGTTACTCGCGCGAGTCGCTGCAGGGCGACCTCGAGAAGCTCCGCTCCTACTACATGGACCGCGGCTACGCCAATTTCGACATCGATTCGACGCAGGTCGCGATCGCGCCCGAGAAGGACGACATCTTCATCACGGTGAACATCACCGAGGGCGAGGTCTTCAAGATCAGCGACGTGAAGCTCGCCGGCACCTTCGTGGTGCCTGAATCCGAGCTGCGGAACTACGTGCTGGTGAAGTCGGGCGACACCTTCTCGAAGAAACAGATCACGATGACGCAGGAGTTCATCCAGAACCGCCTCGGGCTCGAGGGCTACGCCTTCGCGAAGGTCGATCCGGTGCCGACGCCGGACCCCAAGACCGGCCAGGTGGCGCTGACCTTCTTCGTCGACCCGGGCAACCGCGTGTACGTGCGCAACATCGTCTTCAACGGCGTCACCAAGATCAACGACGACGTGCTGCGCCGCGAGATGCGCCAGCTCGAGGGCGCGTGGCTCTCGAACGTGCTGGTCGAGCGCTCCAAGCAGCGCATCCAGCGCCTGCCGTTCATCGAGAAAGTGGAGTCCGAGACCAAGCCCGTGCCGGGCTCGGCCGACCTCGTCGACGTGGAGTTCGAGGTCAAGGAGGGGCCCTCCGCGCAGTTGGGCGGCGGCATCGGTTACTCCGAGTCGCAGTCCTTCATCCTCAACGGCAACTACGCCGACAGCAACTTCCTCGGCTCGGGCGAGCGCGTGTCCGTCGACCTGAACTCCGGCCGTTATTCCAAGGTATACGGCATCTCGCACACCGATCCCTACACCAACATCGACGGTGTGGCGCGCACGATGTCCTTCACCTACCGCGACGTCACCCAGTTCGTGTCGGCGTCGTCCGACTTCTCGTCCGAATCGCTGGCGCTCGGCCTCGACTATGGCTACCCGATCTCCGAGTTCCAGTCGCTGCGCGTGGGCCTCTCCGCGCAGCGCTCCTCGCTGATCACCGGCGACGGCAGTGCCGAGCAGGCTCGCGACTGGGTGCGCAACAACGGCGACTACCGCCAGCAGATCATCCCGGAGCAGGACTACGGCAACGGCTTCGTCGTCCCTGGCACCGTGCTCGACACCACCCAGTTCGACACCTACGAGCTCGTCGTCGGCTGGAGCTTCGACTCGCGCAACCGCGCGCTGTTCGCGGACCGCGGCATGCGTCACACGCTGTCGCTCAGCTACACGCTGCCCTTCAGCGATGTCGAGTACTACACGGTCAACTACGATTACCTGCAGTTCGTGCCGCTGATCGGGCGCTGGACGCTGGCCTTGGCGGGCGAGTTGGGCTTCGGCATGGACATCGGTCCGACCACGGCGTCGCCGCCGTACCGGAACTACTTCGCGGGCGGTCCGGACACGGTGCGCGGCTATCGCGAGAGCCGGCTCGGACCGAAGGACAGCTTCGGCAACCCGTTCGGCGGCAACCTGAAAGTGGCCGCCCGGGCGGAGCTCATCATCCCGACGCCCGAGAAGTGGGCGACCTCGGCCCGTGCCACGGTGTTCTACGACATCGGCAATGTGTTCTCCACCGGCAACCGTTACCAGTTCACCGGCGTGGACGGGGTGACCCCGGTCGATTACACGTTCAAGTATGATAAATTGAAGCATTCGACGGGTTTCGCCGTGCAGTGGCTCGCGCCGCTCGGCGTGTTCCGGTTCAGCTACGCGTTCCCGTTGAACGCCTACCGCGGCGACAACGTCCTGTTCGCGGACGAAGAGGAAAGGTTCCAGTTCACCATCGGTCAGGCGTTCTGAGCCGATGATCCAGCAAGAGGCCCCACGAAAGATGCGCGCGTTCCACCTCAAGTTCCTCCTGCCTGCGGTCGCGGCCGTCGGCCTGATCGCCGGTGCGCCGGCCCACGCCGAGACGAAGATCGGCGTCCTCGATTTCGGTCGGCTGCTCGAAGAGAGCCCGCAGGGCAAGGCCCTGCTCGAGTCCCTCGGCAACGAGGCGGCCGCCAAGCGGCGTGACCTGCAGGGCGCGGCGACCTCGCTGCAGACCAAGCGGGACAAGCTCAACAAGGACCGCGCCACGATGTCCCCGGACCAGATCGCCCGCGCCGAGAAAGAGCTCCGCGACGGCGAGCGCGACCTCGCGCGCCGCCAGGCCGAAGCGCAGGACGAGCTCAACGACCGCCGGAACGAGGAGATGGGCAAGCTGCAGCGCGACCTCATCACCGAGGTCCGTGCCTACTCCAAGGCCCAGAACTACGATGTCGTCATCACCGAAGGCGTGATCTACGCCACGCAGGCGATGGACATCACGCCGGGGCTGCTGCAGTCGCTGCAGGCTCGGCCGGCAGCGGCCAAGCCGGCCGGGCGCTGATCTCCCGCTCCCCGGACCCGGCTCCGCCGGCCGCGAAGCCGATGGCGCAGGTCACCCTCGGGGAGTTGGCGGTTCGGTTCGGCCTCGCGCTGCGGGGGGATCCCGCGCGCGTGGTCGACTCCGTCGGCACCCTGGAGTCCGCCGGGGGACACCAGGTTGCCTTCCTGGCCAACCCGCGCCTCGCCGACCGTCTGGCCGGCTGTCGCGCGGGCGCGGTCATCCTTCATCCCGCATCGGCCGCGTCCTGCCCCGTCGATAGCCTCCTCTCGGACAACCCGCACGCCGCGTTCGCCCGCATCGCGGCTGTCTTGCATCCGCCCGCCTCCGCGCCGGCCGGCGTGCATCCTTCGGCCGTGGTCGCGGTGGGCGCCGAGGTGCACCCCGAGGCGCATGTCGGGCCGCTGTGCGTGATCGGCGCGCGGGCACGAATCGGCGCTCGGGCGATGATCGGTCCTGGGTCCGTGGTCGGCGAGGACGCCGAGCTCGCCGAAGACGTGCGCCTGGTGGCGCGCGTCACCGTGCTCGAGCGGGTCGTGATCGGCGCGCGCAGCATCCTGCATCCGGGCGCGGTGGTCGGGTCGGAAGGCTTCGGTTACGCACCGGAGGGGCCGGCCTGGGTCCATGTCCCGCAGGTCGGCACCGTGCGCATCGGTCAGGACGTCGAGATCGGCGCGAACACCGCCATCGACCGGGGCGCGCTCGCGGACACCGTGATCGGTGACGGCGTGAAGATCGACAATCTCGTGCAGGTCGGGCACAACTGCACGATCGGCGAGCACACCGCGATCGCCGGTTGCGCCGGTCTTGCCGGCAGTTCGCACGTCGGGGCGCGCTGCCGGATCGGCGGCGGCGTCGGCCTCGCCGGCCACCTCAGCGTCTGCGACGATGTGACGCTGACGGGTTTCAGTCTGGTCACCGCGGACATCCGCGAACCCGGTGTCTATTCGGGTGGCGTACCCGCAGAGCCCGCCGCGGACTGGCGACGCGTGGTCGGCCGCCTGAAGCGCATCGATGCCCTGGCCCGACGTGTCGCGGACCTCGAACGCGGCGCGGACGAAGCGGGGCGCACGCCGTAGGGCGCCGTCGCGGCGGTCGTCCGGCCATCGTTTTCCGATGTTTGTTTTGTAAGGAGCGAGCGTGAGCGATCCCATCAGTCTCGACATCAACGCGATCCTGCGGCAGTTGCCGCATCGCTATCCTTTCCTGTTGGTCGACCGCGTGCTCGAGTGCCACAAGGGCGAGAGCATCCGGGCGCTGAAGAACGTCACCTACAACGAACCGTATTTCCCCGGGCATTTCCCGTACCGGCCCGTGATGCCGGGCGTGATCATCATCGAAGCCTTGGCGCAGGCGGCGGGCATCCTCGCGTTCGTCACCGCCGGGGTCTACCCCGACGAGAACACGCGCTTCTATTTCGTCGGCATCGACGAGGCGCGGTTCCGGCGACCGGTGGAGCCGGGCGACCAGCTGATCCTGACGGCGACCTTGCAGCGGCAGATGCGCGGCATCTGGAAGTTCGGCGCCGTGGCGCTGGTGGACGGCAACGAGGTCGCCTCCGCATCGTTGATGGTCGCGCCGGAGACCGGCAAGGGGGCTGCATGAGCATCGATCCACGGGCCGTGGTGGCCGAGGGCGCGAAGCTCGCGCCGGACGTGCAGGTGGGTGCCTTCGCCGTGATCGGACCGGACGTGGAGCTCGGACCGGGCTGCATCGTCGGGCCGCACGCGGTGGTCACCGGTTGGACGCGTCTCGGCGCGCGCAACCGCGTGTTCCAGTTCGCCTCGATCGGCGATGCGCCGCAGGACAAGAAGTACGCCGGCGAGCCGACGCGGCTGGAGGTCGGCGACGGCAACGTGTTCCGCGAGTACGTGACCGTCAACCGTGGCACCACCCACGACAAGGGCGTGACGCAGATCGGCCACGACAACCTCTTCATGGCCTCGTCGCACGTCGCCCACGACTGCGTGATCGGCGACCATTGCGTGTTCGCGAACCTCGCGACCCTCGCCGGGCACGTCGAGATCGGCGACCACGTGATCCTCGCGGGGTTCACGGGCGTGCACCAGTTCTGCAAGATCGGCTCGCACGCCTTCATCGGCAACAACACGGCCGTCACCCGCGATGTCCCGCCCTACATCATGGCGGTCGGGCATCCGGCCGAGCCGCACAGCGTCAACGCCACCGGGCTCTCGCGCCGGGGCTTCAGCGCCGACCAGGTGCGCAACATCAAGCAGGCGTTCCGCACCCTGTACCGCTCAGAGCTGTCGCTGGACGATGCGCTCGCGAAGCTGCGTGAGGCGGCCGCAACCCAGCCCGAGGTCCAGCCGATGGTCGATTTCATCGGCCGATCGACCCGCAGCATCATCCGCTAGCCGGCGCCGTGGCCGGTCCCGTCATCGCCGTGGTGGCCGGGGAAGCGTCGGGTGACAACCTCGGCGCGGCCCTGATCACCGCGTTGCGGGCCCGGTCGCCCGACGCGCGCATCATCGGCGTGGCCGGGCCGCGCATGCGTGCCGCGGGCTGTGAAGCGCTGGCCGATGCCGAGGAACTCGCGGTGATGGGGCTCACCGAGGTGCTGCGTCACCTGCCACGCCTCCTCAAGCTGCGCCGCGGGCTCATCACGCGGTTCACGGCGGCGCGGCCCGACGTGTTCGTCGGCATCGACGCGCCCGAGTTCAACCTTGGGCTCGCCGCGCGCCTGAAGGCGCAAGGGATCCGTACCGTGCAGTACGTCAGCCCGCAGGTCTGGGCGTGGCGGCAGGGGCGGGTGCGCGGCATCGGCGAGGCCTGCGACCGCATCCTCTGCCTGCTGCCTTTCGAGCCGCCGTTCTACGAGCGGCATGGCATCGCCGCGCGCTTCGTCGGTCATCCGCTCGCCGACCAGTTCCCGATGGAGCCCGATCGCGGCGCGGCGCGCGCGGGGCTTGGGCTGCCGGCCGGTGAGACCGTGGTCGCGGTGCTGCCCGGGAGCCGGATGGGTGAGGTCTCGCGGCTGGCCGCGCCGTTCGCCGGCGCCGCGGCATGGCTCGCGGCGCGGCGTCCCGGCCTGCGGTTCGTGGCGCCGATGGTCAACGCCGCCGTGCGCGCCCGCTTCGAGGCCGCGTGGGCGCAGGCGGCACCGGGCGTGCCCGTGCAGATCGTCGATGGCCGCTCGAGGGACGTGCTGGCCGCGGCCGATGTGGTGCTGGTGGCCTCTGGCACCGCCACGCTCGAGACATTGCTCAGCAAGCGGCCGATGGTCGTGGCCTACCGTCTCGGTGCGGTGACGGCGTTCCTGCTGCAGCGGCTCGGCCTCGTGAAGGTGCAGCATTTCTCGCAGCCCAACCTTTTGGCGGGACGCGAAGTGGTCCCGGAGTTCTTCCAGGATGCCGCCACGCCGGAGGCGCTCGGCGCCGCCGTGCTCGACTGGCTCGAGTCGCCGGAGCGTGTGGCGCCGTTGCAGGCGACGTTCGCGGACGTGCATGCGCAGTTGCGGCGCGGCGGCGCGGACCTCGCCGCGGAGGCCGTGCTCGAGCTGCTGGCATCACGATGAGCGGCGCGGTGTCGCTGCGCGAGGTGAGGCTCACCGGCGTCGATGAGGCGGGGCGGGGTCCGCTCGCGGGCCCCGTCGTCGCCGCCGCGGTGATCCTCGACCCCGCTCGGCCCGTCGCCGGGCTCGCCGATTCCAAGGCGCTCACCCCGGCGGTGCGTGCGGAGTTGGCGCTCGCGCTGCGCGCCCGCGCGCTCGCCTGGTCGATCGGCCTTGCGAGTCCGGCCGAGATCGACGCGCTCAACATCCTTCAGGCGACGCTGCTCGCGATGCGCCGGGCCGTCGCAGGCCTCGCACTGCCGCCTGGGCACATCGAGGTCGATGGCAACCGCCTGCCCCGGTTGGCGGACCTGCCGGGGGTCACCTCGGCACAGGCCATCGTGCGCGGTGATGCCACCCGACCGGCCATCAGCGCCGCTTCCATCCTCGCCAAGACG
>JBIIVD010000068.1:0-8050 GCA_044339635.1 Steroidobacteraceae bacterium | reverse complement strand
GTCCCGGAGGGGCCGGTCGGTCCGAGCGCGGGACCCAGGTTGTTGACGCTCGCCACCACCGAAGTGAAAGCCGTGACCAGCGGCATGCCGGTCAGCAGCATCGCGAAGGTGAGCACGGCGATGGTCTGGAAGTAGAGGAAGATGAACGCCAGCACCGAGTACGCGATGCGGTCCGGCACCACTTGGCCGCCTATGCGGATGGGGATCACCGCCGAGGGGTGCACCAGGAGCTTCATCTCGCGCTGCGCCTGGCGCGCGAGCAAGAGCGTGCGGAACATCTTGATGCCGCCGCCCGTGGAACCGGTGCTGCAGACGATGCAGGACAGGAAGATCATCCACACCGGTGCGAAGATCGGCCAAAGCCCGTAGTCATCCGATGAAAAGCCGGTGGTGGTGGCGACCGACACCACGTTGAACGCGGCATGCCGCAGCGCGCCGAAGAAATCGGGGAACGTCCCGCGCACCGTCAGCAGCACGGCGATCGCGAGCACGCTCGCGCCCACCAGCGCGAAGATGACCTTGGCCTCGGAGTCGCTCCGGTAGGGCGCGAGGGTGCGGCCGCGCAGCGCCATGAAGTGCCGCGAGAAGTTGAGCGTCGCGACCAGCATCAGCACGATCAGCACCGCCTCGATGGCGACCGAGTCGAAAGCGCCGATGCTGGCATCGCGCGTCGAGAACCCGCCGAGCG
Source organism: Steroidobacteraceae bacterium (assembly GCA_044339635.1). Taxonomy (GTDB): domain Bacteria; phylum Pseudomonadota; class Gammaproteobacteria; order Steroidobacterales; family Steroidobacteraceae; genus UBA964. The sequence goes on along the minus strand of JBIIVD010000068.1, from coordinate 7,362 downwards.
CCACCACCGAGAACCCGTGGCAGAGCGCGTCGAACCAGCCCATCCCGGCGACCCGCAGCGCGACCACCGCCACGGCGGTCAGGCCCATGTAGGTGAGCCACAGCGCCTTGGCGGTCTGCGTGATGCGCGGCGTGAGCTTCTCGTCCTTGACGGAGCCCGGCGCCTCGGCCCGGTAGAGCGCCATGCCGCCGACGCCGAGCAGCGGCAGCACGGCGACCGCCAGCACGATGATGCCGATGCCGCCGAACCAGTGCATCGCGTGTCGCCAAAGATTGATGGAGGGTGGCAGGGTGTCGAGGCCGGTGAGCACGGTCGCGCCGGTGGTGGTCAACCCGGAGACCGCCTCGAAATAGGCATCGGTGAAGCTGATCCCGGGCAGCGCGATCATCAGCGGCACCGCGGCCGACAGCGACATCAGCACCCAGGACAGCGTCACCAGCAGGAACCCGTCGCGGGCCTTGAGTTCGCGCTTGTAGCGGCGGGTGGCGGCGGCGATCGCGAGACCCGCGACGACGTTGATGCCCGCGGCGATGGCGAAGTCGTCGAAGGTGCCGTCCTGGAAGATGAGCGCGCTTGCGAGCGGCATCAGGAACGTGACGGCGAACAGCGCCATCATCGTTCCGAGCACATGGGCGACGGCGAGCATGGGGAGGGCGTCGGGCCTCAGCGCCGGCCGGAGGTCTCGCCGAGGAACAGGCGCTCGACCTGGTCGACGTGCCGCCGGTCGGTGATGAACAGCACCACGTGGTCGTCGGCCTGGATCACGGTGTCGTGGTGCGCCATGATGACCTGGTCGCCGCGGACCACGCAGCCGATGCGCGCGCCTTCGGGCAGCGAGATCTCCTCGATGCGCTTGCCCACGACGCGCGAGCTGCGCTGGTCGCCGTGGATGATCGTCTCGAGCGCCTCGGCGGCGCCGCGCCGCAGCGAGTGCACCTGCACGACGTCGCCGCGCCGCACGTGCGTCAGCAGCGAGCCGATGGTGATGGTCTGCGGCGAGAGCGCGACGTCGATGCTGCCGTTCTCCATCAGCTCCGCGTAGGACGGCTTGTTGATGAGCGCCATCACCTTGGCGGCGCCCAGACGCTTGGCGAGCATGGCCGAGAGGATGTTGGCCTCTTCGGAGTTGGTGACGGCCACGAAGGCGTCGCACTCGTCGATGTTCTCCTCGACCAGCAGGTCCTCGTCGGCCGCATCGCCCTCGAGCACGATCGCGCTCTCGAGGCTCTCGGAGATGCGGCGCGCGCGCTTCGGGTCGCGCTCGATGAGCTTGATCTGGTTCTCGCGCTCGAGCTTGCGCGCGAGCGCGTAGCCGATGTGGCCACCGCCCGCGATCACCACCCGGCGCACGGGCTTCTCCTCGCGGCGGATCTCGGCCATGAACTGGCGGATATCGTCCTTGGCGGCGAGGAAGAACACCTCGTCGCCGTCCTCGATGATGGTGTCGCCCTCGGGCTGGATGCTGCGACCGCCGCGATAGATGGCGACCACGCGCGCTTCGGTGTTCGGGATGTGCTCGCGCAGGCTGCGCAGCTGCTGGCCGACCAGCAAGCCGCCCTTGCGCGCGGCGAGGCCGACCAGCCGCACCCGACCGTCAGCGAAATCCAGCACCTGCAGCGCGCCGGGGTAGCGGATCAGCCGTTCCACATAATCGGTGACCAGCTGCTCGGGGCTGATCCAGACATCCACCGACAGCGCCTCGGCGCTGAACAGCTTCGGGTGGCGGGTGTATTCCGGCGAGCGGATGCGCGCGATCTTGGTGGGCGTGCGGTACAGCGTGTACGCCACCTCGCAGGCCATCATGTTGACCTCGTCGCTGCTGGTGAGGGCGACGAGGATGTCGGCGTCGGGCGCCCCGGCGGCTTCGAGCACGCTCGGATAGGCGGCGTTGCCGACGACGGTGCGGATGTCGAGGCGGTCCTGCAGGTCGCGCAGGAGCTCTTCGTTGGTGTCGACCACCGTGACCTCGTTGGCCTCCTCGCGGGCCAACTGGTGGGCGGCCGTCCGCCCGACCTGTCCCGCGCCCAAGATCACGATTTTCATGGCGCGCATAGCCTACTCCCAAGGCGGTATGCTTGCCAGCATGAACCAAAGCGCGATGCCGCCGACACCGGCGACCGTTCCGGGGACCCCTGCCGGGGGCGAGTTCAGCCGTGGCTGGAAGGCCTTGGCCGCCAGTTTCCTTGGCACGGCCTTCGGCGCCTCGCCGCTGCCGTTCAACACCATCGGCTTCTTCATCGACCCCCTGCAGAAGGAGTTCGGCTGGAGCCGCACCGAGATCAGCCTCGGCATCACGATCTATGGCCTCCTCGCCGCGCTGCTCGCGCCGGTGTTCGGCCGGATGGCCGACCGCTACGGTGTGCGGCCGGTCGCGCTCGGTTCGCTCGCGGCCTTCGGTCTCGCCTTCGGTTCGTTCGCGCTGATCCCCGGCTCGCTCGCCTGGTTCTATTTCGTGTGGGTGCTGGTGGGGCTCGTGGGCATCGGCTCGACGCCGGTCACCTGGACACGCGCCGTCAACCTCTGGTTCTACCGGCACCGCGGCCTCGCGCTCGGGCTCACGCTGATGGGCACGAGCCTGTCGGCCGTGCTGCTGCCGATGATCACCGTGGCGCTGCTCGACTGGCAGGGCTGGCGCGCGGCCTATGCGGTGCTCGCGTTGTTGCCGCTCGCGGTGGCGCTGCCGATCGGGCTGTTGCTGTTCCGCGAACCGCGGGTGGAGGAGCGCCCGCCGGAACTGCGCGTGACCGCATCGTCGGCGGCGGGCGCTGCGGCGGCGGGCGCGACATCCGGCGGCGCGGCTGACCTGCCCGGCGTGAGCCTCGCGGCGGCGATGCGCACGCGCGGCTTCTGGTTGCTGTGGATCTCGATCCTGCTCGTGTCTTTCGCCTATGGCGGCTCGCTGGTGCACCTGCCCTCGATGCTGGGTGCGCAGGGCTTCGCACGCTCTGAGACCGCCTCGGTGATGGCCGTTTTCGGCCTGTCGATCGCCGCGGGCCGCCTCATCACCGGCCTGCTGCTCGACCGTTTCTGGGCGCCGTTCGTCACGCTGCCCATCCTGTCGCTGCCCGCGCTCGCCTGCTGGATGCTGGCCAACGACCATTCGATGACGATGGCGATCGCGGTGTTCTCGGCTTTCCTGCTCGGCTTCGCGGCGGGCGCCGAGACCGACCTCATCGCCTATCTCGCGGGCCGATATTTCGGCATGGCGAACTACGGCCAGATCTACGGCGTGCTCTACATGGCGTTCGGCATCGCGGCGGCGCTGTCGCCGACGGCCTATGGGTGGGTGCGCGACACCACCGGCAGCTACGATCCGATGCTGTTCGCGGCGGCGGGCATGTTCGTGGTGGGCGCCTGCTTGCTGCTGCTGCTCGGGCCCTATCCGGATTTCACGGCCCGCGGCGCGGGTGCGGACGGCTCAGGCGCTACCAGCGCACCCAGCCGAGCTGCCAGGTGAGCAGGATCAGCCCGCCGAGCGCGATGCGGTAGTACGCGAAGCCTGCGAACGAGTGCTTGCTGACGAAGCGCAGCAGGAAGCGGATCGCGAGCAGCGCCGCGAAGAACGCTGCCACGCTCGAGACCACCAAGGACTGCACCTCGCCCGGCGCGAACGGCTCGCGCGCGTCCAGAAGCTTGTAGCCGGTCGCGGCCAGCATCACCGGGATCGCCACGAAGAACGAGAACTCGGCCGCCGTGCGCCGGTCGAGACCCGTGAGCAGACCGCCCAGGATGGTGGCGGCCGAGCGGCTGGTGCCGGGCACCAGCGCCAGCATCTGGAACGCGCCGATGCGCAGCGCATCGAGCGGGCCGATCTCATCGACCGAGCGGATGCGCTCGACATGCGGCCGCTTCTCGGCCCAGAGGATCGCGAGGCCGCCGACCACCAGCGCCATGGCCACCGGCACCGGTGCGAACAGCACGCTGCGGATGGTGTCCTCGAACAAGAGGCCCGCGACCGCCGCCGGCACGAAGGCGAGGGCGAGGTTCATCGTGAAGCGGCGTGCAGCGGCGTCCGAGGCGAGCCCGAGCGCCGTGCTCCACAATCTTTGACGGTATTCCCAGCAGACGGCGAGGATCGCTGCGCCCTGCATCACGATCATCTGCCGGAAGCCGACCGACTCCTCGAGACCGAGCGCGGCGCGCACGATGATGAGGTGGCCGGTGCTCGAGATCGGCAGGAACTCGGTGAAGCCCTCGACGAGACCGAGCAGGATGTCGATCAGCCATTGCATCGTCGGCGCCTCAGTCAGGGATCTTGCGGCCGCGCGTCTCGATCACCCAGCCGATACCGAGCAGACCGACGAGCGGCACGAACCCGACATAGAAGAGCGTGTTGAGCACGACAGCCGGATCGCCCGCGCCCGCCGCCGCGATCGAGCCGACGAAGAACGGACCGCCCGCCGCGATGATTCGGCCGATGTTGTAGGTGAAGCCGGAGCCGGTGGCGCGCAGCCGCGTCGGGAAGAGTTCGGGCAGGTAGAAGGTGAAGGCCCCGAAGATGCCGAACACCGTCAGACCGATGAAGAAGTACATGTAGAGCCGCACCTGCGGCTCGAGGTCGAGGCCGAAGGTGGCCAGCAGCGATGCCGCGGACAGCGCAAGGTAGGTGGCGAACATCGGCCTCCGACCCCAATACTTGGCGAGCGGGATGGTGAGCAAGGTGCCGATCAAGCCGCCGACATTGAAGATGGCCGTGGCTTGGGTCTTCCAGGATTCGACCAGCATGCTGGTGGCGGTCTTGTCGAGCCCGAGCTGTCCAGCTTCGATCTGCGCGAGGTTCGCCGCCACCACGGGGATGAAGGCGTTGCAGCTCCACCAGGTGAGCAGCGCCACCATCACGACGATCAGCGCACTGCGGGTGCTCGGCCAGATGTCCGGCGAGAAGATCTCGCGCAGCCGGGGCGGTGGTGCCGAGGCGGCGGTCTTCTCCCAGCGCTCCGGCTCCTTCACGAGCGTGCGGATCCAGAACGCGAACGCCGCAGGCAGCAGGCCGAAGAGGAGCACATAGCGCCACGAGACCTCGGGCACCTCGGGGAAGAGGTATCCGGCGACGATGGCATTGACGGCGGTGGCGAGGAACAGGCCGAAGGGCGCCGCGGTGTAGAGCACGGCTCCGGCTTCGACACGTTGGTCCTCGGGCACGGCCTCGGCGACCAGCGCACAGCCTGCAGCCCATTCGCCGCCGATGCCGAGGCTCGCGATGATGCGGCAGACGATCAGCTGCTCGATGCTGGTGACGAAGGCGCAGAGCGCGGTGCCGAGCGCGTAGAGGACCATGGTGATGAGCAGCACGCGCTTGCGGCCGTAGCGGTCGGCGATCGGTCCGAACAGCACGCCACCCACCGCCCAACCGACGAGGAAGATCGCGGTGATGACACCCGTCCAATAGAGCGTCGCGGTGCGCGCCTCGGGCGAACCGATCTCGAGGCCGAGCAGCGTGGGGATGGCGTTGGGCGCGACGAAGTTGAAGAGCAGGCCATCGAAGATGTCGAAGCCCCAGCCCAACCAGGCGGCGAACAGCACGGTCCATTGATAGCGGGTCAGTCGCAGCATCGCATCCCCCAGTGATCGCCCCGGTGGTCGTCCGGCCGGGCTGTCGTCTCAGCGCCGCGCGGCGTTGATGGCGTCGCGCAGCTCCAGTGTCGCACGGCGTGCGGCCGTGGCGAAATCTTCGCCCGACCCCGCGTAGAGGATGCCGCGCGAGGAGTTGATGACGAGACCGCCGCCCGTGGGCGTCATGCCGGCCTGCACCGCGCGGCGCACGTCACCGCCCTGCGCGCCGACACCCGGCACGAGGAAGGTCATCCCGCCGGTGCGCGCGCGGATGTCGGCGAGCTCCTCGGGGTAGGTCGCGCCCACCACGAGTAGGCAATTGCCGCGGGTGTTCCATTCCCGGGCGACCTTCTCGGCGACGGTCTGGTAGAGCGTGCGGCCCTCGACCACGAGGTCCTGGAATTCGCGCGCGCCGGCGTTCGAGGTGCGGCAGAGGATCACGATGCCCTTGTCGGCCCACTCGAGGAAGGGTTCCACCGAGTCGCGCCCCAGATAGGGGTTCACGGTCACGGCATCGGCGCCGTAGCGCTTGAAGGCTTCGTCGGCGTACTTGGCGGCGGTGCTGCCGATGTCGCCGCGCTTGGAGTCGAGGATCACCGGCACGCCGGGCGCGCGTTCGCGGATGTAGCGGATCGTGTCCTGCAACTGGTCCTCGGCCCCGACCGCGGCGTAGTGCGCGATCTGGGGCTTGTAGGCGCAGGCGAGGTCGGCGGTCGCATCGACGATGGCGCGGTTGAAGGCGAGGATGGCGTCCGGCCGGTCGCGCAGGTGGGCGGGGAAGCGCTCGACCTCGGGATCGAGACCGACGCAGACCAGGGAATCGTGGGCGGTCGCCGCAGCGGCGAGCCGAGCGTGGAAGACGTTGAGGGTCATGGGCGGCAAGTGTAGCCGACCGGATGGCCGCCGACCCGCGCCGGGCGGTGGGCCGCGGGCGGTCTCAGATCGGCGTCAGATTGGCGTACTGCAGCATCAGCCACTTTGCGCCTTCGCCTTCGAAGTTGACCTGGACACGCGCGTGCGGGCCCTGGCCCTCGATGTTGAGCACCACGCCCGCGCCGAATTTGGCATGCCGTACGCGGGCGCCGAGACGGATGCCGGGGGCGGGGGGATCCTCGCGCAGGCTCGCCGACCCGCGGCTGCGGCCGCCGACGGAACCCGAGCGGTCCGAGTCGCTCCGGAAGCCGCTGCCTGACCCACCACGAGCTCCGCCAAAGCCGCCACCGCCAAAGCCATCACCCCCGAAGCCGCCCCGGCCATAGGCCTGACCGCCAAACGCCTGGCCGGCCCGGCCGCCGCTCACCCGCGGACGGACTTCCTCGAGGAACTCCTCGGGGATCTCCTTGATGAACCGCGAGGGCGTGCCGTAGGCGTCGATGCCGTGCAGGCGGCGCTGCTCGGCATAGGTGAGGTACAGCTCGCGCATGGCGCGCGTGATGCCCACATAGGCGAGCCGCCGCTCTTCTTCAAGACTGTCGAGGTCGTTGAGCGAGCGTTGGTGCGGGAACAAGCCGTCCTCGAGGCCGGCGAGGAACACCACGGGGAACTCGAGCCCCTTGGCGGTGTGCAGCGTCATCATCTGCACGCAGTCTTCCCAGGCCTCGGCCTGGCCTTCGCCCGACTCGAGCACGGCATGCGCGAGGAAGGAGTCGAGCGGCGACATCGGTTGCGCGTCGGCGCCGTCGGGGCTCTCGACGCTCTCCGGCACGAAGCCGCGCGCCGCCGAGACGAGTTCGAGCAGGTTCTCGGCGCGGGCCTCGCCGCGGTCGGCTTTTTCTTTGCGGTGGTGCTCGAGCAGGCCGCTGGCCGCGA
>JBIIVD010000067.1:0-8099 GCA_044339635.1 Steroidobacteraceae bacterium | reverse complement strand
GGCCCGCTCGCTGGGATTGGCCCATCCGGTGATCGTCACGGCGCCCGGCGGCCCGAAGCGCTTCGGTCGAGGGCGAGAGGCTGTCTGGGCGATCCGCTCAGACAACCAAGACCGCCGGGAGCGCACGACGCTGCGGTTTGCGCCGGTCACGGGCGAGGAGGTCGGACGAGAGACCTTCTCGGACCAGCATGTCCTCGACCGGCTGATCGGCTACGGGATCAGCTGGCATGAGGGGCAGTTGTTCGGTGCGATGAACGTCGCGATCGGTCTGCTCACGGCCTTGGGGCTGCTCGGCGTGGTCGTGAGCGGCACGGCGATGTGGTTCGGCCGCATGAAGCAGCGCAGCGGCCTGGGTGCGCCGCCGCCGGTCGCCCGACGCTCCGGGTCGCGAGGGTGGGCGTCGGTCGCGGTGCTGCTGTGCCTGCTGCTGCCCTTGTTGGCGGTCTCGGCCGCAGCACTTTGGCTGCTCGAGCGGTTGGTGTTGCGGCGGATCCCGGCTGCGGCGGCGTGGCTCGGCCTGCTCCCGTCGCGGCTGTAGACGACGTTGCCGGCGGACCGCGCCTGTTCAGGGCTTGAGCAACGCCCGGGCCGACACGCCCACCACCACCTCGGTCTCGCCTGCCTCGGCGACCGGCGCTGCGACAGCGCCGTCGGCGGCCATGGCCATCTCCATGCGTACGGCGCGGTACATCGGCACGGGCTGCGGCGCGCCGTCGAGGTTGACGTCGGTGAGCTCGTAGCCCGACTTGCCGAGCGTACGGGCGACCAGTGCCGCCTTGGCTTTGAGGTTGCCGAGTGCCTTGACGAGGAGTTCGTCGCGCACCGACTCGGCGCGCTCGGGCGACAGCGACCAGTTGAGGCCGCTCACCGCGAAGCCTGCGCCCTGCAGTTTGCCTGCGAGGTCGAGGAGCGCTGCGGAGTCCTTGGACTCGAGCTGCACGGTCTGCTGGCCCTGCCACACGCGGACATTGCGCTCGAGGCGCTGCTCGTACACCTGATAACCGCCGGTCGAGGTCTTGACCGTCGGCACGGCCTTGGCGAGTGCGAGAGCCCTCGTCATCGCTTTGTTGATGTCGTCCTGCACCTTGCGCGGCTCGGCACCGCGCGCCTCGATGCGCAGCGCGGCGGTCAGCAGGTCCTGCGGCAGCGTCATGCGCTCGCTTGCCGACAGGTTCACGAGGGTGTGGCCGGCTGGCGGCAGTTGCAGCCCGCCGTCGCCCGCCCGGGCAACGGACGCCGCAGCCGCGATGGCCAAGGCGCCCGCGAGGGCGAGCGCAGAGAGTCGGGTGGGGGAGTGGCGCATGGGGAGGTTCCTTTGAGATGGCCTGGGGTGGGCTGGGGCTGACCGGGATGGTATCCCTTTGACCCCCCGCGCCGTCCAAGGTTCAGGGGCGGGGTGGCGCGGCCCCGGTGGCTCGACTACCCTAGGTCCATGTCCGAGCAGGTCCGAAATCTCAGCATCCGGGTGGTGCGTTTCAGCGAGAACGCGATCCTGCTCGTGATCGGGATCGCGACCCTGTACGCGGCGGGCCTCGAGGTCATGCGTCTCGTCCAGACCGCCAAGGTCGAGCTCGGCGATCTCTTCCTGCTTTTCATCTATGCCGAGGTCATCGGCATGGTCGGCGCGTTCTACAAGAGCCATCGCATCCCGGTGACGCTGCCCATCATCATCGCCATGACGGCGCTCTGCCGCATGATCATCCTGCAGAGCAAAGACATCGACCCGATCAATATCCTCTACGAGGCGGGCGGCATCCTGATCCTCGCCGTCGCAGCGCTCGTGATGAGCATGAAAGACAAGATGAGCCTCGAGAAGCTGCGGCTGCGGCAGGACGCCGAAGACCGCGACTGAACCGCGGTCAGGGCTGGCGCGTGCTCGCTGTCGGTACCGGTCCTCCGCCCGTCACGGTCTCGTGCTTGATGATGTCGCCACCCTTCACGACCACGTCCACGCGCTCGAGCAGCGTGATGTCGGCGAGCGGATCGCCGCGCACCGCGATGAGGTCGCCGAACCGCCCCGGCGCGAGCGCGCCGACGCGGTCGTCCCAACCTATGTGCTTCGCCGCGACGCTGGTGGCGGAGCGGATCGCCTGCATCGGCGTCATGCCTCGCGCGACCATGATGCGGAACTGCCGCGCGTTGAGGCCGTGCGGGAATACGCCTGCATCGGTGGCGTAGACGATCGGCACGCCGAGCTCGACGGCGCGCGTGAACGCCTGGCGCTGCAGCTCGGTGGTATCCAGGTTCTTCTGCAGGAACTCCGCCGGCCAGCCCTGGCGCCGGCCCTCGGTGTCGATGTAATCGCCGTTGTAGACGTCCATCGCGAGCGCGACGCCGCGCTCGCGGGCGAGCAGCAGGCCTTCCTCGTCGATGATCGAGGCGTGCTCGATGGTGTCGGCACCGGCGAGGATCGCTTCCTTGACGGAGCGCGCGCCGTGCGCGTGCGCGGCGAGCCGCTTGCCGCGCGCATGCACGACCTTCGCGACGGCTTCGATCTCGGCCGCCGTCATCTCCGGTGAGCCCGGGACGCCGCCCGGTGAGAGCACCGCCCCCGAGGCGATGATCTTGATCACATCCGCGCCCTCGTCGAGGAAGGTGTTCGCGCGGGCCGCGAACTCGGCAGGTCCACGCGCGACACCCCGGCGCAGGCGCGCGAGCGGTGTACGCGCCTCCGCGCGCGGGAAGCCGGGCAGCAGCATGTCGCCGCCGCCGCCGGAGATCGTGAGGTACCCGATCGACACCTGCATGCGAGGGCCGGGCGTGCGACCGGCGTCGACCTCGTCGCGCAGTTCGCGGTCCAAGCCTCCGACATAGCCACCCACATCGCGCACGGTGGTGAAGCCCGCCTGCAAGGTCGCCGCGGCATTCGCACGGGCGAACACCATGTGCTCCTCGGGGCTGCGCCGCGGATAGATGCGGAAATCCACGGTGTTCTCCGGGATATCCGTGAGGTGCGTGTGCAGGTCGAGGAGGCCCGGCAGGCAGGTGTGCGCCGTGAGGTCGAGGTGGCGCTCGCCGGGCGATGCGCCCGTGGCAGGGGTTTTGTCCGCGCCCGCCGCCAGCGTCTCGACGGAGACGACGCGTCCGCCTTCCATGATCACGCGCTGGCGCTCACGCGCCACGTCACCGAGCCCATCGATGAGCCGGCCGCAATCGACCACCAACGCGCCCCCCGCAATCGCCGGCGTCGGCGGCCCGGCCAGCGTGAGCACGATGCGGTGCCAGTACTCCAGCCCGTCGTAGAACGATCGGACCGGGATGCGCTCGTCGAGGCCGTGCGCGAATTGGTCCTCGGCGCGGATGAAGGTCTCGCTGATGCCGTAGGTCGGGATGCCGCCGGCACGGAAGAAGAGCCCGTCCGTGGCGCCCGACTCCTGGATGGGGACGATGGGGATGGCCGGATACCGGGCGTGGACGGCGGCGGTGACCGCCTGCAGCACATCCTCGCGCAAGGGCGAGGCGTCGCTGTAGCGCGGCTCGTCCATCACCTCGACCTCGATCTTCTCACCGACCACCTGCTGCAGCGTGTCGCGGATCGCTTGCGGCGTGACACCGGGGAAAATGCGGCAATTGACGGTGGCGGTCGCCTGTTGGGGCAGGGCGTTCTCCGCATGACCGGCGCGCAACTGGGTCGCGACGCAGGTGGTGCGGGTGGCACCGACATAGGCCGGATGCTTCCAGAGCTCCTCGGCCGCCGCGGCATCGCGCGGGTCGGCGGCGAACGCGCGCATCGCCGCGCCGAGCGGTCCCGCGGTAGTGGCACCCATCGCCTTGAAGTAGCCGAGCGTGGTCTCGGACCACTGCACCGGGAAGCGGTGGACCTGCACGGCCTTCAGCGCGTCAGCGAGTTCGTAGATGGCGTTGTCGGCCCGCGGCTGGGAGCTGTGGCCGCCGGCGTTGTAGGCGCTCAGCTTGTAGCTGGCATAGGTCTTCTCGGCGGTCTGGATGTTGTAGGACAGCGCCTTGCCGTCCTTGTCGAAGGTGCCGCCACCCGCATCGGTGTTGAGCGCGTACTCGGCGTCCACCCAGTCGCGGTGCTCGTCGATGAGCTTGCGGGCGGTGGCGCCGGTGGTCTCCTCATCGCCGGTCAGCACCATCACGAGATCGCGCGTCGGCACGAAGCCTTCCTGCTTCAGGCGCAGGAAGAGGGCCACCAGCGTCGCGACCCCGTTCTTCACATCGAGGGTGCCGCGGCCGTAGAAGAATCCGTTCGCCTCCTCGAGCTTGAAGGGATCGCGCTTCCAGTGTTCTTTGAGTGCGGGCACCACATCGAGGTGCGAGAGCAGCAGGATGGGCTTCTTGGCCGGCGTCCCCGCAGGCGGGCGGCCGCGGTAGCGGACGACCAGATAGCCCGTCTCGTCGAGGCGACCGAGCAGCATGTCCTCCTGCGCGAAACCCGCGGCGCGCAGTTCGCCCGCGAGGTACTCGGCGAGCTGCGGCGTCTCGTAGCCGGGGGCGATGCTCTTGAAGGCGATGACGCGCTCGAAGATCTCGCGCGCCTTCGCCTGGTGCGGCGTCAGGGTGGTCGAGGGCGCAGGCGCAGTCGCCGCCGGGGCAGCGCCCGCCGCACCGGCCGCCCACGGGAGTGTCGCGGCCAGCAGCGTGGCGACGACGCCGCCGCGATGGCGCTTACATCCGGTGGAGCGCACAGAGCTTGTTGCCGTCAGGGTCGCGGAGGTAGGCGAGGTAGAGCTTCATGCCCTTGCCTTCGCGCACGCCGGGTGGGTCCTCGATGGCAGTGCCGCCGGCGGCGAGGCCCGCCGCATGCCAGGCCTGCACCTGCTCGGGCGAGCTCGCTGCGAAGCCGAGCGTGGCGCCATTGGCCGCGGTCGCGGGCTGACCGTCGATCGGCAGCGACACCGACAGCACGCCGGTCGGCGAGCGGTAGAAAATGCGGTGGCCATCGACCGCAGCGGGCTTGATGCCGAGCGTGCCGAGCAGCGCATCGTAGAAGCGCTTGGCGCGCTCGAGGTCGTTGGTGCCGATCATGACGTGCGAGAACATGGGGGGGGCTCCTCAGCGGGGGTGGGTCCGCGTGTCTCCCGGCAGTACATCCCCAAGCCGTCAGGGGGTCAAGGGGGAGGCGGCCTCAGGCGCGTGCGTCGGCTGCGTCGCGGACGCGGTAACCCGTCCGGCGCCCGAGCGGGTCAGCGGGTCATGGGGCGCCGGGGTATCCTGTCGAGCGCTGTCCGGGCCGTACCTGGCAGCCATCCAGACGGAGTCGCCGATGTCCTACCCGCACCTGCTGTCGCCCATCACCCTCGCCGGCGTGACGCTGCCCAACCGCGTGTTGATGGGCTCCATGCACACGGGGCTCGAGGACAAGGCCGCGCATTTCCCGCGGCTCGCGGCCTATTTCGCCGAGCGCGCCCGCGGTGGCGTGGGCCTGATGGTGACGGGCGGGTTCGCGCCGAACATCGAAGGCTGGCTCTCGCCCTTCGGTTCGCGGCTCGCCACGCGCCGCGCCGCCGGCGAGCACCGCGTCATCACCGAGGCCGTGCACCGCGAGGGCGGGCGCATCGCGCTGCAGATCCTGCACTCGGGGCGCTACGGCTACCAGCCGTTCTCGGTCGCGCCCTCGCGCATCCGCTCGCCCATCACGCCGTTCACGCCGCGTGCCTTGAGCGCCGCGGGCGTCGAGCGCCAGATCCGCGCCTTCGTGCGCTGCGCGACGCTCGCGCGCGAGGCCGGGTACGACGGTGTCGAGGTGATGGGCTCCGAGGGCTACTTCATCAACCAGTTCCTGGTGACGCACACCAACAAGCGCGACGACCGTTGGGGCGGCTCCTACGCGCAGCGCATGCAGCTGCCGGTCGAGATCGTCTCGCGGGTGCGCGAGGCCGTGGGCAAGGATTTCATCCTCATCTATCGGATCTCGCTCATCGATCTCGTGCCCGATGGCCAGGATTGGTCCGAGGTCGCTCAACTGGCGCGCGGCATCGAGGCGGCGGGCGCGTCGATGCTCAACTCGGGCATCGGCTGGCACGAAGCGCGGATCCCCACCATCGCGACCTCCGTGCCCCGTGCCGCCTTCACCTGGCTCGCGCGCAAGCTCAAGGCCGAGGTGTCGATCCCGGTCTGCGCCAGCAACCGCATCAACACCCCCGAGATCGCCGAGGCGGTGCTGGCGTCGGGCGATGCCGATTTCGTGTCCATGGCCCGCCCGCTGCTCGCGGATCCGGACTTCGTGCGCAAGGCCGCCGCCGGGCGCGCGGCGAGCATCAACACCTGCATCGCCTGCAACCAGGCCTGCCTCGACCACACCTTCTCCAACGAATTGGCGTCCTGCCTCGTCAATCCGCGCGCCTGCCACGAGACCGAGATCGTGGCGCGCCCTGCGGCGGTGTCGCGGCGTATCGCGGTGGTGGGAGCGGGGCCTGCCGGCCTCGCGGCGGCGACCACGCTCGCCGAGCGTGGCCACGCCGTGACGCTGTTCGAGGCCGCGGATGCGATCGGCGGTCAGTTCAACCTCGCCAAGCGCATCCCGGGCAAAGAAGAGTTCGAGGAGACGCTGCGCTATTTCGGCGAGCGCCTGCGCGATACGGGCGTGACGCTGCGGCTCGGCGTCGTGGCGGACGCCGGGGCCTTGGTCGCCGGAGGTTTCGAGGATGTGGTGCTCGCGACCGGCGTGACGCCGCGCGATCCGCGCATCCCGGGACAGGACCACCCGATGGTGATGGGCTACATCGATGCGATCACGGGCGCGCGGCCCGTGGGCCGTCGCGTCGCGATCATCGGCGCCGGGGGCATCGGCTTCGATGTCGCCGAGTTCCTCGCGCACGATGGTCCCTCCACGGCGCTCGACCGCGATGCCTGGCGTCGTGAGTGGGGCGTCGGCGATCCGTCGGATGCCCGCGGCGGCGTGGCTGGCGTGCGCGCGCAGCCCGCGCCCCCCGCGCGCGAGATCATGCTGTTGCAGCGCAAGGACGGGAAGCCCGGCGCGGGGCTCGGCAAGACCACTGGCTGGATCCACCGCACGGCGCTCAAGATGAAGCGCGTGCAGATGATCGGCGGCGTACGCTACGACCGCATCGACGATGCCGGGCTGCACATCACGGTCGCGGACCAGCCGCAGACGCTGGCGGTCGATTCCGTGGTGCTCTGCACCGGGCAGGAACCGCGCCGCGACCTGCTTGCGCCCCTGCAGGCGGCCGGGCTGCGCGTGCACACCATCGGCGGCGCGGACGTCGCCACGGAGCTCGACGCCAAGCGCGCCATCCGGCAGGCCACGTTGCTCGCGATCGGGCTTTAGTCGGCGGCGCGCGCGCGCGTGCGCGGCAAGGTCGCTGCGTGCGTCGCGACCGTGGCGGCAAGCGCGGCGCCGAACGCCATCGCGACCGGCCAGCGCGTCAAGGCGAGCGACAACACGCCGCAGAACACCGCGACCGACCACATCCCGCGGTTGGTCCCGCGCAGGAAGTTCACGGCCGTCTCCGAGCCTTGGCGCGCATGGTTGAACACCGCAGCGGTCCCGCCGACCACCGGGAAGAGCGCGGCGTAGCCGCTCGCCTCCGGGCCGAAACGCGCGCCAAGCCCGCTCGTCACGAACACCAACGCCGCGCCCGCGAGCATCCGCGCGGGCAATTCGCCGCGCGAGGGCGGCATCGCTGGGCCTGCTGCGGGGGGCGCCACGTGGGGTGTCGCGGCGGCGTGTGCGGCACCCATCGCGCGTGGCGCGAGCACGAGTGCGACGAGCGCGACCGCAGTGGCGGCCGCCAGCGTCGCGGGCAGCAGGCTGAGCGATGCGGCGAGGGCGAGCCATGCGGCGGTGGCGACGGCGGCGGTCACGGGCCACGACAGGCGTGGCGCGAGGCGCGCATAGAGCACGAAGAAGCCCGTGGTCGCGGCGACGCCCGCCATCGCGCGCTCCGCAGCGGCGACGCCGAACGCGACGCCGTTCTCGAGCGTGAGGATCAGCAAGATGGGGCCGGCGACGATCGGGAAGCTGCCGAGCCAGCCGGCCACGCGCTGGCCCCAGCGGCGTCCGGCGAGCGTGACCAGCGCGAGCAGCGCCGGTACGAGCAGCAGCTTGAGCGCGATCAGGGTCCCGTCTTGGGCCATGACCCCTCCAGCGCGAGCAGCGCGGCCTTGCGCTCGAC